>NZ_MSTL01000007.1:0-126810 GCF_002752475.1 Serratia sp. OLAL2 | reverse complement strand
ACCCTAGCACCGCCCCCGCCCTTTCCCTACAATAAGGGCTCTGTTGAGGCATAACGCAAGGAAAGACGGTGTCGAAAGCCAATCCCAATGCCACTATCGTGGATATCGCCCGCCGCGCCAGGGTGACCAATATCACCGTTTCCCGCGCCTTCAATAAGCCCGAGCTGGTCAAGCCGGAAACCCGCGAGCGCATTCACGCCATCGCCAAAGAGCTGAACTATGTGCCCAATGCGTTCGCGCAGGGGCTGAAAAGCAGCAGCAGCCAGATTATCGGCATCGTCACCAGCAGCATGTACAACCCGTTCTATTCCGGCCTGATCAAGACCGTGTCGCGCATTGCGCGCCAGCAGGGCTACCAGATCATGCTGTTCGACACCGACGGCAGCGAAGAGGCGGAAATGCGCGCCATTCAGGCGCTGTTCGGCTACAAGGCGCGCGGCATCCTGCTGTCGGCGGTGCGCGACGACAAGCGCTACCGCCCCGCCTATCTCGAGCTGGCCGAGGTGTACGGCGTGCCGCTGATCCTGATCGACCGCGATCTCTACGATCAGCAGCTGAGCGGCGTGTTCCTCGACAACCGCGAGATCGGCGTGCTGGCCGGGCGCTATCTGGCGGAACAGCCGGAGCAGAAGCTTTTGATTATCGGCGGCCCGGCGGATTCCGAAATTACGCTAACGCGCACCGCCGGCATCGTCGCGGCGCTGCAGGGCAGCGGGCGTGAGATTCACATCATCAACGGCGACTACGATTTCACCTCGCAGGAAAGCGAAGTGCGCGCCTATCTGGCGCAGCCGGAGAACCGCCCGGATTACATCATCGGCCTGAACGGCATCATCACGCTGGGCGCCATCGCCATTTGCCACGAGATGGGGCTTTATCAGCAGGTGAAGTTCTTCTCGATAGACGAACCGCCGCGCGCCGGCGCTTACGGCCTGCACATTCCGGGGGTGTATCACGATACGCAAAAACTGGGGGAGATCGCCGCGGAGCTGCTGTTCAGCGCCATTCACAGCCCGCGCGGCGAGCTGCCGGTGCGCAGAGAGTTCTTCACCGGCTCGCTGTTGAATCGCTGACGGGCGCTATTGCCCGTAGTAAGCGTGTTTGCCGTGCTTGCGCAGGAAATGTTTGTCCAATAGCTCCGGCTGCATCGGGGCGATGGCCGGCGCCAGCTGGCGCGTCGCCATCGCCATGATCGCCACCTCTTCCAGCACCACCGCGTTGTGCACCGCATCCGCCGCGTCCTTGCCCCAGGCGAACGGGCCGTGGGAATAGACCAATACTCCCGGCACCTGCTGCGGATCGCGCCCAGCCTGATTGAAGGTCTCGATGATCACCTTACCGGTTTCCCCCTCGTAATCGCCGGCGATTTCCGCCTCGCTCATCGGCCGGGTGCAGGGAATGTCGCCGTAAAAGTAGTCGGCGTGGGTGGTGCCCAGCGCCGGGATCGGCTGCCCGGCCTGCGCCCAGATGGTGGCATTGCGGCTGTGGGTGTGCACCACGCCGCCGATATCGGCGAAGGCGCGGTACAGCGCCAGGTGGGTGGCGGTGTCGGATGAAGGTTTGCGGTGCCCTTCGCGCACCTTGCCCTCCAGATCCACCACCACCAGATCCTCCAGCGTCATCGCCTCGTAGGCGATGCCCGAAGGCTTGATCACCACCAGCCCGCTCTGGCGGTCGATCGCCGAGACGTTTCCCCAGGTAAAGGTCACCAGCCCGTATGCCGGCAGGCTAAGGTTGGCGGCCAGCACCTGCCGCTTGAGTTCGTTCAGCATGCGATGCCTCCCTCATTCATCTGTTGTTCGATCCAGGCCTTGGCCTGGGCGATACGTTGCTTGTCCTGCCCGTCTTCGCGCGCCCACATCTCCAGCAGGTAGGGGCCGCGATAGCCGAGCGCGTTGAGCACGGAAAAGGCGTGGGCGAAATCCACGCAGCCTTCGCCGAACGGCACGTCGCGGAACTGCCCGGCGCTGCCCGGCCCCACCGCGACGGTGTCTTTGAGGTGCACGGCAGTGATGCTGCCGATGCCCAGCGCCAGCTCGGCGGCGACGTCGTTGCCCCAGGCGCTGAGGTTGCCGAGATCGGGATACACCGTGAACCACGGGCTGTTGACGTGGCGGGCGATGTCGCGCCATTTGCTGATGCTGTTGATGAACGGCGTGTCCATCACCTCCACCGACAGCATCACCTGCGCTCTGGCGGCCTGCGCCGCCGCCCACTGCATGCCCTCGATAAAGCGTTCGCGGCTGTGGCGATCGGCCGGTTCGTAATAGATGTCGTAACCCGCCAGTTGGATGTTGCGGATGCCGAGATCCGTCGCCAGTTCCAGCGCTTTGCTCATCAGCACCCGCGCCCGCTCGCGGGTGGCGGCGTCGGCGCTGCCGAACGGGTCGCGCCGGTGCGCCGACAGGCACAGGCTCGGCACCGTCACCCCGCTGTCGAGTCGCGCCTGGATAAACGCCAGCCGCTGGCGGCGATCCCAATCCAGCCGCTGCTGGCGCGCCGGCTGTTCGTCGATCGACATCTCTACGAACTCAAAGCCCAGCTCGGCGGCGGTGGCCAGCCGCTGCGGCCAGCTCAGATCGGCGGGCAGCGCCTTTTCATACAGCCCCAGACAGGCGGCGTTAGTCGTTTGCATCAGTCACCTCACTCAAAGCCTGAGCGACCGCCAGATAGCGCGCCTGCTGGGCGCGCAGGCGCCGGTGGGCGGCGGTCGCGGGATAATAACAGCGCAGCTTGGGCGGCGCGGCGGCGATCGCTTCGGCGAACCCGGCGTACTCCCCGGCGCCGACGGCGGCGCACAGAGCGGCGGCGCGGCAGCCGCTCTGGCGCGTTTCCACCACCTCGAGCGGCAGGTTGCCGGCGTCGGCGTACATCTGCATCCAGACCTCGGACTGCGTCGGCCCGCCGGTCATGCGCACCCGTTCGATGCGCGGGTTCAGCTGCACCATGCGCTCCTGATGGATCAGGTGCGAGAACACGATGCCCTGGTAGATCGCCTGCACCACGTCCGCCATCTCGTGGTGGGCGCTCAGGCCGATCAGCCCGCCCGGCGTGTTGCCGCCGAGGTTGGAGCCATACAGATAAGGCAGGAACAGCAGCCCGCTCGGCTGCTCGCGGCGCTCGGCCACCCAGGCGTTGAACTGGGCGTAGCGCTGCCGGTCGTCGGCGCAGAACTGGCGCAGGAACCAGGCCAGGTTGCCGGCCGAGGTCGGGCTGCCTTCGTGCACGAAATAGCGGCCGTCGATGCAGTAGCGCCCCCAGGCATAGGGGTAATCGGCGGGAATGATGCGCTCGGTCACGCAGGTGGCGATCGACCAGGTGCCCGCCACCGCGCTGAGCGTGCGATCGTCGGCCACGCCGGAGCTGAGCGCCGCGCCCACCACGTCGAACAGGCCGCCGTACACCGCAGTGCCCGTTCGCAGGCCGCACTGCGCCGCCGCAGAGGCCGTCACCCGCCCGGCCAGCTGCGCCGAGCCGATCGTTGGCGCGGTCTTCTCCTGCGCCTCTTCGATGCCGAAGGCCGCCATCAGCGCCGGATCGTAAGCGCCGCTGTGCTGGTTAAACAGGTTGCTGCCGGAGATGTTGGTCACCTCGGCCGCCGCCTCGCCGGTGAGGCGAAAGCGCAGGTAGTCGTGCGCCATCAGGATGCGATCGACAGCGGCGTACTGCGCCGGTTGCTGCTGCTTCAGCCAGCGCAGCAGCAGCGCCGGGTGGCTGGGCCACAGCGGCTGCAGGCTGCGCGGGTAGGTCTGCGCGTCCACGCCGGTGCGGCGCAGCTCAGCCGCCGTGGCCGCCGCGCGGTTGTCCGAAGAGAGGATGCCGTTGCCGACCGGTTTGCCGTGGCGGTCGATGGCGTACAGCCCTTTGCCGTGCGCCGAGAAACTGACGCCGCGCACCTGCCCGGCCGCCAGCCCCGCCGCGTGCAGCGTCTGGCGGATCGCCGCGCAAACGTCATCCCACAGCGCGTCCATATTGCGTTCGCTGAAGCCCGGCTGGGCGGCAATCACCGCGCCGTCGCGCTCGGCGATCGCCAGCTCTTCGCCGCTTGCCCGATACAGCCCAGCCTTGATCACCGTGCCGCCGACGTCTATGCCAAGAAAGACTGACATCGCGCCTCCTATTTGCGCCGCACAGAGCTGAGGTAGATGGCGGCCAGGATGATGCCGCCCTTCACCACGTTCTGGATATACGGCGACACGTTCATCAGATTGAGGCCGTTGTTGAGCACCCCGAGCATCATCGCCCCCACCAGCGTGCCGACGATGGCGCCGCGCCCGCCGGAGATCGCCGCCCCGCCCAGCACTACGGCGGCGATAGCGTCCAGCTCGAAGCCTTCGCCGGCGTTGGGCTGCCCGCTCATCAGGCGCGAGGTCAGCACCAGCCCGGCCAGCGCGGCGGTCAGGCCGCTGATCACGTACACCAGCATCTTGTAGCGCGGCACGCGGATGCCGCTCAGGCGCGCCGCCTCTTCGTTGCCACCCATCGCGTAGACGTAGCGGCCGAACGGCAGCTGGTTGAGCATCAGCCAGGCCAGCACGTACACGCCGAGCATGATCAGGATCGGCACCTGAATGCCCAGCACCGTGCCGCGGCCGAAGAACGAGAAGACGTCGGGCAGGCCGGAGATTGGGTAGCCGCCGGTATAGAGCAGCGCCAGGCCGCGGGCGATGCCCATCGACGCCAGGGTGACGATGATCGGCGGCATGCGCAGGTAGGCGATGCAGGCGCCGTTGGCCAGGCCGAACAGCGCGCCGACCGCCAGCGCCGCCACCATCGCCAGCGGAATGGGCACCGCCGCCAGCATCAGCCCGGCGGCGACCGAGCCGGCCAGCGCCATCACCGGCCCCACCGAGAGATCGATACCGCCGGTCAGGATGGCGCAGGTCATGCCCACCGCGATGATGGCGTTGATAGACACCTGGCGCGCCACGTTGGTCAGGTTGTTGACGCTGAGGAAGCTGTCGTTCAGCAGGCTCATCAATACGAACAAGACAGCGAAGCCGATAAACGGCAAGACCGCCGGGTGATGCAGCAGTTTTTCCCAGCGCTTGCCGAGGCCGGGGCCGGCGGCGCGGCGCGCCACGGCGGGTTGTTCAATTCCGATCATAGGGCACTCCCGGTCGCGTGAAGCATGATGTGGTTGGATTCGATGTCGTCGCCGGTCAGCTCGGCAACGATGTGGCCGCCGCGAAACACCAGCACGCGGTCGCACACGCCGATGATCTCCGGCAGTTCGGAGGAAATCATGATGATGGAGATGCCCTGCTGGGTCAGTTGCTGCATCAGCTGGTAGATCTCGGCCTTGGCGCCCACGTCAATGCCGCGCGTCGGTTCGTCAAAGATCAAGATGTTGCAGTCGTTGTTGAGCCAGCGGGCGATCACCACCTTCTGCTGGTTGCCGCCGCTCAGGGTGCTGACGGCGGTCTCGGCGTCCGGGGTTTTCACGCCCACGGCGCGGATCAGCCGCTGCACCACGTCGCGATCCTTGCGGGCGCTGACGAAGATCTTGCCGCGCCGGTGGTGCCGATTGAGGGTGATGTTCTGCGCCACCGAGAACGGCAGCACCAGGCCCTCGGTTTTGCGGCTCTCCGGCAGCAGGCCGATGCCCTGCGCCAGCGCCTGCGCCGGAGAGCGCAGCGCCGCCGGTTGGCCGCCGAGGCTGACGCGTTTGCGGTGGCAGCGGCTGGCACCGATCAGCGCCGAGACGGTCTCGGTGCGCCCGGAGCCCACCAGCCCGGCGAAGCCAAGGATCTCGCCCTTGTGCAGCCGGAAACGGTCGGTCGCGCCGTGCTTCTCGCGCTGGATCTCCGCCTCCAGCAGCACCGTCGCGGTATCGACCGGGTGCTGTTTCACCGGGAAAGCGTTTTCGATTTTGCGCCCGACCATCAGCCGCACCAGCTCTTCCACGTTGGTGTCGCCGGTGGCCAGCGTTTCGATGTAGGCGCCGTCGCGCAGCACGGTGATGCGATCGCAGATGGTGAAGATCTCGTCCAGGTGGTGCGAGATAAACACCATGCCGACACCCAGCAGCCGCAGATCGTTCATCACGCTGAACAGGTGCTCGGCCTCGCCCGGCGTCAGCGTGGCGGTCGGTTCGTCCAGCACCAGCACCCGCGCCTCCAGCGACAGCGCCTTGGCAATTTCAACGAACTGCTGCTGCGCTACGCTCAGCTGCTCCACCGGGCAATCGAGATCGATAGCCACCGTCAGCCGCTTGAAAATGGCCTCGGCCTTGCGCCGCATCGCACGCCGATCCAGCAGGCCCCAGCGGTTCCTGATCTCCCGGTTGAGGAAGATGTTGTCGATGGCGCTCATGTAGGGAATCAACGAGAATTCCTGAAAAATAATGCCGACCCCGGCCTCGATCGCCTGGCGATAGTTGTTAAAGCGGCGCTGCTCGCCGTCGATAAAAATATCGCCCTCGTCCGGCTGATAGATACCGCACATGATTTTCACCAGCGTCGATTTGCCGGCGCCGTTTTCGCCCAGCAGGGCGTGCACCTCGCCGCGTTGAATGGCCAAATCGATGCCGTCCAGCGCCTTCACGCCGGGAAAGCTCTTTTTTATTCGCTTCAGTTCCAGTAAAGGTGTCACCGCATTGCCCTCCGCGCCGAACGCCCCGCCGCAGCGGGGCGAACCCGGCCGCTGTTACCAGCTAAAGCCGGCCGCATTGCTGCGGTCGATCAGCTTCACTTTGACCGGCACGGTTTTCGGCACCGTGGCGCCCCAGTAGCGGGCCAGCGCAATGCCGAGCGCAATGCGCAGCTGGTCGCGCGGGAACTGCGCCGAAGTGGCGATGAACGGCGAGTTCGGCTTGAGGATCTCTTTGATGGCTTCCGGCTGGCCGTCGACGCTCACCAGCTTGACCTTGGCGCCGTTGCTTTCGATCGCCGCCAGGGCGCCGAGCGCGCCGACGTCGTTGACGCTGAAAATGCCCGCCAGATCCGGCGCCGACTGCAGCATGTTTTCGGTCACGGTCAGCGCGGTGTCACGCTCCTGCTTGCCGTTTTGCTTGGTGACGATCTTGATGTCGGGGTATTTTTTCATCGCCGCTTCAAAGCCGCGCACGCGCTCCAGGATCGGCACCACCGGGATGCCGTCGAGGATCGCCACCTTGCCTTTGCCGCCCAGCGCTTTCGCCAGGTACTCGCCCGCCTGGAAGCCGGCGTCGTAGTTTTCCGAGCCGACGAACGAATCCAGCGGCCCTTCCGCCTGCGCGTCGATTGCTACCACCACCGCGCCGGCCTTATGGGCGGAGATCACCGCCGACTGCACCCCCACCGAATCGGTCGGGTTGATCAGCAGGATATCCACCTTCTTCTGCAGCATGTCTTCCACGTCGCCGATCTGTTTGGCGACGTCATGGCGCGCATCGGCCACGTACACCTTGGCGCCGATATCCGCCGCCGCCTGATCCAGCGCCTGCTTCATGGTGACGAAGTAGTCGTTGTTCATTTCCTGGAACGACATACCGATAGTGATTTGCTTGGCCAGCGCCCCATGGCTGGCCGCCAACATTCCACCGGCGACGATAAAAGGCAGGGTCTTTTTGAATAATGAAAACATAGCCAATTCTCCTGTAGGGAAGCTTCTTGTTGTGGTTATCAGAGCAACAGCATGTCTTTACGTTTGGCCGACCGGCCGGCCCCCCATTGCGGATGGGCCGGCGATCGTGACTGCAACAGCGGTACGGCGGGAGGGTCAGGGAACCAGGATCACCTTGATGGAGTCGGTCGAGTCCGCCAGGGCGAAGGCTTCGTCCCAGTCGTTCAATGAATAGCTGTGGGTGACCACGCCGTTGGAAGTCACCAGCCCGCGCTCGAACAGATCGATGGCGATTTCGTAGCTGTAGGGCGCCAGGTGCGCGCCGCGAATGTCCAGCTCTTTGCGATCGCCGATGATGGACCAATCGACGGTGGTTTCCTTACCGAACACGCTGAACTCCACGAAGCGGCCCAGCTTGCGGATCATCTGCAACCCCTGGGTGACGCCGATCGGCGCGCCGGTGGCCTCGATGTACACGTCGCAGCCGTAGCCGCCGGTCAGCGATTTGACGATCTGGTCGGCGTCCTCCTTCAGCGGGTTGATCACCACGTCGGCGCCGAACTCCTTCGCCAGCGCCAGCCGCTCGTCGATGGCGTCGATCACGATCAGTTTCTTCGGCGTTTTCAGGCGCGCCACCTGCACCATGCACAGCCCCAGCGGCCCGGCGCCGGCCAGCACCACCACGTCGTCCAGCTGGATGTCGCCGCGCGCCACGGTGTGAATGGCGCAGGCCATCGGCTCAATCAGTACCGCGTCTTCATGGCTCAGGCTTTCCGGGATCTTGTGCACGATGGCGTTCTCGGAAAAACGCATGTACTCCGCCATGCCGCCCTCCGCCACGTCTTTTTGGAAGCCGTAAATGTTATGCGTCTCACACATCCAATAGCTGCCGGATTTGCAGTAGCGGCACTCCCAGCAAGGCACGATCTGCTCGGCGATCACCCGCTCGCCGATCCGGTATTTGCCTTCCGCGCCCTCGCCCAGCGCGGCGATGCGGCCGTAGAACTCATGCCCCGGCACCACCGGCGGTTTGACCCACGGGTTCTCCCCCCAAAACATCTGCGCGCCGTTCTTGCATTTGCAGTCGCCGGCGCAGATGCCGCAGCCTTCCACCTTGATCACCAGCTCGCGCGCCTTCGGCAGCGGCGTAGGCACCTGTTCGAAACGATAATCCTGCGGGCCGTGGCAAACGACCGCGCGCATTTTTTCCGGCAACTGGCTCATCTCTTCCTCCAATACACTCGTTAAACGCTTGAATTTTCTTAATGTTGACGTTGTCATTTTTATCCAACAAAAAACAAGTAACGAAACAACATGATAAATTTCAATGAATTAATCATCACACATCCCAGAAACTCAAAATGACAACGTGAACATTGATCGACATATAACCAAAGCTGCAAAAATAATTGTTTGAGCAAAATCACAGTTCGTTAACATTGCGGCTAAAAATGCTACAAATGCGGATCGCGATCCCATTTAAAGGATCGATGAGGATCGGGAGATGCTCGAAACGGCGGGAAGAAGATGATTGGCAGGAATGCGGGCCAGGCATCGCACCCGGCCCGATAAAGCGGGTTACTTCACTTCGCCCATCGCTTTCAGCTTTTTGGACAGCTCGCGGCGCTCTTTGGACAGATCGGCATTTTTGATGATGTAGTCATCAACGCGATCTTCGTAGTCGCTGCGCATGTTGGCGATGATGCCCTGAATGTCTTCAATGCTCATGCCGGGCTTGATGTACTCGCTCAGGTTGTCGAGCAGCAGCACGCGCTTCTGGTTATCACGAATTTTCTTTTCGTTGTCGACGATCTCGCGTTGCAGTTTGTTTTTGCGGCGGAACATACGCACAAACTCCAGCACGTCCTGGAAACTCGGCTTATTTGCATTATCCATCTTTATACCCTTGCTTTAGTAATACACAGATTCATTTGCTTACGGCCACATGGCACCAAGATACAGGTTTGTGGCGGTCCGGCACAACAGTGATTGCCTTATCTTACCCACTTTGCCCCGGCGGCCAAAACCCAAAGCGCCGCCTTCATGATCTGACCCCCTATTCACGCCCGGCGGCGGTACAAACCTGGAGCAGATCCCCCAACTCTTCCAACTGCTGCGCCAGCTCCATGCTGAGCCAAACGTAGCCGTAAATCGGCGCTTCGCCGTGCTGGCCGAGGCTGACCTCCTGCATCAGCGTTTTCAGCTCGCCGGCGATCTCCGCCAGCTGCCCCGCCACCGCCTGCCGCTGCGCCTGCGGCCCTTCGCGCATCAGCACCGCCAGCGATTCCAGCGAGCTCAGCGTCAGCAGTTGGGTACTGCGCAGCGTGCGCGCGTTCAACATGATGAAGTGCGTTTCGCGCGAGGCCCAGTAGGCGTCGGCCATCAGCTCCAGTGTACACACCAAATTGCGGCTGAGGGTTTGCACCGCCTCGAACACCGCTTTGGGGATGCGGGTTTCCTTGCTGGCGGGCACGATCAGGCTGCGCAGCTTCACCACCTGATTCAACAGATCCTTGAGCTGCGGCTCCAGCCGCGGCCGCTCAATGACGTTCGGCGAAAAATACGCGCCGTAGAGGCGGGCGGCGGTTTGCAGGCAGTCCGCCATTTGCATGCGCCACAGAATGTAGGCGCGCTGTGGGTAGATGCTGGTGAACAGCAGCGCCAGCAGCGAACCGAAGATCACGTCGCCGCTGCGCCACAGCGCGGTGTGCATGTCACCGGCGCCCGCGCCGCATACCACCGCCAGCGTGATCCCCACCAGCAGCGCCATATACGGCCGTTTGCCGAGCGTCAGGTAACCGCAGACGAACATCACCACGCCGCACCAAGCCAGCATCAGCGGCAGCGAATAGAGTTCCAGATACAGGGCGATCAGGCCGGACGCGGCGCCGAACACCGTGCCGGCAATGCGTTGCAGCGCCCGCTGCAGCACGTTGCCCCAAAACGAGATCGGCCCCATCACCACCACCAGGGTGATCAGCGGCCAGGTGCCTTCGGGCACCGCCAGCAGGCGGATCAGCAGAAAGGTCAGAATAAACGCCAGCCCGATGCGCACGCCGTGTACGATGCGGTAGTGGCGATAGGTCAGCAGTTCAAGGGAAGAGATTTTTCGATCGAGGCGCACAATGCCTCCGATAAAGACCAGCCAGGCCGCTATTTTAGCGGAGGAAGCCCGGCGAGGAAAAGGCGAATGAGGCGTCCCCCATTCGCGGTCAGGCTCAGGCGGCGTACTTGTCGACCAGCGCGCGCAGAACGGCGGCGGTTTCGACATCCATCACGCCGTCATACTTCTGCTGACGGAAGTGCAGCTGGAACGCGCGCACCAGCTGGCGATAGCCTTCTGCGGTGTTCGCCGCCGAGGTGTCGTAGCCATATTGGGCGAACAGTTTCAGCAAATCGGCCTGCGCCGGCAGGCCCTGGCTGCAGTATTCCTGCTGGCGCTGCTGCTTGGTCGCTTCGTCATACCAGGCGCCGACGCCGGCCTGATACAGCTGCTGCCACGGGAACTGCGGGCCCGGATCGCTCTTGCGGCCCGGCGCGATATCGGAGTGCGCCACCACGTTCACCGGCGAGATGTCCGGATAACGCTGCAGGATGTTCTGCGCCAGCTGGGTGACCGCCTCGATCTGCTGCGGATTGAACGGCGGGAAGGTGATGTTTCCACCGTCGCCGCTCGCCAGGTTAACGATCTCGATGCCGATCGAGGTGTCGTTGATATTGCTGCGGGTGCCCCACTGGCTGGTGCCGGCATGCCAGGCGCGCTCGTTCTCGTCCACCAGGTTGAAAATGCGCACGCCGCTAAAGCCGGCGGCCTGATAGGTGGCCTCAGTCGGATCCGGCACCAGATAGTGCGCGCTGACCGATTTTCCGGTCAACGACTTCACCGAGTCGGCGAAGTTTTGCGCCGTGTAGTGCAGCACCAGAAAACGCACGCGGTGGCCGAAGCTGGCGACCGATCGGTAGCTATTGTAATCAATCTTGTACATCGTAAAGTCCCTCTCTCGTTTGATTTCACTGAGCGGCCCCTCATCATGACAGGCCGCCCCGCACAGGTGAACCCTTGGCTCACCCTTTTTGTTTTAGCTAATTGCTAAATCATGCGCAAGTGTTTTTTAGCAAAATCGTTATTTACCTTTTTGCTAAAGAGTGCGATCATTGCACGATGGAAACTAAAGAAATCAGGCGCAACAATCTGCGCGAATTGATGGCCCGCTACGCCCGGCAAGGCGTCAACCAGAATGAATTCGCCACGCTGGTTGAGTCTTCCGCGCCAACGCTGAGCCAAATCATCGGGGAGAAATCCTCCCGCAATCTTGGCGACAATCTGGCCAGGCGGATCGAGGCCAAGCTGAATTTGCCCAAGGGCTGGTTCGACGTGTTTCATGAAAAGCAGCTGGTGCGCCCGTTTGACAACGTGGCGGCGGAGTCGGACTTCCAGCCCGCCCGTTTAAAACCGGTGGTATGGGAAGATACCGAACAGGACAAGGAAGAGTTTGTGGAGATCCCGCTGCTGGATATTGATTTTTCCGCCGGCGACGGCTGCTACGAAATCGTCGATCGCGAGGAGTTTTCGCTGATCTTCCGCCGTTACTATCTGCACAAGATGGGGGTGGCGGTCAACGCCGCGCGCATTATCCGCATCTCCGGCTCCAGCATGGAACCGCGTCTGCAGGATGGCGACGTGGTCGGCATCAACACCGACGACACGCGCATCCGCGAGGGCAAGACCTACGCCATCCGCCACGGCAATTTGCTGCGGGTGAAGGTGCTGATCGAGCAACCGGACGGCGGCGTCATCATCCGCTCCCTCAACCGTGAAGAGTACCAGGACGAGCATCTCAGCTATCAGCAGCGCAAGGAGCAACTGGTGGTGCTCGGCCGCGTCTTCTGGTCCTCTTCGTCCTGGTAGCAGAGCAACCTCGGGCGCCCGCTGCGCCCGGCGGTTATTTGAAGTCCACCACCATCTGCTGCTGGATAGACAACCCGCGAGTCGACTGCACGCAACCGGCGATGTAGTCGGTGAAGCGCGGCGGTTTCGGCATGCCCAGCTTGAGGATCTTCTCGTTGCTGAAACGCACGTTGAGCATGGCGAACGAGCCGTACAGGCGCATCGCCTTCAGCATCAGCCGCTCGTTGCACGGGCCGAAAATGTCTTTCAGCTGACGGCGCATTTTCACCAACGCGTCATACGTCACCTGCGCATACTCATCGCCCACCGGCGCTTTTTCCAGCGCTGCCGCCATGGCGCGGTCGATTTCGGCAAAGCTGACGCTGCGCTCTTCACCGGCGGAGATGTGATAAACGTCGTTCTCCAGCGTTTCGCTGTTCATCAGCATCACCAGCGCATCCGCACAGTAGTCCACCGGGATCACGTCGATATTGTCCTGCAGCGAGCACATAAACTTGCGCAGCATCAGCGCCATGCCAAACACCCAGAAAATGCTGCTGGAAGGCTGGCAGCCCAGGCGGGTGTGGCCCACGACAATCGACGGACGAGCGATGGTCAGCGGCATTTGCGGGCAGCGTTGGCGCATCAGCTGTTCGATGGTGGATTTGGAACGCGTATATTCCACCAGATGCTCGGCATCTTCCTCAAATTCGCCGCTCTCCGCCACCAGCGAACCCGGTTCCGGGGAACAGGACATGGCGGTACCAACATGCAGAAAGCGTTTTAATCCCGGCACCTGCGCCATTCTTTCGGCAAAGGCCAGGGTGCCTTCTACGTTTACCTTCCAAATGAGCGGGTTATTACCAAATGAAGCAACGGCCGCACAGTTAATAACGTGCGTGACATTGTTAATACGTGCGTCAGTTAAAAATTCGGCCGGCTCGGAAAGGTCGCCCAACAATATATTTTCTATCGTAATTTTAGACAGCAGATTCGCGTCGATATTAAACTTTTCCATATTCGTGCGAATACGGGCCAATCCTTGCTGCGCATCATCGGCGCGCACCAGTAAAAGATAATTAATGGACTGATTTTCAATCAATAATTTTTCAAGAACTGCACCACCGAGAAAGCCGGTAGCGCCGGTTAACAGTAGCGTTTTCATCATTGTCACCCACATTGGTATTGAATGTGGGAGATTGTATCTGCGGATATTTAAACAAATATTAAATAGAATTACGGCGCCCAGAATCACTTCTCTTAATATTATCTTAAGGAATCTTTTGAAACATCCATCGTGGCTTTAGTAACAAAAGAAGCGCGTAGATTGGATGATTAATCTCTGCCGTTTAAATACCATTGATGTAGTGCCTGATTTAATTTAACGGTCAATGTTATTTCTCTTCTCGTCCGTGGAGGACCTATGACCTATAACCAAAAAATCTGGTTGGGGGTTTTACTGCTGTGCACCCTGTTTTGGGGGGCGGTGATAAGCGGCGCCTGTTCGCTGTATAACCGGGCAGATCGCCTCAATGCGCACCAGGCGCAGAGCGAGTTCGCCGCGCGCCACAGTCTGGCCCCCAGCTCGAAGCAAAGCGCGCAGGCGTCCACCTCCCCTCGGAATGGGTAGGGACAAGACCCGCTAACGATCCTATTATACCCTAAGGTTAACAGGGAGATAACGATGGTTCGAAAGCTGGATAGCTTACCGCAGGCGCAACGCGAGAAAATAGAAGCCGATTTGCTGGCCATCAGCGTGATCTACAACGAGCGCTACGGCATCGCTTCGACCCAGGCGGAAACAGAACGACAGATCCCCGACCACCTGCTCCCCTACTTTCACCAGCGGCTGGATTTCTATCGCCGTGCGTAATTGCGCGCATTTCGCTAACCGCCGCTTGGCATCGCTCCCTACGCCGTTACAATAGAGGCATATTGTATCCGCCACTGAAGAGACGCGATTTTGAGCAGCAAGGCACCGGCCACATTTTATATCCACGATTACGAGACCTTCGGCAAGAGCCCGTCGCTGGACCGCCCGGCGCAGTTCGCCGGCGTGCGCACCGATATGGATTTCAACATTATCGAAGAGCCGCTGGTCATCTACTGCGCCCCGGCCGATGACTACCTGCCGGAACCCGAGGCGGTGATGATCACCGGCATCACGCCGCAGGTGGCGCGTGCCAAAGGGGTTAACGAGGCCGAGTTCACCCGCCAAATCCATCAGGCCTTCAGCGTGGCCGGCACCTGCATTCTCGGTTACAACAACATCCGCTTCGATGACGAAGTGAGCCGCAATATCTTCTATCGCAACTTCTACGATCCCTACGCCTACAGCTGGCAAAACGGCAACTCGCGCTGGGATCTGCTGGATGTGATGCGCGCCTGCTACGCTCTGCGCCCGGACGGCATCGTTTGGCCGGAAAACGAAGACGGTTTCCCCAGCTTCCGCCTGGAACATCTGACGCGCGCCAACGGCGTCGAGCACTCGCAGGCTCACGACGCGATGTCGGACGTTTACGCCACCATCGCCATGGCCAAGCTGGTCAAACAGGCACAGCCGCGGCTGTTCGATTTCCTGCTGCAGCACCGCAACAAGCACAAGCTGAACGCCCTGATCGACGTCGCCGACATGACGCCGTTGGTGCACGTCTCCGGCATGTTCGGCGCGGCGCGCGGCAATACCAGCTGGGTGTCGCCGCTGGCCTGGCACCCGGACAACAAGAACGCGGTGATCATGTGCGATCTGGCCGGCGACATGACGCCGCTGTTGACGCTGAGCGCCGAGCAGCTGCGTGAACGGCTGTATACCCGCCGTGACGATCTGGCGCCGGATCAGGCACCGGTGCCGATCAAGCTGGTGCACATCAACAAATGCCCGGTGCTGGCGCCGGCCAAAACCCTGCTGCCGGAGAATGCCGAGCGGCTGGGCATCGATCGTCAGGCGTGTCTGCAAAATCTGCAGCTGCTGAAACAGCATCCGGAAGTGCGCGAGAAAGTGGTCGCGCTGTTCGCCGAAGCCGAGCCGTTCAAAGGCGCCGACGACGTCGACGCCCGCTTGTACGACGGTTTCTTCAGCGACGCCGACAAGGCGGCGATGAGGATTATCCAGCAGACCAAACCGCAGAACCTGCCGGCGCTGGATCTGGCCTTCAGCGACGGCCGCATGAAAGAGCTGCTGTTCCGCTTCCGCGCGCGCAACTACCCGAATACGCTGGACGACGCCGAGCAGCGTCGCTGGCTGCAACACCGCCAGGAAGCGCTCAGCGCAGAGCGCGTGCAGAGTTACCTGCTGCAGCTCGAATCGCTGTATAACCTGCACGAAGGCGACAAAGAGAAAACCGCCCTGTTGAAAGCGCTGTTCGATTACGGCAAAGAGTTGGTGGGATAAACCCCGCAGCAAGCAGAAAAGGAAAAGGCCGCGAAAGCGGCCTTTTTTGTGGCTGAGGAGACGGCTCGCGCTTAGGCGGCGTCTTCGCTCGCTTGCGGCACCGGCAGACGGAAGCTGCGGGTGACGAAGGCCAGGTAGATCAAACCGATGGCCGCCCAAACCAGGCCCAGCGTCATCGAGCTGGCTTCCAGGTTGATCCACAGCGCGCCGACGGTCAGTGCGCCCATCACCGGCAGGATCAGGTAGTTAAATGTGTCCTTCACGGTGCGGTTCATCTTGTCGCGAATATAGAACTGCGAGATCACCGACAGGTTAACGAAGGTGAAGGCCACCAGCGCACCGAAGTTGATCAGCGCGGTCGCGGTCACCAGGTCAAACGACACCGCGGACAACGCGATGGCGCCTACCAGCAGCACGTTCAGCGCCGGGGTACGCCACTTCGGATGCACATAGCCGAAGAAGCGAGTCGGGAACACGCCGTCGCGGCCCATCACGTACATCAGACGCGAAACGCCCGCGTGCGCCGCCATGCCCGACGCCAATACCGTCACGCAGGAGAACACCAGGATCACCGACTGGAAGAACTTGCCCGCCACGTACAGCATGATTTCAGGCTGTGAGGCGTCCGGATCCTTGAAGCGCGAGATGTCCGGGAAGTACAGCTGCACGAAGTAAGACACCACGATAAAGATGATGCCGCCGATCAGCGCCGTCAGGAAGATGGCTTTCGGGATCACTTTTTCCGCGTCTTTGGTCTCTTCGGACAGCGAGCTGATGCCGTCGAAGCCCAGGAACGAGAAGCACAGGATGGTCGCGCCGGTAATCATCGGCACCACGTGGGCGTTATCGGACCAGAACGGGCGGCTGCTGACCAGCGTACCAGCGCCTTCGCCGTGGTAAATGCCGTTGATCACCAGGCCGAGGAACACGATCATGATCGCCACCTGCACCACCACGATGATGGAGTTCAGGTTAGCCACCAGCTTGATGCCGCGCAGGTTGAAAATCGTCATCAAGCCGACCAGCACCGCCACGAAGATCCAGGACGGTACGCCCGGGAAGATCGCTTCCAGGTAAATCTTGGCCAGCAAAATGTTGATCATCGGCATGAACAGGTAGTCCAGCAGCGATGACCAGCCCACCATAAAGCCGACGTGCGGGCTGATGGCTTTCTGGGCGTAGGTGTAGGCGGAACCGGCGGAAGGGAATTTCTTCACCAGCTTGCCATAGCTCAGGGCGGTAAACAGGATCGCCAGCAGAGCGAAGGCGTACGCGGTCGCGACGTGACCATCGGTCAAACCGGATACGATGCCGAAGGTATCGAAAATGGTCATTGGCTGCAGGTAAGCCAAGCCCATCATCACTACCGGAACTAATGTCAGGGTTTTACGCAGCTGAGTGCGCTGAGCCGGAGCGGCGTTGATGGTGTTATCGGACATTGTTCAGCCCCCCCTTACCTTGAGCCTTGCGGATGGCGGACACGCCAAGACTTAAGGTTGCGGGGAAACTTCGCAACGAGCGACTTAATTCTAAAAGAAGGGGGTTGTAAGCTGGATAACGGGTCGAGGTAACCTCGGCTGCTCCATAGTCGCTGCGGCCACAGCGGAAACCGGCGGGCACCGGCGCTAAAGTGAAAAATTGCCCCATCTTTCTAATCCTCATGAGTCACGACCATAAAGTTTTGTTTGATCGTGCACGAAACTATTTATCTATCCGGATCGGTGTCCGGCCTCGCTTGGTGTATGAAACGCTACGTTGGTAAAACATAATGCAAAAAAAATAACCGACGCTTTCAAAACGTCGGCTATCTGCATTTGAGATATTTTGCACCAGAATGCCTCCGAATGACAAGATCCGGAAACCCTCAAATACAAATTCTTTTTGTCGATCGCACGGAAAACCAGCCCGGCAGGCGAATTATTCCGCTGCCGGCAGGCCAGTCACCCGCACATACCTCTTACTTTATACGCCCATTCAGGCATTTTTCAACATCCAGTCGATCTCGGTTTCCGTCACCCGCCGTTCAAACTGCAGCAGTTCGTCGGTCTTGCAGGCGTGATACACCTGGGTGAAACGCTCGCCCAGATAGTGCGTCAGCGCGTGCTGATGTTCAAACTCGTACAGCGCGTCGCTCTGGCGGATCGGCAGCGGCAGCCCTTCCTGCTCCAGCCCGTTGCCGGTCACCGGCTCAGGCAACGGCAGTAGGTTGTCCAGCCCGTACAGCATGCCGGCCAGGATCGCCGCCATCACCAGATAAGGATTGGCATCGGCGCCGGCCACGCGGTACTCCACCCGGTGGTTCTCCGGTTCGCCGCAGGGAATGCGCAGCGCCACGGTGCGGTTGTTGTGGCCCCAGGCGGCCTGGATCGGCACATACATCCCCGGCTGGAAGCGCCGGTAGGCGTTGACGTTCGGCGCCAGCAGCGCCATCGACGCCGGCATCAGGGTGATCATCCCGGCCAATGCCTGTTTCAAGAGCGGCGAATCCTCGCCTTCGGCGTCGGCAAACAGGTTGTTGCCCGCACTATCCTGCATGCTGACATGCACGTGCATGCCGCTGCCGGCGTAATCCTCATAGGGTTTGGCCATAAAGGTGGCGTGCATGTCGTGGTTCTCGGCGACCAGCCGCACCAGCCGCTTCAGCGCCAGCGCGTGGTCGCAGGCCAGCAGGATGTCGTCGGTATGACGCAGGTTGACCTCGAACTGCCCCGGCGACGCCTCCGCCACCGCGCCGTCCGCCGGCAGCCCCTGCAGCTTCGCCAGCGCGTCGATATCGTTCAGCACCTCGGCGAAATGGTTCAGGTTATCGACGGAGTACACCTGGCTTTGGGTGTTGCGTTCCTGAGTGCCGGGCGCACACGGCGGCTGCAGATCGCCTTCCGCGTCGCGCAGCCTATCGATGAGATAAAACTCCAGCTCTACCGCTGCCACCGGAAACAAACCGCGCTGTCGCAGCGCCTGCCACACGCGGTTCAGCACATTGCGGGGTTCAACGTCAAAGGGAGTGCCATCTTCATCCAACATGGTGAGCAGCACCTGGCCGATGTGCTCCGGATCGGCGGCTGACGGCGTCAGCGAACCGGGCACCGGCAGGCAAATGCGGTCCGGTTCGCCGAGCTCCTGCCCAAGGCCGGTCTCCTCCACCACGTTGCCAAGGATGTCCATGGCGAACACCGACGCGGGGAAGTAGCTGCCTTTTTCCAGTTTTTTTAACCCAGAGACGGGTATGCGTTTGCCGCGGAAGGAACCATTAAGATCGGTGAGAAGGATATCGACATACTGCGTGGCGGGATGGCGTTCCAAATAATGAGCAACCTCATTTTGGAACGCGCTACTTCGCCTCTCTTCATGATGCTGTGCAAAATGTTCAACTGCTGCGCTATTGGTTTGCATACGTCACCCGCCATTATGCTATGAAGGCGCGTTGGCGCCCGTCCACCGTTCGATTCAACACATGATTGGATTTCTCGTCAGGCCGCGCCGCTGCCGGGCGCTCAAAATAACATCCACAATATGAAACATAGTATTAACAGAATGGGTTTGCAAATGTTACAATCCTGTTTGATTATTCGCCATCGGCTGCTAAATTGATAAAATATTGACCGAAAAGGCCTTACTGCCATTTTCACGTCAACTATTTTGTCCAACGCACCAAGAGTGAACATGGGCAATATATTTTCCAAACCCACCCTAACTACCGATATCATGCAGTATCGTTATCGACCAGACAGGCACCCGATAGCGATCTTCATTTCTGCCTGTCGCCCTTACCAGAAGGAAGTACCGCTATGAGCGAAGTCAGCTTGGCACCGGGCAAACGCCTGTCGCAGATCCGTCAGCAATTGGGTTTGTCACAGCGCCGGGTCGCCGAACTGTCCGGGTTAACCCACAGTGCGATCAGCACCATCGAACAGGACAAGGTCAGCCCGGCCATCAGCACGCTGCAAAAGCTGCTGAAGGTGTATGGCCTGTCGCTGTCTGAATTCTTTGCCGAACCGGAAGCCGCCGACGAACCGCGCGTGGTGATCGACGCCGAAGATCTGATTGAGATCGGCAGCCAGGGGGTGTCGATGAAGCTGGTGCACAACGGCAGCCCGACGCGCAACCTGGCGATGATGCTGG
Organism: Serratia sp. OLAL2; assembly: GCF_002752475.1. NCBI lineage: Bacteria > Pseudomonadati > Pseudomonadota > Gammaproteobacteria > Enterobacterales > Yersiniaceae > Serratia > Serratia sp. OLAL2. The sequence continues at coordinate 106,864 of NZ_MSTL01000007.1, read as the reverse complement.
AAACCTACCAGCCCGGCACCACCACCGGTGAAAAGATCAAGCACCAGGGCGAAGAGATAGGCACCCTGCTGGAGGGCGAGATCGTGCTGACCATCAACGGCCAGAGCTACTGCCTGACCGCCGGCCAGAGTTACGCCATCAACACCGGCATCCCACACAGCTTCAGCAATACTTCGGCGCGCATCTGCCGCATCGTCAGCGCACATACCCCCACCACCTTCTGACCGCTTATCGCTCCGGCGCAGCCTGACAGGGTTGCGCCCCCTGCCTCTCGACGTTTTTCATCGTCGTTATGCCATTTTGTTGGTTGCCAACGGCGCAATCTGTGTTACAACAGAGCAAAACAGCCATCTAAACATCTAAACGGCCTTACTACCCTATGTCAACCGCAACGCCTTCACGCCTCGAGATGCGCAATATCTCGATCGCCTTCGCCGGCTTCAACGCGCTGCAGGACGTGGACTTCACGCTGCAGGGCGGTTCAATCCATGCGCTGGTCGGCGCCAACGGCGCGGGCAAGTCGACGCTGATGGCGATCCTCTCCGGCGCCCACGATCACTACCGCGGCGAGATCCTGATCGACGGCCGGGCAGTGGAAATTCATTCCCCGCTGCAGGCGCGCCGCCACGGCATCCACGTGGTACAGCAAGAGGTCGACGTCGCGCTGATCCCCACGCTGTCGGTGGCGGAGAACATCATGCTGGACTGGCTGAACGAGCCGGGCCACTGGCTGAACTGGGCGGAGCTGCACCGCCGCGCCGCGCAGCTGCTGCAGCAATGGGCGCTGCCGCTCAACCCGCGCAGACGCCTGGCGGACTGCACGCTGGCGGAAAAACAGCAGGTGCTGCTGGCGCGCGCGCTGTCGCACCGCTGCCGTTTTTTGGTGCTCGATGAACCGACCGCGCCGCTCGATCGCGCCGAGAGCAAGCGCCTGTTCAACGTGGTGTGCCGCCTGCAATCCGAAGGCATCGGCATCGTGTTCATTTCTCACCGCATCCACGAACTGAGCGACATTTGCGATCGGCTGACGGTGCTGCGCGACGGGCGGCGCGTCAGCGAAGACGCCATGCGCGGGCTGAGCGGCGAACAGATCGTCGAGAAAATGCTCGGCCATCGGCTGGACGACATTTTCCCGCCGCCGCGCCCGCCGCACGCTGGGCGTAAGCTGCTGCAGGTGGAGGGCTTGCGCGATCGCCATAAGCTGCGCGACGTTTCGCTGCGGCTGCATGAAGGAGAGATCCTCGGCATCGCCGGGCTGGCCGGAGCGGGCAAAACCGAACTGTGCAAGGCATTGTTCGGCGCCAGCACCGTGCAGCTCGAGCGCGGCGAACTGCGCGGGCAGCCCTGGGCGCCACGCGCGCCGCACCTGTCGGTCGAACAAGGATTGGCGCTGGTGCCGGAAGAGCGCCGCAAAGAGGGCATTTTCATCGATGAGGCGATCCCGATGAACCTGAGCGTCAGCGCCGACGACAGCTTCTCACGCTGGAGCCTGTTCAGCCGGCGGCAAGAGCTGCGCTGGGCGCGCGAGATCATGCAGCGTCTGAACATTCGCGCCTCCGGCCCGCAACAGCGGCTGGCGCGCCTGTCCGGCGGCAATCAGCAAAAAGTGGCGATCGGCAAGTGGCTGCGCGGCAACGCCGAGGTGCTGATCTTCGATGAGCCGACCAAGGGCGTGGACATCAAGGCCAAGCAGGAGCTGTTCAGCCTGATCGACGGCCTGGCTCACGCCGGCAAAGGCGTGATTTACGCCTCGGGCGAGTTCGCCGAGCTGATTGGCCTGTGCGATCGCATCTGCGTGCTGTGGGACGGCCGCATCGTGGCGGAGTTGAATGCCGCCGACATCGACGAAGAAGCCTTATTGCTCTATTCCACCGGAGGAACCCCTGCGTGAGTAAAGAATTTGCCTTGCGGCCTGCGCTGCCCTGGCGCCAACAGCTGTTTGATTTCCTCTACAAGTGGGGCATGCTGCTGACCGTCGCGGCGCTGATCGCCCTGTTTGGCCTGGCGTCGGACAACTTTCTCGATGCCAACAACATCATCAATATCCTGCGTTCGATCGCCATCGTGACGGTGATCGCCATCGGCGTCTCTATCTCGCTGTCGGTCGGCGGTTTCGATCTGTCGGTCGGCTCGACCGCCTCGCTGGCCAACGCGCTGGTGATTTCACTGTTCGTCTGGCACGGGTTCGGCACCACCGGCGCCATCGTGGTGACGCTGCTGCTGTGCACGCTGGTCGGCCTGTTCAACGCCCTGCTGATCGTGGTGCTCAAAATCCCCGACATGCTGGCGACGCTGGCCAGCCTGTTCGTGATCCAGGGCGTGGCGATGACCTACAGCTACGGCGGCTCCATCACCCAAAACATGGTGCTGCCGAATGGCGACATGGCGGAAGGCCTGATCCCAGAGGTGTTTTCCGCCCTCGGCCAGGTGCCGGTGATCGTGCTGATCATGTTGGCGGTCACCGTGGCGGTACAGCTGTTCCTCTCGTTGACCAAGCACGGCCGCCGGATGTACGCCATCGGCGGCAACCCCGAGGCTGCGCGTCTGTCGGGTATCCGCACCGTACGTTACAGGGTTGCCGCTTACGTCATTTCTTCCTGGCTGGCGGCGCTTGGCGGCATCTTGCTGGCGTCACGTATCGGCTCTTCGCAGGTCAATGCCGGCGGCGGCTATCTGATGGACGCGGTGGCGGCGGCCTATATCGGTTTCTCGCTGGCGGGCTCCGGCAAACCCAATGCGCTCGGCACCCTGATCGGCGCAGTGATCCTCGGCGTGCTGCAAAACGGCCTGGTGATGCTGTCGGTGCCCTACTACGCCATGGATATTATCAAAGGCCTGGTGCTGGCGCTGGCGCTGGCCATCACCTACATCCAGAAACGCTGATCCTCCCCGGCGCACGCCCGCTGCGCCGCTTTTCCCTTTAATTCATCCGGTTACCCTTTCCCGTCAGTAGAACAAGCATACAAATGATATGAATTATCATTATCGTTTACATTCAGTAAAAAATCCTTACAATACCCTCACGCAACGCTGACGAAGCGAAGTATTTCTCAGCGAACGATGAATAATTTCAATAGAAATTCAATTGGTTAATTACTTTCACTTCAATCCAGGAAAGGTTCACCTCATGGAAACGCCACGTTACAGCAAGCTCGCCGCTCTGGTGATTGCCTCACTCAGCGCCACCGCCGCACTGGCCGCGCCGCAGGACGACAACCAGGACACCATGGTCGTCACCGCCTCCGGCTTCCAGCAAAAAATTCAGGACTCCGCCGCGTCCATCTCGGTGATCCCGCGCCAGCAGATCGAAGACAAGGCCTATCGCGACGTGACCGACGCGCTGAAAGACGTGCCTGGCGTGGTGGTCACCGGCGGCGCCAGCAGCAGCGACATCAGCATCCGCGGCATGTCCTCCAAGTACACGCTGATCCTGGTGGACGGCAAGCGCGTTGACACCCGCGGAACCCGTCCGAACAGCGACAACGCCGGCATCGAACAGGGCTGGCTGCCGCCGATGGAAGCCATCGAGCGCATCGAAGTGGTGCGCGGCCCGATGTCTTCGCTGTACGGTTCCGACGCCATGGGCGGCGTGATCAACGTCATCACCCGCAAGACTTCCCGCACCGAGTGGAAAGGCTCGCTGCACGGCGACGCCACCCTTCAGGAAAACCGCGATTCCGGCGATCTGTTCCAGACCAACGCCTACGCCTCCGGCCCGCTGATTGAAGGCCTGCTCGGCGTGCGGGTCAACGGCCTGCTGTCGCGCCGCGCCGAAGATAAAATCACCAACGGTTATAACGAACAGCGCATGCGCAGCGGCACCGCGGTGTTCACCCTGACGCCGGACGAGAAGAACGAATTCGACTTCGAAATCGGCCGCTCGCTGCAGGATCGTAACAGCCATTTGGGCAAGTCGCGCAGCCCCACCATGACAGGTGATAACCTTGAGCGACACGAACGAACCAACTATGCGTTAACCCATAACGGATATTATGACTTCGGTAATACCACCAGCTACATCCAGCGCGAGGAAACCAAAAATCCAGGGCGCCAAATGAAGATGAATAACACCATCTTCAACACCCAGAACCAAATCGAACTCGGCAATCATATGCTGAATGTCGGCGGACAATATCGCTACGAAGAGCTGCATGACAGCGAACCGCCTGTCAAACCTATCGACAAACTGACGCGCTGGAGCTGGGCATTGTTCGCCGAAGACGAATGGGCAATGACCAATGACTTCAGCCTGACCAGCGGCATTCGTTTCGATAAAGACCAAAACTATGGCAATCACTGGACACCTCGCATGTACGGCGTCTGGCACTTGACCGAACAGTGGACGCTAAAAGGCGGCGTTTCCGCCGGCTACCGTTCGCCGGATCTGCGCCAATCCTCCGCAGGCTGGAACCAGATTACCGGCAGAGGCACCGGCATCATTCGCGGCAATCCGGATCTGAAGCCGGAAAAAAGCCTGAGTGAAGAGATCGGGCTGATGTGGGATAGCCTCGAGGGTATCAACGCGGGTGTAACCGTATTTAATACTGATTTTAAAGATAAAATCACCGAAGTACGCACCTGCGATATCAAGCAAGGCGATAAGGAATGCCTTGCCGGCAATACCAGCTATAACTTTATCAGCGATCGCGTCAACGTCGACAAAGCCAATATGCGCGGCGTAGAAGCCACCTTCGGCTGGCAGATCAACAAAGACTGGAAATGGAACACCAACTACACCTACACCGCTTCCGAGCAGAAGAGCGGCGAGTTCCAGGGCAAGGCGCTCAACCAGATGCCGAAGCATATGCTCAACACCGTGCTGGACTGGCAGGCCACGCAGGACCTCAGCCTGTGGTCGCGCGTTAACTTCCGCAGCCGCACCTCAGACTACCTGAGCCGCACGTCGATGGAGACCAGCACGCCGTCCTACACCTTTGTCGATGCGGGCCTGAGCTATCAGGCGGCGAAAAACCTGCAGTTGACCGGCGGGGTTTACAACATCCTCGACAAAACCGTGGATTACGATCACTACCGCACCACGCTGGACGGCCGCCGTTACACCGTCGGCATGACCTACAACTTCTGATGCCCCTGGGCGCGCGCTGCGCGCCCTTTTCATTCCATCACCGTGAGGAAGCTCCATGAGATTACGCCGCTCCCCCCTGATGATCGCCCTGCTGGCCGCGATGGCGCTGGCGGGTTGCCACAGCAAAACCGATACGCCGATAGCCGCTACTCCGGCCACCGTCAACGTCCAGCACCTGAACGGCAGCACCGAGGTGAAGAAGCACCCGCAGCGCATCGTGGTGCTGGATTACGCGTCTCTGGAAACGCTGCAGCTGCTGGGCGTCGAACCGCTGGCGCTGCCCGGCAACCGCAAGAACTTGCCGGATAGCCTGAAGCGCTATCAGGATGACAAATACCTCAATGCCGGCACCCTGTTCGAACCGGATATGGCCGTGCTGCGCGCCGCCAAGCCGGACCTGATCCTGATCGCCGGCCGGGCGTCCAAAGCCTATGACGAGCTGAACGCGCTGGCACCGACGTTGAACATGTCCGTCGATCAGCAGGATCAGTTGGGCAGCCTGAAACAGCGCACCCTGCAGCTGGGCGAGCTGTTCGATAAGCAGCAACAGGCGCAGGCGGCGATCGATAAGCTGGATGCGCAGATCGCCGCAGTCAAACCACAGGCCACCCAGGCCGGGCGAGGGCTGGTGGTGCTGTTCTCCGGCGGCAAGATCAGCGCTTACGCGCCCAAGAGCCGTTTCAGCTTCGTCTATGACGCCCTCGGCTTCTCGTCCGCGCTGCAGTCCGACGAAAAAGACGTGCGCGGCAACAAGCTGACGCCTGAGCAGGTCGCCAAACTGAATCCGGACTGGCTGTTCGTCATCGACAGAGACGCCGCGACCGGGCGGCCGAACGCGGTGGCACCGCAGAAAATCCTCACCGGCACCGCGCTGAAGAAAACCACGGCGGTGAAAAAAGGCCAGGTGGTCTACCTGCCGGCAGCCGAGGTGTATCTGTCCGGCGGCATCGTCACCGCCCAGCACGTCGTCGAACGCGTAAGCGAGGCGCTGAACCGCGCTGCGCGATAAAAAAGCCCGGCGATGCCGGGCTTTTTCTTGGATTAAATCGTCGGCTGGTTCACCAGACCGTCTATCAGCACCTGCGGCGTGCCCTGCGAACAACGCTCGATGCGCCCGCGCACGCCGTAGACCCGCGCCAGGCTCTGCGGCGTAATCACCTGATCCGGCGCGCCATCGGCGATCAGATCGCCATCCTGCAGCATCAGCACGTGGTCGCCGTGACGCAGCGCGATGTTGATGTCATGCACCACCACTACCGTCACGATATTGCGCTTGCGGGTTTCGCGGCGCACCAAATCCATCACGTGGAACTGGTAGTTGAGATCGAGCGCGCTCAGCGGCTCATCCAGCAGCAGCAGCGACGGCTGACGGATCAGCGACTGCGCCAATCCCACCAGCTGTTTCTGGCCGCCGGACAGCTGATCGAGATAACTCAACGCCAGATGGGCGATGCCCAGCTGTTCCAGCAAAGCCATCACTTCCGCTTCGCTGCCGGCGTTGCTGCGGCCGCCCGAGGCGCGCTGCGCCACGATGATCGACTCCAGCACATGCAGGTGCACCCCGGCAGGCAGCGACTGCGGCAGGTACACCACTTTCTCCGCCCGACGGGCGAACGGCATCTGCATCAGATCGCCGTCGTCCAGCCACAGCTTGCCCTGCGCCGGGTTCAGCCCGGCCAGCGAGCGCAGCAGCGTCGATTTGCCGCTGCCATTCGGCCCCAGCAGCACGGTGATTTGCCCGCGCGGCAGCATCGGCACCGAGAGATTGTCGATCACCTGGCGTTTCGGGTAGCCCGCCGAGAAGTTTTCTATCCGTAAACCCTGGCTCATACGTTCCCCCGGTGGCGCAGAATAATGCTCAGGAAGAACGGCACCCCGACCAGCGACGTGACGATGCCCACCGGAATGATCACGCCGGGCACCAGGTTTTTCGACGCCACCGAGGCCATCGACAACACCAGCGCGCCAATCAGCGCACTGGCCGGCAGGTAGAAACGGTGATCTTCGCCGAAGATCATGCGGGCGATGTGCGGCGCCACCAGGCCGATAAAGCCGATCGGCCCGACGAACGCCACCGCCAGCGCCGAAAGCATGCTGATGCGCAGCAGCGTGGTCAAACGCAGACGACGCACGTCGATACCGAAGCTCACCGCCCGGTCTTCCCCCAGACGCAGCGCGGTCAGTTTCCACGAGCTCATCATCGACAGCGGCAGCAGCACGGCGAACACCCCGAACAGAATGCCCAGTTTGTCCCACGAGGCGCGCGCCAGGCTGCCCATGGTCCAGAACACCAGCCCCTGCAGCGTGTCCTCGCTGGCGATGAATTGCATCATCGAGACCAGCGCGTTGAAGGTAAACACCAGCGCGATGCCGAACAGCACCACGCCGGAGGTGGCGACCCGCGTCCAGCGCGTGATGCCGTCGAGCATCAGCGCAGCGAACAGCGCGAAGATAAAGGCGTTGGCGGAGATGAACCACTGGTCGGGAATCCCCGGAATGCCGATGCCAAGCACGATCGCCAGCGCGGCGCCAAAGGCCGCGGCGGAAGAGACCCCGAGGGTAAAGGGGCTGGCCAGCGGGTTATTCAGGATGGTCTGCATCTCCGCCCCGGCCAGGCCGAGCGCAAAGCCCACCACCACCGCCATCAGCGCGTAAGGCAATCGGATGTCCCAGACGATCACCCGCGTGCCGGCATCGGCCGCGGCGGGGTCAAGCAGCGTGTGCCATAAGGACGACAGCGACAGGCCGGACGGCCCCATGGTGAAATCCAGCAGCAGCGAGCCCAGGATCGCCAGTGCCAACACGCCCATCATCATCAGGCGATGGCGAAGAATATGCTGATAACGCCCCATCACGCCGGCGTTGGGTTGCCCCTTGGCGTCAGTCATGGGATCGGTGGATACGCTCATTCGTTAAGATACCTGTTACAACCATCATGACAGCGGCGCGAAGGCGTCCGCCGTGAACCGGAAAGTGTGCGGCAGCAGCCTGCGCGCAGCCGTCCACAATAAAGCAAACGATAATACTTATCAATCATATCAATCGGTGAAAACAGCGTTATCGAAATGTAACAATTTGTTTTTACACGCCATTTTTCAAACCACCACGCTTACCCCCGCCAGCGGCCAGTAGGTTCATTATTCTGAAAGTGATCCCTGATCCGACCAGACTCTGACAAATAACGGCAAAACCACATAGAATCCAAAGCCACAGCACCGCGCGTGCAAAAAACCTTCAGGCCGCCGCAAGAGCGGCCTTATTGACGAGGCTGTAATGAGAAGTCCATCTCCGGCGACAACGCCCAAACGCCCGGCGCTGCTGAACTGGCTGTTATACAGCCCGCTGCAGGCCGATGACGAGCCGTTTCAACGCCAGCTGCGTCTCACGCTGACGCCCTCTCCTCTCACTCCCTGGCTGAATGCCGCAGGGCCGGTCGCGCTGTTGGTGGGGTACGCCTGGCTGAACCGACCGCTGGTCGGTATCGGCCTGCTGCTGCTGTTGCTGCTGTTGACCGCCGGGCGAGCCTGGCTGGCGCGCCGGCGTCAACCCGCCTGGCCGGACGCCATGCTGGTGACGGTGTTGCTGTGGACGCTGCTGGTCGGCGCCAGCGCCGCGCTGGCGATGCTGTCGGGCCGCTTCGTTTTAATACTTTTCGCCGGCCTCACCATCACCGCTCTGGCCTGCTGGCTGATGCAGCGCCACGCCGCCGCGCCACGCTTCGCGCTGCTTGAGGTGATCGCGCTGACGCTGCCTTACCTGCTGGCGGCACCGCTGTCGCGCGTGCAAAATCTGTTTGTCCTGGCGGACCTCGCGCCGCTGTGGCTGGTGCTGGCCCATGGCATGATCGCACGCTACCACCGCCAACTGGTGCAGCACGTCACGCTGGCCTGGGAGAAGCAGCAGGCGTCGCACCGCGATCGCCTGACCGGCTTCCTCAACCGCGCGGGCGGCGAGGTGGTGATGCGTAGCATCTGCCGCCCCGCAGCGGCACAGACGATCTCCCACCTGTTCATTCTTGAGTTCGGTCCGCTGGCGGCGCTCTACCAAAGCCACGGCGTCCAGATCGGCGACGACGTACTGCGCACCGTCGGCGAGCGTCTCAAGACGCTGATCCGCCCGAGCGACTACGTCTGCCGCTATACCGGCGGCCTGTTTTTGATTCTGGTGCACGATCTGCCCTACGGCGCGGAAAGCGAATTCCTGGCGCGCATCGTGCCGCCGCTGGAGGCACCTTACGATTTTGGCGCGTTCGGCGAGGTGAACATGCAGCTCAACGCTGGCATTGTGGCACTGACGCAGCATTATGCGACGGTGGAAGATTTGATGAGTTCGGCGCAGCAGGCGCTGGCGGAAGCCAAAGGCGGGAAAAAGTAAAGCCAAACGCGGCGGGAACCCCCGCCGCGTATCACTCACCGAAAATTACTTCACGTCCATCTTCGGGAATTCCATTTCGCTGTACTTCACGACACGGGTGCCTTGCGACAGCTTGTAACCGAACCAGATCAGCAGGAACAGTGGAATGCCGATGTAGGTCGCGGTCACGCCGTACCAGTCGATCTTATCTTGCAGGAAGGCCTGGTAGTTCTGGCCCAGGGTAATGATCAGGCACAGCACGAAGGCGAAGATCGGCCCCAGTGGGAAGAACCCGGAACGGTACGGCAAATCGTTCAGATCGCGCCCCTGCAGCATGTAACCGCGACGGAAACGGTAGTGGCTGATAGCGATGCCCAACCAGGCGATGAAACCGGTCATGCCCGAGGTATTGAGCAGCCACAGGTAAACCGATTGGTTGCCGAACATTGACGTCAGGAAGCACAGGCCAGCCACCACGCAGGTCGCATACAGCGCGTTACGCGGCACGCCGCCTTTCGACAGCTTGGCGAAAATCCGCGGCGCCTTGCCTTCCGACGCCAGGGTGTACAACATGCGGGTCGATGCGTACATGCCCGAGTTACCGGCCGACAGCACCGCCGTCAGGATCACCGCGTTCATCACCGCCGCCGCCGACAACAGCCCGGCGTGCTGGAACACCAGGGTGAACGGGCTGACGCTGATGTCTTTCACGTCGTTGCGCAGCAGGCTCGGATCGGTGTACGGAATGATCAGGCTGATGATCAGAATGGCGAAGATATAGAACAGCAGGATACGCCAGAACACCTGACGCACTGCGCGTGGGATGTTTTTACCCGGATTCTCCGATTCGCCGGCCGCGATACCGATGAGCTCGGTGCCCTGGAACGAGAAGCCGACGATCATGGCCACGCCGATCATCGCCGAGAAGCCGCCGGCAAACGGCGCGTCTCCTACCGTCCAGTTCTGCCAGCCGGCATGCTCGCCGCCCTTCAGAATGCCGACGATCATCAGCACACCGACGGCGATGAAGATAATCACCGTGCTGACCTTGATTAACGCGAACCAGTATTCCGCCTCGCCGAACCCTTTCACCGAAATGTAGTTCAGCAGGAACATCAGACCGAGGAACAAGGCGCTCCAGATCCAACCTGGGGTGTCCGGGAACCAGTAGTTCATCACCAACTGCGAGGCCACCAGGTCAACGGCGATGGTCACCGCCCAGTTGTACCAGTAGTTCCAGCCCAGCGCGAAGCCGAAGCCTTCTTCCACGTATTTGGCGCCGTAAGTGGAGAATGAACCGGAGACCGGCATAAAGGCCGCCAGTTCGCCCAAGCTGGTCATCAGGAAGTACACCATCAAACCGATCAGAGCGTAAGACAGCAGCGCCCCGCCGGGGCCTGCCTGAGAAACCGTGGCCCCCGAGGCCACAAACAGGCCGGTGCCGATGGAGCCGCCGATGGCGATCATGGTCAAATGCCGGGCTTTCAGCTCGCGGCGCAATCCGGGTGCTTGCTGCCCCGATGTTTTTATATCCTGCTGAGCCATTCGTACCCTATCTGCTCTTTGAAAAAATGAGGGCGGATTGTAACAAATACCCGCCGGTGAACTAGCAACATTGCACTGATATAAGATAGCTTCATAATTCAGAGGCAATTATTAGCCGCGGCCCTTATGGCCTTACTTACTCTCATTAATGTGAGCGCGCGCAGGTTTTTATGCTTTCTTCGGCCTGCGCAGCAGCAGAGGACGTGACGCGCTGTCGATTACAGCGCGCAATAGCTGAGAAAACGCTGCAAGGCGTTGGAAATGTGCTTTTGCCGATGGCGGATCAGGTACAGGGTGCGCCGCAGCGGCGGCAGCGGCACCGGCAGTTCTACCAGTGCGCCGCTGGCCAGCTGTTCTGCCACCACGCGCCGCGACAGGCAGCTGATGCCGATACCGTGCCGCACCGCGTGCTTGATCGCCTCCGAGTTGCCGAGTTCCATCACCAGCTGGAAGTGCGGCAGGTGCGCCAACAGCAGATGATCCAGCACCTCGCGGGTGCCCGAACCACGCTCGCGCAGGATCCAAGGCGCATTGGCCAGCGCCTCCAGCGTCGGCGGTTGGTGGGTCAAGGGATTGTCCGGCGCGGCAAACACCACCAGCTCGTCCTCCAGCCACGGCTGCGTCACCAGCTCCGGCATATGGCAAGGCCCTTCGATCAGCCCCAGATCGACGCGAAAATCCGCCACCGCCACGATCACGTCCTGGCTGTTGCCGACGTTCAGCTCCAGCGGCGTGGCCGGAAAGTCCCGGCGGTAACGGGCGATCATCTCCGGCAGCATGTAGTTGCCGATGGTGCTGCTGGCGGCGATGCGCAGCGCCCCGCCATCATGGCGAAACAGCTGCTCGATCTCCCCCGCCTGCTCCAGCAGCGCCAGCGCCTTGGGATACAGCAACCGGCCGTGCTCGTTGATCACCAGCCGTTTGCCGACGCGATCGAACAGCTGCACCCCCAGCTGCCCCTCCAGATCCGCCAGCGCCGCGCTGACCGCCGATTGCGACAGCGCCAGCACCACCGAGGCCTGAGTGGTCGAACCGCTTTTCAGCACTTCGGTGAAAACTTCCAGTTGACGCAACGTGATATGCATAGCCGTCCCGGTATTGAAAGAAGGTTCTGCCAGAGAACCCAACATGGTGATGTGGGCAGCCCGGCCAGGCTACCCTGTTTGCGGCCAGATCGGCGCGCTATTTGCCCAACGCGACCAGCTGCGCCGCCGCGGCCAGCACCGGCTCGCGCGGCGTGCCGGCTTCGTCCCGCAGTATCAATTGCAGCATCGCCACCAGGTGATCGCGGTCGATCGCCTTGTTTTCTTCAATCAACCGCCGCACCGCGCGCCCCACTTCCTGATCTACCTGCTCTCTGCGTTGATCGTCGGTATCCATCGCCTGCTCCTGTGAGTTGGAAAGTTGACGGCGGCTCGCCGCTCCTCCACACCCTAGCCGCAATGCGGCGTTATGCCAATGCCTGATCCCATACCACTTATTCAGATAGGTTATAAATATATAATCAATTTCTCTTTTATTCAGCCCAAACGTACTCTTAGCAGCAAGAAACAGACTGAAGGACTGACTTTTATGGCGACTGATACCACTCACACCTATCCCGAGCGACGCTTTCCGCTGTTTGGCCTGCCACGGCTGGTGCCGGGGCTGGCGCTGACCGGCGCGCTCACCGCGCTGGCCGTCTGGGCCGGCGATATTCCCTGGGTGGCGGAGCTGGGGCTGGGGGCGCTGACGCTGGCGATCCTGCTCGGCATTCTGGTGGGCAACACGCTGTATCCCCGCTGGCAAACCGTTTGTCACAGCGGCGTACAGCTGGCCAAACAGCGGCTGCTGCGTCTGGGCATTATCCTTTACGGCTTCCGGCTGACCTTTCAGCAGATCGCCGACGTCGGCGCCAGCGGCATCATCATCGACGCACTGACCCTGATCACCACTTTCCTGCTGGCCTGCTGGCTCGGCAAGAAAGTGTTCGGCATCGACAGCCAGACCGCGATACTGATCGGCGCCGGTAGCAGCATTTGCGGCGCGGCGGCGGTGATGGCCACCGAGCCGGTGCTGAAGGCCGATTCCAGCAAAGTGGCGGTAGCGGTCTCGACCGTGGTGGTATTCGGCACCCTGGCTATTTTCGTTTATCCCTGGCTGTATCAGTTGAATGAACACTTCCAGTGGCTGCCGTTCAGCCAGGAAACCTTCGGCATTTACGCCGGCTCCACCATCCACGAAGTGGCTCAGGTGGTCGCCGCCGGGCACGCCATCGGGCCGGACGCCGAAAATGCGGCGGTGATCGCCAAGATGATCCGCGTGATGATGCTGGCGCCGTTCCTGCTGCTGCTGTCGGGCTACATCAGCCGCGGCAGCGCAGGCAAGGCGGAAAAATCCGCCATCACCATTCCGTGGTTCGCCGTGCTGTTTATCGCGGTCGCCGGGCTGAACTCCTTCAACCTGCTGCCGGCCGCGCTGGTGCGCCATCTGATCACCGCCGATACCTGGATGCTGGCGATGGCGATGGCGGCGCTGGGGTTGACCACCCACATCAGCGCCGTGCGCCAGGCCGGGATGAAACCGATTCTGCTGGCGACGCTGCTGTTCGTCTGGCTGCTGGTCGGCGGCGGCGCGATAAACCAACTGGTGCAACACCTGCTGTAATCCCCCTCGGCGGTCCGCTTCGGCGGGCCGCCGCTTTTCGCCATTCAATCCGCCCGCCATCAATGCCATAATGTCACCGATAACACAGGAGAATGAAGATGAAGTTTGTCGGTGCACATGTCAGCGCGTCAGGCGGCGTGGATCAGGCGGTTATCCGCGCGCACGAATTGGAGGCGACCGCGTTCGCCCTGTTCACCAAAAATCAGCGTCAATGGAAGGCCGCACCGCTGGCCGCCGACGTGATCGATAAGTTCAAGAGCGCATGTGCCCAGTACGGCTTCGGGCCGGGGCAGATCCTGCCGCACGACAGCTACCTGATCAATCTGGGCCACCCGGTGGCCGAGGCGTTGGAAAAATCGCGCGAGGCGTTTATCGACGAACTGCAGCGCTGCGAACAGCTGGGGCTGACGCTGCTGAACTTCCATCCCGGCAGCCACCTGCTGCAAATCGATGAAGGCAAGTGCCTGGCGCGCATCGCCGAATCGATCAATATCGCGCTGGATAAAACCGCTGGCGTGACGGCCGTGATCGAGAACACCGCCGGCCAGGGCAGCAACCTGGGCTTCAAATTCGAACATCTGGCGGCGATCATCGACGGCGTGGAAGATAAGAGCCGCGTCGGCGTTTGCATCGACACCTGCCACGCCTTCGCCGCCGGGTACGATCTGCGTACCGAAGAAGACTGCGAGCACACCTTCAAGCAGTTGGGCGACATCGTCGGCTTCAACTACCTGCGCGGCATGCACCTGAATGACGCCAAGAGCGAGTTCAACAGCCGCGTCGACCGCCACCACAGCCTGGGGGAAGGCAACATCGGCAAAACGGTGTTCAGCTACATCATGCGCGATCCGCGCTTCGACAATATTCCGCTGATTCTGGAAACGGTAAACCCGGATATCTGGGCGGAAGAGATCGCCTGGCTGAAAGCACAGCAGTAACCCTCCCTTGGCCGCTCGCCTATGCGCGAGCGGTTTCCCCCACCGTGTGCTCTGCCGCCAGCATGGCGCCGAACTGACACAGCGTTTCTTCATCCAGGCCCGCCGCCCTAAACACCGCGGTGGTAAAGCTGACCGGCGCCGAGCCTGGTGCCGTAATGACACGGTCATCCACGACGGCGGCGGCGCTCGCAACGTAATGGCGCTGCCCGCTGTAGCCCTCAACATTGCCCGTCAAGAACTCGGCAGCGTTGGAGGTATGCGCCCTGCCGTTCAACAGGCCAGCCCGCGCCAACGCCAACGTCCCGCCGCAAATGCCCGCCAGAGTCGCGCCGCGTTGAGACTGCTCGTTGAGCAACGCGCGGATATCCGGCGCCCGTTCGGTTTCCCACAGGGTGCCGCCGACCACCACCAGCACCTCGGGGCGCCAATCCGCCAGTTCGGCCACGCTTTTTTCAACCTCGACCGTCAGCCCGCCCTGTGAGCGAAGCGTTCCGGCCTGCGGCGCAAAAAACGCCACCTCCAGCCCATAAAACGGGCCGCCAACGCCGGCAATCAGCGCGTATTCCCAATCGGCGAAACCGGGTGTGAGTACGATCGCCACTTTTTTAGCCACGGATGAATCTCCTTGAGTCATTGCTTGTTCGCAGGAACAAAGTCGCGCTATCAGCTTAGAAAGCGTTGTGGTTTCTGACCAGGGGTAAATCGTGCTAACTGCCTAAGGCACAAACAAAAACGCGCAGCTCGGGGCTGCGCGTTTTGCGGTATCGCGAGGCTTACGCCGCGGCGGTAACCGGTACTTCAGCACGTTTCAGCAGGGCATAAGCTACGCCCGCCAGCAGCGTACCGGCGGCGATCGCCACCAGGTACAGCAACACCGGCGAAATCGCGCCCGGGATCAGCAGCACGAACAGCCCGCCGTGCGGTGCCATCAGTTTGGCGCCGAAGGCCATCGACAGCGCGCCGGTCAGCGCCCCGCCGGCGATGCAGCACGGCAACACGCGCATCGGGTCGCGGGCGGCGAACGGAATCGCCCCTTCGGTGATGAAGCACAGCCCCAGCACCAACGCCGCCTTGCCGCCTTCCTGTTCGGATTTCGGGAACTTGCGGCGCGCCAGCAGCGTCGCCAGACCCATCGCCAGCGGTGGCACCATGCCCGCCGCCATGATCGCCGCCATCGGCGCATACACCGAAGAGCTGAGCAGCGCCACGCCGAACGCGTAGGCCGCTTTGTTCACCGGGCCGCCCATGTCGGTACACATCATGCCGCCGAGGATTGCCCCCAGCAGTACGGCGTTGGCGGTGCCCAGCGATTGCAGCCAATGGGTCAGACCTTCCATGATTTTCGCCACCGGCGTGCCGACCACGTAAATCATGATGAGGCCGGTGATCAGGCTGGCGACCAGCGGAATGATCAAGATGGGCTTCAGCGCTTCCATACTTTGCGGCAGGCGCAGCTTGCTGCTGATCCCCTTGGCGACATAACCCGCCAGGAAGCCGGCGATGATGCCGCCGAGGAACCCGGCGCCGGTGCTCACCGCCAACATGCCGCCGATCAGGCCCGGCGTCAGGCCCGGACGATCCGCGATGGAGAAGGCGATGAAACCGGCCAACACCGGCACCATCAGCGCAAAGGCGGAGCCGCCGCCGATCTGCATCAGCGCCGCCGCCAACGTGCCTTTGACTTCAAACGCCTTGATGCCGAACACGAACGACAGCGCGATGCACAGACCGCCGGCCACCACCATCGGCAGCATGTAGGACACGCCGGTCAGCAGGTGGCGATACGGGCCGCTGCCCTCTTTCTTTTTCGCCGCCGGCGCCGCGCTACCGCGCTGCTGCGGCTGGAACACCTCCGCCTCGGCCTGCGCCTTGTCCAGTTCCTGCGCGGTTTTCTTCAGCGCCAGACCGGTGGAAGTACGATACATCGGCTTACCGGCAAACTTGTCCAGATCCACTTCGATGTCCGCCGCGACGATCACCAGATCCGCCGCCGCCACTTCTTCCGGGGTGATGGCGTTGCCGGCGCCGACGGAACCGCGCGTTTCCACCTTCACCCACCAGCCGCGTTTCTTGGCTTCACTTTCAATGGCTTCGGCCGCCATAAAGGTATGCGCCACGCCGGTTGGGCAAGCGGTGATCGCCACGATGCGTTTTTGCCCATTGGCTTTCACCGGTGCCGCCGCCTGCGGCACCTGATAGGTTTCAGCTTCGGCCTTGGCACGCGCCAGAAAAGCGTCCGGTTCCCGCACCGCCTGTTCGACATCGCCCACATACACCAATTTGCCGTTCAGCCCGGCGTCAGCAGGAGCAGCCTGCCCCGCCACCACCACCAGTTCGGCGTCCTGCAGTGACTCGACCAGCGTCAGGCCAGTTTTGGCCGCGGCGGCCTCCAGCATGCGTTTCGCCAGGTGGCCACGGGCCTGCCCCAGCGAACTGTCTACCATCAGCAGCGTTTTCATTCTGCCTCCTGCTATTGATTGAAAGGTTTCAGATCGACGCGCGCCATCATCGCGGCCAACTGGGGACGATCGGTCACGCCGACGTTGCTTTGGCTGACCGCCAGCGCCGCTACCGCCGTGGCCAGACGCAGAGTGTGTTCGCTGGATTCGCGCATCAGCAGGCCGTAAATCAGGCCGCCGACCATCGAATCGCCGGCACCCACGGTGCTGACCACCTCACAGGACGGCGGTTTGGCGATCCAGGCGCCGGAGGCGTTAACCCACAGCGCGCCTTCCGCGCCGAGGGAGATGACCACGTGGGCGATGCCCTGTTCACGCAGCGCATGCGCGGCCTCGACCACGTCCGCCAGCGTCGGCAGCGGGCGACCGGCCCAGATTTCCAGCTCGCGGCGGTTCGGCTTCACCAGCCACGGCGAGGCCTTCAGCCCGGCGACCAGCGCTTCGCGGCTGCTGTCGAAAATGATGCACGGGCACTTGGCGCGCAGCTGGGTCATCCAGTCGGTAAAGGCGTCGGGATCGACACCGGCCGGCAGACTGCCGCTCACCGCCACCATGTCGAACTGGCCCAGCCAGCTCAGCGAGTCGCTGACGAAGCGATCCCAGTCCTGTGATGTCACTTCAAAGCCGGAGAAGTTGAAATCGGTCACCTCGCCGTCTTTTTCCGTCAGCTTGACGTTGATGCGGGTGCGGCCCGGCACCACCTGAAAGCGATTGGCGATCCCCAGATCGCTGAACAGCAGTTGGAAACCGTCCTGATTGTCTTTGCCCAGAAAGCCGCCGACGGTGACGTCGATGCCTAAATCCTTCAACACTTTGGCGACGTTAATGCCCTTACCGGCGGCGTGCAGGCCGGCGGTTTTTACCCGGTTGACTTCCCCGCGCTCGATCTGCGGGCAGAAACCCACCAGATCGTACGCCGGGTTCAGGGTGATTGTTGCTACTCTTCTGCTCATGCTGCGCCCTCGCCCAGTCCTTCATTAATCGCTTCGCCAATCGCCTTCAGCGCGGCTTCAGCATCTTCTCCATTGGCGGTAAAGCGCAGGTGATGCCCTTTCTTCACGCCCAACGCCACCACCTTCATCAGGCTGCGCCCGTTGGCCGGCTTGCCGCTGCCGTCCAGGTTGGTGACGGTGATGTCACTGTTAAAACTTTTGATCACGTTGACCAGCGCCGTGCCCGGCCGCGCGTGCAGGCCATGCTCGTTGCGGATCACGAATTCGGCGCTCAGCACGCTGCTCTCTTCCGCCACGTCGCTGGTCAGCAGCGCCAGCACCCCGGCGGCATCCGCCTTCAGCAAGCGTTCAGCTTTGTTGGCCAGCAGCAGATCGCTGAGGTAGTTGAGCACCGCCAGCGGCTGCGCGTCGGCGACCGACACCGTCAGCAGCAGCGCCACCGGCTCGCCGTCTTCCACGAAAGCCTGCGCCGGGCGGCTGACGGTGGCCGCGCTGGCCAGGTTGCCTTCAACGCTGTCGCTCAGCCAAATGCCCTGCCCCAGATTCAGCGGCCTGCGGGTGATGACATCGCTGACGAACTGCGCGTTGACCGCCCCGATTTTTTGCAGACGGCCGGCGTTCAGCGCCTGCAGCGTCATCAGGCTGTCGGCCGCGACGTCGAGCGCAATCAGCGAAACGTCGAACTGGAATTCAGCGCTCTGCTGTTCGCCCATCAACAGGCTGCGCAGCTCTTCCGCGGAGGTGGTTTTCGCCAGCCGCTCCGCCACGCTGTCATCACTCAGCACGTGGGTGAGCTGACGCAGCAGTGCCAAATGCTCGTCGGAACGGGCGGCGATGCCGATCGCCACATAGGCGGTCTGGCCTTCCCCCCACGCGATGCCCTGCGGGAACTGGAACACCTGCACGCCGGTTTTCAACACCAGATCGCGGGTATCGGTGGTGCCGTGCGGAATGGCGATGCCGTTGCCCAGATAGGTGGACGTCTGCAGTTCGCGCTGCAGCATGCCGTCCACGTAACCGGCGCTGACGCAGCCGGCTTCGGTCAGCGCGGCGGCCACCTGACGGATGGCCCCCTGCTTATCGGCGGCAGCGGCGCCCAGATGAATGTCTTGCGGTGACAACTGGAACATGATTCTCCTCTCCTGCTGAATTGAATCGTTTCAGCTTTATTGAGAAAAAGGAGCGTTACCCGCTGCCCACAAGCGGTCGGATAACGCTGAAACGTTTCAAGGAGTGTGTAAGCAGCGCAAGATGAAAGCAAGCTTTCTCCCTTTCGCCATTGCAGATTTTTGAGCTTACGCACACTTTCATCGGCGCATTGGTCAGCGCCGGGGCAAAATGACATACTGTGCTGAAACTTTGCTGACGGAGAAAAGCATGAATGTAGTGACGGGCGTCGGGGTGATCATCGTCAACCCGCAAGGCGAGATTTTGCTGGGCAAACGCTGCGGCTCCCACGCGCCCTTTTGGTCGATCCCCGGCGGGCATCTGGATGCCGGTGAAACCTTCGAGCAGTGCGCCCAGCGCGAAATTGCCGAAGAAACCGGGTTGATCATCGATCCGCCGCGCTTCGTTGGCGTCAGCAACAATCTGCAAACCTGGCACGCCGAAGGCAAACACACCGTGTCTATCTGCCTGCAGGTGGATCACCCCGGCGGCGAAGCGGAGCTGAAAGAACCCGAAAAATGCGCCGAATGGCGTTGGTGCGCGCCAGACTCTCTGCCGGAACCCCATTTCGAAGCCAGCCGCACAGCGATCCGCCTGTGGCTGAGCGGCCAGGCCTATCTGCCCACGGCCTGACCCATCGCGAGCGCGTGCTGCGCCGCCCCACCGCTATATAAATTAGAATATAACGCTATTTTTTGCGATATAAACCATTTTTTTGACTACGGATAACCCCATGGGGTTAACCCTCTTCTATTATTACCCCTGCAATCGACGTGGCATTCTGACCTCCGGTCGGTGGCATTTTGGCAAGATTTTATTTTAAATTCATAATTATAAGCGGGTTTACCATGAGCAAAAAACTGACTGGCTTTGAAAAAAAGCGCCGGTGGGGATGGTTATGGCTTTTGCTGCTGGGGATTATCCTCGGCGCGGCGCTGTTGGCCGGGACTGCCACCGTATTCCATAAAACCAGCGATACCGCCTTCTGCGTTTCCTGCCACACCATGCAACAACCGCTGGCCGAATATCAGGGCAGCGTCCACTTCCAAAACACCAAGGGCATCCGCGCCGAGTGCGCCGACTGCCACGTCCCCCATCAGCCGATCGATTACCTGTGGACCAAGATCCGCGCGGTAAAAGACATCTACGGCGAGATGGTCGGCACCATCGATACGCCGGAAAAATACGAAGCGCACAAGCTGGCGATGGCGCAGTCGGTCTGGAAGACGCTGAAAGAAAACGATTCGGCCACCTGCCGTTCCTGCCACAGCTACGACGCCATGGACATCACCGCCCAGCGCCCTGAGGCGCGCCTGCAGCACCCGGTGGCGATCAAACAGGGCGAAACCTGCATCGACTGCCATAAAGGCGTGGCCCACATCCTGCCGGACATGAGCGGCGAAACCCAGGCTGGCGCCGCCGAGCTGGCCAAGGCCGCAGCGCTGACCGCACCGGGCGCCACCACCCTCTACACCATCGCCACCGAACCGTTCTTCCTCAGCGCAGACGACAGCCATAATGCCGGCAACCTGATGCCGTCCACCGAAGTGCAGGTGGTGAAACAGGAGGGCGACAAGGTGCTGGCCACCGTGAGCGGCTGGCAGCAAGACGGGGTCAGCGAAGTGTTCTACGCCGCGCAGGGCAAGCGCATCCTCAGCGTGCTGCTGGGTGAAGACGCGCGCAAACAGCTGAAGACCGCGTCCACCCAGACCGATGCGGAAACCGGCCTGGTCTGGCATCAGGTCTCTCTGCAGGTGTGGCTGCCGCGCAAGCAGCTGATCGACGATCAGCAAAAAATCTGGCGCTACGCCGCGGACATGATGTCGGCCAACTGCACCGGCTGTCACGGGCTGACCGCGCTCGATCGCTTCAACGCCAACCAATGGATCGGCGTCATCAAAGGCATGGCACCGCGCACCTCGCTGACGCAGGAACAGCTGCGCGTGCTGACACAATACGTACAAAAACACGCCAGCGACATGCCACCTGCCGCACCGGCCAAGCTTTAAGGGAGAAGCGCAATGAGCAACCAACAACCGTTAACCATGAGCCGCCGCCGCTTTCTGACCGGCGCCGCCGCGCTGACCGCCGCCCCGCTGCTGGCGGGCTTATGGCCCAAAGCGGCACTGGCGCAGGCCATCAGCGAAGCGCTGCCGCAGTTCATCGTCTTGCGTCAGGCGCAAAAAGGCATCCTGACCGGCGCCCACTGGGGCGCGTTTGAGGCCATCGTGCAGGACGGCAAGATGGTCGGCGTGCAGCCGGTGCAGGACGATCCGTATCCCAATGAGCTGATCACCATGGCGCCTTATCAGGTGCACGCCGAGAACCGCATCAAATACCCGATGGTGCGTAAAAGCTGGCTGGAAGGCGGCCCCGGCAGCCGTACCGAGCTGCGCGGCCGCGACGAGTGGGTGCGCGTCAGCTGGGATAAAGCGACCGAGCTGGTGTGCAATGAGATCACCCGCCTGCAGAAAGATCACGGCCCGCAGTCGATCTACGCCGGTTCCTACGGCTGGAAAAGCGTCGGCATGCTGCACAACAGCCGCACGCTGCTGCAGCGCCTGATGAACCTGACCGGCGGCTTCCTCGGCTACGCCGGCGACTACTCCACCGGCGCGGCGCAGGTGATCATGTCGCACGTGGTCGGCTCGATGGAGGTCTACGAACAGCAGACCGCCTGGCCGAACGTGATCGAAAACAGCGAGCTGGTGATCCTGTGGGGCTGCAACCCGATGGTCACGCTGAAAAACAGCTGGAACGTGCCGGATCACGTCGGCCAGACCGGTTTCGAAGCGCTGAAGAAAAAAGGCACCCGGGTGATCAGCATCGATCCGGTGCACAACGACAGCGCCAAGTTCGTCAATGCGCAGTGGATCGCCCCGCGCCCTTACACCGACGGCGCCATGCTGATCGGCATCGCCCACACGCTGCTGACCGAGAAGCTGCATAACCCGGACTTCCTGAAAACCTACACCGTCGGCTTCGACAAGTTCCAGGCCTACCTGCTGGGCGAGAGCGACGGCGTGGCGAAAACCGCCGAATGGGCGGCCGACATCAGCGGCGTCGATGCCGACACGCTGCGCGCGCTGGCGCGCGAGATGGCGAAGAGCCGCACCATGATCATGGGCGGCTGGGGCATTCAGCGCCAGCACCACGGCGAACAGCAGCACTGGCTGCTGGTGACGGTGGCGGCGATGCTCGGCCAAATCGGCCTGCCGGGCGGCGGCTTCGGCTTCAGCTACCACTATTCGTCCGGCGGCAGCCCAACCGCCAAGGGTGGCATCATCGCCGGCATCTCCGCCGGCAATGCGCCAAAAAACTCGCCGGCGCCGATCCCGGTGGCGCGCATCGCCGAATGCCTGAGCAACCCGGGCAAAACCATCGACTTCAACGGCGCCAAGGTCACCTACCCCGAGGTGAAAATGGTGTATGTGGCGGGCGGTAACACCTTCCACCAGCATCAGGACACCAATAACCTGGTCAAAGCCTGGCAGCGGCCGGACACCATCGTGGTCAACGAACCTTATTGGACCGCCACCGCCAAGCATGCCGATATCGTGCTGCCGGCCACCACCAGCTACGAGCGCAACGATCTGGAGATGGGGGGTGACTATTCGCAGCTCTATGTGTTCCCGATGCATCAATGCGTGCCGCCGCAGCACGAATCGCGCAGTGACTTCGACATCTTCTCGGCGATGGCGGCCAGGCTGGGCGTGCAGGAGGCCTTTACCGAGGGCAAGGATGAAACCCAGTGGCTGAAAGGCATGTATGACGACATGAAAAACCAGGCGCGCGCCGCGCGGGTGGCGCTGCCGCCGTTCGACATGTTCTGGCAATCCAATAACTACGTGCGTTTCCCGGTGCCCGAGGCCAATAAGCAGTGGGTGCGCTTCGCCGATTATCGTGACAACCCGCTGCTGAACCCGCTGGGCACGCCGTCGGGCAAGATCGAGATCTACTCCGACGCGATCGCCAAAATGCATTATGCGGATTGCCCCGGCATCCCGACCTGGATGCCGCCGCACGAGTGGTATCGCGGGCCCGAAGCGGCCAAGTATCCGCTGTCGCTCAATACCGCGCACCCGACCAACCGGCTGCACTCTCAGCTCGACAACACGCCGCTGCGCGAGAAATACGCGGTAGCGGATCGTGAAGCGATCCTGATCCACCCGCAGGACGCGCAGCCGCGCGGCATCAGTGGCGGCGATCTGGTACGGGCGTACAACGATCGCGGCCAGATCCTGGTGGGCGCGGTGGTCAGCGAAGACGTGCGGCCCGGCGTGGTGCGCATCAGCGAAGGCGCCTGGTTCGATCCGGCCGATCCGGCGCAGCCCGGCTCGCTGTGCAAGAACGGTAACGTCAACTGCCTGACCTTCGACATCGGCTCTTCCAGCCTGGCGCAGGGCAACTGCGGGCAGATGGCGCAGCTGCAGATCGAGAAATATCAGGGGCCGGCGCTGAAAAATACCGCGCACGCGGTGCCGCAAGGCGCCTGATTTACCGGCAAGCAAGGGGGCGCAACGCGCCCCTTTTTTCTCGTCGCCGCGCGACATATCCGTTTACCCTTCGCCGCAAAGGAGCGGTTTGCGTTTCATTTCAACGGGCGTATGATGCGCGCGACCTTCCTTTTTCGACGAATTCTCAACCACCATGCCGACTTCATCCGCAGTAACGCGACGCGCGCCCGATCTCACTTCGCTGGCCTTTTTGGCGGTGGCGTTCCTGACCGGCATCGCCGGTGCGTTGCAAACCCCGACGCTGAGCCTGTTTTTGGAAACCGAAGTCAAGGTGCGGCCGGCGCTGGTTGGGCTGTTCTTTACCGGCAGCGCGGTGATCGGCATTCTGGTCAGCCAGTTTCTCGCCGGCCGCTCGGATAAAAAAGGCGACCGCAAATCACTGATCTTCCTCTGCTGTATGCTGGGGGCGCTGGGGTTCACGCTGTTCGCCTGGAGCCGCAACTATTACCTGCTGCTGCTCGTCGGCGTGCTGCTCACCAGCTTCGGCTCCACCGCTAACCCGCAAATGTTCGCTCTGGCGCGCGAACACGCCGATCGCACCGGCCGCGAGGCGGTCATGTTCACCTCCATCATGCGCGCCCAGGTCTCGCTCGCCTGGGTCATTGGCCCGCCGATCGCCTTCGCGCTGGCGCTGGGCTTCGGCTTCAAGGCCATGTATCTGGCGGGCGCGGCGGCCTTTGTGCTGTGCGGCCTGCTGGTGTGGAAACGGCTGCCTTCCATGCCGAAAACTGCCGCGGCGAGTGCGCCCCTGGCCGCACCGCGCCAGCATCGCCGCGATGCGCTACTGCTGTTTGGCGCCAGCACTTTGATGTGGACCGCCAACAGCATGTACCTGATCAACATGCCGCTGTATATGGTGCACGAACTGCGGCTGCCGGAGCGGCTGGTCGGCGTGCTGATGGGCACCGCCGCCGGGCTGGAAATCCCGATCATGCTGATCGCCGGTCTGGTGGCGAAACGCTGCGGCAAGCGTTGTTTGATGCTAGGTGCTGCCGTCGCCGGCGTATTATTCTATTGCAGCCTGCTGTTTATCACCGGCAGTGTCCAACTCATCGCCCTGCAGCTGCTGAATGCGGCGTTTATCGGCGTGTTGGCGGGGATCGGCATGCTCTACTTCCAGGATTTGATGCCCGGCCAGGCCGGCACGGCCACCACGCTGTTCACCAACACCATT
Source organism: Serratia sp. OLAL2 (assembly GCF_002752475.1). Classification (NCBI taxonomy): domain Bacteria; kingdom Pseudomonadati; phylum Pseudomonadota; class Gammaproteobacteria; order Enterobacterales; family Yersiniaceae; genus Serratia; species Serratia sp. OLAL2. Next base: position 82,026 of record NZ_MSTL01000007.1, on the reverse strand, counting down.
CGGGTCGGCTGGGTCATTGCCGGCGCCATCGCCGGTGCGGTGGCGGAAATCTGGAACTACCATGCGGTATTTTACGCCGCGCTGGCGATGGCGGCAGGTGCGACGCTGTGTCTGTGGAAGCTGAGGGAAGTTTAGGGCGCGGTGTCCGCTTCCAGCCTGGCGAGGTAGATCAGCGCCTGATCGCGGTGATCGTGGCACATATCGCGGCTCGGCTGCAGGCTGCCGCACACTTTCGGCCGCAGCGGCGAATGAAACAGGCCGCAGCGCAGCTGTTCATCCAGATGAATGCAGCGGGTATTGGCGGGCTTACCGTTCGGCATGCCGGGGATCGGGCTGGATATTGACGGCGCGATACAGCAGGCGCCGCAGTCGCTGCGACAGTCCATCAGCGCTACTCCTGGTGGGCTGGGGAAAAGAAGCGCGACAATAGCAGCCGCGCGCGGTGGCCGCCAGCAGAATCCCTGCGCCCCTGCGATCTTTACACTCGTCCCGCAACCGTCTTACCCCGCCTGATTCGCCGCCTGATTCGCCGCCTGATTCGCCGCCTGATTCGCCGCCTGATTCGCCGCCTGGCGAGTAAACGCCCAAAAAGCCGCAATTTAAAGACAAAAACGCGTGAAACGTGCAATCCCCCCGCTTTACATGCGCCATGCACCAATGTACCATTGAGCTAGTACAAAAGAACTTCTTCCATCAGGAGCACGCATGTCTACGGACACCATCCAGAAGCTGGCCCGCCCTTCCGTCCTCGGCGGCGCGATGATCATTGCCGGAACCGCCGTTGGCGCCGGCATGTTTTCCATTCCGATCGTCACTTCCGGTGTCTGGTTCAGCGGCTCCGTCGCGCTGCTGGTGTATACCTGGGCCTGCATGTTGCTTTCCGGCCTGATGATCCTCGAAGCCACGCTGCACTACCCGAGCGGCGCCAGCTTCAACACCATGGTCAAGGATCTGCTGGGCAAAGGCTGGAACGCCGTGAACGGCCTGTCGGTGGCGTTCGTGCTGTACATCCTGACCTACGCCTATATCTCCGCGGGCGGTTCGATCATCGCGCATACGCTGGAGGGCATCGTCGGCGTCGGCCAGACCACCGCCGGCCTGGTCTTCGCACTGGTCGTGGCGTTTATCGTCTGGCTCTCCACCCGCGCGGTCGACCGCCTGAGCACCATTCTGATCGGCGGCATGGTGATCACCTTCGTGATGTCCGTGGGCGACATGTTCACCCACGTGCAGCCCGCGGTGCTGTTCAACACCGACGATGACCAGGCCAGCTATCTGCCTTACGCCCTGGCGGCGCTGCCTTACCTGCTGACCTCGTTCGGCTACCACGGCAACATTCCCGGGCTGGTGAAGTACTACCACAAGGACAGCAGCTCCGTGGTGCGCAGCCTGGTGTACGGCACCCTGCTGGCATTGGCTATCTACATCCTGTGGCAGTATGTGATTCAGGGCAATATCGCGCGCGATGCCTTTAAGCAGGTGATCGCCGAAGGCGGCAATATCGGCAGCCTGCTCAAGCAAATGGGCAACGTCTCCAGCAGCCAGACCGTCAGCCAACTGCTGAACGCCTTCTCCTATATGGCGCTGGCCAGCTCGTTCCTCGGCGTGTCGCTGGGCCTGTTCGACTACCTGGCGGACTTCTGCAAGTTTAAGGACGACGCCGTCGGGCGCAGCAAGACCGCGCTGGTGACCTTTGTGCCGCCGACCCTGGCCGCGCTGCTGTTCCCGAACGGTTTTCTGTACGCCATCGGCTTTGCCGGGCTGGCGGCCACCATCTGGGCGGTGATCGTGCCGGCGCTGATGGCGCGTGCCAGCCGCCGCCGCTATCCGCAGGCGGGTTACCGCGCACCGGGCGGTAACGGCGTGATCCTGTTCGTCATCCTGTTCGGCTTGATCAACGCCGCCGCGCATATTCTGTCGCTTTTCGGCCTGCTGCCGGTCTTCCACTAATCCCCGACGGGAGGGCGGCCGCCCTCCCTTTCCCGCACTGTTTTTGCGCCGGGCTATTGCCTGAAATCGGTGGCGCGAGTACCTTGTCGCAACTTCTCTAATACTCTTCATTGCGGATGAATTGAAATGGCAAGAGCTAACGAAATTAAACGCGGCATGGCGATCAGCTACAACGGCAAGCTGCTGCTGGTAAAAGATATCGACGTGCAGAGCCCGAGCGCCCGCGGCGCCAGCACCCTGTACAAAATGCGCTTCTCCGACGTGCGCACCGGCCTGAAAGTGGAAGAACGCTTCAAGGGCGACGATATCCTGGACACCATTTCCCTGTCGCGCCGCAAGGTGAACTTCTCCTATATCGACGGCGAAGAATACGTGTTTATGGATGACGAAGATTACACGCCGTACATCTTCAAGAAAGACCAGATCGAAGACGAGCTGCTGTTCATTCCGGAAGGCGGCCTGCCGGGCATGCAGGTGCTGACGCTGGATGGCCAGGTGCTGGCGCTGGAGCTGCCGCAGACCGTAGATATGGAAATCGTCGAGACCGCGCCGGGCATCAAAGGCGCCTCCGCCAGCGCCCGCAACAAACCAGCCACCATGGCGACCGGTCTGGTGATCCACGTGCCGGAATACCTCAGCGCCGGCGACAAAATTCGCATTCATATCGCCGAACGCCGCTACATGAGCCGCGCTGACTAGTCGCGCCAGCGGGGCCGAGTCTCGGCCCCGTTTCATTTTCCGCTACGGCAATTCCGGGAAAAAGCGCCGCTTGAGCGCCAGCTCGACGCCGCGCAGCTCCGCCAGCCCTTTCAACCGCCCGATGGCCGAATAGCCCGGATTGGTTTTCTTTTTCAAATCGTCCAGCATCTGATGCCCATGATCGGGGCGCATCGGGATCGGCCGCCGATCGCCGGCCCGTTGCCGACGCAGCTCTTCGGTCAGGATCGCTTCGATCACCGCCACCATGTCCACATCGCCCTGCAGGTGCGCCCCCTCGTGGAAGCTTTTCGGGTTCTCCTCGCGGCAGGTGGCGCGCAGGTGGGTGAAGTGAATGCGATCGCCGAAGGTTTCAATCATCCGCACCAGATCGTTGTCGGCGCGCACGCCGTAGGAACCGGTGCACAGGGTGAAGCCGTTATGAATGCTGTCGACGGTCTGCTTCAGCCACTGCATGTCTTCAATCGTGGAGACGATGCGCGGCAGGCCGAGGATCGGCCGCGGCGGATCGTCGGGATGCACCGCCAGCCGGATGCCGGCCTCTTCCGCCACCGGCACGATGGCGCGCAGAAAGACCGCCATGTTTTCGCGCAATTGCGCCTTGTCGATGCCGTCGTATTCCGCCAGGCGGCGGCGGAACTGATCCAGCGTATAGCCTTCTTCCGCTCCCGGCAGGCCAGCGATGATATTGCCGGTCAGCGTGGCTTTCTCCTCCTCGCTCATGGCGGCGAAATAGGCTGCCGCCTGACTGCGCTCTTGCGGCGTATAGTCCACCTCGGCGCCGGCGCGCTGCAGGATATGCAACTCGAACGCGGCGAAGGCGATCTGATCGAAACGCAGCGCCTTGGCGCCGTCCGGCAGCAAATAGGCCAGATCGGTACGCGTCCAGTCGAGGATCGGCATGAAGTTGTAGCAGACGGTATCGATGCCGCAGGCCGCCAGGTTGCGCAGCGTCTGCTGGTAATGGGCGATATGCCGCTGCCAGTCGCCGCTGTGGGTTTTGATCTCCTCATGCACCGGCACGCTCTCCACCACCGACCACACCAGCCCCTTTTCCGCCAATAGCGCCTGCCGCGCGCGGATTTCGTCGATCGGCCAGACTTCGCCGTTCGCGATATGATGCAGCGCCGTCACGACTCCGGTCGCCCCGGCCTGACGCACATCATCCAAAGAGACCGGATCGTTCGGGCCATACCAACGCCATGTTTGTTCCATGTTTTGTCCTTATGCCTGTCTCGCATCGCGATGCTGTTATACCAGTTTAACGTAGATGTCAGTTATCTTTAAGGTACTCTTTCGCAACGCGCTGTCAAAAGTGAACCGCGCATTGGTTGATCCACTTCACGATTTTGGCTTATTTTGGACTGACCAATTCCTTTAACCTGTCGACAGACCTACACTGGTCGCAGTTTTTTATCGCCAGCGCCATCCTGCCCATACGGCGGCAAACTGGTCCGCTAACTTGATGCAAGTGGCCCGCCAGCTGTCCTACACGCTTTGGAGATGAGATGAAAACGATCGCCAACACCCCGCTACCGGGCACCGTCCGGCAACCGAACTATGATCGCCGTGCCCTGCGCAGCCGTATCGTGCACCTGGGTTTCGGCGCGTTTCACCGCGCACATCAAGCGCTGCTGACGGATCGGGTATTGAACGCCCAGGGCGGCGACTGGGGCATTTGCGAAATCAGCCTGTCTGGCGGCGTGCCGCTGTTTGAGGCGCTGCGGCAGCAGGATCATCTGTACAGCGTGCTGGAGAAAGGCGCGGACGGCCATCAGGCCATTGTGATCGGCGCGGTGCATGAAAGCCTGCACCGCAAGCTGGAGGGCATCGCCGCAGTGCTGGAGAAGCTGGCAGAGCCGCAGGTGGCAATCGTCTCGATGACCATCACCGAAAAAGGCTACTGCATCGAGCCCGGCAACGGGCAACTGGATTGGCAGCATCCGGGGATCGTCGCCGATCTGGCGGCGCCGCATCAGCCGCAGACCGTGCCCGGCATTGTGGTAGAGGCGCTGCGGCTGCGGCGCGAACGCGGCCTGCCCGCCTTTTCCCTGCTCTCCTGCGACAATATTCCGGAGAACGGCCACGTGCTGCGTCGGGCGGTGCTCGATCTGGCGCAGGCGCGGGATCCGTCGCTCGCCGATTGGATCGTCGCCGCCGCCACCTTCCCCTGCACCATGGTGGACCGCATCGTGCCGGCCGCCACGCCGACCACGCTGGATGAGATCGCCGCCGCGCTGGGCGGCGTGCGCGACGAATGCGCCATCGCCTGCGAGCCCTTCATTCAATGGGTGGTGGAAGACAACTTCGTCGCCGGACGCCCGGCGTGGGAGCTGGCCGGCGCCCAGTTGGTCAGCGATGTGCTGCCGTTTGAACACATGAAGCTGCGCATGCTGAACGGCAGCCACTCGTTCCTGGCTTATCTCGGCTACCTGGGCGGCTACCGCTATATCAACGAGTGCATGGCGGATGAGCACTACCGTCGCGCCGCCCTGCGATTGATGCTGGACGAACAGGCCCCGACGCTGAGCGTCACCGGCATCAGTCTGGCCGACTACGCCGCACAGCTTATCGCGCGCTTCAGCAATCCGGCGCTGCAACACCTCACCTGGCAGATCGCCATGGACGGTTCGCAGAAGCTACCGCAGCGTCTGCTGGACGCCGTGCGCTGGCATCTGCGGCACGGCGGCGACTATAGCGGGCTGGCGCTGGGCGTGGCGGGCTGGATGCGTTACATCGGCGGCGTCGATGACGCCGGACAGCCGATCGACATTCGCGATCCGCTGGCAGACGTGCTGCAACAGACTGTCGCCGCCACGCCGGACGATCGGCGGCGCGTAACGGCGCTGCTGGCGCTCAAACCGGTGTTCGGCGAAGCGCTGGCGACGCATGGGGGGTTTACCGACGCAGTGACGCAAGCCTATTTGTCACTGCGCGATCGCGGTGCGCGTGAAACGGTAAAGCATTGGGTGATGCGGTGAGGAGCCTGCAAGACCGAGAATAACCATGCCGGCGTAACGTTACGCCGGCATGGCGGAACGACTTAACGATAAACGACCGTCATAACAGCAAGTTTCTTCTGTTGGTCTACCCACTTCATTTCGGTTGTGCCAAGATTCAGCGGAAGTTCTTTGCGTGTAGTATCAAAACCTGACAACGCTTGCTGGGCCTGATAATGCTGGCCGTTGCGGTAACATTGCGTATTCGCCTTAGAATCTGCAATCTTGACCGTGCAAGGACTTTCAACGATAGAGCCGACGAAGCGAATTACCCCGCCGGCCACTCCTGCCTGACTCACTGCCGTCCATGAAAACAACATTCCTACGATCAAAAATAACCGAAAGGTATTCATGGCAACCTCATTTTTAGTTAAGCCAATTTAACCATAGAGGATCTTGTTAGGAATAATCGCAAGGAAAGGGACAGGATTTGATCGTTAATCGCGTCATTAACAATGTAAAAACAAGCTACTAACAAAAGTTAACCGTATCTAATACAGGGTTTTATCTAAGAATTTTCTTGCAAAGAAAGGTGGATTTTATCGGTTGAAAAGCGCAGGGTGACATGCAAAATTTGCGAGATAGAGCACAAATTAAATCGCGGTCGTTTCACCGATACGGCTGCGTAACTCATTTATTAAGCAGGTTAATTTTTGCGCCAGGAATGATTAATGACCAAAACCAATTTGATTACCGGTTTCCTCGGCAGCGGTAAAACCACCACTATCCGCCATTTGCTGGCTCATAAACCCGAACATGAACGCTGGGCGGTATTGGTCAATGAATTCGGCGAGATCGGCATCGACGGCGCGCTGCTGGCGGACAGCGGCGCGGTGCTCAAAGAGATCCCCGGCGGTTGCATGTGCTGCGTCAACGGCCTGCCGATGCAGGTGGGCTTGAATATGCTGTTGCAACAGGCCAAACCGGACCGGCTGCTGATCGAGCCGACCGGGCTAGGACACCCGAAGCAAATCCTGTCACTGCTGACCCAGGAGAGCTATGCCGGCTGGATCGATCTGCAGGCCACGCTGTGCCTGCTGGATGCCCGCCAGCTTAGCCAACCCCGCTACCGCGACAACGAAAATTTCCGCGATCAGCTGGCCGCGGCCGACGTTATTCTGGCCAGCAAAAACGACACCTATCAACCGCAAGACAGACTGGCGCTGGAAGCCTGGAGGGCGCAAGATTCGCTGCAGCGGCCCTGCTACGCCATCGCGCAAGGCGAAGCAGATGTCGCGCTGTTGTCACTTCCTCGCACAAATCGTACAGAATTGCCGGACGCGCAGCATCATCATGGTCAGGCGAAAAAGCAGGGGCTGGCGGCGCTGCGGCTGCCGGAACACGCCCGTTGGCGGCGAGCGCTGAACGAAGGGCAAGGCTTCACCAGCTGCGGCTGGATTTTTGACGGCGACACCCGGTTCGATACCGTCGGTTTCATGGAGTGGGTGCGGCTGGCGCCGGTCGAACGAATCAAAGGCGTGGTGCGCATCCCCGAAGGCACATTGCTGATCAATCGCCAGGGGCAGGATCTCAACATCGAAACCCGCCCGCTCGCACCGCTCGACAGCCGAATTGAACTGATCCACAGCGAAAATGCCGATTGGAACGCCCTGCAATCCGCCTTGTTTAAGATTCGTTTAAGTTAAACCCCGTACCGTTGCCCCCCGGTTGTCGCAGGGCAACCGGGTTTTGTTTCGTTTTCATTTTTCCAACAGGTTTATGTCATGACACGCCGCAATTTACCCTTCATTCTCTTCTTCAATTTACTGGGCGTTGCGCTGTTTCTGTCCTGGTTCCTGCCGGCCAATCACGGCGGCTGGTTTACCCTGGATTCGGCGATCTTCTTCTTCTTTAACCGCCATCTGGCCACCGACCCGGCGTTTTTGCACCTGGTCGCCATCACCAACAACCGCGCGTTCGACGCGATCTCGCTGCTCGCCATGGGGCTGCTGTATCTGTACTTTTATCTGAAGCAGGACGCCGCCGGCCGCCGCCGTCTGGTGATCACCGGCGTGGTGATGCTGCTGACCGCCGTGGTGCTGAACCAGCTTGGCCATCTGCTGCCGGTGAAGCATCCGAGCCCCACCCTGACCTTTGACAATATCAATCGCGTCAGCGAACTGACCGGCATCCCCACTAAGGACGCTTCCGGCGACAGCTTCCCCGGCGACCACGGCATGATGCTGATTATTTTTTCCTGCTTTATGCTGCGCTATTTCGGCCGCGGCGCCTTTGCCATCGCCCTGCTGATTACGCTGGTCTTCTCATTGCCACGCGTGATGATTGGCGCCCACTGGTTTACCGATATCGCCGTCGGCTCGCTGTCCGTGGTGCTGGTTGGTGCCAGCTGGGTGCTGATGACGCCTTGCAGCGACTGGATCGTCGATCGGTTGAACCGCCTGTTGCCCGGCAAGCACCGTCCCAGCCAACCATAATATGCATTTATGACTCATACCGGGAGGTGCCCGCCTCCCGGCCTTTCCCCCTTCGCCGAGCGCAAAATGTCGCCACCAGTCGTTAACGCTTTTGCAACCTGATTTCACGCCAGATTCATACATCGGACAATTGGCGTTTTTTATATGAAGATTTACATTATGTTACATCACAAATTCATATAAAAAAGACGGGAAAAAGGCTCGCAATCCCCTATTTGTTCCGGTAATCTCAGATGCGTTTGTGCCTGGTTTAAGTCGAATCAGTATGGAATCCGATAAAAATGTGCGTTCTCGCACGTTTTCAACGGTAACTGGTTGTCGATGCAACAGGTGCGGACTAGGCTCGTTCCGTTTGGCATTTTTCAGGTAGCGACTTTCGTCGTTAAGGACTTCAAGGGAAAACAACAACAATGGTCAAATCTCAACCGTTTCTGAGATATTTTTTGCGGGTAGTCCCTGCAATTGCCGCTGCGGTTATGCTGTCAGCGTGCAGCTCGACTCACACTTCGAACTTGAATAACGCACAAACTGAGATGCGTGCAGTTAATGACAAAGACGGTCTTTTACTGCAAGCCTCTCAGGATGAATTCGAAGCGATGGTCCGCAACGTTGACGTCAAGTCAAAGATTATGGATCAGTACGCGGACTGGAAAGGCGTTCGCTACCGCTTAGGCGGTGACACCAAGCGCGGCATCGATTGCTCGGCGTTTGTACAGCGCACCTTCCGCGAACAGTTCGGTATGGATTTACCGCGTTCTACCTATGAACAGGAAGATCTCGGCAAGAAAATCCAGCGCACCAAGCTGCGCGCCGGCGATTTAGTGCTGTTCCGCGCCGGTTCTACCGGGCGCCATGTCGGCATCTATTTAGGTAACGATCAGTTCGTTCACGCTTCTACCAGCAGTGGCGTCATGATTTCCAAGCTGACCGATAACTATTGGAATAAACGTTATCGAGAAGCACGCCGAGTGTTGACCAACGGCTGACGGCGCAACGCCCTGAAGATCCTGAATACCAAACGAGCGATAAGCGCCGCCTACGGGCGGCGTTTTTTTTGGCTGTCGAATGGGTATCATCAAGATTGATCCCTGCCTTATCGTCACCGTTCCCCACTTAACACTGCCGCACGTCGTTATTTTGATAAACTGTTGGCAGGAAATCGCGCCGTCGAGGAAAAACTCGCCTATTATCGTCAGATGACGGCAACGGCGCCCCGGCGTTATTTAAAACGTTTCCGCTTAAAATAGGCGCATTATATTTCTGTCGGCGACGCCGCGTATTTAAACGGCGCCGCCGGTTGGTTCGGGATAAAAAGTCAAAAATGAAAAAAAAGCCGTTGGCACAATCCATTAACCGGCTGTGCGACACCCCTGACGCCCGGTTGCAGAGGACTCGGTTATGGGCTTGAAAAGAGCTTTTGCCCGCAGCGTGTCTCACCGACAGCGCAGCCTGGCTAAAAGCGGTGTCGCTGCCCTGGTATTTTTTACGCTCTTCACTGCGGTCACGCTTTCTTTGATCAACCACCAGCGCACGCAATATCAACACAAGGTCGAAGCGCGTACGCAAAAATTCACGCTGGGTTATATCTCGCACCTGACGGCAGTGATGCAGCAAATGATGCCGCTACTGGACAAGCCTTGCCTCTCCAGCCAGTCGGATATTACCTACCAAGCGGCCTTTACCAGCGGCGTGCGCACCTTCCTGTTGGTAAAAGGCGGCTACGCCTATTGCTCTTCCGCCACCGGTGACATGATGTTGCCGATGAAAAATCTCTACCAGGAAATCGACTGGGATCTGCCTTTGGATCTGAAGCTGCAGCAGGGCACGCCGATCGTACCGAACAAACCGGCGGTGGCGGTTTGGCTGCGGCATCCCGGCGAAAAGGCCACCGGCATCCTCGCTACGCTGGACATCGATCTGATGCCCTATTTACTGTTCACCTCGCATGACGAACAGGCGCCGGGCATCGCCATCGTGATGGGCAACCGCGCCCTGACCACCTTCAGCCCGAACCTGATGCCGGTCGATCAACTGCCGAAAGGCAAGGCGGATACCCTGACGATGCCCAATCTGCCGCTGACCATCCTGTTCTACAACGAGAAACTGACGCCCAATGACATTCGCCTGACGCTGCTGGGCAGCCTGGTGCTGTCACTGATGATTGGCGTGCTCTGCTACTATATGCTGCTGTTGCGGCAAAGCCCGGAGCGTGCGCTGCTGCGCGGCATCAAGCGCAACGAGTTCTTTATCGAATACCAGCCGGTGTTCCATACCGACAGCAACAGCATTGGTGGGCTGGAAGCGCTGATCCGCTGGCAGCATCCGCTCGAGGGCCGCATCCCGCCCGATGTCTTTATCCCCTACGCCGAAAGCAACGGGCTGATCGTGCCGCTTACCCGCCATCTGTTCAGGCTGATCGCCGAAGATGCGCCGCAGCTCGCCAAAGCGCTGCCACGGGGAGGCAAAGTCGGTCTCAATATTTCCCCCGCCCACCTTAGCGCGCCGTCGTTCCATCAGGACGTGTATGAACTACTGACGCAGCTGCCGGGCGATTACTTTACGCTGGTGTTTGAAATCACCGAACGCGGCATGGTGGAAGAAGAGAGCGCGCTGGCGGAGTTCGACTGGCTGCACAAACAGGGTATCGAGATCGCGGTGGACGATTTCGGCACCGGGCACAGCGCGTTGATCTATCTTGAGCGCTTCACCATGGATTACCTGAAGATCGATCGCGGCTTCGTCAACACCATCGGCCAGGATACGGTCACCGCGCCGGTGCTGGATGCGGTGATCTCGCTGGCGAAAAAGCTGAAAATGCTGACGGTGGCCGAGGGCGTGGAAACCGCCGAGCAGATGCAGTTCCTGCAAGAACACGGCGTCAACTTCATGCAGGGCTACTACTTCAGCAAGCCGCTGAGCATCGATGATTTCGTCGCTTACTGCAATGCTAATCAGGTCTTTGATTATCAGGAAAAAAATAGTTAATCTTTAGGCAACTTTACCCTGCGCCCACCCGAAGAATGTTATGCTGGGCGCAGGTTGTACCTTATTCCACAGCAGGAGCTTACCGTCCGATGTCCGTGCGCATTTTCGCTGCTCTGGTGCTCTCGGCACTGAGTTTCGGTCTGCAGGCCGAAGCCCTCAACGAAAGCTACGCTTTCGCCCTGCTCGGTGAACCGAAATACGCCACCGACTTCAGCCATTTCGACTACGTCAACCCGGCGGCGCCCAAAGGCGGCGACGTACGGCTGGCGGCCATCGGCACCTACGACAACTTCAACCGTTTCGCTACCCGCGGCGTACCCGGCGAGCGCACGATGGAGCTGTACGATACGCTGTTCACCAACTCCGACGACGAACCCGGCAGCTATTACCCGTTGATTGCCGAATCGGCCCGTTTCCCAGCCGACATGCGCTGGATGGAATTGGATATCAACGCCCGCGCCCGCTTCCAGGACGGCAGCCCGATCACCGCCGCCGACGTGGCCTTTACTTTCAATAAATTCATGACCGAAGGCGTACCGCAGTTTCGCTCCTTTTACAAAGGCGTCACGGTCAAGGCCATTTCCCGGCTGACGGTGCGCATCGAGCTGCCTAAGGCAAATCGCGATCAAATCCTCAGCCTGCTCAGCCTGCGCGTATTGCCGGAAAGCTTCTGGAAAAACCATAAGCTCAACGAACCGCTCAGCACCCCGCCGCTCGCCAGCGGCCCGTACAAAATCGGCGATTACCGCCTCGGCCAGTACATCACCTATCAGCGGGTGCGCGACTACTGGGCCGCCAACCTACCGGTGAATCGCGGCCGCTATAACTTCGACAGCATTCGCTACGATTATTACCTGGACGATAAAGTGGCGCTGGAAGCCTTCAAGGCCGGCGCTTATGATTTCCGCATCGAGCCGTCGCCCAAGAGCTGGGCCACCCAGTATCAGGGCGGTAATTTCGCGCGCAACTACATCATCAAACAGGACGAAACCAATCAGGCGGCACAGAATACCCGCTGGCTGGCGTTTAACCTGCAAAAACCGCTGTTCGCCGATCGTCGGGTACGGGAAGCGATCGGCCTGGCTTTCGACTTCAACTGGATGAACAAAGCGCTGTATTACAACGCCTATCAGCGCGCCGACAGCTATTTCCAAAATACCGCCTACGCCGCCCGCGGCTACCCGGACGCCGCTGAACTGGCCTTGCTGGCGCCGCTCAAAGGCCAGATACCGCCAGAGGTGTTTACCAGCATCTACCAACCGCCCTCCTCCGATGGCAGCGGCAACGATCGGCAAAACCTGCTGAAGGCGACCCAACTGCTGAAAGAAGCCGGTTGGGTGGTCAAAAATCAAAAGTTAGTCAACGCGAAAACCGGCCAGCCGTTCACCTTTGAATTGATGCTGCTGAGCGGCAGCAACTTCCAATATGTGCTGCCGTTCCGCCACAACCTGCAGCGGTTGGGCATCGAAATGCAAATCCGCGAGATTGACGCCTCGCAGTACACCCGCCGTCTGCGCGAGCGCGATTTCGACATGATGTCGACGGTGTATATGGCAATGCCGTTCCCCAGCGCCAACTTGCAAATCATTTGGGATTCGCAGTACATCGATTCCAGCTATAACACCCCCGGCGTCAAGGACCCGGCGGTTGACAGCCTGGTCAGGCAAATCGCCGCCCATCAGGGCGATGAAAAAGCCCTGTTGCCGCTCGGCCGCGCGCTGGACCGGGTGCTGACCTGGAACAACTACATGCTGCCGATGTGGTACTCCAACCACGATCGCTATGCCTATTGGGACAAATTCTCCACGCCGTCGATCCGCCCGGCCTATGCGATCGGCTTCGACAACTGGTGGTACGACGTCAACAAGGCGGCGCGCTTACCGGCTCAGCGGCAATAAGGAGTCGGAATGGCGGCCTATCTGATACGCAGACTGTTATTGGTGATCCCCACGCTGTGGGCGATCATCACCATCAACTTTTTTATCGTGCAAATCGCGCCCGGTGGCCCGGTGGATCAGGCCATCGCCGCCATCGAGCTGGGGCACGGCAGCGGTTTTGGCAGCGGCGGTGTCGGCGAAGGCCTGGGCCATGCCCGGACGGGCATCGCGGCAGGCGACGGCCAATATCGCGGTTCGCGCGGCCTGGATCCGGAGGTGATCGCCGAGATCACCCAACGGTACGGCTTCGACAAACCGCTGCACGAACGCTACTTCACCATGCTGTGGAACTATATGCGCTTCGACTTCGGCGACAGCCTGTTTCGCGGCGCTTCGGTGATGCAACTGATTAGCCAGAGCCTGCCGGTCTCCATCACGCTGGGCCTTTGGAGCACGCTGATCATCTATCTGGTGTCGATCCCGCTCGGCATCCGCAAGGCCGTCCACAACGGCAGCGCATTCGATACTTGGAGCAGCACGCTGATCATCATCGGCTACGCCATTCCGGCTTTCCTGTTCGCTATCCTGATGATCGTGCTGTTCGCCGGCGGCAGCTACCTCGACTGGTTCCCGCTGCGCGGCCTGGTGTCCAGCAACTTCGACACTCTCTCGTGGCCGGCGAAGATCGCCGACTACCTGTGGCACATCACATTGCCGGTGCTGGCGACGGTGATCGGCGGCTTCGCCACCCTGACCATGCTGACCAAAAACGCGTTCCTTGATGAGATCCGCAAGCAGTACGTCACCACCGCCCGCGCCAAAGGGCTGGACGAAAAAAAGATCCTGTACCGCCACGTGTTCCGCAACGCCATGCTGCTGGTGATCGCCGGTTTTCCGGCCACCTTCATCAGCATGTTCTTTACCGGATCGCTGCTGATTGAGGTGATGTTCTCGCTCAACGGTCTGGGGCTGCTGGGCTACGACGCCACGCTGCAGCGCGACTACCCGGTGATGTTCGGCACGCTGTATATCTTCACCCTGATCGGCCTGCTGTTGAACATCCTCAGCGATGTCACCTACACCCTGGTCGATCCGCGCATTGACTTCGAGGCCCGCCAATGAGCCGCCTAAGCCCGATCAACCAGGCGCGCTGGGCGCGTTTTCGCCGCAACCGCCGCGGCTACTGGTCGCTGTGGATCTTTCTGGTGCTGTTCACCCTGAGCCTGGCCGCCGATCTGATCGCCAACGACAAACCGCTGTTGGTGCGTTATGAAGGCCGCTTGTACCTGCCGTTTATGATTAGCTACAGCGAAACCGCCTTCGGCGGCGAGCTGAACACCGAGGCCGACTATCAGGATCCGTTCGTCCAGCGGCAGATCGAACGGCACGGCTGGGCGGTTTGGGCGCCGATCCGTTTCAGCTACGACACCATCAACTTCGCCACCGAGGTGCCCTTCCCCTCGCCGCCTTCGCGCCATAACCTGCTGGGCACCGACAGCAACGGCGGCGACGTGCTGGCTCGGGTGCTGTATGGTTTTCGCATTTCGATGCTGTTCGGCCTGGCGTTGACGCTGTTTTCCAGCCTGATCGGCGTGTGCGTCGGCGCGACCCAGGGGTATTACGGCGGGCGTTTCGACCTGTGGGGGCAGCGATTTATCGAAGTGTGGTCGGGCATGCCGACGCTGTTTCTGATCATCCTGTTGTCGAGCATCGTCCAGCCCAATTTCTGGTGGCTGCTCGGCATCACCATCCTGTTCGGCTGGATGAGCCTGGTGGGCGTAGTGCGCGCCGAATTCTTGCGCACCCGCAACTTTGACTACATCCGCGCCGCGCGCGCCATGGGCGTGCCGGATCGCGTGATCATGTCCCGCCATATGCTGCCTAACGCCACGGTGGCGACGCTGACCTTCCTGCCGTTTATCCTTTGCGGCTCGATCACCACCCTGACGTCGCTCGATTTCCTCGGCTTCGGGCTGCCGATAGGCTCGCCGTCGCTCGGCGAATTGCTGCTGCAAGGCAAAAACAATCTGCAGGCGCCGTGGCTCGGCATCACCGCCTTCTTGGTATTGGCAGTGCTGCTGTCGTTATTAATCTTTATCGGCGAAGCGGTGCGCGACGCCTTTGACCCCAGCAAGGCGCATTGATATGGCCACTCCTTTGCTCGCAATTCAAGATCTCAGCATCGCCTTCCGCCAGGGCGACACCGTCACGCCGGTGGTCAACGAACTCTCGCTGCAAATCGCGCCGGCGGAAACGCTGGCGCTGGTAGGGGAATCCGGCTCCGGCAAAAGCGTCACCGCCCTGTCGATACTGCGCCTGCTGCCCGCGCCGCCGGTGGTTTACCCTGCCGGCGATATCCTGTTCAACGGCGACTCGTTGCTGCATGCGCCGGAAGCGGCGCTGCGCAAGGTGCGCGGCAATCAGATCGCGATGATCTTTCAGGAGCCGATGGTGTCGCTTAACCCACTGCACACCATCGAAAAACAGCTGGCGGAAGTGTTGATGCTGCACCGCGGCCTGCGGCGCGAAGCCGCGCGCGCAGAGATCGTCGAGTGCCTGGAACGCGTCGGCATCCGTCAGGCCAAGAGCCGGCTGCAGGATTACCCGCATCAGCTGTCCGGCGGCGAACGCCAGCGGGTGATGATCGCCATGGCGGTGTTGACCCGCCCAAAACTGCTGATCGCCGACGAACCCACCACCGCGCTCGACGTTACTATCCAGGCGCAGATCCTGACGCTGCTGCAAGAACTGAAGCAGGAGATGGGCATGGGGTTGCTGTTTATCACCCATAATCTGAATATCGTGCGCCGCCTGGCGGATAACGTGGCGGTAATGCGTCAGGGGCGCTGCGTAGAGCAAAACTCCCGCACGCAGCTGTTCAGCCGGCCGCAACATCCTTACACGCAGCAGCTGCTGGCCGCCGAGGACGTCGGTGAACCGCTGCCGCTGCCTGCCGCAGCCAACGGGCGCCCCGGCGACGAGCGGCCGCTGCTCAAGGTGGAAGATCTGCAGGTGCGCTTCCCTATTCGACGCGGCCTGCTGCGCCGCACGGTGGATTATCACTATGCGTTGAAGTCATTGAGTTTCGAGCTGCGCGCCGGGGAAAGCGTGGGGCTGGTGGGAGAATCCGGCTCGGGCAAAAGCACCACCGGGCTGGCGCTGCTGCGCCTGCTGGCCTCTCAGGGCGCCATCTGGTTCGACGGCGAACCGCTGCACCCGCTCACGATGAAGCAGATGCTGCCCTACCGCAGCCGAATGCAAATCGTCTTCCAGGATCCCTATTCCGCCCTGAACCCGCGCCTGAACGTACAGCAGATCATCGCCGAAGGGCTGGAAGTGCACCAGCGGCTTACCGCCGAGCAACGGGAACAGCGCGTGATCGCGGTGTTGCAGGAGGTCGGGCTGGACCCGCAGTTGCGCCACCGCTATCCCACCGAGTTTTCCGGTGGCCAGCGCCAGCGTATCGCCATCGCGCGTGCACTGATCCTGCAGCCACAGTTGCTGATCCTCGACGAGCCGACCTCTTCGCTGGATAAATCGGTGCAGGCGCAGATCCTGACGCTGCTGAAATCGCTGCAGCAACGCCACCGGCTGGCTTATCTGTTCATCAGCCATGACCTGCAGGTGGTGCGTTCGCTATGCCACCAGGTCATCGTGTTGCGACAGGGAGAAGTGGTTGAACAGGGAGACTGCCGGGTGATTTTCGCGGCGCCCGCCGCCGACTATACCCGTCAACTGCTGCAGTTGGCGGACTAGCGGCGAATTTAGAAAGGGTATTGCGCGCTGAGCGGTTCGGCGATCGCGGCGCCGACGTTTTTCAGGCGGCACATGGTGGCGCTCTCGTCGCTGCGCTGCACGAACAGGCAAGGTTCCCCTTCCCATTCAACAATCGCGCAGTCGACCTGAATCTCCTGCAGCGACAGATTGAGCTGTTGCATGACCTGCCAGGCCTCGGCCCCTTCATGGCTGAGTAACTTCAGACCAATCAGGTTGTTATCTTCGTCTATTCCGTTAAACGGAATCGGTTCGACCTTCACGCCGGTGAAACCAGATAGCCAACGATAACTTTGCGGCAAGCGATGCACTACCGAAAGTTGGATACTTTCCACATGAAATCCCTAGATTGAAAAGGTGAAACACTTTTACCTGACAGGGTTACTAAGTTATAGCCGTTGACTCCCGACTCTGCCGCGCACAAATGTTATTTAAATGTAAATTTTGCCGCTAGCCATTAACCTGACCCCGTGCTTGCCGATGCCGTGCCATTTTTTGGCGCGCCGTGCGGTGTTATTTCACGGCATTTTGCGACTCAGCTCGCATTTTTGCGTTATATGTAACCCTTTCCCGCAGCGATCTCAACTCTTTTTTCTTGCAATGCGACTACTTTTCCGTCGCCATATTTTTACAATGAAGAAACATTTAGCCCACCACGTTAGCGCAACTGTCTCTTCTAATAGCTTGATTTATATCAATCCTAATACAAACCGCTCACGCTGTTCAGCCGACAGAGCGCCGCGCCTCCCGGGGAATATTGGGCGGCACGATGGCGGAATTTTTTAACAAAAAGCACACAGAGGGGAAAACGACCAATTAATTAGCTTGCGTATATTTAGCAACAAATTTTTCATTGCCAGTTGCACCCTGAAATGGCAAGGCGCAACCCTAAGGCGATGCGGGGCAAAACGCCCCGAATCGGGAGAACGTCAGGCTGCGCGATCGCGCGGCCGGCTGGCGTAAACATAGAACAGCACCGCCACGATGCTGCACAGCGCCATCGAGGTGACCATGGGCCAGGCGCTTTTGCCCGGCGCCATCGACAGCACCGCTCCCACCAGCGCACCGATGCTGAAGCGCAACGTACCGGCCAAGGAAGAAGCCGTGCCCGCCATATGCGGGAAATCATCCAAGATCACCGCCATGGCGTTGGAGGAGATCATCGCGATGCACCCCAGATAGACCGCAACGCCGATCACCAGCGCCCAGAAACCCAGACCGACAGCGCTCACCGCCAGCAGCCACAGCCCCATCGCCAGCTGTACCAGCAGCCCCAGCTTGAACATCTTGACCGCGCCGAACCGCCGCACGTTGCGGCTGTTGATCAGCGTCGTCAGGAACAGGAAGACGATGTTCAGCGCAAAATAGTAGCCGAAATGCTGCGGCGAAACGTGGTTCAATTCGATGTAGACGAACGGCCCGGCGCTGAGGAACGAGAACATGCCGGCGAACGAGAAGGCGCTGGCCAGCATGTAGCTCAGCACCCGTTTGTGGCGGAACAACGAACCGAAGTTGCCCAGCGTGGTGCGCAGGTGGAACCGCTGTCGCCGTTCTTTCGGCAGCGTCTCCTTGATGAACAGGGCCACCAGCAGTGAACCGATCAACGCCGCGGCGCCCATGGTCCAGAAGATGGCGTGCCAACTGAACCACAGCAGCAGCGCCCCGCCGATCATCGGCGCCAGCAGCGGCGCGATGGTCATCACCAGAATGACGAACGACATCATGCGCGAGAACTCGTCCTTGGTGAACATGTCGCGCATCAAGGCGTTGATCACTACGCTGGCGGCGGCGGCGGCCAAACCGTGCAGGAAACGCAGCCCGATCAGCTGATCGATCGATTGCGCCATGGCGCAGGCGCAGCCGGCGATGGCGAAGATCAGCGTACCCCACAGGATCACCGGCTTGCGGCCGATGCTGTCCGACATCGGCCCATAGAACAGCTGCCCGAAGGCAAAGCCGAGCATATAGGCGCTGAGCGTCATCTGCACGCTGCCGGACTCGACGCCAAACTGGGCGGCGATCACCGGCATACTGGGCAGGTACATGTCGATGGCCAACGGCATCAACATGGACAACAGGCCCAGAATGAAAATCAAACCGAGATGAGAGGTTCGGTTCTGTTGCACGTTCCACGACTCCTTAATCGGCCGCAATCGATGATCGGTTATCAGTCCTGCAGGTGCGGCGCGCCCACGCTGGCGATCTCTTCTTCGGTCAGTGGGCGGTATTCACCCGGCGCCAGATCGTCATCCAGCACGATGGCGCCGATGCGCTCGCGGTGCAACTCGATCACCCGATTGCCGACGGCAGCGAACATCCGCTTCACCTGGTGGTAGCGCCCTTCGCTGAGGGTCAAGCGCACCACGTGCTCGTCGACCTGCTCCAGCGTCGCCGGCCGCGTCAGATCTTTCTCGTTGTGCAGTTGCACCCCTTCGGCGAAACGCTGCGCGGTGTCTTCCGCCAGCGGGTGCTCCAGCGTCACCAAATAGGTTTTCTCACAGTGGTGGCGTGGCGACGTGACGCGGTGCGACCACTGGCCGTCGTCGGTCATCAGCACCAGCCCGGTGGTGTCGATATCCAACCGCCCGGCGGCGTGCAGCTTGTACGCGACCGGCTCATCGAGGAAGTACAGCACCGTCGGATGATCGGGATCGTCGGTGGAACAGACGTAACCCTGCGGTTTGTTGAGCATGAAATAGCGCGGGCCGTTCTGCTGCTGCAGCGGATTGCCGTCGAACGCCACTTCTTGCTCCGGGGTCAGTTTGACAGCCCCGCTCTTCACCACCTCACCGTCCACGGTGACGCGTTTAGCCCGAAGTTCGCGCGCAACCAGCGCACGGCTAATGCCTAACTGCTGAGATAAAAACTTGTCCAATCGCATGGGATCTGCTTTGCCTGTCGTTGTTATGATCGCATTGATCGTATTGCCAAAATATGACGCCCGCCGTTGCACCGGGTGCAAATGGCAGGTTCAGGGGGGAAATCGCGTGGGGGAACAGCGATTGCTGTCACACGAGTATAGCGGTACAACGCGTTGCCCGACAGGGGTAATTTTCACGCTTCTCGCACCGCGCGCGCGCAGAAGGCATAATAATAGAAATTTTTCGGCCGCCCGGCACGTAAAATGTCACGGTTTCTGTGGGAACAGAGGTGACAAAACCGGTTCCCGGCGGCCCATTCCAACCTACGGCGTTCATTTATGGCCTTTACCCTACGCCCCTACCAACTGGAAGCGGTCGAAGCCACCATCAACCATTTCCGGCGGCACCCCGAACCGGCGCTGATCGTGCTGCCGACCGGTGCCGGCAAAAGCCTGGTGATCGCCGAGCTGGCGAAGCGCGCCCGCGGGCGGGTGTTGGTGCTGGCGCACGTCAAGGAACTGGTGGCGCAAAACCACGCCAAATACTGCGCCTACGGCCTGGAAGCGGATATCTTCGCCGCCGGCCTGCAGCAGAAAGAGAGCGCCGGCAAGGTGGTGTTCGGCAGCGTACAGTCCGTCGCGCGCAACCTGCCGCTGTTCGACGGCGCCTTTTCGCTGCTGATCGTCGATGAATGCCACCGCATCAGCGACGACGACGACAGCCAGTACCAGCAAATCATCCAGCATTTACAGAAAACCAACCCGCAGCTGCGGCTGCTGGGGCTGACCGCCACGCCTTACCGACTGGGCAAGGGCTGGATTTACCAGTATCACTACCATGGCTTCACCCGCGGCGACGGCGCCAGTCTGTTTCGCGACTGCATCTACGAGCTGCCGCTGCGCTACATGATTAAGAACGGCTTCCTGGTGCCGCCTGAGCGGCTGGATATGCCGATCGTGCAATATGACTTCAGCCGGCTGGAGGCCAGGAGCAACGGCCTGTTCAGCGAAGCGGATCTGAACCGCGAGCTGAAGCGGCAAAACCGCGTCACGCCGCACATCATCAGCCAGATCGTGGAGTACGCAGAGGATCGCAAAGGCGTGATGATCTTCGCCGCCACCGTCGAACACGCCCGCGAGATCCACGGCCTGTTGCCGAACGGCGAAGCCGCGCTGGTCAGCGCCGAAACGCCGCCCGCCGAGCGCGATGCGCTGATCGACGCGTTCAAACAGCAGCGGCTGCGCTATCTGGTCAACGTCGCGGTATTGACCACCGGTTTCGACGCGCCGCACGTCGATCTGATCGCGATCCTGCGCCCCACCGAGTCCGTCAGCCTGTACCAGCAGATCGTCGGGCGCGGGCTGCGTTTGGCGCCCGACAAAAAGGATTGCCTGATCCTCGACTACGCCGGCAACCCGCACGATCTGTTCACGCCGGAAGTCGGCGTCAGCAAGCCGCACGGCGACAGCCAGCCGGTGCAGGTATTCTGCCCGGCCTGCGGCTTCGCCAACCTGTTCTGGGGCAAGTGCACCGAGAACGGCGATATCATCGAGCACTACGGCCGCCGCTGCCAGGGCTGGCTGGAGGACGACGACGGCCACCGCGAGCAGTGCGATTACCGCTTCCGGTTCAAGAGTTGCCCGCACTGCGGCGCGGAGAACGATATCGCCGCACGCCGCTGCCATCAATGTCAGGAAGTGTTGGTCGATCCCGATGACATGCTGAAGGCGGCGCTGAAGCTGAAAGACGCGCTGGTGCTGCGCTGCGGCGGCATGGAACTGCAGAGCGGCCGCGACGACAAGGGCGAATGGCTGAAGGCCACCTATTACGACGAGGACGGCACCAGCACCAGCGAGCGCTTCCGCCTGCAGACGCCGGCGCAGCGCAAAGCGTTCGAGATGCTGTTCCTGCGCCCGCATCAGCGCGCGCCGGGCGTGCCGTTCGCCTGGCACACCGCCGCCGACGTGCTGGCGCAACAGCAGGCGCTGCGCCATCCGGATTTCGTGGTGGCGCGCAAGCGCGGGCAGTTTTGGCAGGTGCGTGAGAAAGTGTTCGATTATCAAGGCCGTTTCCGCCGCGCCAATCAGTTGGCCTGAGCGAACTGTCCCCAACCTGGGCAGGTTTTCGTTGCCCTGCGGGCGGCTTTCCGTTAAAATGCCGCGCGCTTTACCTGGGCCTGCCCAGCGTTAAAGCGGGTTTCCGAACTTGCTACTTGGGTCGCCTGTAGCAGGGTAAATTTTCTTTTAAGAGAAAAAACAATGTTCACTATCAATGTAGAAGTACGTAAAGACCAGGGTAAAGGTGCGAGCCGCCGCCTGCGTGCAGCAAACAAATTCCCAGCTATCGTTTACGGTGGCAAAGAAGCTGCAGTTTCCATCGAATTGGACCATGATTCTGTTAAGAACATGGAAGCTAAACCAGAATTCTACAGCGAAGCAGTAACTCTGGTTATCGACGGTAAAGAAACCAAAGTTAAGGTTCAGGCTGTACAGCGTCACCCGTTCAAGCCAAAACTGGCTCACATCGACTTCGTTCGCGTTTAATCGCTACGTTTTCGAACCTTTCGGGACGCCGAAATAAAGAACGCCGCAATTGCGGCGTTTTTTATTGTCTGCGATTCGGCACGCTTACTTGCCGCTGCCGGTCCGGCGCTGCAGCTGATCGCGCAGGTTCGGCGGCGTGCCTCTGATGGTCAGCGTGTCAGTGGCCGCATCCCAGAAAATGCGTTCGCCCAGCAGCATGGCGTCGAAGTTCAGGCTGATGCCGCCGCCGCTGCCGGCAAATTTGGTCAGTTGGCGCAGCGTGCCGCGATCCGCCGGGAAGCTCTCTTCCAGCTCATACCCTTGCTCGCTGGAGAACTGCATGAAGTCTTTCTCGCCGAGCGGCGACAGCTCCTGCGACAAGGCCTGCAGTTCAATCTCTTCGCCGGCCTGCAGCTGTTCGTTGCAGTAGCTGTACACCTGCTGGCGCACCGACTGGCGCTCGTTCTTGTCCAGCTGCGCATCGGCGCAGTAGTCGTCTACCGCCTGCAGCAGCCCGCGGTTTTGCGCCTTGGTGTCCAACCCTTCGGACGCCGCCAGGAAATCCATGAAGAAGTCGGCGACCTTACGGCCTACGCGCCCGCGCAGGAAGGTCAGATAGCGGGTCGATTCCGGGTTGGTTTCCCATTCGGTCAGATCGATGCGCGCGACGATATCGGCGTTGTTGATGTCCAGATAGTGCGTGGTGTTGATATCCAGCTCTTCGTTGACGCGCATGCTGTTACGGCTGTTCAGCACCGCGATCAGCAGGTACTCCACCGCCAGATAACGGTATTGGCCGAACAGCACCACGCCGCCTTCGGCAAACGGATACTTCGCCAGTTCGTCGCGCAGGCGGCCGGTCGCCGCGCGGCTGAAGGCCAGAAAGTCCTTATCGTCCTTGCGGCAGGTGCGCAGCGCTTCCGCCAGCTCGCTACCTTCGTTGAACAGGCCTAAGGCCTTGCTCTTGGCGCTGTAGACGCGATGCAGTTCCGTCATCATTTCTTCCACCGCCGCGTTGGTAGGAAGCAAGGAATCGCGCAGCACCACGTCCAGCGTTTGCTCGTCGCGTTTCACCAACTGATGCAAAGCGATCTGGTCGATATCCAGACTCATGGTAAATCCTCCTGTTCTTTAGGCGCGTATTCAAACACTGAAGGCCCCGACCTGCAATACTAAAAACCGCGGCAAACCGGAAAGGCGCTGCGAGGAGCAGCCCCGCCACGGGCGCCCCCTTCCCCAAATGACAGGAAGTGATAAAAGAGCGGAAAATCACTGCCCTATACGGTAAGATAGGGCACTTTGCAGATTACTAAGCGCAATTTTATGCCACAATCATCCCGTTACAGTGACGAACACGTTGAACAACTGCTCTCAGAGCTGGTCAATGTTCTGGAAAAACACCATACCCCCACCGATCTTTCCCTGATGGTGCTGGGCAACATGGTCACTAATTTGATCAACACCAGCGTTGCCCCCGCGCAGCGGAAAACCCTGGCAAGATCGTTCGCGGAAGCCCTGCAGGCTTCTGTCCGTGAAGACAAAGCACATTAATATTGACTTATGGTGACAAACCGTCAGCGTTATCGTGAAAAAGTCTCCCAGATGATCAGCTGGGGGCACTGGTTCGCCTTATTCAACATCCTGCTCGCCCTTGGGCTGGGCAGCCGCTACCTGTTTGTTACCGACTGGCCCGCATCCCTGCTGGGCCGGGTCTATGCCTTTGTCAGCCTGCTGGGGCATTTCAGCTTTATCGTGTTCGCCGGCTATTTGCTGGTGATCTTCCCGCTCACCTTCGTGGTGATGTCGCAGCGGCTGCTGCGATTTATTTCCGCCGCGCTGGCCACCATCGGGCTCACGCTGTTGCTGGTCGACAGCGAAGTGTTCTCCCATTTCCACCTGCACCTCAATCCGGTGGTGTGGGATCTGGTGGTCAACCCGGACCAGAGTGAGCTGTCGCGCGACTGGCAGCTGATGTTTATCTGCGTGCCCGTGATCTTCCTGGTGGAGATGTTGTTCGGCACTTGGAGCTGGCAGAAGCTGCGCAGCCTGAACCGCCGCCGCTTCGGCAAACCGCTGGCGGCGCTGTTTATCAGCGCCTTTTTCGCGTCGCACCTGATTTACATTTGGGCTGACGCCAACTTCTATCGCCCGATCACCATGCAGCGAGCCAATCTGCCGCTCTCGTACCCGATGACCGCGCGCAAGTTCCTCGAAAAACACGGCCTGCTCGACCAGCAAGAGTATGAGCGCCGCCTGATGCAACAGGGCAACCCGGAAGCGGTGGCGGTGGAGTATCCGCTCAGCGATCTCAGCTACGGCGATAAAGGCAGCGGCTATAACCTGCTGATGATCGTGGTGGACGGCATTCGCGCCAAAGACGTGGCGCAGGACATGCCGGCGCTGACGCGCTTCGCCCAGGAAAACGTGCGCTTCAGCGATCACTACAGCTCGGGTAATCATGCCGACACCGGGCTGTTCGGCCTGTTCTACGGCATTTCTCCGACCTATCTGGACAGCGTGCTCGCCGGCCGCAAGCCGTCGGCGCTGCTCAACGCGCTCGGCGATCAGGGCTACCAACTGGGGCTGTTCTCTTCCGACGGTTTCAACGCCAGCCTGTACCGCCAGGCCCTGTTGACCGACTTCTCGCTGCCGACGCCGGCGCCGCAAAGCGACGCGCAAACCACGCAGCAATGGCAGCGCTGGCTGACGGATCAGGGCGGCAAAGAGCCGTGGTTCTCCTATATCAACTTCAGCGGCGCCGAGCCGGCCGAAGGCGACAAAACCCCGGCGCCGGCCGATTTTATCCAACGCTATCGCACCGGCGCGCAAGACGTGGATGCCCAGATAGCCCAGGTGCTGGATACCCTAAAACAGCGCGGTCTGCTGGACAAAACCGTGGTGGTGATCACCGCCGAACACGGCGTCGAATTCAACGACAGCGGCAAAGGCCAATGGGGCGCCGGCACTGCCTTCAACCAGGCGCAACTGCAGGTGCCGTTGGTGATCCACTGGCCGGGCACCCCAGCGCAGACCATCAGCAAGCTGACCGGCCATAACGACGTGATGCGCACCTTGATGCAACGGTTGCTGCACGTGAAAACCGCGCCGAAAGACTATTCGCAGGGCGAAGATCTGTTCACCGCCCAGCGCCGCAACGACTGGATCGCCACCGGCGATGGCAATCAGCTGGTGATCACTACGCCGACGCAGACGCTGATGCTGGACAACAGCGGCAACTATCGCGTCTACGATCAGAACGGCGAAGAAATAAAAGACGAGAAACCGCAGCTTGCTCTGCTGCTGCAGGTGCTGACCGATGTAAAACGCTTTATCGCCAACTAACTGCTTAAAACTAAAGCAATCAAGTGGCGAGGCGCTTGCATTAACATCGGGAATCGGTAGTATGATTTTTCATAGCGTCGGCATGTAGCGCAGCCTGGTAGCGCACCGTCATGGGGTGTCGGGGGTCGGAGGTTCGAATCCTCTCATGCCGACCAAATTTAAGAAAACCTGCTGTTACAGCAGGTTTTTTTTCGTCTGCACGTCGAGAGGATGAGAATCTCCGAAGGAGGTTTGAGCCGAACGTAGTGAGACCACGTTGCTTTAGCAACGGCCCGCAGGGCAAGCATCGAAGATGCGCATAATCCTCTCATGCCGACCAAATTTAAGAAAACCTGCTGTTACAGCAGGTTTTTTTTCGTCTGCATATTGAGAGGATTAGGCCGCACCGATTTGGCCCATGCGCTAGCGGAGGCCTGGGCAGGGCCTCTCTCTCAGCGCGGCTGCAGGCAGTTTTCTTCTTTCCAGCCGTACAGCCATTCCATTCCGCGATAAAATTCCGCCTGAGATTTGCCTTTCCATAACAGATTACGCACCTGGCGCTCAA
Source organism: Serratia sp. OLAL2 (assembly GCF_002752475.1). Lineage (NCBI taxonomy): Bacteria > Pseudomonadati > Pseudomonadota > Gammaproteobacteria > Enterobacterales > Yersiniaceae > Serratia > Serratia sp. OLAL2. The sequence goes on along the minus strand of NZ_MSTL01000007.1, from coordinate 56,020 downwards.
CGCCTGCGGCGTGATAAACACGGCCCATCTCACGGGTTGACCAGACGATGCGCGCCGTGCGTGGAATACGTACCGACTCGTACAGGGCAAGCGCTTTTGCCGCATCCCCTCCATGCTCTTCCAGCGCTTTACCCAGCGTTACCGCATCCTCCAGCGCCATGCAGGCTCCCTGTGCCATATACTGTGCCACCGGGTGCGCTGCGTCTCCCACCAGCGTGATACGGTCGTTGCCCCATTTCTCCACCGGTTCACGATCGGCGGTTGACCAGCGGCGCCATGAGGTCGGCTTATCCAGCATCTGGCGCGGACGCGGGTGAATACCGGAAAAATAGGAAAGTACCTCCTCTTTACTGCCCTCCTTCACACCCCATTCCTCCTGCTGACGGCTATGGAACGTCACCACCAGGTTATACTGCTTCCCGCCGCGCAGCGGGTAATGCACCAGATGGCAATGCGGCCCCGCCCACAGTACCGGCGCGTTAATGCGTAAATCCTCCGGCATCTCATCGCAATTAATCACGGCGCGGTAAACCACATGTCCGGTCACCCGCGGCGCATCGCCCAGCAGGTACTGCCGCACCACCGACCTCACGCCATCGCAGCCGATCAGAATATCCGCCGTCCAGCGATTGCCCTGCTCATCAAATACCGTCACATCGTCCACCGTTTGGCTGATACCCGCCACCTGCGTTGAGGTACGGTATTCCACATCCGGATGGGTCAATACCGCTTCCCAAACAGAGGCGTGGATATCCGCCCGATGGATAACTGCATAGGGACCGCCAAAGTGATCGCGAAATGCTTGCCCGGTCTCAATATGCACCACCTCCTGGGCATTGACCGCATCCATCAGGGTAATGTGATCGGTAAAGACGGCGCGCTGACGCGCTACGCCGCCCACACCCAGGCTATCCAGCGCGGAAAAGGCGTTGGGGCCGAGCTGAATACCCGCCCCAATCTCACCAATCTCGTGCGCCTTTTCCAACAACATCACTTTAATGCCCTGGCGAGCCAGCGAGAGCGCAGTCGCTGCGCCGCCAATGCCTCCCCCGACGATAATTGCGCGCATCACTTTAGCCATTGTTTTCCTCCTTTCGGGCTCAGGCTGAGATTTTGTCTTGTTGGTTTTCGGGCGCCGCGGCGATGAACGCCGGGAGCTGAGTACAGGCGTCGTAAACCGCCTTACAGCGCGGATACCCGCTCAGATCGCACCCCATCCGCAGGGCATTCGCCCACTGAGGGATCAGGCAGCAATCCGCCAACGTCGGGGTATCTCCAACGCAGAAGGGTCCTGGCGGCCTCTGGAGCAACAGCTGTTCTACGGCGCTCAGCCCTTGGCGGATCCAGTGCGCATACCAGCGTTTTTTCTCTTCCTCACTCACCTTCAGCTCTTCACTCAGGTAGCGTAAAACCCGCAGGTTATTTACCGGATGAATATCGCAGGCAATAACATAGACGATTTCCAGTATCCGGCTGCGCGCCGGGTCGGCCGTCGGCAACAGCGGCGACTGAGGAAAATGGCGATCCAGCCAGTCAATAATCGCCAGCGACTGGCTGAGAGACTCACCGTCGTCCGTGAGCAGCGTCGGCACCAGCCCGACCGGGTTCATTCGCCGATATGCCAGCTCATTCTGCTGCCCGATACGAATATTGACCCCCACCGTCTGGTAATGGAGGCCTTTCAGCGCCAGCGCAATGCGCACGCGGTAGGACGCTGAGCTATTAAAGAAACTGTACAGCTTCATCATTCACCTCTGAATCGGCTCAGACAATCTTCACGGCGATTGGGGTTAGCCCCTCTACATTGCCGGTAATCACATCGCCTTTCACCACCGCGCCCACCCCTTCCGGCGTCCCGGTAAAAATCAGATCGCCGGGCTGCAGCTCAAAAAAGCCGGACAGATAGCTGATGGTTTCATTCACCGACCAGATCAGATGGCGGATGTCGCTGCGCTGGCGATCGCTGCCGTTGACCTGCAGCCAGATAGGCGCGTTGTTCACGTCGGCGCTGTCGCCGGCTTTATGCAATGGCGCGATGGGCGCAGAAAGATCGAACGACTTGCCGATTTCCCATGGGCGCCCCATCTGACGCATGTCCATCTGCCGATCGCGGCGGGTCATGTCCAGGCCTGTGGCATATCCCCAAATGTATTCATGCGCCTTTTCCAGCGGAATATCGCTCCCCCGTTTGCCAATCGCCACCACCAGTTCGATTTCGTAGTGATAGTTGTCGGTTTGCGACGGATACGGCAACGCCAGCGTTTCGCCGGCCGCCACCGGCACCACCGCATCGGCAGGCTTGCAGAAGAAAAACGGTGGCTCACGATCCGGGTCAAAGCCCATTTCGCGGGCATGCGCAGCATAGTTACGCCCGACGCAGTAGACACGGCGCACGGGAAACTGTTTATCACTCCCCACAACAGGAACCGTCACAGGGGCTTGCGGTGCAAATACGTATTGCGTCATTTTGTCTCTCCCAAATTAATAACGTGCTTCGCGGAACAGTCCCAGGGCTTCCTGAACCGGCCTGTCCGAGAAACTGAATAACACGGTGTCTTCGTCCGCCTGAAACGACACGTCGAACCAGGTCGGCGCCACGAAGATATCTTTTGCCGAAAAGTGAAGGGTTTCGCTGCCGATGCTGACCTGGCCGCGCCCTTCCACCACGTGGTAAATGGTGCTGTCCGTGGTGCGCGCCTTCCGTGAGGAAAAGCCTTTCGGCAGCAGCTGCAGGAAGGCGCCCATCGAGGGCATGGGATAGCCGCCGGTCACCGGGTTGGCGTAGCGCATCTTGTAGCCGTCCCACTCGTCGGCGTCCCCCATGCGGGTGAGGTCGTGCAGCGCTTCCCGGCTGCGATCGTAGCGGTAGTTGAAAATGGGCGATGAGTTGCCTTTCTGATGGCGCAGCGGCAGCATATTGGCCGCATAGCGCGGTAAATAATCCCCCTCCTGGCGCGTCACGGGCTGCTGCTCTTGCGGATAGTCTTCCGCGAAACCGCAACCCAGCAGGTTCACCAGCGGCAGATCCAGCCCGTCCAGCCATACCACCGGCTCCTCGCCGGGATTACCGTGATCGTGCCAGCGCCACTGCGGCGTCAAAATGAAGTCGCCTTCATGCATTTGCGTACGTTCACCGTCAACGGCGGTAAATGCCCCTTTCCCTTCGACGATAAAACGCAATGCCGACTGATTATGGCGATGGCTCGGCGCGACTTCGCCCGGCATGATCAACTGCAATCCGGCATACAGCGTCGGGGTGATGGAGGACTGTCCGCGCAGCATCGGGTTTTCCAGCACCAGCACGCGGCGAACCGCCTCTTTGGCGCCAATCAACTCGCCGCTGGCCAGCAGGTGCGGGCGAATCGCCTGATAGTTCCAGTAAGCCGGAGCGCAGTTTGCATTCGGCGTTTGCGGCACCAAATGGTGCAGCGACTCCCACAATGGGGTCAGGTTCTGCCCTGAAATATGCCGGTAGAACTGCTGGCGGCTGGGATTAACATCCTGATTGCGTTCAGGCATAGGGATTCTCCTTTTCATTCACGACGCTGCGCGAGGCAACGTATCAGGGGCTGGAGCAGACTGGCGAACAACAGCCGTCAGCAGCATTAACATCACCGTACTGATCGCCGCCGGCACGGCAATAATGAAAAATAGCGTATCGAATGAGAAATTCATCGCCATCATCACGCCGCCGGCAAGCGAGCCGACAATCGCGCCGCAGCGGCCAATGGCATTGGACCAGCTGACGCCGGTCGCCCGGCTTTGTGTCGGATAGAGCGTGGCGGTCAAGGCATTCAGCCCAACCTGCGAACCGCTGATGCCGATGCCGGTGCCGAAGATGGCCAGCGCCATCAGCCACAGGCCGTTCTCGCTCAGACCAATCATGACGATACACGCGGCTCCCAGGGCGTAGCTCGCCGCCAACACCCGGAAGGGATTGTATTTGTCCATCAACGCGCCCAGCCCCAGCGCCCCCAACGTTCCGCCCATCTGGAAAGCGGCGGTCACCCAAGAGGCATGCTGCAGATCTATACCGCGATGGTTAAGCAGCGTCGGCATCCAACTGGAGAGCAGATAGATAATCAACAGGCTCATAAAAAAAACCGCCCAGAGCATGAGAGTAATGCGCAGCTGGCGGCCGGCAAACAGCGGGCTGATGCTCCCTTTGGTCGCCGTAGCGGCTTCGTTGAGGTAAAAATGGGTCTCTTCATCGCACTCTCGGGTGATGCCGCTGACCGTTTTGGCAATCACCTTGCGCGGCAGTTGGCGGCGGACCTGCCAGCGCGGGGATTCCGGCAGGGCAAACAGCAGCACCACAAAGAGCATCAGCGGCAAAACGCCTCCGAGCACCAAAATGCCGTGCCACCCCATCACCGGCACCAGTTGGGCGCTGACGATCCCGCCCAGGGCTGAACCGAGCGTGAAACCGCAGAACATCAGCGTGACCAGCGCACCACGGCGGCGAGCAGGCAGATATTCAGAGGTCATCGTGATGGTGTTCGGCATCGCGCCCCCCAACCCCAGGCCGGTGAGAAAACGTAAAATGACCAGCGTTGGCATATCGGGGGAGAAGGCCGAAATCAGGCTCAGCGTGCCAAACAGCGCCACACAAAGTTCGATGACGCGCTTGCGGCCAAAGCGGTCAGAAAGCGGGCCGCAAAGCAGTGCGCCCGCCGTCAATCCCAACAACCCCGCGCCAAACAGCGGTGCCAGTTCGCCGGCGGTCAGTTGCCATTGGGTACGGATGTCGGGTGCGATGAAACCAATGGCGGCGGTGTCAAAACCATCGAACATCACCACCAAAAAGCAGCAGATGATAACGCGCCACTGCGTCTTACCGATGGGAGCAGCATCGATCAGTGCTTGTAAATCACGCCGTTGAGTCATAGTGAGCGCCTCGGTGCAGGTAGGGAGATGTCTGTCTTGTTTTAGGTATGTTACGAATTTGTATCCTTAGCGATAAAATGTACAATGGCTTTTCAGGCAGAGACATAACCGGAGGGTTATAGCAAATGGCGAACTGGGCGCAGAAAATGAAACTTCACCATCTGCAAATGTTGGTGGCGTTGGGTGAGCAGGGAAATCTGACCCACGTTGCCCGGATGATGAACATCTCCCAACCCGCTCTGTCAAAATGGTTGTCACAGCTCGAAGATGAGATTGGGATCACGCTGTTTGAGCGGCATAGCAAAGGGCTGCGCCCCTCCGAGGGGGGGAAACTGCTGCTTCAGCATGCGCAGCGCTTGGTCAACGATCTCGAGCGTTCGCAGTCTGAAATCGCCCGCTTTAAGCAAGGCGGGCTGGTGGGAAGCCTGAAAATCGGCTGTTCGCCGGTCGCCACCGACTGCGTTTCGCAGGCCATATTGAGCCTGCTGCAGGAAATGCCAACGCTGCATCTCAATATTGAGGAAAAGGTGATGACCCCGCTGCTGCACGATCTGATCGCGGGCGCGGTGGACGTCGTCGTGGGCCGCGTTGGCGGGCGGGCGCTGCAACTGCCGCTCAACTATCAAGTGCTCTACACCGAACCGGTATGCTTTGTTGCCCGCCCTCACCATCCGCTGGCGGAATCCGCCTCCCTCACCTGGCGCGATCTCACCCACTGGCGCTGGATTGTCTGGCCGACCGGCACGCCCATCCGCCTCAGCATTGATAATGCGCTGGCGGATAACGGCGTGATGCTGCCCGAAAACACGGTTGAATCGGCATCCATGAACGTCAGTACCAACCTGCTGCAAAGCAGCGATATGATCTCCATTCTTTCCCTACGGCTGGCGCAGCGTTATGCCAGCCAGGGGCAGTTGGCGATCCTGAATCTGCCGAAGATAGAGCAGAAAGGCAGCGTGGGCGTCTTCTGGCGCAACAGCGAACCGCCTTTTACCGCGCTGAGCCGCTTTTTGCAGCTGCTGACGCAGGCTTAACACCCCCACCTGCAGCCACAGCAGATTTACGGCTGCGCCTACGCGGAAAGCTTGACGATGGTCGCAGGGATCCCCTGACGCACCGCCGCTCCGGTCACCCAATCCAGCCAGGTATTCGGCACTTCACGCGTCGGATCGGCAAAGCCCAAATCGTTGAGGTTGATGCCGGCGGCGATGCGCTCATCCATCGCCAGCGGTTCGCCGTCCAGGTAGTGCTGACTGGCCCCCATCTCCCGGTGGCCGTAGCCGTGTTCCACCGCGATCACGCCGGGCATCACGCCCGCCAGTAAACTGATCCGCACCTCTCGACTGCCGCCCGGCGTGCTGATACGTACCCGGTCGCCGTGTTGAATGCCGAAACGTGCCCCGTCTGCCGGATTCAGCGCCACCAGGTTCACCGGTTTCACGTCATGCAGGCGCCGGATCACCGCGGTGGAGCTGCTCATCACGTTGGATTTGAAGGACATCAGGCGCAGTGGCCACTGCTGCTCAGGGTAGAGCGCTTCCACCGCGCGGCCGTCCGACAAACGCGCCGGATAGCAGGTTGGGCAGCCGCTGAAGCGCTCGCCGGTGATCGCATGCCGGTGCTGCGCCACTTCCGCATTCCAGATCTGCAGCGGTTTCTCCCACCGGTTGCCCACGCTGCCGTCGCGGCGGCCGCTGTCGTGAACGGCGAAGCGGCCGCCGCGGCTGTAAATAAACGCCACGCGGTCGATTTCATCGGCGCGCAGCGTCTGCGCAAGCTGCGGCAACAAGCGATCGACACCGCTCAGCGTCAGTTCGTCCGCCCTCGCGGCCGGCACCGGCGCCTTGCCGGCAAACGCCACGTTGGCGGCGGCGCGCAGATAATAATCCTCGGCGCAGTTGAGCGGCAGCAGCTCGCCCTGGCCGTCGCCGATAGCGCGATCGCCGAACCCCGGCAGCGCCAGGCGTTTAGCGACGGCGATGCAAAACGCCTCCATGGAAATCGGCTGCCCTTGCGCCGTTTTCGCGGTCGCCGGCGCCACTATCGGCCAGCGCGCGGTAGTGGCCTTGCTGGCGACGCCGCCCCAGGGAGCGCTGAACCCCCAGCTCTCAAAGTTATGGGTGTCCGGGACGATATAGTCGGCCAGCGCCGTCGTTTCGTTGATAAACGCATCGATAGCGATAAACAGCGGCAAACGCGCCGGATCTTTCAATCGTTCCTCCGCCACGCTACGCAACCCGGCGATACCGTACAAGGGGTTGGTCATGTTCGAGATCCAGGCTTTCAGCCCGTACGGATACCCTGCCAACGCCGATGTCAGCAGCTCGGTCAGTTGCCCGGCGACGAACGGATACCAGGGCGCCCTGGCCGGCCAGGGGGAAACGCCCGCCGCCACTTTTTCGCGGTACTCGTCGGAGGTTTCATAGGCGGCCTTGCTGCGCGCGATATTCAGGCCCTTCGGTTTTACCAGGCCGGGAAACTCGACCAGGTTATAGCGCGGCCCCTCAGCGAAGCCGTTGAATTTTCCGCCGCCGACGAACACGCCTCCCGCCAGGCTCAGGTTGCCGATCAGCACGTTAAGCATCATCACCGACCAGGTATTGTAAAACCCGTTTGCCGCCATCATCCCGCCATGGGCGATCACCGCCGCCTTGCGCCCGTGGGCGGTAAAGGCCTCGGCCAGTGCCGCGATGCGTGCCACCGGCACGCCGCATTGCCGGCTGTACGCCTCCGGCGACAGCTTGTCGGCGGCCTCTTTCAAACACTGGAAGCCGCTTTTCACCCCCACCTGCACGCCGTCGTGCAGCGTCACCGTACGGCTTACCCACAGCTCGGCGCTGTCGCACGCCTCGGCCGCCACCAGTTCCCCCGCGCCGTTGACCACCAACGGCGACGCCGACTCGGCGCCATTCAGATCGGCCAACGTCAGATGCTGCCCCGCCCGCGGATGCTCGCTCTCGGCGATCACCAGATGCGTGGCGTTGGTCCAGCTCTTCTCGCCGGCACGTTGCATGGCGGCCTCGGACGGGATGGCGAGATAACCGGCCTGATAACGCCGGTGGTCGAGGATCCAACGGATCATTGCCATCGCCAGCGCCGAGTCGGTGCCCGGCAATATCGGGATCCAATGGCCATGATCGTCCGCCAATGTGGTGGTCAGTGGCAGCGCCGGCGCCACTACCGCATAACGGAACTCGCTGCGCAATCTGGCGCTGGCCAGTTGCCGAGCCTGGCGCTTGAACGGGTTGCCGGACTGTGCCGGCGAGGTTCCCATAAACAGCGCGAATTCGACCTGTTCCCAGTCGGGTTTTACGTGCGGATTTTTGTCCAGATCGTTCATCAGCGCACCGGAACCGGCACGGTAGGCCAGCCCGCAGTAAGCACCGTGCGCGCCGAAGTTTTTGCTGCCGAAACTGTTCTGAGCGAAGCGCCGCAGGAAGCCGTCGCGCCCATCGTCACCGGCGTTGGTCACCAGCAGCTGATTGGCTTTCGGCCCCAGCCCCGGCTGTCGGGCATCGATCGGCGTCTCCAGATCGCGGATCGCCCGCAGGCCCTCCACATGCCCCTCGCCGAACAGATCGCCGCCTTCCACCACTTCAGCGATCAACTGCTCAAAGCTGATGCGCTGCCACTTACCCTCGCCACGTTTGCCGACGCGCTTCATCGGCTCCAGCACCCGCAGCGGGCTGTAAAGCCCCTCCAACAGCGTGGCGCCGCGGGCGCAGGCGGTGGAACGGGCATCTAGGCCGCTTTCGCCGCCCAGCTGCGCCAACGCGTCCTGCAGCGGCAAGGCCGAGTCGACGTGCCGTTCCTGAGACAGCGGATGATACGGGTTGCCGGCAATGCGCAATACCCGGTCGGTCTGCCTGTCCACCCGAACCCGCACGCCGCATTGCGTCCAGCAGCCGAAACACTGGGTCATCGAGATGGCCTGCTGCGGATTGCCTTGCCATTCCGGCATTGCCCGCCCTTCGGGTGGCAGGGAGTTGCCGTTGATGCGATCCAGGGTCACCCGCCCTGAAGTGCCGTGAATCAAGCCGTCGATCGCCCGTTTGGCGACCTCGCGATAGCTCAGGCCAAAGGCGGACAATCCACCGAAGGCCAGGCCCACTTTCAACCACTGACGCCGGGTGAGTTTAGCCATGTTGTTTTCTCCGCAGTAAAAACGCCTGTGCTTCACGCACCATGATCATTAACGCCAGCCACAACCCGAAAGTGCCGACGATCGCCAGCAAGCCATCGGTGCCGAGCGGCAGGCTATAAGGGGAATACGTCGCGTTGTATTTCGGGATGGTTTGCACCTCGATCAACAGCGTCCAGCGCATCAGCCAACTCAGCCCCAGTGCGCCGGCCACCAGCAGCGTCGTACCGCCGCGCGGCAAGCGCCGAGAGCCGGCCCAAGCGGCGCACGCCAGCGTCAGCCCCCACAGAGCAATCCATCCCACGGCATACCGGCGCGCCATCGCCTGCGTCTGCAGCCAGTGGCGTACCGCCGCGCCGGATAACGTATCGCCGCATACCCACAGCAGGATCGCCCCGCCGAGCAGCAGTAACGTCAGCAGCATCCCGCGCGCCAGCGGCGCCTGCAGACCGGGCCGTTCGCGCAATGTCAGCAGCAGCAAGGCCAAGAGCGCCTGCAGCGCGCTGAGGAACATCACGATCGGAAATCCGTAGCTGAACCAAATGGGGCGGGCACGCACGACGGAAACCTCACGCCCGGTGTACAACAGCAGGCCGATAGCCACCAGCGCGCAGGCGGGCGCAATCCCACGCAGCAGCGCAACCGGCCTACCCGTCAGCCGCGCAAATTCGAGAGCGAGAAACCACAGGCCGATCAGCAGGGTAAACAGCGGCAAGAACAGCGCGCCCCACGGCATCCACGACCAGGGCGTCGGATAGGCGTAGAAATGCCAGAAGCGGGCGGTTTGATGCAGGTCGGCGGTCAGCGCCAGCGGTGCGGTGATGGCGCACGTCAGCCCAATAAACAGCGCCATGCGCTCCAGATGCGCGGCGTTATCTCCACCGCGCCAGCGCCACACGCAGGCCAGCAGCGCAGCACAGGCAGCGATGCCGATAAAGAAGAAATATTGCACGGCCCACGGCAGCCAGCTCACCGCCTGCGGTTGGCCCAGCACTTCTGCGATCATCAGTTGGCGACTCATCGTCCCTCCCCCCATAAGGCAACCTGCGCCCGCCCCGGCAGCGGCGTGACGAAGGCGTCATCCAGCCCCAGATAGAACACATGGGGCGCGGTTTGGTTCTCCGGCTTGAGGACGTTGATCTCGGCCTCGTGGCGCCGCAGCATCTTGCTCAGCGTGCTGTGCGGATCGCGCATATCGCCGATGATCCGCGCTCCCCCCACGCACGACTCCACGCACGCCGGCAACAATCCCGCCTCCAGCCGGTGTACGCAGAAGGTGCATTTGTCCGCCGTTTGGGTGGCGTGATTGATAAAGCGGGCATCGTACGGGCAGGCCTGCACGCAATAGGCACACCCCACGCAGCGCGTGTTGTCGATCACCACGATCCCGTCCTCACGCTGGAAAGTGGCCTGTACCGGGCACACCGGCACGCAGGGTGGGTTGTCGCAGTGATTGCACAGCCTGGGCAGCAGCACGTTGGTCGCCACCGCTTCACCTTCGAGGCTGACCTGGTACTGGTTTACCGTGGTGCGAAACTCGCCGTGCGGCGTCTGGTTTTCAATGGCGCAGCTCACGGTACAGGCCTGGCACCCGACGCAACGCCGCAGATCGATCAGCATCGCGTAGCGGCGGCTCGCATCCCCCTCGCGCCGCGTCGGCGCTAACGTCAGCCCGGCCTCCGCCACGGGGATCAGCGAAGCCCCCGCCGTCAACACGCCCAGCTGCTGCAAAAACTGCCGTTTACTGAAGTCCATGCGCCTCTCCCACGCCCTGGGCATCACCCCGATCACGCTATTGATGCCCGTTAGATGAATAAACAATGTCGATGATTTACAGTGTAAAAATGGCATCGATGGCGCTCTATTGTGGTTAACCACATACCGGCCCCAACGTTGATCTAAAACAAGTGGCGGCAGGCAAATTGCCCATCAGGAGGGGCTGTGAGGGTCGTGTTATTACTGCTGTTCAGTCTCGGTTGGGGGATGGCGGCACAGGCGGGAGAGTGGTCGATCGGCGTGCTGGCGATGCGCGGCGATGCGGCGACCGCGCGTGACTGGCAGCCGCTGATCGACAGCCTCAACGGCAGTGTCGGCGGTGAGCGCTTCCGCCTGCAGCCGCTCGATCTGGCGCAGATGCGCGAAGCGGTCAATCGGGGCAGCGTGCAGTTCGTGGTCACTAATCCGGCGCAGTTCGTGCAGTTGAACAGCCGCTATCATCTGCGCTGGCTGGCATCGTTGCGCGCCGCCAACGGCGATCGGGCAACGGGCAACATCATCGGCAGCGTGATTCTGGTGCGGCGCGACAGCGGCATCACGACGCCGCAGGCGCTGATGGGCAAAACGCTGGGCGCCATCGATCCGCAGGCCTTCGGCGGCTATCTGACCGGCTATAAGGCGCTCAGCGATGCCGGTATGCGGCCCGATCGCGATTTCCACCTGCGCTTTACCGGTTTCCCTGCCGATGCCCTGCTCTATCTGTTGCGCGAGCGCGCCATTCAGGCCGCCATCGTCCCCGTCTGCCTGCTGGAGAAAATGGATCGAGAAGGCCTGATCAACCCGGCGGATTTTCGCCCGCTGTTGCAACGGCCCACATCGGTTCCCTGCGTCAGCAGCACGCCGCTTTACCCCAACTGGTCGTTCGCCGCCCTGCCCGGCCTGGATAACTCACTGGTGGATGCGGTGGCAAGAGCCTTGCTGACCGCACCTCCGCAGTCTCCCTTTCAATGGGGCGCACCGGTCTCGACCAGCGAGGTGGAAGCCTTGCTGCGCGCCGTCAATCAACACCCGGAACAGCGGCGGCTGTGGCTGGATATCAAGAGCTGGCTGATCCAGCATCAGACGGCCGTCGGCCTGTCGCTGGCGGTGCTGGCGCTGTTGATCGTCAACCATATCTGGATCGCGCTGCTGGTACGCCGGCGCGGGCGGCAGTTGCTCCATGCCGGAGAGCAACTGCGGCGGCAGGAGCAGGCGCTGGAGAACGCCAGGCAGCTGAACGTGCTGGGGGAAATGGCCTCCGGCTTCGCGCACGAGCTCAACCAGCCGCTGGCGGCCATTCGCCTTTATGCGCAGGGATGCCTGATCCAACTGCGCAAAACGGACGCCGGGCATCCGCTGTTGGGGCCGTTGGAAAATATCGACCGACAGGCGCAGCGCGGCGGCGAGACGATTCATAACCTGCGCCAGTGGGTGCAGCCCACCGCTGAGGCGATAGATCAAACGCGCTGGCGACCCGCGGTGGTAAGCGAAACCGCCGAGCGGGTGTGGACGCTGCTGCGCCTGACGCAGCGCTATCCCGACCTGAAACTGTTCAACAACGTGGCGCCTTCGCTGACGCTAACCCTGCCGCCGGCGCTGCTGGAACAGCTGCTGGCGAACCTGCTGCTGAATGCGGCGCAGGCCGGAGCCAATGCCGTCTGGCTTTCCGCCGTCCAGAGCGAACGGGCGATCGAGTTGCATCTGCAGGACAACGCGGGCGGCATGACAACGGCCGGGCTGGAACAGGCTTTTCGCCCCTTCAACACCACCAAAGCCGGCGGCATGGGGCTGGGGTTAGCCATTTGCCGGCGCCTGGCCCGCTACGGCGGCGGCGAAATCCGCCTGGCGAACCGCCCCGCCCCCGACAGCCGCAATGGGCTGTGCATAACGCTGCATTTCATATTGAACGATGAGGAAAACCATGTCGCTAATTCATCTGGTGGACGATGACGCCGCCGTCACCGACGCCTGCCATTTTTTGCTGACCAGCCTCGGCCACGACGTGCAGTGCTGGAATGACAGCGCCGGCTTTTTGGCGCAGGCCGATCTGTTTCAGACCGGGATCGTCTTGCTGGACATGCGGATGCCGATACTCGATGGGCATCAGGCCTACGCTGAGCTGCGCCGCCGCGGTAGTACGCTGGCGGTGGTGTTCCTGTCCGGCCATGGCGACGTGCCGATGGCGGTGGAGCAGATGAAGTACGGCGCGGTGGATTTCCTGCAAAAACCGATCGCCGCAGAACCGCTGATCGCCGCCCTCGAACGGGCACAGCAGGTCTCGGCCAAAGCCCAGCAGCGCCATGAAACTTGCGGCCGCTACCGCACGCTCACGCCGAAAGAACGCGACATCGCGCAGCTGGTGGTGCGGGGCATGATGAATCGGGAAATGGCGGAGCGGCTGAATATCGCCCTGCGCACCGTAGAGGTTCACCGGGCAAAAGTGATGGAGAAAATGCAGGCCGCCAGCCTGGCGGAATTGGTGATTCAGCTGCAGGCTCTACCGCCCACGCCCCGGGAGTGAATGCATAAAGCCCTCATCAAGCTAACGTCCCGTATTCCTCTTTCCTTGATTGACACAGCGCGATCCAGGCAATATATTTATTAGAAATATTAATGAATTACGGTGAGATCACCTTTTCTCAACCAACAGGCTATCAGCATTCTCCGCAAAACCCAGCGTAGCGCTCTCGCCTTCAGGAACCCCGTGAGGGAAAGAAGGGGCGTTGCCTTGAATGAAGAGAAATGATGGCCATGCAACATGGCTCGAGCATCATTACGCCACTATCTGGCCATCCGGTTAACGTTTTAAATAAGTATGGATTATGAATAACAGAAGAATACGGACTAAATAAGGAATAAAAATGCAAGGAAATCTCAAGCTCTATGGCCTTTTTGTTGGCCTGACGGTGACCATTATGATCACCTGCGACACGTTGGTTTATAAGGTCTTTGATATCTATGGTTTTAAAATAACGGCAAGCGGCATTGTATTCTCCTTGTGTTTCTTGATATCCACATTGCTGACTGAAGTTTATGGCTATAAATTGTCGGTAAGAGCAATATGGATCATGGTGTTCTGCCAAAGCTTATATGTCATAATACTTAATCTCTCAGCCGTTATTCAGCCAGAAAATAACGATATCGCCACACACTATTATTCTTTATACCATGAATTCTGGCGAGTCATGATAGGCACCTGGGTGTCCGTTCCGGTCGCTTATTTCGTCAATGGTTTTATTATTTCAAAGATGAAGATTATCTTCTCCGGTAAATACTTCTTTATCCGATATATTGTTGGCTCCATGTCTACACAGGCCGCCCTGTTGCTGACAGCCTATCCGATCAGTCTTTCAGGAAAATACACCTTCATGGAGTTGGTTAATATCATAAGCACGACGTGGTCTTATAAAGTTGTCGTCTCTATTGTATTACTGCCGCTCGCCATCGCCTTAGTCGAGTGGGTTAAGAAGATAGAAAACACCGATCATTATGATTGGGGCACCTCATACAATCCATTTAAGTAATATCAACAGGGTCTCGCATGAAAGTAATTCAGATTAGCGACATACATATTATGCCTAATGAAAGCGCGCTGGCTTCGAAGCATCTTGCTAATTTCGACAGGGCCATTGACTTCATTAATGCCAATGCCGATAAAATCAATGCCGACTTAATCATTGTGACGGGTGACATCTCTCATGATGGCGATATCCCCTCTTATGAGCGCTTCTTTAAGATAATGAACCGCACTTCCTTACCTTTCTATTTTTTCCCAGGCAACCACGACAACAAAAAGAACCTGGACGATACAGCCCGTAAACAGGGCGGCAGCTACGATATAAACTCGTTTGAAGATGACGAATGGCGCATGCTCAGCATCGACTCGGTGGTCGATAACGAAGATTTCGGCAGGGTCTCGACGCATGCGCTCGACACGCTTGAAAAAGCCATCGTCGCAAGTGACAATAAAAAGGTCGCCGTCTTCTTGCATCATCACCCTATTCCGGTAGGCACCCCGATTGTTGATAGCTGTATGTTAAACAATGCCGAGGAGTTTTTGAGCCTCTGCCAACGATTAAACGTTAAGTTTATCGGCTCAGGCCATGCACATACGCTATTCCAAAGAAAGCTGGGGGAAACCTTAGTCTCTGTTTCCCCGGCGATTTGTTCGCAATGGAAGAACGGCACAAGCGCTGTCAGCAGCATAGACAATTCGGCTTTCAGCGTGATTACGTTCGATGAACATATTCACGTCGAACCCTGGTTTATTTAATCAACGTCAGTATTGTTTTTTTAGACCTGTCGCTTTTCTTAGCATTTTTCAATGAGGCAGAGAGTGCTCTGCCTTCCTTTACCCCGGCATAAAAGGCTATTTTCGTCGCATCCAAGGACTCGGTTTTGTCGACAAGATCGCGATCCCTTAGAAAATCCGCCCCTGATATTGATATCGAGTCAACATCGTTTTTCAACGTCCACATACAGTTTCGTTTCTCTTCATGAATCGACAGTTTGGCCGAGGCGATTTTTATTTTAGATTCGGTCTCGGCGATAAAAGCGATATCTTTCGGGTTAACATGCCTGAGAAAATCGCCCTCGATGAGTTGCCCCCAGTTTTTTTTCACGAAAGTATGGGTGCCAAACTCTTTGAAAAGCCAATATCCATCCGCCGTTCGGATCACACTACGATCTAACGTATAGAGGTAACTGGGAGAGTATATTTTTCTTAACCTTCTCATTATGTTAAATAAGTCCATTTATTTCAGCCTCTTTATCGTTTTCAATAGAACACCGACGATCGCATAATCGCTATAGGACTTCACACTGCTATCTGAATCTAATGAGATGTTTGTAAACAACAAGTCGCCGTCGGAAACAAAAACTCGCCTTAAGCATATTGGGTAATTTTTCAGCTTAACCAGGACGATATCGCCATCGCAAAATGGCTCCTTGAGCGAGATCACACAATACGTTCCACGGTCTAATTCAGGCGACAGTGAATTATTCGTTATCTCTACCACAAACAGCGAATCGTCCATCATGTCATCGACTTCTGTCGTATAGGTATCTGCCGTTCTGATCGTGTTGGCCAGAAAACGTTCTACATCGCTGTAGCTAATGAGTGGAAGCGATCTCACATTGTGTTTGGCCTCTCCCGTGACGCTTAAATCCTTGTCAGTCAGCTCCCCTACTTTTACGCTGAAAAATTCACCAATGGACGCAAGCGTAGAGATCGTGGGATTCCCCACGCCTTTCCTCAGATTATTGATCGTGGCAATACCTATCCCTGTTTCGCTGCTCAACCGACTGGCGTCAATCCCGTGCATGCGCATGAGGTAAGTAAGGTTTTCACCTATCATTTTCAATGACATACCATTTTCTTCTGATATTTTAATGTTGTTTGGTTGCATTATAATGTTTTAAACCTATACTTTAGTGTCATTAAAGTGAATTAAAAACATTAAACCACTTCTAGGGTGGCTATGACAATGACTCGGGGCCTTTGGTATACGAAATATAAATACAATACATTGTAATATAATAATTTTATTGTGAATCACCGGTCTTGCCGAACATGACTGGCTGCCTTTTAAATGATTCAATTTACTTATAAAAATGCTGTCTGCACAGGCTAACTCATATGCACGTTCATCAAACATCAGAGGCGCTTTACAACGCCCGGGATATCTTCATCGCATTCACGCCATAGCCGACGCAGGAGAAACCCAAAATGCTAAACATTAACCCCGCAGCAATTTAACGCACAGAAGCCAACCTGGAGAGCAAATCGCATCCCGGTTCGATAATTTTAAAGGAAATGAGATGAGTGCTTTATTCATCGCTCATCGAGCGACCATTGGCCAACACTCGGGATTTTTTCTCTGTCAGAACGCGAAGAAGCTGCGTCAGCGCCCGTAGCGCCGAGTTCCGGCGCATACCTGCATTGATCGATATTATGCCAAGAACGGCGACCAGAAAGGTGGCGTCGGGCCCCCAACACCAGGGAGCCCCCAGCCCGACGCCACCGCCTTACATACTGATTAGTAAGGGAGAAAAATGTAGGTTGCGGAGGATAATCGTGCCCTTTGAATATTCACGCACGAAGTGAGCGAGGAAAATGCAGACCACTGGCCAGACGTAAAGAAAAGATTCAGTGGCAGGCTTGGCAGCCCGCTGCGCAAGTAAGAATAAACGCCTTATGCAAAATTGCGCCCCCCTCTTGCCAACCCGCCTTCCTCAGGCCAGAATACTGTACATTAAATCAGTGTTTACAGGTGAGTCATGTTTGTAGAATTAGTGTACGACAAGCGCAACGTCGCTGGGCTACCCAACGCCGCCGAGATTATTCGCAACGAGCTGGAAAAACGCGTGCATGTGCTGTTCCCGGAGGCGGAGGTGCGCGTGAAGCCGATGCAGGCCAACGGCCTGAACTCCGACGCCAGCAAAAGCGATCGTGAGAAGCTGAACCGAATGTTGGAAGAGATGTTCGAAGAAGCGGATCAGTGGCTGGTCACTGATATTTGAACCCTGTCTGATAGCCGGACTCGCCCACCGGCTATATTTCCAGCCAAAACTGATGACCAACGCCGCCCCCTTGTTCTGCCAGCAACATTTCGTACCCCGCTCTATGCTAGAATAAAATGTAAACCCTAGGCTGGAATGATCATGAAAAACGGATTGGCAGAATCCTCCGACTACCCCGTCAATCAGTGGTCACAGGAACTTGAGGGGTTACGCGGCCTGGCATCACTTTGGGTTGTTTTGGGCCATATCTGCATTTTAACCCGCTTCCGTCCCCCCATTCTTTCTGATCCTGCAATCGGTGTAGATCTTTTCATTTTGCTTTCGGGTTATCTGATGGCCAAAAATTATGTTGAGCGTAAGGAACGGGAACCTTGGACCGACGCGTCGACTTTCAAAAAATTTTGGACTCGGCGGTTCTTTCGCATCGCACCGCTTTACTACGTCTTATTGGCTGTGGCAATTGTATTTGGTAGCTACTTCGGTGAGGCCAGAGACATCATTGGCCACTTCTACAGCGAAACGCAAACCAACAGCTCACGCTATAGCGATCATTCATTCTTGAATGTATTTACACATGCCACCTTTATGTTTGGCTTTCTGCCTGATTATTCCTTCAATACGGTGCTCCCCGACTGGAGCATCGGTTTGGAAATGCAGTTCTATTTACTTTTCCCATTCATCATGTTGACAGTCTTGAAACTGGGATTTGCCCGAGCATGCCTCGCGGTTGTCTTGTTCTGCGGACTCGCCAAGTTTTTAGTACCGGACTACTTTGCTGCATTCCCCATGCCCTCCATGATCCTCATAAAGCTGAACTTATTTATTGGTGGCATGCTGATGGCTGAATCAATCCGCAGAAAGAGTGTTCGCTATGTCGTTTTTGCTTTATTGACCGTACTGGGTAGCGCGTATCTGCCAAACGAATTGAATAAATACCATTTGCTCGCTCAAATAGGTCTTATCTTAATGATGGTCACGATGCTTTGGGCTAGAAGTGAAGATAGCAAGTGGTCGCGCGTGTTGCGCTTGCCGCGCTGGTGCCTGACAAACCGTTTCAGCGTATTTCTGGGAGATGTCTCATACTCAGTCTATTTGCTTCACCTATTGATAGTCCTACCGGCCATCGCCTATTTGCTCTCAACCACATCATTTGCTGAACTTTCTTCAGTGATGCGGTTCATTGTTGCATCAGGAATCATTCTCCCGCTCACTTATGGTATCGCAACGTTGCTGTACCACTTTGTTGAGAAACCAGGTATCAAACTCGGCAAAATGCTTATTAGCCGCAGCCAAACGAAAGCTGTCGCGTTAAGGTAATTGCCTATCGACACTCAATCTGATAGCTGCTTATCGGTTAACTTCAGCGCCACCCGAGAAACTCCTTCTCGTGGCGCTTCTAGTAAAAAATCCATAACAAAAAGCCCCAGCATCGCTGCTGGGGCCTCTGTCATGGTGCCGGCTACCGGAATCGAACTGGTGACCTACTGATTACAAGTCAGTTGCTCTACCTACTGAGCTAAGCCGGCTGAATTTGGCGGAAGGACAGAGATTCGAACTCTGGGAGCTGTTACACTCGACGGTTTTCAAGACCGTTGCCTTAAACCACTCGGCCATCCTTCCAATGGGCGCTGATATTAGCGATACCGTTATGAAATGTCTATCGTTTTGATACAAAAAAATGGCACAACCGGTGCAGTTGCCTAAACTTCAGGCCTTAAACGCTTAAAAAATGAAAAGCCCCGCGCAAGCGAGGCTTTTTTGGTCGGCCGAAACGCGATTATTTCGGCTGAGAATCGTAGTCTGAACAGGTTTGATAGCCCTTGTTCATGACATGGCCCGTGTCGTTGTAGCTGACAAAGTAGGTTTGCACCTTGCCGTCGCGCGGCGCCACCGCATAGGTGTCGCAGGTGCCCTGCGCATGAACCAGTGTGGCAGTGGTCGACGGTGGACCCGCGATAGCCCGCACCTGCTGCTTGGTCATCCCTACTTTGACATCGCTGACCACCGGCTCATTGACATAGCTGGCTGCGCGATCATAGGTGGTACAACCGGCAAGAATGGAGAATACCGCCGCAGTGCCGACGGCCAAAACCAACTTCTTCGTCATAGCTTGTCCTCTTGGAGTGCATTTGTTGTTCCCTAAGTCTAGAAGCGGGAAGGCTTTTCTACAAATTCCCCTTTGTCGATCGGTGCGCTTTTGCTCTCAAAAGGCCATCGCAGCATGCCATCAGATTCAAAAACCGAAATCGCTCAGCGCCGGAACGTCGTCCGGGCGCCGACCGAGCGGCCAATGAAAACGCCGATCCTGTTCGCGGATCGGCATGTCGTTGATGCAAGCGTGACGGTTGATCATCAGCCCCTCCTGATTGAACTCCCAGTTCTCGTTGCCGAAGCTGCGATACCAATTGCCGGAATCGTCGCGCCATTCATAGGCGAAACGCACCGCGATGCGCGCGCCGTCGAACGCCCACAGCTCCTTAATCAGCCGATACTCCAGTTCTTTCGCCCATTTGCGTTGCAAAAAGCCGACCACCGCCGCGCGGCCATCGACAAATTCCGCGCGGTTACGCCAGTGGGTATCAAGGGAATACACCTGCGATACGCGTTCGGGATCGCGGCTATTCCAGGCATCCTCCGCCAGCCGCACCTTCTCGATAGCGGATTCGCGGGTAAACGGCGGCAATGGGGGTTTAATGCTCATGTTTATCTCCTGAGTGAAGGCATGTAGACAACTCTGTCTACGTCATTACGCTAGCGTATGTAGACAGAGTTGTCTACAATCACTCGGAAATAGCCTGGGAGAAAATGATGACCGCCGATCTCAACACCTTACCCGCCCGCCAGCGCATCCTGCTGACGGCGCACGATCTGTTTTATCAAGAAGGGATCCGCGCCACCGGTATCGATCGCATCATCAAAGAATCGGGCGTGACCAAGGTGACCTTCTACCGCCACTTTCCCAGCAAGAATGATTTAATTACGGCGTTTTTGACCTATCGCCATCAGCAGTGGCTCACCTGGTTCAGTACAGCGTTGGATCGACATGTGGCACAGAGCGGCGGG
The DNA here is from genome assembly GCF_002752475.1 of Serratia sp. OLAL2. Taxonomy (NCBI): domain Bacteria; kingdom Pseudomonadati; phylum Pseudomonadota; class Gammaproteobacteria; order Enterobacterales; family Yersiniaceae; genus Serratia; species Serratia sp. OLAL2. The sequence continues at coordinate 35,652 of NZ_MSTL01000007.1, read as the reverse complement.
TTACTGCCGGCGCTGGCGCCCTGCCTGGCGGAATGGTTCGACGATCCGCGTTTTCGCGGCTGCGCGTTTATCAATACGGCGGTGGAAATCGCCGATCTGCTGCCGGAAAGCCTGCACATCGCCAGCCGGCATAAGCGGCAAATGGCGGAGGAACTGGCACGTCACCTGCCCGCCGGCCCACAGCAGGAACAGCAGGCAGCAATGCTGGCGATGCTGATCGACGGCGCCATCGTCAGAGTGCAGATAGAGCGGCAACCGCAGGCGGCGCTGCAGGTGCTGAATGCCGCTCTGGCGTTGCTGGCACAAGGCGGGTTCGATCAGTAATTGGCCCAGATGCCCGGCGTCACCAGTTCTAACAGGTGGGCGTCGGGATCGCGAAAATAAATACTCTCCCCGCCGTGTTCCCAGCGCATCCGCCCCTCAATCTCCACGCCGTTGGCCGTCAGATGCCGTTCCCAGTGTGGCAGTTGCGCTTTCGCCACCGCCAGCCCGATATGCGCTGGCCCCACGCCATCGTGCGCAGGAATAAACCCGGTAGGATAGTGCGCCCCGCGCAGCGAGTCGCCCTCGATAAACAGCAACAGTACGCTTCGATCGCCGACGTTATAGGCGCGAAACCGTTCGTTAGCGACCATCGCCGGCAGTTTCAGCACCTCCCGGTAAAAAGCGTCCGCGCGTTCAATATCGCTGACGTACAGCACCGTTTCGATCACCTTGTCGATCTTGAGTTCCATATCATCCCCCTCTTTTTCTGTACTGACAGCGTAGGCTTAGAGGAGGAAAACCACGGTACTTCCCGTGCCGATAGCGGATCAATCCGTGCTTTTTTACCGGCTTACAGGCAAAAAAAACGCGGCCCGAAGGCCGCGCGATGACGTTCACACTGAGGTGCTTAGAACTGGTAAACCAGGCCCACGGCAACCACGTTGTCGGTGTTGATACCGGCAGCGTCGGTGAAGTCGTTGTTGTCCACCAGGTTGATTTTGTAATCAACATAGGTGGACATGTTTTTGTTGAAGAAGTAGGTCGCACCCAGGTCGACGAATTTGACCAGATCTTGATCGCCGTAGTCCTTGCCGTTGCCGGCGCGGCCCAGGTCTTTACCTTTGGTCTGGTTATAACCCACGAACGGACGCAGACCGAAGTCGAACTGGTAGTGCGCGTAGGCTTCGAAGCTCTGCGCCTTGTTGGCGTAGCCATAAACGCTGCTGTCAGAACTACCGAAACGCGCCGCATTGTAGGACTGGGTGAACATCACCGCCAGGTAGACGTCGTTGGCGTCATATTTCAGACCGCCGGAGTACCCTTCGGCCTTGTCGCCGCGACCCATGATGTTCTGGTGACCGTTACCGCCGTTCTGCTCGCTGGTGCGACGCGAGTTGAAGAAGGCACCTGCGGCGCTGATGCCGTAGCCCATGTCATAGCTCATGGACATACCGTAGCCTTCGCCGTTTTGACCCAGAACGTCACGACCGTTGTTGGTCTCTTCGCCGTTGCCGTTTTTACCCTGGTACTGCAGGGCGAAGTTCAAGCCGTCAACCAGACCGAAGAAGTCGTTGTTACGGTAGGTCGCCAGGCCGCTGGAGCGCTGGAACATGAACTGGTCGGCGCCGTAGGTCATACCGTCGAACTCAGGCTGCAAGTCGGTATACGCCGCGACGTCGTACAGCACGCCGGTGTTACGGCCGTAGTCGAAGGAGCCATAGTCGCCGAATTTCAGACCGGCGAAGCCGTAACGGGTGAAGTTCTTGTTGTCCTGGCTTTCAGCGTGATTCAGGTTCGCCTGATATTCCCACTGGCCGTAACCGGTCAGCTGATCGCTGATTTGCGTTTCGCCGCGCAGGCCAAAACGCATATAAGACTGATCGCCGTCCACGCCGTTGTTGCTGGAGAAATAGTGAAGACCGTCGACTTTACCGTACAAATCCAGTTTATTACCGTCTTTGTTGTAGATTTCCGCCGCGCCTGCTGTGCCTGCAACCAGCAGTGCGGGTACCATCAGAGAGAGTACTCGAAGTTTCATCGTTATTATCCTCGTTAATTATGTCGAGCTACGGCCACTGCCCTTTTCGAGCATTATTAGCACGACTGTGCATTACCATTCTGGTAACAAGGGTTATATTAATCCAGAAAGAAAATGATACCAAGTATCCGATAGTGTTTCAGTGTAATTAATAAAGGTTTCCAAATGTAAATACGCGCGAACTTTCACAAAACATTACAGACAAACAAAATAAAGCACTTAAAGACAAAGAATAGATTAATTGATAAAAAAATCATGTAGTTATACATATCTTTAAGAAAAAAAAGCCAACCATACAATTGAGCCAGACAATAAGCACATTGTGCCAAAACGCCGTCCGCACGCAGCCGCTATAATCACCTCGCTATCATCATTATTTTCATTATTACCTTCATTATCCGAGATTCGAGGATAATTTCTGCACTCCTTTAACCGGCTTCTGGCCGGTTTTTTATTTTTCTCCATACTCTCCTCACAATTCCGACTCGTACAAATAGCACGCAAATAAATAACCTAATGATATAGTTTCATTAATTTACTTTCGCACTAATTGCTAATCTTTTCCCTTATTTTAGTCTACAAATTGAAATTACTTTTCATTTCGTGCTTTATCCCACCGATTATTTCCCGCCACAGGCACAATTAGCCGCAGAGTTTCAATTCTGATAACCTGAAAAAAGTGCACCTCCAGCGAGTAAAATTCATGATGCCCTTTCAACCCGACGTGCTGTGGCGGCGGCTACAAACCTCCCCCTTCCGCGCTCGCTTCCGTTTAAATGCCAAAGACCAGACTTATCTCGACGGCAAGGGATTGCCGCTGATACTCAGCCATGCCCGCGATTTTATCGACCGCCGCCTGGCCGCCGCCCATCCTAAGAATGACGGCAAGCAAACACCGATGCGCGGCCACCCGGTGTTCGTCGCCCAGCATGCCACCGCTACCTGCTGCCGCAGCTGTCTGGAAAAGTGGCACGGCATACCGCAAGGCGTCGCACTGAACGAGCAGCAAAAGGAGTATATTGTCCAAGCTATCGCGCTGTGGCTGGTGCGCAGAGGCGGTGCCAGGGAGATGTCAGGCGCGAATATTTTCGATCCGGATCGCGGATTGTGATAAAAACTGTCAGTAACTTTCACCATTCTTTTGACCCAAGATCCTGACGCTTACATGACAGCTACCTTGTGCAATGAACAGCAAACGCCCGGCATTCCTCAACAGATCGCCACCCGTCTGGCCTTTTTCGTCGCCGGTCTCGGCATGGCCGCCTGGGCGCCGCTGGTCCCCTTCGCCAAAGCGCGCATCGGTATCGATGACGGTTCGCTCGGCCTGTTGCTGCTCTGTATCGGCGCCGGCTCCTTGTTGGCGATGCCGCTGACCGGTTTCCTGACCGGCAAACTGGGCTGCCGCGCGGTGATCCTGATGGCGGGTCTGGGATTGTGTATTGATCTGCCGCTGTTGGCACTGATGGATTCCCTCGGCGGCATGGCCGTAGCGCTGCTGCTATTCGGTGCGGCAATCGGCATGATCGACGTAGCGATGAACGTTCAGGCGGTGATCGTCGAACGCGCCAGCGGCAAGGCGATGATGTTCGGCTTTCACGGTTTCTTCAGCATCGGCGGCATTGCCGGCGCCGGCGGCGTCAGCGCGTTGCTGTGGTTGGGGCTGACACCGCTGCAATCCACCCTGCTCACCGTGCTGGCGGTGATAGTCCTGCTGGCGCTTGCCAGCCGCCATCTGCTGCGTGAGAGCGGCGCCGACGACGGCGGGCCGATGTTCGTCTTGCCGCGCGGTTGGGTGATGTTCATCGGCATTCTGTGCTTTATCATGTTTCTGGCGGAAGGATCGATGCTCGACTGGAGCGCGCTGTTCCTCACTACGTTGCGCGGTGTCGAACACAGCCAGGCCGGTCTGGGCTATGCACTGTTTTCCATCACCATGACGCTCGGCCGCCTCAATGGCGATCGGGTGGTGAACTCGCTGGGCCGCTACCGGGTGCTGCTGCTGGGCAGCCTGTGTGCCGCTTTCGGCCTGGGTCTGGCCATCGCCGTCAATCACGCCACCGTTTCGCTGGCCGGTTTCATGTTGGTCGGCCTGGGCGCCTCGAACGTCGTGCCGATCCTGTTCAGCGCCGCAGGCAACCAGCGCGACATGCCGGCCAATTTGGCGATCGCTTCCGTCACCACCGTCGGCTATGCCGGTATTCTGGCCGGCCCGGCGCTGATCGGCTTCATCGCTCAGTTTTCCAACCTGACGGTGGCCTTCGCCTGCGTAGCCGCTCTGCTGTTGGCGGTGACCGCCAGCGCCAGGGCCGTCACTCGCTGATTCAGGAATGCGCAGCCACTATGCAAAATAAACAACTGACCATCAGCTCCAGCAACATTACCCGCTGCTTCCTGCTGTTTATCGTGCTGCTGACGATCGGCATCGGTCTGTATGGCTACAACTACACCAATGCCTGGCTGGCGGAAAAGAAGTACACGCTCAATAGCATCGCCGGTTCGCTGCAAAAGCGTATCGATACCTACCGCTATATGACCTATCAGGTCTATGACAAATTCGGCAATGCGCCGGCGCAGAATGTCGATCCTGGTTTGCAGGAAACCCGCCTGCGGCCCGACGTCTATTATGTCGAGAAACCGCACAAGAAAACCGACGCGGTGATCTTCGGCAGCCATGACGAGAACACGCTGGCGATGATCGCCAACATCTCGGACTACCTGGACACCCGCTGGGGCGCCAAGACCGAGAACTACGCCATGTATTACCTCAATGGTCAGGACAACAGCCTCAGCCTGATCACTACCCAGCCGCTCAAAGAGCTGGCTTCGCGCTTTCGGGAAAGCTACCTGACCACCTCGGCGGACGAACGCCGCGCCGAGATGCTGCAGCAGGCCAATATGCTCGACGAACGCGAGAGCTTTTCCGATCTGCGCAAGCAACGCTTCCAGAACGCCTATTCGTTTTCGATTCGCACCACCTTTAATCAGCCGGGGCATCTGGCGACGGTGATCGCCTTTGATTTGCCGATCAACGACATCATTCCGGCCAATCTGGCCCGCGCCAATTTCCTGCTGCTGCCGGATGATGTCGATCTCGACGACAGCACCATCCCGTCGGAAACCGTCCTCGGTACCCATGCAATGATGAGCGGGGGCTGGGTGGAGTTCAGCGCCGCCCTGCCCAATGCGCCGCTGAAGGTGGTGTATCGCGTTTCGGCTATCAATCTGGCCATCGATCTGCTGCGCAACAACATCTGGCTGATCGCAGTCAACTTGCTGCTGCTGGCGCTGTCGATGCTGAGCATCTACTTTATCCGCCGCCAGTACATTCGCCCGAGCGAAAACATGGCAGTGGAACTGGAGGCCGAGCGCGCGCTGAATCGGGAGATCGTCTCCAGCCTGCCCTCCGGCCTGCTGGTCTACAGCTTCGCCAACAATGCAGTGATCGCCAGCAACAAAATCGCCGAGCACCTGCTGCCGCATCTCAGCCTGCAAAAGATCGCCCATATGGCCGAACAGCATCACGGAGTGATCCAGGCGACGGTCAACAACGAGGTGTATGAAATTCGCATTTTCCGCAGCCAGCTCTCGCCGGACACCTACCTGTTCCTGATGAACGATCAGGATAAAGAGGTGATGGTGAACAAGCGGCTGCAGCAGGCGCGGCGCGAATACGACAAAAACGTTCAGGCGCGCAAACTGATGCTGCACAATCTGGGCATCGAGCTGAATCAGCCGGTACGTCAGATGCACGATCTGGTCGACCGCCTGCACAACCGGCCGGATGAGGAACAACAGCAGGCGCTGCTGGGCCAGCTGACGACGGCGTCGGCTTCGGTACTGGAGTTGATCGATAACATCACCCTCCTGACCCGGCTGGAAACCCAGGACTGGCAACCCACACGCGAGCCGTTCAACCCAACGGCGCTGATCGACGAGTTACTGCTGGAGGCCCTGCCTGCCCTCAATCAAAAGGGGCTGGCGCTGTTCAAGCATTTCCAGCTGGACGTCGAGCAGAACTATATCGGCGACGCCAACGCGCTGCGCAAGGTGATCTCGTTGCTGGTGCATTACGCCATTATCACTACCGCCTGCGGCAAGATTTCTCTGGTCATCGACCATGAGCCCGAGCACCCTGACCGCCTGATTTTCCAAATCAACGACACCGGCTCCGGCATCTCCAACGAAGAGATCAGCAACCTCAACTATCCGTTCCTCAGCCAGACGCTGGTGGACCGCTTCAACCACGGTTCCGGCCTCACCTTCTTCCTGTGCAATCAGCTGTGCAAGAAGCTTAACGGCCAGTTGGACATTCACAGCAAGGTGGATATCGGCACTCGCTACACCATTCGCGTCGCCATGGAGATGGAGAAAAAAGAACCGCAGGAGCAGGAAAAGCTGCTCGACGGCGTCACCGCCCTGCTGGACGTCACGTCGGATGAAGTGCGCGGCATCGTGACCCGCCTGTTGCAGGCCTACGGCGCCGACTGTATCGTCGCCGAAGATCGCGCGGTCAATCGCGATTATGACGTGCTGCTGACGGATAACCCGCAGCGGGCCGATGACTACACCCTGCTGCTGGCGACCGATGAGCCGGGTTGGCAAGCGCTGGATAAACGCTACATTAGGGTGAACTACAACCTGAACGGCGCATTAATCGACGCTGTGCTGATGTTGATCGAACAGCAAATGGCCGCGCTGGAACAGGAAGAAAGCCCGCTTTCATTGAGTTCAGAAGATATCCAACTCTATGAAAAACAATTGAAATCAAGTGATTACTATGGGCTGTTTGTCGATACAGTACCCGACGATGTCAAAAAACTGTATACTGAGGCGGGCAGCAGTGATTTCAATGCGCTGTCACAAACCGCACACCGCCTGAAAGGCGTGTTTGCCATGTTAAATCTGCTTCCCGGCAAGCAGCTGTGCGAATCGTTAGAACAGCGCATCGCAGAAGGTGATGCGCCCGAGATCGAGAATAACATCAGTCAGATTGATTTTTTCGTCAGCAGACTGCTGAAGCAAGGTAGCCAACAACATGAATAACCTGAACGTAATTATTGCTGATGACCATCCTATCGTACTGTTTGGCATCCGGAAGTCACTTGAGCAAATTGAATGGGTGAATGTCGTTGGGGAGTTCGAAGACTCAACCGCACTGATCAACAATCTGTCCAAGCTGGACGCCAACGTGCTGATCACCGATCTGTCGATGCCGGGTGACAAGTATGGCGACGGCATCACGCTGATTAAGTACATCAAGCGTCACTATCCGCAGTTGTCGATCATCGTGCTGACCATGAACAACAACCCGGCGATCCTGAGCGCGGTATTGGATCTGGATATCGAAGGCATCGTGCTGAAACAAGGCGCGCCGACCGATCTGCCGAAGGCGCTGGCCGCCCTGCAGAAAGGCAAGAAGTTCACGCCGGAAAGCGTCTCTAAACTGCTGGAAAAAATCAGCGCCAGCGGCTATGGCGACAAACGCCTGTCGCCGAAAGAAAGCGAAGTGCTGCGTCTGTTCGCCGAAGGTTTCCTGGTGACCGAAATCGCTAAAAAGCTCAACCGCAGCATCAAAACCATCAGCAGCCAGAAAAAATCGGCGATGATGAAGCTGGGCGTCGAGAACGACATCGCCCTGCTCAACTATCTCTCGTCCGTCAGCATGACGCCGTTGGACAAAGACTAAAGCCCGCCTCACGGCAGGTGAACGCCAAACAGGCACGGCATCCGCCGTGCCTGTTTGTTTTTCAAGCCTCGCTGCGGCTGTAGCGCACCTGTTGACTGTAGTAAGCCAGCGTCTGTTCCAGCGTCTCCAGCGTAACCGGTTTCGACAGGCAATTATCCATGCCCGCCTCGAGACAGCGCTGCTTCTCTTCCGCCAGCGCGTTCGCCGTCACGCCGATTACCGGCGAGCTGAACTGCATCTGTCGCAGTTCCTGCGTCAGGCGATAACCGTCCATGTTCGGCATATTGACGTCGGTCAGCACAATATCGACGTGATGCTGTTTCAGTACGCCGAGCGCGTCGACGCCGTCGTTGGCGGTCACCACCTGATACCCCAGCGACCCTAGCTGATCGGACAACAGGCGACGGTTGATCGGATGATCGTCGACCACCAGCAGATGAATATCGCCGTTGTCCGCCGCGCTGGCCTTGGCGGGCACCGGCAGCTGCACCAGCCCCTCTGCCGCGCCGCCGCCGACGCCAAACAACCGGTTGAGCAAGGTCAACGTTTCACGCGGCGTGGAGGTGCTGTGCATCCAATAGCCTGGCCGGGTTTCCTGCGACGGGCCGATATGCTCGGTGGAGAATTGGATCTGAGCCAGCAGCGGCGTGTCCAGCATCAGCGGGTAATCGCTGAGCAGCACCTCACCGGCAGCGGTCTCCTGCCCGTCATAGCGTTGGATATCGGCGCCGTAACCGCCCAGGATCGCCATCAGGTAGCTTTCCAGCCGCTGATTGCGGATATCCAGCCACAGCCGCCGGCCCTGCCAGGTATCGCTGGCCTGCGGGATCGGGAACTGGGCGTTGAACAGCGGAATGCGAATGCTGAACAAGCTGCCCAACCCCGGTTCGGACTCGACAGAGACATCGCCGTCCATCAGGTTGACCAATTTTTCGCAGATCGCCAGCCCCAAACCGGTTCCCTGGAAGTGGCGCTGAACACCGGTCCCCACCTGGAAGAACGGGTCGAACAGGCGCGAGACCTCTTTCTCCGGAATACCGACGCCGGTATCGCGCACGCTGAACTCCAGGTAGCTGCCGCGGGTGCAGACCTGCAGCACGATACAGCCGGTATCGGTGAACTTGATGGCGTTGTTCACCAAATTGGAGAGCACCTGCTGTAACCGCACCGGATCGCCGAAGATGCGCTCCGGCACGTTCTGTTCGATAAAGCAGTACAGCCCCAGACGTTTCTTGACCACCAGCGGCAAATAGTTGCCGGCGATATGGGTGATCACCTCCAGGCAGGAGAACTCGCGCGGTTCGATCTTCAACTGCTCGGACTCGATTTTGGAGAAGTCGAGAATATCGCTGATGATTTTCAGCAGCAGGCCGGAAGAGTTGTTCATCGCATTGACCAGCCGATCGACCCCTTGCGGCAACGCCTTGGTTTGCAGCAGATCGAGGTTGCCGATAATGCCGTACAGCGGCGTGCGCAGCTCATGGCTAACGGTAGCCAGGAACATCGATTTGGACTGGCTGGCCTGCTCCGCCGCCGCCGCCATCTCCTGCAACGACTCTTCCATCTTCACGCGCGCGCTGACGTCCACCAGCACGCAAATCGCCACCTCTTCGTTACGGTAGCGCGAGTGAACAAAGCTGATCTGCAGGTTGTTGTTGTTGCTGGTCATCACATCGACGAAATTCGCCTGCTGTTCGCAAATGATGCGCGTAATGCGATCGCGATCTTCGTGGGTCAACAGGTTGATGTAGTTATGCGCCAGTTCGTTACTCAGGATATTGGTACCGTCGCTGATGCGCAGGATACAGATACCCACCGGCGCCGAGGCGACGATCTTGCGGTTGAACTGCTCGTGCTCTTCCAGGCGAAACGCGTTGTCCTCCGCCGGCAGGAACATCTTGCGCTCAAACAGCCACGCCAGCGTGAACAGCACGATGGCTGACAACAGGTTCAGCAACAGCGCGTTGAGGATCAGCATTTTGAAGCGTTCCACCACGCTTTTCACCGGCAGTGCATAGACGATGCTCAGCGAAGAAGGTGGCAGCGCTTTCTTCAGAATCAGGTCGCGGTAATTGTCGACATAGCCGAAGTACGCGTGCTCTACGGGATAGCTGTTAAGTGAGGCGGCATAACGATCGCCGTCCGCCAGACGCAGCACCGGCTCGTTGTTCTCATCCAGCAGCGTGACGCCGATCGGCAGGTTGCCGGCGGTAACGAAATCCTCCAATCGAACGGTTTGTTCGATGCCCAACAACGCCTCCAGCTTGTTGCCGATATAGATCGGCGTCAGTACATACAGATAACCGACGTCCGGCCGCTGCGCGCTGGGGCTGATCCAATACAGGTTGTTGTCTTTGTCCTGATTCTTGGCGTTGCGGTATTTCAGAATGCGCTCGTGCAGTGACTTCAGCACATTTTCCCGATTGGCACTCGCATTGCCGCCGCCGAATTCTGCCATACACAGGCTGTCGCCGCCGATGAAGAACACCCGGTTGAGATCGTAGGCCGCCACGAAGTTCTCTTTCCAATACTGGATCAGGCCGCTCAGTGAATCGAGCGAACTGCGGTAGGTGGTGCTCAGCGCACAGTTGGACTCCGGGTACAGCGGAAAGAATTGCGGCGGGCTGCCCTTGCCGGGAAACACGCCGCTGAACATGTCCAGGCTGCTGACTGACCCGTTGAGGCGGTTCTCCGCCATATACTTGATGTCGCGGATGATGTCGGCGGAATGGCGGATATAGCCCTGTGCCTGGTCGAAATTGAGGTTGTACTCCTGCCGGATGTCCGATTCTTTCTGATGCAGGATATTCAGAATATAAAAGGTGGTGAGCAGCGCTCCCAACGACCACAGCAAAATCGCCAGCACCCGGAACAGATAGCGGGATATCTTCAGCGTAGTTCGAAAAGAGGCTAAGTATTTCAATCGGATACCATACGAAAGTCAGTGGCGGCGCACGCTATCGCCGGCACGGCGGCCGGCGGCTCGGTGCGCCAATTAAACCATATAACTGAAAAAGGGCCTAGCATCGCTGCCAGGCCCTTTTGTCTCAGTGCATTACGGTGTCGGCATGCCGACGCCCTCACCTTGCTTTAAACGTTGTCGTCGTCCATCGGCTCAGCCGCGTCGTCGCCATCGTCCAGCGGCGTGGTGTCTTCTTCCACCGCTTCCGCGCCCGGTTCCAGACTATCCAGCTCTTCGTCTTCCACCGGTTCGGCCACGCGCTGCAGACCGACGACGTTTTCGTCTTCCGCCGTGCGGATCAGCGTCACGCCCTGGGTGTTACGGCCCACCACGCTGACTTCCGAAACGCGGGTGCGCACCAGCGTGCCTGCATCGGTGATCATCATGATCTGGTCGCTGGTTTCCACCTGCACGGCGCCAACCACCTGGCCATTACGCTCGCTCACCTTGATGGAGATAACCCCCTGGGTGGCACGTGACTTGGTCGGATACTCGGTCACGGCGGTACGTTTACCGAAGCCGTTTTGCGTGACGGTCAGAATGTCGCCTTCGCCGCGCGGCACGATCAGTGAGATCACGCTGTCGCCTTCGCCGAGGTTGATGCCACGTACGCCGGTCGCGGTACGGCCCATCGAACGCACCTGCGCTTCCGGGAAGCGCACCACTTTACCGTTGGCGGAGAACAGCATCACTTCGTTACTGCCGTCGGTCAGATCGACACCAATCAGCTCGTCGCCCTCGTTGAGGTTGACGGCGATGATGCCGGCGCTGCGCGGACGGCTGAACTCGGTCAGCGCGGTTTTCTTCACGGTACCGCTGGCGGTGGCCATGAACACGTGGCGCCCTTCTTCATACTCGCGTACCGGCAGGATGGCGGTGATACGCTCATCGGCTTCCAGCGGCAGCAGGTTGACGATTGGACGACCGCGCGCGCCACGGCTGGCTTCAGGCAGTTGGTACACCTTCATCCAGTACAGGCGGCCACGGCTGGAGAAGCACAGGATCGTATCGTGGGTGTTGGCCACCAGCAGGCGATCGATAAAGTCTTCTTCTTTAATACGCGCGGCGGACTTGCCTTTGCCGCCGCGGCGCTGGGCTTCATAGTCGGACAGCGGCTGATACTTCACGTAGCCCTGGTGAGACAGGGTCACCACCACGTCTTCCTGGTTGATCAGGTCTTCGATGTTGATGTCGGAAGTATTGGCGGTGATCTCGGTGCGACGGCCGTCGTTGTACAGCTCTTTGACCGCCACCAGCTCTTCGCGGATCACTTCCATCAGGCGCTCTGGGCTTTCCAGAATAAAGATCAGCTCGGCGATGAAGTTGAGCAGCTCTTTATATTCTTCCAGCAGCTTTTCGTGCTCCAGGCCGGTCAGTTTCTGCAGACGCAGATCCAGAATCGCCTGAGCCTGCTGCTCGGTCAGGTAGTACTTGCCGTCGCGGATGCCGAACTCCGGCTCCAGCCACTCAGGGCGGGCGGCGTCGTCACCGGCGCGTTCCAACATGGCGCTGACGTTGCCCAGATCCCACGGCTGAGCTACCAGTGCGACTTTCGCTTCCGCCGGGGTCGGCGCACGGCGAATCAGCTCGATGATCGGATCGATGTTGGCGAGCGCGATAGCCAGCGCTTCCAGGATATGGGCGCGATCGCGGGCTTTGCGCAGTTCGAAGATGGTGCGACGGGTGACCACTTCGCGGCGGTGGCGCACGAAGGCTTCGAGGATGTCTTTCAGGTTCAGCAGTTTAGGCTGCCCCTGATGCAGCGCAACCATGTTGATGCCGAAGGTGACCTGCAGTTGCGTCAGCGCATACAGGTTATTCAGCACCACTTCGCCGACCGCGTCGCGTTTGACTTCGATGACGATGCGCATGCCGTCTTTATCGGACTCGTCGCGCAGCGCGCTGATGCCTTCCACGCGTTTTTCTTTGACCAGCTCGGCGATCTTCTCGATCAGACGCGCCTTGTTCACCTGATACGGGATCTCGTGAACGATGATGGTTTCGCGCCCGGTCTTGGCGTCGGCTTCCACTTCCGCGCGCGCGCGCAGGTAGATTTTGCCGCGCCCGGTGCGGTAGGCCTCTTCAATACCGCGGCGGCCGTTGATGATCGCCGCCGTCGGGAAGTCTGGCCCCGGAATGTGTTCCATCAGTCCTTCAATGCTGATGTTTTCATCGTCGATATAGGCCAGGCAGCCGTTGACGACTTCCGCCAGGTTGTGCGGCGGGATATTGGTGGCCATGCCCACGGCGATGCCCGATGAGCCGTTGACCAGCAGGTTCGGGATCTTGGTCGGCATGACGGCCGGGATCTGCTCGGTGCCATCATAGTTAGGCACGAAGTCGACGGTTTCTTTTTCCAGATCCGCCAACAGTTCGTGAGCAATTTTGGACATGCGCACTTCGGTATAACGCATCGCCGCGGCGGAGTCGCCGTCGACGGAACCGAAGTTACCCTGACCGTCCACCAGCATGTAGCGCAGTGAAAACGGCTGAGCCATACGCACGATAGTGTCATAAACCGCGCTGTCACCGTGCGGGTGATATTTACCGATCACGTCCCCGACGACACGGGCCGATTTCTTGTATGGTTTATTCCAGTCGTTACCCAATACGCTCATCGCGTACAGAACGCGGCGGTGAACCGGCTTCAGTCCATCACGAACATCTGGCAGCGCACGTCCGACAATAACGGACATCGCATAGTCCAGATACGAGTTTTTCAACTCGTCTTCGATGTTTACCGGTGTGATTTCTCTGGCAAGGTCGCTCATGGAGCTGCTATCCCTCTACTAATGATTCATCTGCCCGCTGCCATAGTGGCAAAGGTGTAAAACTATATCACAAAGCACGCTTTACGGGAAAATAACCGCCGCTGTTTCACGGAAATTGTGCAGATAAGTGCGCTAAAAACGCATCGGCGCAGACGATGCCGCGCCGGAACATGTATAATCCGCGCAACGAGAACAAGGAGCCAGACAAGCCCATGAACGCAGAATCATCCAGCCGAGTGCAAAACGTTGACCACCAGGAAATCGCCAAGTTCGAGGCTGTCGCCTCCCGCTGGTGGGATCTGGAAGGCGAGTTCAAACCGCTGCACCGCATCAACCCGCTGCGCCTGAACTACATCATGCAGCGCGCCGGCGGCATCTTTGACAAGCAGGTGCTCGACGTGGGCTGCGGCGGGGGCATTCTGGCGGAAAGCATGGCGCGCGAAGGCGCCAAAGTGACCGGCCTGGACATGGGCGCAGAGCCGCTGCAGGTCGCCCGGCTGCACGCGTTGGAAAGCGGCATGGACGTCACCTATGTGCAGGAAACCGTAGAAAGCCACGCTCAGGCCAATCCGCAGCGCTACGACGTGGTCACCTGTATGGAGATGCTGGAGCACGTGCCCGATCCGGCCTCGGTGGTGCGCGCCTGCGCCCATCTGGTGAAACCGGGCGGTCACGTGTTCTTTTCCACTATTAACCGCAATACCAAAGCCTGGCTGATGGCGGTGATCGGCGCAGAGTACGTATTGAAAATGGTGCCGCAGGGCACCCACGATCATAAGAAGTTCATTCGCCCGTCCGAACTGATCGGCTGGGTCGACGGCACGCCGCTGCGCGAAAAGCATATGATCGGCCTGCATTACAACCCGATCACCGATCATTTCAAGCTTGGGCGCAACGTTGACGTGAACTACATGGTGCACACCCAGCACGAAGGTTAAGCACGGTAAACCGCGCCGGCCCTGCATTACCGGGGGGCGGCGCCAACGCGGTATTAGGAAAAATACCTAATTTCCGCGACTTCGATCAAAATAGCGGTTGTAGACAGTTTTTTAGAATATTAAATCAGATCAATATGCCGTTTTTTTCTAACGTTTAATAAAGCGCCAAACGATCGGTTTTTTCAGTTTTTCAGTAAAATCTGATCGTGCTTATTGACAAGCTTGTCGCGCCAGTCACGGCGCGCACTGCGAACGGCAAGTGGCATTTCACCCCCAAGTTATCCACAAATTAGGCCGGTTTTGTTCACTTGCAAACGCCGTTTTTTCTCACTATCTTGTTACCTCACCGACATACAACCCCTATATATAGTGTTTACATACTGAGCAGAGCGACTACACTTCTGCTTAGGGGCACCATACGGACAGGTAAAACACCACATGAACCAAAGTCTGCTTGTAACTAAACGCGATGGCCGTAAAGAGCGCATCAATCTCGACAAAATCCACCGGGTCATCGATTGGGCCGCTGAGGGATTACACAACGTCTCGGTTTCTCAAGTAGAGTTGCGTTCACACATTCAGTTTTATGACGGCATCAAAACCGCCGACATTCACGAAACCATCATCAAGGCCGCAGCTGACCTGATCTCCCGCGATGCGCCGGACTATCAGTACCTGGCCGCTCGCCTGGCGATCTTCCACCTGCGTAAAAAGGCTTACGGCCAGTTTGAGCCACCGAAGCTGCACGCCCACGTCACTCGCATGGTCGAGATGGGCAAATACGATAAGCATCTGCTGGAAGACTACAGCGCTGAAGAGTTCGAGCAGATGGATTCCTTTATCGATCATTGGCGCGACATGAACTTCTCTTATGCCGCCGTCAAGCAGCTGGAAGGCAAATACCTGGTGCAGAACCGCGTCAGCGGCGAAATCTACGAAAGCGCCCAGTTCCTGTATTTGCTGGTGTCTGCGTGCCTGTTCTCCAACTACCCGCGTGAAACCCGTCTGGACTACGTCAAACGTTTCTACGATGCGATTTCCACCTTCAAGATTTCGCTGCCTACGCCGATCATGTCCGGCGTGCGCACCCCAACCCGCCAGTTCAGCTCCTGCGTGCTGATCGAGTGCGGCGACAGCCTGGACTCCATCAACGCCACCTCCAGCGCCATTGTGAAATACGTTTCGCAGCGCGCCGGCATCGGCATCAACGCCGGCCGCATCCGCGCGCTGGGCAGCCCGATCCGTGGCGGTGAAGCCTTCCATACTGGCTGCATTCCGTTCTACAAACACTTCCAGACCGCCGTCAAATCCTGCTCGCAGGGCGGCGTGCGCGGTGGCGCGGCAACGCTGTTCTACCCGATGTGGCACCTGGAAGTAGAAAGCCTGCTGGTGTTGAAAAACAACCGTGGCGTTGAAGGCAACCGCGTGCGTCACATGGACTACGGCGTGCAGTTGAACCGCCTGATGTACCAGCGTCTGATCAAGGGCGAAGACATCACCCTGTTCAGCCCGTCCGACGTGCCGGGGCTGTACGACGCGTTCTTCGCCGATCAGGACGAATTCGAGCGCCTGTACACCCAGTACGAGAAAGATGACAGCATTCGCCAGAAACGCGTGAAAGCGGTTGAGCTGTTCTCGCTGATGATGCAAGAACGTGCCTCTACCGGCCGTATCTACATCCAGAACGTCGACCACTGCAACACCCACAGCCCGTTCGATCCGCAGATCGCGCCGGTGCGTCAGTCCAACCTGTGCCTGGAAATCGCCCTGCCGACCAAGCCGCTGGAAGACGTCAACGATGAAAACGGCGAGATCGCGCTGTGTACCCTGTCTGCCTTCAACCTGGGCGCGATCGACAGCCTGGACGACCTGGAAGAGCTGGCGACCCTGGCGGTGCGTTCACTCGACGCTCTGCTGGATTATCAGGATTACCCGATCAAGGCTGCGCACCGTGGCGCGATGGGTCGCCGCACCCTGGGCATCGGCGTCATCAACTTCGCTTATTACCTGGCGAAGAACGGCGTACGCTATTCCGACGGCAGCGCCAACAACCTGACCCACAAAACGTTCGAAGCCATTCAGTACTACCTGCTGAAAGCCTCCAACCGTCTGGCTCAGGAACAAGGCGCTTGCCCGTGGTTCAACGAAACCACTTATTCGCAGGGCATCCTGCCGATCGACACCTACAAGAAAGATCTGGATGCGATCTGCAGCGAGCCGCTGCACTACGACTGGGAAACCCTGCGTAAAGAGATCCAGGAAACCGGCCTGCGCAACTCGACGCTGTCCGCCCTGATGCCATCGGAAACCTCTTCGCAGATTTCCAACGCCACCAACGGCATCGAGCCGCCGCGCGGCCACATCAGCATCAAGGCGTCGAAAGACGGCATCCTGCGCCAGGTGGTGCCGGAGTATGAGCGTCTGAAAGACAACTACGAGCTGCTGTGGGAAATGCCGAGCAACGACGGCTATCTGCAGCTGGTTGGGCTGATGCAGAAATTCATCGACCAATCGATCTCGGCCAACACCAACTACGATCCGACCCGCTTCCCGGGCGGCAAGGTGCCGATGAAGCAGCTGTTGAAAGACCTGCTCACCACCTACAAGTTCGGCGTCAAAACGCTGTACTACCAAAACACCCGCGACGGTGCGGAAGACGCCCAGGAAGATTTGCAGCCTGCCAAGGCCGGCGATGACGACTGCGAAAGCGGCGCCTGCAAGATCTAAAGTTTGACCTAGCGGGCCGGAATTTTCCGGCCCCTTCATTTAGCCACGTTACGATGGATTCAGGCTTATGGCTTACACCACTTTTTCTCAGACCAAAAACGACCAGCTGCAAGAGCCGATGTTCTTCGGCCAGTCGGTAAACGTTGCGCGTTTCGACCAGCAAAAGCATGAAATCTTCGAAAAGCTGATCGAAAAACAGCTCTCCTTCTTCTGGCGCCCGGAAGAAGTTGACGTTTCCCGCGACCGTATCGATTACCAGGCGCTGCCGGAGCACGAGAAGCACATCTTCATCAGCAACCTGAAATATCAGACGCTGCTGGACTCCATCCAGGGCCGCAGCCCGAACGTCGCCCTGCTGCCGCTGATCTCGATCCCTGAGTTGGAAACCTGGGTGGAAACCTGGTCGTTCTCCGAGACCATCCACTCCCGTTCCTACACTCACATCATCCGCAACATCGTCAACGATCCGGCGTTAGTGTTCGACGACATCGTCACCAATGAAGAGATCAAGAAGCGCGCGAAAGACATTTCCGGCTACTACGACGATCTGATCGAGATGACCAGCTACTATCACCTGCTGGGTGAAGGCACCCACCAGGTGAACGGTAAAACCGTCACCGTCAATCTGCGCGCGCTGAAGAAGCAGCTGTACCTGTGCCTGATGAGCGTGAACGCGCTGGAAGCGATCCGCTTCTACGTCAGCTTTGCCTGCTCCTTCGCGTTCGCCGAGCGCGAACTGATGGAAGGCAACGCCAAGATCATCAAGCTGATCGCCCGCGACGAAGCGCTGCACCTGACCGGCACCCAGCACATGCTGAACCTGATGCGTTCCGGCGCCGACGATCCGGAAATGGCGGAGATCGCCGAGGAATGTCAACAGCAGTGCTACGATCTGTTCGTGCTGGCCGCCCAGCAGGAGAAAGAGTGGGCGGAATACCTGTTCCGCGACGGCTCGATGATTGGCCTGAACAAAGACATCCTGTGCCAGTATGTGGAATACATCACCAATATCCGCATGCAGGCGGTCGGCCTTGGTCTGCCGTTCGAAACCCGCTCCAACCCGATCCCATGGATCAATGCCTGGTTGGTGTCCGACAACGTGCAGGTAGCGCCGCAGGAAGTGGAAGTGAGCTCCTACCTGGTTGGCCAGATCGACTCGGAGATCAACGCCGACGACCTGAGCGACTTCGAACTGTAAGCGATGGCGACGCCAATCGTAACGCTGCGCGCCGCCGGCACGCAGCTCTCCTGCCCCAACAGTGAAAACTGTCTGCTCGACGTGCTGGAACTGCACGACGTGCAGGTGGAGTATCAGTGCCGATCCGGCTATTGCGGTGCCTGCCGCCTGAAGCTGGTGAAAGGTGAAGTGACCTACCGCCAGCAACCGCTGGCGTTTATCAACGCCGGCGAGATCCTGCCCTGCTGCTGCATGCCGCTGACGGATATCGAGCTGGAAATGTAAAGTCGGGTGCCGGAAACCGCGCCTGGAGACCAGAAGGCGGGGTTGCCCCCGCCCTATGATTACCGCTTCACCTCACACGCCAACCTGATCAGGATAGTGATATTTTCCTGGTAGATTTTCAGCTCGCACAGCGAGTCTCTTATCATCCAGATAAATAACAAAACCGTAATACATACAACGGTTAGCGAGTGAAACACATGCCTTAAGCGCATGCTTGCCTCCTTGCTGTGAAGGGGCTACCATAACGGTGTCTAGGCGTTAGGGCAGCCCCATTCTGATTGAGAGTCAGTTTGGGGCTTTCATCTATCCGCCTTGTCACACAATGCCCAAGACGAACAGTCTCAAGCACCCGCCAAAAGAGTAACAGCATTCCCTCGCCGCGAATATCCCCTATAACCTTATGATTAATTAGGAATATATAACTATCCTCAAAGTATTTCGCTTAGCGCCCCTTGCCTGCCGATGCGGAGAAATAACGTGCCGGAGAATCGCCAAAGGCTTTGCGAAACATGGCGATAAAATTACTCGGCGAGGCATATCCCAGCGTTTCCGCGATCTGCAGCACCGTCTCGCCTTCGGCCAGCTTCGCTAACGCATACGACAACCGGGCCTGCTGGCGCCACTGTGCAAAACTCAACCCCGTCTCGCCGATCATCAGCCGCCGCAGGGTACGCGGCGACATCGCCCCCCATTCAGCCCACGCCTCCAGCGAACGCTCGCTCCCCGGCTGCGCCAGCAAGGCCTGCAGAACGCCGGCCAGGCGCGGATGGGACGACATCGGCAAATGCAGTGGTTCCGTCGGCGCCAAACGTATCTCGTCCCGCATCACCTGCGCCATGCGATCCTGCTCCAGGGTGAGCGCGCTGCGCTTGTCCCAGCCTTCTGCTCGCTGAGCCAGCGCCTGCAGCACGGCGCTAATGCCGATGACGCAGGGTACATTCGACAGATCGTGGCAGGCCTCCGGCGCCAGCAGCAAACTCCAGCCGCTCAGTGCGCCGCAGACCTGCACCCGGTGCTCCGTCGCCGGTGGGATCCAACCCGCCCGCTGAGGCGGAAGCACCCAATCGCCCTGCGCCGTGCGTACATGCAACAAGCCGCTTTCGACGCACAGCAACTGCCCGCGCACATGCTGATGCCAGTCGTATTCGCGCGTGCCCAACCGATACTCCCGGCCTGCCGCGTCGCGGCCGCCAAGGGCGATCAGCCAGGGGCCCGCCCGCCATTCGCTGCAGTCAGCGTCAGTGAAGTGAGGGTTATCGTTCACATTGGCCACTTATCACTATTTTTAGTCCAGATACCGTTATATCAACCTTTTCCTGCGCCGACATAATGAAATGCTTCCGGCCGCTCCCGTTTGTGGCCACTGACTCACGAGGGAACATGATGACAACACCCAGCATTGGCATTATCGGCGCCGGGCCCGGCGGTCTGTGTCTGGCTCAGGGGCTGAGCCGCTTCGGCATCCACGCCACGGTGTTTGAACGCGACACCACGCCGCAAGCGCGCGATCAGGGCTACCGGCTGCGCATCGATCCGTCTGGCCAGCAGGCGCTGGCCGCCTGCCTGCCGCCGGCGCACTACCGGTTGCTCTGCGCCGGCAGCGCGCAAAACAGCGGCGAGAGCAATCTATGGGATCCGCAGCTTGCCCCGCTCACCGGCCGGCGCCCCGAGCACTGGTTGCCGTCCAGCCAGCGCCAAACGCAAGAACCGAGCGGCGATCTCGGCATTCATCGCCAAACGCTGCGCGAGATCCTGCTTGCCGGCCTGCAAGACCGGGTGCGTTTCGGCCATACCTTGCGTGAATTTGCACAAACGCCGCAGGGCGTGGAGCTACAGTTCGCAAACGGCGAGCAAGTGCGAGTCGATGTGCTGATCGCCGCCGACGGCGTCAACTCGCTGGTGCGGCGGCGCTGCCTGCCCGAGGCGGGGCCCGAAGACAGCGGCGCGGTCACCCTCTACGGCAAAACACCGCTCGATGCGGCAACCCGGGCCCAATTGGCCCCTGAGCTGCTGAACGGCGTATCGGTGATCTTCGCCGACGGCGTATCGCTGGTGATTGAACCGATGCGCTTTCAGGCGCCCATGGCGCAGCTGGCGGCCGACTACGCGCCCGATTGCCGCCTCACGCCGGTCGACGATTATCTCTATTGGGCCTGTATCGGATCGGCTGAACGGCTCGGCGGGCCGACACGGGCGAAGGGAAGCGCAACGCTGCAGGCGCATGTACGGCATATCTCGCAG
Organism: Serratia sp. OLAL2; assembly: GCF_002752475.1. Lineage (NCBI taxonomy): Bacteria > Pseudomonadati > Pseudomonadota > Gammaproteobacteria > Enterobacterales > Yersiniaceae > Serratia > Serratia sp. OLAL2. Next base: position 14,842 of record NZ_MSTL01000007.1, on the reverse strand, counting down.
GGATGGGCGCCCGCTTTGCAAACGGCGTTAGCGCTGGCGGATCCCCTGTCGCTCAGCGTGCGGACGGTGCAGGTTACGGCGGCAATGCCGGAATGGCACAGCGAACGCATCGCCTTTCTCGGCGACGCCGTGCACGCCATGAGCCCAGCGGGCGGGCTTGGCGCCAACACCGCGCTGGCGGACGCCGCCAGCCTGGCGACGCATCTGGCGCAAGCCGGCAGCGCCGCGCAGGCGCTCAGGGACTACGGTCTGGAACTGCACGTGCGGGGTGCCGCGGCGATTCGCCTGTCACGGCTGGCGTCCGAACGGCTGCAGCAAAGCCGTGACGCCGGCAACTCGGCGCCATGACCGTCACTCGATAATTTCCACCACCTCCAGCCAGGCGTTTTTACCGCACGCCTGGCCCCCATTCAGCCAGCGGCGCAGCATATCCAGCGCCAGCATCGCCACCGACTCCTGACGCAGCCGCAGGCCGTGGCGCGACGCGCGATAACGCACGGTCTGGCCAATGCCGCCACGCGGCGTGTGCAGCGCAATGCTCACCTGCTCATCGCGCATGGCGCTGACCGCCAACGCCAACGGCGCACCGGTCAACTCCGCCAGCGAGCGGGCGCGGGCCAGCGTCGTTTCCAGCGTTTCGATACAGTGCGCCGGCAGCAGCTCGCCCCCCGCCAGCGGTGCACCCTCGCTTTGCAGCTGCAGATTGATCAACCCGCCGCTGAATTGCTCGCTCAACGCCAGCTTCAGCCCTTGCTGACTCAGCCGCTGCGTCAACAACGCCGGCAACCCGACGGTGCCTTCAAAAATGCAGTTGTCCCCCGCCACTTCGCGCACGCGCCGCCACGCCTGCTCCATTTCCGCACGCCGGCTTTCCGGCCCGGTCAGCTTCAGTTCGATAATCGGGCTGGATGAGCGGTAACCCAGCACCACTTCCGGCGGCAGCGGCATGCCATCCAGCTCGGCGGCCAGATCGCTCTCGGAAGTGCCGAACGTCGTCAGGCGCAGGCATAGCGGCGGCGCCGGTAAGGTGAAGCGCTGGCGCAGGCGCGGCACGATCTGCTGTTCGACCATCACTTTGAATTCCGACGGTACACCGGGAGTGAAGAACATCTGACATTTGTTCAGCTGCAATGCGAAACCGCAGGCGGTGCCCACCGGGTTATCCAGCATTTCCGCGTTGGCCGGGATCTGCGCCTGCTTACGATTGGAAGGAGCCATCGGCCGCCCACGCTCGGTGAAATAGGCTTCCATGCGCGCCAGCCAGTCGGCCCGTTCGACCAGCTCTACGCCACAGGCTTTCGCGGCGGCCAGCGCGCTCAAATCGTCGCTGGTCGGCCCCAGGCCGCCGTTGACAATCAGCACATCGGCGATATGGCTGCGTTCCTGCAGGATCTCGATCAAAGCAGAGAGGCTGTCCCCTACCGTTTCCCGCCCGCTCATCGGCACGCCCTGCTGGAACAGGTAGTCCGCCAGCCAGGCGGCGTTGGTATCAATAATTTGCCCGTGCAGCACCTCATCGCCGGTGCTGAGCATCTCCACCCTTAACATTGATCTCTCCCACATTTTTTGGTCATTCCACTATAGAAGCCCGTAAATAACTTTTCACTAGCCGCCTGCGGATAATTTCAGCCATGGGTCCGTTTCTCATGTGCGATGCAGGCTTGCGAGATGTAAACATTAATGTACATCATGCGTAACGTCGGTTTGACACAAATTAGGGCTTCCACTATCCTGCCATCCTCATAAATCGTTACCTATAATTTTCAAAATCTTTCGGCTGGTAGAGAAAAAACGTGAAGAATCGCACTCTTGGCAGTGTTTTTATCGTGGCGGGCACCACCATTGGCGCCGGGATGCTGGCGATGCCGCTGGCGGCGGCCGGCGTCGGTTTCGGCGTCACGCTGGCCTTACTGGTCGGGCTGTGGCTGTTGATGTGTTACACCGCGCTGTTACTGGTGGAGGTTTACCAGCATGAGCAGGCGGATACCGGTCTGGGCACGCTCGCCAAACGTTATCTCGGCGGCGGCGGCCAGTGGCTGACCAGCTTTAGCATGATGTTCCTGATGTACGCCCTCACCGCCGCCTATATCAGCGGCGCCGGCGAACTGCTCGCCACCAGCATCAGCCAATGGACGTCGCAGGACTTCCCGGTGTCGCTCGGCGTCCTGCTGTTCACCCTGGTGGCCGGCGGCGTGGTGTGCATCGGCACCCACTCGGTCGACTTGTTCAACCGCATCCTGTTCAGCGCGAAAGTGGTGTTTCTGGTGGTGATGCTCGGCCTGATGTTGCCGAATATCCACCAGACCAATCTGATGACGTTGCCGCTGGAGCAAGGCCTGGCGCTGTCGGCCATTCCAGTGATCTTCACCTCTTTCGGCTTCCACGGCAGCGTGCCGAGCATCGTCAACTACATGGGCGGCAACATTCGCAAACTGCGTTGGGTGTTTATCATCGGCAGCGCGATCCCACTGATCGCCTATATCTTCTGGCAGCTGGCGACGTTGGGCAGCATCAGCTCCGACACCTTCGTCGGCATCCTGGCTCAGCAGGCCGGGCTGAATGGCCTGTTGCAGGCGGTGCGTGATGCAGTAGCTTCGCCGCACGTTGAACTGGCGGTGCACCTGTTCGCCGATCTGGCGCTGGCGACCTCGTTCCTCGGCGTTGCGCTTGGGCTGTTCGATTTCCTGGCCGACCTGTTCAAGCGGCAAGATAACGTGCGTGGCCGCCTGCAAACCGGCGCCATCACCTTCTTGCCGCCGCTGGCCTTCGCGCTGTTTTATCCGCGTGGTTTCGTGCTGGCGTTGGGTTTCGCCGCCATCGCCCTGTCGGTGCTGGCGCTGCTGCTGCCTTCGCTGCTGGTGTGGAAAACTCGCCAAAAGCATCAGGCGCAGTACCGCGTCTGGGGCGGCACCCCTGCGCTGGCGTTGGTGTTTGTCTGCGGGGTAACGGTGATCGCCATTCAACTGGGCATCGCCAGCGGCATGCTGCCGGCGGTCGGGTAAGCGCCGAAAGACAAGAAATGATAGAGAGAAAGGGGCCGCAATGGCCCCTTTTTTCGCAGCCTTAGAAGCTCAGGCCGACACCGACATAAGGGCCATCGGCCAGGGTGTTGTCGCGACGCCCGTCTTTGCCTTCCATCTGCATGTAACGGTAGCCCACGTCCACGCTCAGCGGACGGAACTTCCAGCGCAGGCCGCCGCTGGCTTCGTTATAGGCCTTCACGCCGCTGGTGAAAGAGTCAGGCGCAAAGTAACCTTCGCCGTGCAGGCTGAAGTAGCGGTTGATCTCCCACTCCAGGCCGCCGCCCAGCGCGACCGCCCCGCCGCTCTTCCCGTCTTTCGGGCTGAGGTACAGCGCTTTGGCACCTACGGTCGCCGTCAACGGCCCCAGCGGCACACCGAAGTTCAACCCCACGCTGCCGACGTTGCCGTCGTGGTCGCTGCGCGCCCAGTTGCCGGTCAAGCCCAGACCTGAAGAGCCGGTGCTCATGCCAACGCCCAGGTTGGTGTAGTGTTGCCCGGCTTCGCCCGACACGCTGATGGCGTTCGCCGCACCGGTCACAAACAGCAATCCTGCCGCGCACGCGACCCAAGTCTTTTTCATCATCTTTCCCTCTGGTTTGTCATCCGTACCGAATGATCGAATCAACGCATAATAATAACGTCATGAGTCTATACCAAAGCGCAATGAGTATTTAAGGGATAAAAGCGAAAAAATTCTTCAATAATCAAATAAATGTAAAAATTTGCAAACAAAAATCCATATTCGTCAAGGCGATGCCAACGATAACCGAGACCTATTTGCCGTCGCTCGGCAATAGGGCTACAACTAGTAGTGGCTTTGACCAAGGTCAGGGGAAGAAGCCCCGCCAAAGGACTATGCTGATGAACGCTTAAACCGCCCGAGTCTTTACTTAACTGCACTACGATAAGGAGCAAGTGATGAGCAAGAAAGGACTGACCACCGCAGCCGGCGCCCCGGTTGTCGATAACAATAACGTGATCACCGCAGGCAAACGCGGCCCGATGCTGTTGCAGGACGTGTGGTTCCTGGAAAAACTGGCCCACTTCGACCGTGAAGTCATCCCCGAGCGTCGCATGCACGCCAAGGGTTCCGGCGCCTACGGCACCTTTACCGTTACCCACGACATCACCCGCTACACGCGCGCCAAGATCTTCTCCGAAATCGGCAAACAGACCGACATGTTTATCCGCTTCTCCACCGTCGCCGGTGAACGCGGCGCCGCCGACGCCGAGCGCGATATTCGCGGCTTCGCCATGAAGTTCTATACCGAAGAAGGCAACTGGGATTTGGTGGGTAACGATACGCCGGTGTTTTATCTGCGCGATCCGCTGAAATTCCCCGATCTCAACCACGTGGTGAAACGCGATCCGCATACCAACCTGCGCAACCCAGTCTACAAGTGGGACTTCTTCTCCCACCTGCCGGAGTCGCTGCACCAGCTGACCATCGACTTCAGCGATCGCGGCATTCCGAAATCCTACCGTCACATGCACGGTTTCGGCAGCCACACCTTCAGCTTTATCAATGCCGCCAACGAACGTTTCTGGGTGAAATTCCACTTCCGCTGCGAGCAAGGCATTGAAAACCTGATGGATGAAGAAGCGGAAGCGATCATCGCCAAGGATCGCGAAAGCTCACAGCGCGATCTGTTCGATGCGATCAAACGCGGCGACTTCCCGCGCTGGAAGCTGCAAATTCAGATCATGCCGGAGCATGAGGCCTCGCAGACGCCATACAACCCGTTCGACCTAACCAAGGTGTGGCCGCACGGCGACTACCCGCTGATCGACGTCGGCTTTTTCGAGCTGAACCGCAACCCCGACAACTACTTCTCCGAGGTTGAGCAGGTGGCGATGAACCCCGCTAACGTGGTGCCGGGCATCAGTTTCTCGCCGGATAAAATGCTGCAGGGCCGCCTGTTCTCCTATGGCGATGCGCACCGCTACCGCCTGGGCGTCAACCACCACCAGATCCCGGTGAACGGCGCCAAATGCCCGTTCCACAACTACCATCGCGACGGCGCGATGCGCGTGGACGGCAACAGCGGCAACGGCGCCACCTACGAACCGAACAGCTTCGGCCTGTTCCAGGAGCAGCCGGACTTCAGCGAGCCGCCGCTGAGCATTGAGGGCGCGGCCGACCACTGGAATCATCGTGAAGACGACGATTACTACAGCCAGCCGCGCGCGCTGTTCAACCTGCTGAGCGCCGAAGAGCACCAGCGCATGTTCACCCGCATCGCCGGCGAACTGTCGCAGGTGCCGGAACACATCCAGCGCCGTCAGGTCGAGCTGTTCACCAAGGTGCACCCCGACTACGGCGCCGGCGTCGCCAAGGCGTTGGGGCTGAAATAATCCCCCTGCATCATTCACTCAGCCGCCCTTACGGGCGGCTTTTTTATGCCTCAGAGAGACGCTGCGCCACCCACCGCTGCAACTGGCGGCGCGAAATCTTGATGCCACCGTTTTTCAGCTCGTCAGGCAGCGGGAGCAACGCCGCCGGGCGTTGGAAATTGGCCAGCTTATCCTGCGACCAGGCAAGCAACGCCGCCAACGACAGCGACGGATCGCCATCGATTACCGCCACCGGCCGCTGGCCGAACTCGGCGTCCGCCACCGGCACCACAAACGCCTGCGATATCTGCGGGTGCGCCGCCAGCACGCGTTCGATATCTTCCGGCTGCACCCCTTCGCCGCCACTGAAAAACAGGTTGTCCAGCCGGCCGAGAATTCGCAGTTCCCCCTCGATCATCGCGCCGCGATCGCGGGTCGGGAACCAGCCCTGTTCATCGGCCAACGGCTGCAGATGGCCATGACGCCAGTAGCCAAGCGCCAGGCTGTCGGCGCGGATCCAGACCTCTTCATCCACCAGTTTTACCTCGCGGCCGCCGAGCGGCAGGCCGACACCCGGCCGCGCATCGGCGCGCTTGGCGCACACCGTGGAGGCCAGTTCGGTCAGCCCGTAGCCGCACCAGCAACGGATCCCCGCCGCCTCCGCCCGCTCGGTCAGTTCCACCGGGATCATCGCGCCGCCGAGCAGCACCGCCTTCAGCGTCATGTCCGCCAGCGGTTGCGCTAGCAGCCGCCACAGCTGGGTCGGCACCAACGAGGCATGCGTGCATCCCGCCAACGCCTCGTTCAGCGGGTGCATCTCGCGCACCGCCAACCGGGCGCCCGCCGCCAGCCAGCGCCAGACGATACCCTGGCCGGAGACGTGAAACAGCGGCAATGACAGCAGCCAGCAATCCTCGCGCTGAAACGCCATCAGCCCCAACACCCCGGCGGCGCTGGCCAGATGGTTGGCATAGCTGTGTGCGGCCGCTTTCGGCATGCCGCTGGAACCGGAGGTCAACGTCAGCGTCGCCAGACGCTGCGCATCCCACGTCGGCAGGTCTGGCCAACGCGGCTCGGTCGACGGCGGGGTCAATCGAATCACGTCTTCCGGCAGCGCCGGCAACGAGTCCGGGCCGAAGACAAAGGTCATATCCAATTCCGGCAACAGCTGCGCCAGCAGCGGCGTCGGCAAGGCGGGATTGAGCGGCAACAGGCGTGCGCCGCACTGCAACAGCGCCAGATAGGCCAGCAGCAGCGGATAGCTGTTTTTACCGCACAGCGCCACACCGCAGCCCGGTTCAACGCCCTGATGCTGGAAATCCGCCGCCAGCTCATCCACCTGGCTCTGCAACGCCAGCCAGCTCAGCGGTTGTTCGCCGAGCATCAGCGCCGTCGCCTGCGGCTGAGTGCGCGCCCAGTGTCGCCACGGCCAATCGTTCAACGGCGCCATAGGCACTCCAGCGCCGAGACATCCAGCAGCGGCAACGCGCTGCCCGGCCACGGGCGCAGCACCTGCGCCTGCATCAACCCCAGCGTGTCCAGGCCCGGCACGGTATCCGGCGTCAGCCAATGGGCGATGCGCGCCAGTTGAGTCAACCCCAGGCTGGATTCGAGGCTGGAGCTGATCACCGCCGTCAGGCCCGCCGCGTGCGCCTGCGCCACCAGCGTCTGGCAACGCGCCAGGCTGCCGACCAGCGTCGGCTTGATCACGATGGCCGCCACGCCCGGCTCGGCCTGCACCACAAAGTCCGCCTCCCGCACGCTCTCATCCCAGGCGATGGCGATACCGGTCGCCCGGGCGAAGTCGCGCGATTCATCACGGGTCTTGCAGGGCTCTTCCAGGAAGGCGATACGATCGCGCCATGCCGGGTTAACATACCTGGCGAAGCCGTCGGCCTTGGCGCGGGTCCAGCTGCGGTTGGCGTCCAGCCGCAGCCGCAGATCCGGCAGCGCCTCCAGCAACACGTTGACGATCATGCCGTCCCGCACTGCCTCATACAGCCCCACCTTCACCTTGGCGACTTTCTCGCCCGGCAAAGCGCTCAATGTCTCGAACAGCTCATCCGGATCGCCGGTGCACAGCGGCGCCTTGCGAAAATCCGCCTGCATCGGCAAACGCTGCTCCAGCTCGGCCTGCGCACAGCTGAGCCCAAAGGCCACCGAGGGCAACGCGCTGTGCTCCGGTTCGTTGCCCGCCAACCAGGCCTGCAGCCAGCCCAACGCGGCCTGTTCGGCCTGCGCCGGCGTTTCCCGGCTGAATTCCGGCAGCGGCGCGATCTCGCCCCAACCTTCACGCTCGCCCTGACACAGCTGCACCACCCACCCGTCACGCGTTTTCAACCGTTGATTGCGCAGCACCACGCCCGCCTCCATCGGCAGGCTGTAACGGTATAGCGCCGCGCTGCGGTTTGTTCCGCTCATTACGGGTTACGCTTGAATTTGCTGAAGTCCGGTTGGCGCTTCTCGTTGAACGCGTTGCGCCCTTCCTGCCCTTCGTCGGTCATGTAGAACAGCATGGTGGCGTTGCCCGCCAGCTCCTGCAAACCGGCCTGGCCGTCGCAGTCGGCATTCAGCGCCGCCTTCAGACAGCGCAGTGCCATCGGGCTGTTCTGCAGCATTTCGCGGCACCAGCGCACCGTCTCTTTTTCCAGTTCGGCCAGCGGCACCACGGTATTGACCAGGCCCATGTCTAGCGCGGCGGCGGCATCGTATTGGCGGCACAGGAACCAGATTTCGCGCGCCTTCTTCTGACCGACGATGCGCGCCATGTAAGACGCGCCCCAGCCGCCGTCGAACGAGCCCACTTTCGGACCGGTCTGGCCGAAGATGGCGTTATCCGCCGCGATGGTCAGATCGCACATCATGTGCAGCACGTGGCCGCCGCCGATCGAATAGCCGGCCACCATCGCCACCACCGGCTTCGGGCAGGTGCGGATCTGGCGTTGGAAGTCCAGCACGTTGAGGTGGTGTACGCCGCTGTCGTCGCGATAGCCGCCGTAGTCGCCGCGCACTTTCTGATCGCCGCCGGAGCAGAAGGCCTTATCGCCGGCGCCGGTCAGAATAATGACGCCGATGCCGTCGTCGTAACGGGCGTTGGCCAGCGCGTCGATCATCTCTTTGACCGTTTGCGGGCGGAACGCGTTGCGCACCTGCGGCCGGTTAATGGTGATTTTGGCGATGCCGTCGGCGGATTTGTGATACAGGATGTCTTCGAAATCGCCGGTGCAATCCTGCCAGGCGATAGCGGCATACAGGTGTTCTTCATTCGGATAAAGCATGTTCGGTTCCTTTAACCAGGGTTAACGAGAAATGTCTGCAGCTCGGCGACGAAATCCTGCGGATTGGCCAGATGCGCGTTGTGGCCGGCCTGCGGCACGATGCGCAACGGCAACCCGGCGTCGCGCGCCAGCCGTTGAAATTTGGGGTCGTTCTCACCGCACAGCACCCGCAGCGGCACGGTCAGTTGGCGCAGCTGCGGCGCCAGATAAGGCTGCCGCCCGAGCGAGGTGGCTTCGAGCATGTCGGCAATCGCCGGGCCGCTGTTGACCGAACGCGCGGCGATCAACGCCTGGCGGTGCACATGGCTAAGCTCTTTGAACACCGGCTGCTGATACCAGTCCGCCAAGACTTCGGCAATCAGCTCACTGCGAAAACGCGCCGCCCATCGCGCATCCTGCTCGCAACGATCGCGGCGCTGTTGTTCGTCCTCAAGCCCCGGATTGCCGCCCTCGGCGATCACCCCTTGCAGGCCGTCATGGCGGCCGTGGCAAGCGTGATACATGGCGATGCGCCCGCCGAGCGAGTAGCCCACCAGCCAATAACGTTCAATATTGCGCAGTTGCAGGGTCGCGGCGATTTGCGCGCTGATGTCGTCGAAGCCGCGGCAGCCCACCGCCACGGAATCGCCGTGGCCGGGCAGATCGATGGCCAGCGACGGCCATTCCGGGCAGCGCGCGGCGATCACCCGCCATTCATTGTTGTTGCCGAGCAGGCCGTGCAGCCACACCAGCCACGGACGCCCCGCTTCGCCCTGTTGCAAAATTCGCGTCGCCAGCATCATTGCACCGCCATCTGTTGTACCAGGTATTGCAGGCTTTCGGCCCCTTCACTCGGCGACACCTGCAGTTCTATCAGCGTGGCGCCGCCGCGCCGCCAGCCTTGCTCAACCGCTTGTTGCAGCTGGCTCCAGTTCTCCGGCCGCGCGTAGTCAAGCTGGAACATCGCCGCCGCATGGCTGAACTCGACGTTCTGCGGCATGCAGTAAAAGCGCTGACGATCTTCTTCGGGCGTCGGCAGCAGCGAGAAAATTTGGCCGCCGTTGTTATTGACGACGATCAGCACCGTCGGCGCCGAGCAGTGGCGCAGCAGCGCCAGCGCATTGAGGTCATACAGTGCGGAAAGGTCGCCCACCACCGCCAACGTTGGCCTGGCGGTGGCACGTTGTACGCCGGCGGCGGTGGAAATCAGACCGTCGATACCGCTGGCGCCACGGTTGCTGAATACCGGGTAAGCGACGGGCAATGGCGTTAACGCGTCGATCAGTCGCACCACCAGGCTGTTGCCGAGAAACAGCTGGCCGTTCTCCGGCAACAGTTCCGGCAGGCGGTGCGCCAGCTGCGCTTCGCCAAAGTTATCGTACAGATGCGTGGACGCCGCCGTCAGCGCCTTATCCGCCAGCGCAGCCAGCCCGGCGGCCCACGGCGCGCGCGGTTGCGCCGGATGCTGCGCCAACCACTGCGCCACGCCGGCGCGCAGGCGCCGCCCCCGGTGCTGGGCCGGATCGAGCCGCCCCGGCAGCTCGTCGATGACCCAATACTCTTCCGGCCGGCACTGCGCCTGCCACTGCAGCAGGCGTTTGCCGGTCAAGCTGCCGCCGAACTGCACCACCAGCTGCGCGTCTTGCAACAGGCGCTGCGCCTGCGGATGCGCGAGCCATAAATCGGCACAGGGCAGCGGTTGCCCGGTCTGCGACAGTACATCGCCGATCAGTGGCCAACCCAGCGTTTCGGCCCATTCCGCCACCTGTGCGCCCTCTTGTGCGCTCATGCGGCCGGCGAGCACCACGCCGCGCTTTTGTCGCCAGAAAAACCAGTCCGGCTGCGGCAATGGCACTGCATGCGTCTCGCTTTCCTGCAGCCAAGGCCGATCGCTCTGCCACCAGTCGCCCAGCGCGGCGGACCATTCGGCATAGTGACGCTCATCGCCGCCGTACAGCGGTTCGGCGAACGGGCAGTTGATATGCAAAGCGCCATGCTGCAAGCGCGCCATCGCGCTGTCGACGCTGGAGGCCAGCCACGCGGCCGGAATATCCGGCGTAGGACGCGGCAGATCGATCGCCAGCGTCGGGTGGCTGCTGTAGAGGCCGTTTTGACGGATCGCCTGATTGGCGCCGCAGTCGATCAGTTCCGGCGGCCGATCGGCGGTGAGAAACACCAGCCGTTCACCGGTCAGGCCGGCTTCGATTAAAGCCGGGTAAAGGTTCGCCGCCGCGGTGCCGGACGTGACGATCACCGCCACCGGCTCACGCGCCGCCTTCGCCAGCCCGAGTGCCAGATGACCGAGCCCGCGCTCATCAAAATGGGTATGGCAGATAAACGATCGGTTGGCCGCGGCGGCCAGCGTCAGCGGCGTGGAGCGCGATCCCGGAGCGATACAAACATGCCGCACCCCATGGCGGGCCAGCGCCTCGAGCAGCACAGCCGCCCACCGGCGATTAAAAACACTTGTCGACATAGTTCGCTCACAAGTCAGTTAGCAGAGATCGTCTCCGACGCAGCCGACAGACGCCGCGCCTGTAGTTACGCTCTGTATTATATGAGGTGTTATTTTCACGGCTTTTGCGCCAGCGCAAGAACGCCGTATATCCCTGGGTGTTTACACCAGATAATTATTTGATTTAGAACAAAAAACAAACAATAAATACACAAACACTTTACACTTGCGGCGGCGTCGGCTCAATCCGTCCATATAAAAACAAGGGAAATAGGGGTGCTCCAACGGCGGCTAGCGGGAAGTATAGGCAGGATAAGGAAAAGCTTTCGGTAAAACGGCGGAATGAACAACACAGTCTGAAGAAAAACACGGGGCGGCCTGCGCCGCCCCGATGGCATGGTTTATTTGCGAGCCAGCAACAATCCCAGCACCAGCCCGACGGTGGCGCCGATGCCCACGCTGTGCCAGGGTTTGTCCCGCACGTAGTCGTCGGTGCGGTGCACCGCTTCTTTGGCGCGCGCATAGTAAGATTCGCCGGTGTTCGCCCAGCGCGCCTTGACCTCACTCAGCGCCTGCTCGGCGTGCGACTTGATGTCGATGTAGGCCTGATCCGCGCGGTCGCCGGTGTATTGCAGCACTTCTTCCAGCGTCTCGGTCAGCATTCTCAGATCGTCATCCAGCGTAGTTTGCTCAGCATCCGTATGTCTTGCCATCGTGAGATCTCCGTGGTTGAAAAATTAAGCGTTCCTACACTATAGACAAGGATCGCCGCCTGCGGCCATCGGACTTTTACCCTAAAACACCAATTGCACCTTGGCAGCCTGGCGTTTATCGCCGGCAAACGTCAGCGCCTGCGCCAACTGCCCGCTGGCGAATTCCGCCGACAGCAACGGCAGCGGATCGATCACGCCGTCGGCCAGCCAGGCCACCGCCAACGTGAACTCCGCCACGAAGCGGAACGATCCAAGCAGATTCAGTTCCTTGGCAATCAACAACATCAGCGGAAAATCGGGGAAGCTGCCGCCCATGCCCACCTGCACCACAGTGCCTTTGGCGCGGGTGATCTCCAGACAGCGCTGCAGCGACTGCGGGTGCCCCGCCACTTCGAAGGCGACGTCAAAATACCCCTTGTCCTGCAGATAACCGCTAAAATCGTCGTCCGCGGCATGCAGGCACCGATCGGCCCCCATTTGCCTCGCGATCGCCAGGCAGCGCGGACTGAGATCGGCGCAGACAATCTCGGCGGCGCCCAGCGCTTTCAGCGCCGCCACCAGCAGGCAGCCGATCGGGCCAACGCCGGACACGAAAATCTTTTTCCCCGTCACATCGCCGGGCTGCTTCGCCGCGTGGACAGCCACCGCCAGCGGTTCGGCGAACACCATTACCCTGTCGTCGCGATCGGCAGCGTAAGGAATGCACTGCGCGCTATCCACCACTTTGTATTGGGTAAAAGCGCCGTCGACGTGCGGAAAATACATCGCGCTGCCGAAAAAGCGCATCTCGACGCATTGATTGCTTTGCTGCGCCAGACAGTATTTGCACTGCCCGCAGGGTTTGCTGGGATTGAGCGCCACCTTCTGCCCGACCGGCAGCTGCGGCGAATCGCTGGCGACCACCTCACCGATCACCTCATGGCCCAGCACCATCGGCTGACGCACCTGAAAATTGCCGACCTTGCCTTCCTGGAAGTAATGCAGATCCGAGCCGCAGATGCCGCCGCGGCTGATTTTTACCAGCGTTCCCTGCCCCCGATAATCCACTTCTTGCGCGATCACCGCCACGTCTCGCTTGCCATTGACCACGCAGGACTGGGTTTGAATTTTCATCTCCAGACTCCACGAAAAAAGATTACACCGCCGCAGACATGCCGCCATCGACAAACAGCAACTGCCCGTTGACGAAGGCGGAGGCGTCGGCGGCCAGGAACACCGCCGCGCCGATCAACTCCTGAGGATCGCCCCAGCGCGCGGCAGGCGTGCGTTGGGTCAGCCAGGCGGTGAAGGCCGGATCGTCGGCCAGCGCCTGCGTCATCTCGGTTTTGAAGTAGCCGGGGGCGATGCCGTTGACCTGAATGTTGTAGCGCGCCAGCTCCACGCACATGCCGCGCGTCAGCATTTTCACCGCGCCCTTGGACGCCGCATAAGGGGTAATGGTGTCCCGCCCCAGCTCGCTTTGCATCGAACCGATATTGATTATCTTGCCGCGCCGGCGCGGCACCATATAACGCGCTACGGTCTGCGACACGATGAAGACCGCCTTCTGGTTGACGGCGATGATGTCGTCCCAGTCTTGCTCCGGAAATTCGGTGAACGGGTGGCGGCGCTGGATACCGGCGTTGTTGATCAAGACGTCTATCGCGCCGATGTCCGCTTCGATACGGTCGATGGCGGCATGCACCGCCTGGGAGTCGGTGACGTCGAACGCCGCCGCATCGGCGCGCAGCCCCTCTTCACGCAGGCGATCGGCGGCGTGCCGGGCATGTTCTTCGGTGGTGGCATTGATCAGAATATGCGCGCCTTGCTGTGCCAGGCCGCGCGCCAGCAGAAAACCAATGCCGCGCGAGGCACCAGTGATTAAGACGGTTTTGTTATCCAGAGAAAACAGGTTGTGCATGGTGATTCCCGGCCTTCAGGCCTCCAATCGGACAGACCTCTATCTCAGCCGATTGTTACCGGTAAAAACGTGATGGGAATCACTGAAAATAATGTTACGAAACCCTGTTACTTTTAACGTGATCTCACGCAATCCCTACAGGAAGAGTCAATACCTATCCCTTTTAAAATAGACAATTTTCAACAGCGTTACCGTCCTGGTTATCAGGAGATACTGCCGCACAGCGGCGCGGCAGCAACTCACTCGGCGGCACCGTTTGAGCCGGCATTCGGGTCCATCGGCGGCGTAGCGCGGGCTTTATCGCTGCGTGCCGCCCACCACAGACCGCTGTTTTTCATCGCATAGCCGAACAACAGGCCCACCAGCAGGGAAAGCGTCACCAGCGGCCAATCGCCGCCGCCGGCGAAGGTCGCACAGGCGCCGATAAAGGTGCCGGGTACGAATCCCAGCCACTGCTGTTTAGCCTGAATGCACATCAGGAACGCCACGATGCCGGTCAGCAGATACCCCAGCAGATTCCACTGCGGCGCCAGTTCGCTGCCGTGGATGATCGCCATTGCCCAGAAGACGCCGCTGCAGCAGGTCAACGCGCCGATCAACAGCCCTTTCAGTCCGCCCTGCGGGCAGGCGAAATACGCCGTGCAGCCGAGAAAGCCGGCCCAACCGATCAGGCCCAAACTGACGGCAACCCATCCCCAAACGCCGGACAGGATCCCGGTGGTGACGGCAATGGCGAAAAGAACGTTCATAAAGTGACCTGCAGCAAAAAGAAAGCGCGCAGTTTACCCGAAAACAGGCCAATTTATGCGATGAAAATCACACTATAAATGTAATTAAAGAATTATTAATTATAAAAAATAGATATTCATCACAAAGTAATTAGCGAGGGAACCCCACCCGGGACGTCTTCCATGCCAACAACAGGCACACCACGGTGCTGCCCAGGAACAGCAAATGGGTTGCCTGATTCAGATCGACGCGATCGACCACCACGCCCAGCAAGATCGGCACCCAGTTGGCGATATAAGCGATAACGTAAAACAGCGAAAGCAAGCGCGCATGGCTGGTCGGCGGCGAAATCAGGTTCACCAGGGTCGCGCTGCCGACGAAAATGGCGCCATAAGCATAGCCGGCCACCACCAGCCCTCTTATACCCATCA
>NZ_MSTL01000006.1:0-137468 GCF_002752475.1 Serratia sp. OLAL2 | reverse complement strand
ATAAAATTATTTGGTGAATAATAAAACTTTGAATATCCGAAATCCTGATCTAAATAAAAAATTGGTAAAATAGTTGCTAAATACGGGTATGATTGCTTATTTTGGGTTGTAAGAAGAGATGGATATGCTAGTGATAGCTTTTCTAGGATATATTTAGAGTAATCCGCTTGATTATAAAACATTGATTTTTTGCTATTACATACTAATGATAAAATGAACTCAGTATGTTCAAAATCTCTTGTCGCCCTAAAATTATCATTTCCTATGGTAAAAGTAAGGGTGGCCGATTTGCATAGTTTATAAATATCCTCTCTGAACTTACATGGATACCCTAAGCAATAGGAGATAGATTGTAATAATGGAGTTTTGCCACATCCATTTGGGCCATAAAGCTCAGTTATATGCTCCCCAAAAATAAGCTCATCTGATTCAAGACCTGAAAAATCTCTTCCATTTATTTTGAGACTTAATAATTTCATAAAATTTCACCGTCCAATTTTGAATCAACGCAGTAATTCCTGTATGCTCTATCTATCAAGGCTAGATTATAAGACAAATCACTTTCATATATAAACACTTCGTCAATAACTTTCTTCCCCAATTTCGTAATGTTTAACTTGTTATTTCTTTCGTCTATTATAATTAGACATACTGACTCAAGGAAATTCAAAGCGGTAACGGTTCGTATCCTAAGATTTGCTGACCATCCTAATAATTGTGATGATCCTTTAAAACCTAGCATGACATCCTCTAAAAGTTTCCCTACCAAACCTCCAACTTCATTTACTCTTGGTTTCACTCTATTTTTAGATATTAAAAGTATTATCATGGCTATTAAAGGAAGTTGAAAAAGAGCTTCGTTATTAAGGCCAACACTTTCTTGTCTTTCAATATTTTTTATATCTATTCTAATATCTTTTTGAGATATACTATCGAAAAATTCATCGTAATTCATTTTGAACGCTCTACAAGTCTCGCAAAGAGGCTTCCAGTCAAAGCTTCTTTATCTAAAGAATTAAGTAAATTATTTTCAAATAACGAATCATGTAATTCATTAACAACCGATCTTAAGCCTGAGAGAAATAAAACACCATGCATAAATGTCAGCTTATCTAATGTTGAATTTATTTCACTATCTATAGTAATGTAATCTAAGTCAGAAATTACATGTCTGTTTTTTCTTAACCACTGATCCCATTTTATTTTACACCTTGCAAAAAAATCAATTTGACTTTCACTAGCTCCAGCCTTTCTTAACAATCTCTCAATCACAGATGCTGATTTCAATGCATGCTCATCCCCATTATAAAGAAACTCATAATAAGCATTTTTGGAGATACTCAGTACATCCAATAAATCATCTATGTCTATTCCAGACAGATCCTTAATATTGCCCCTTGAGCAATCGTTGATTTTTACGCTTGACTTATTATTAACAAGAGCTAAAAGAGAAAGTAATATCTCCTTAGCTTCAATATGTGATAAATCTATTTCGCTGTATTTAAAAATTTTTTCCTTTGCAAGAATCTCAAATGTTTCATGTTTGCTTTTTATATATTCAACATCGGTTTTAAATTTTAATTTCTTGAGGTTTTCTTTTATTTCTTCAATTTCGAGATTTTTCTTCCCGTCTCTGATAGAAATGAAGCAGTTATTAAACGAATCAATAATCAGTTTACAATGTACACTGGAAAACGCATCGGTTTTAATATCATCAATGACATTCTCAATATCTTCGTCAATATGGGTATTTGTAAGAAAAATGACTTCCTTACAGGTATCTTCAAAATTTATAGTGTGTTGTAATAGTTTACCGACAAAACTATCTCTAATCATCTCATCTGTTTGAGGGTTTTTTTTAGTTTTTCTTTTTAATATTCCAAATACTTCTCGAAGTTTCCATATTTCACGTAATTTCTCCTTAGTTTTGACTTGCACAAAGGTATAATGGATATCATTAGCGACAACTCTCTCGACCACAAAATCGTCGTGAAATTCACAAAACACACGTTTTACATCTTTACCTTCTAAAATTGATAAACACGCGATACTGGCCGCTCGAATTTGAGCGTTATATCGTTCTAATGTGTCTCTGCCTGCTTGTTCTCTCGGTTTAACCTCATGTAACTCAGCCATAACATTCCACATTGGTCCAAAAAAACATATAGATAATGTAAATGCTGAAATCATTTTTTGAAACAAAAAATTCAGAAAATCAATCACAAACATCTTAATTCAACACTGTTTTTTTATCCAGTTAAAAATGCAAATTATCCATGCTTCAAGATCTGTCAATTCATTTTATGCGAATGTCCGAACTTAATTTCACAGAAAAGGGAACTCTTAGACAATCCACTGTAGAGTTGATTTGGTTGAATTAGCCTTACTCCGTACGTTGAATGTGGTTAAGCGCATGATCAAAATGGGGTCACTTTGGTGGTCTTGACAACTCGAGAATTATGGATCACTATTTTTATCAGCCAGTTACTGGCGAAGGCGATCCCAGTCAGAGGAGCCATATTTAGAGAAGCCCGCTTAAGGAAACTTAAGCGGGCTTTTTGCTATGGGGCGTTTACAGCCCGCGTTTTTCCATCAGCAGCGCCAGATCGACCAACCGATTGGAGAAGCCCCATTCGTTGTCATACCAGGCGAGCACTTTCACCAGATTGCCGCCGATCACCAGCGTGGACAGCCCGTCGATGATCGACGAACGCGCATCACCCCGGTAGTCGCTCGACACCAGCGGTTCATCGCTGTAGCCCAGGATCCCTTTCAGCGGGCCGGATGCCGCCGCCGCGCGGAAAGCGGCGTTAATCTCTTCCACCGTCGCCGGGCGTTTCAGCGTCACCGTCAGATCGACGATCGAGACGACCGGCACCGGCACCCGCAGCGAGTAACCGGTCAACCTGCCGTCGAGATCCGGGATCACCTTGCCGAGCGCCTTGGCCGCGCCGCTGGAATAAGGCACGATCGATTCCGCCGCCGCCCGCGCGCCGCGCAGATCTTTTTCCGGCTGATCGTGCAGCGCCTGGCTATTGGTATAGGCGTGAGTAGTGTTCATCAGCCCGTATTCGATGCCGAACGCCTGATGCAGCACCTGCGCGGCGGGCGCCAGCCCGTTAGTGGTGCAGCTGCCGTTGCTGACCACTTTATGCAGCGCCGGATCGTAGAGCTGGTCGTTAACCCCCATGACGATGGTGATGTCGTCGTTCTTGGCCGGCGCCGAGATAATCACCCGCTTGGCGCCGCCGTGCGTGATGTGCACTTCCGCCTTGGCCTTGTCGGTAAAGAAGCCCGTCGCTTCGATCACCACGTCAACGCCCACGCTGCTCCAGGGGATCTCGGCGGGGTCGCGCTGCGAAAACACCTGAATCGGCCGGCCGTCCAGCAGCAGTTGGTTGTCGCCGGCTTCCACCCTGGCCGCCAGCGTGCCGGAAAGCGTGTCGTATTTCAGCAGGTGCGCCAGCGTTTTGCTGTCCGTCAGATCGTTGATCGCCACCACTTCAAAATCGCTGCGCCCCAGCGCCGCGCGCAGCACGTTGCGTCCGATCCTGCCAAATCCATTAATGCCTACTCTCACCATGATGCACTCCTCGTTTTGGGCTTTGCCTCAACTCTAGCCCTGCCCCGAGGCGGCGTAAATGACGTTTACCGATCAATTTACGCCAAATTGCGCGCATGAAAGCGTTCGCGGTATTCGCTCGGGGTCAGCTGCAGTTTGCGCTCAAACACCCGCCGCAGGTTAAGGCCGTTGCCAAAGCCGGTGGCCAGGGCGATCTGCTCGATGCCTTGCGCACTCTGCTCCAGGCGCTGCCTGGCGGTATGCAACCGGCCTTCTTCGACGAATTTGGCGGGAGAAATGCCCGTCTCGCGGGTGAATACGCGGGTAAAGTTGCGCGGGCTCATCGCCACGCGTTCGGCCAACCGATCGACGCTGAGATCGTCGGCGAGGTTTTCCAGGATCCAGGACTGCAGGTCGCGGATCGGGCCCGGCGATTTGGCCTGGTTGAGCGGGTAGCGGCTGAACTGCGCCTGCCCGCCGGGGCGGCGCAGAAACATCACCAGATCCTGCGCCACTTCGCGCGCCTGCACGAAGCCGTAATCATCCTCCACCAGCGCCAGCGTCAGATCGAAGCCGGAACTGACGCCGCCGGAGGTCCAAATCGGCCCGTCCTGCACGTAGATCGGGCCGTTTTCAACCTGCACCCGCGGGAAGCGCGCCTGCAGCGTTTCCGCCAGCCGCCAGTGGGTAGTCGCCCGCCGCCCGTCCAGCAATCCGGCTTCGGCCAGCAGCAGAGCCCCGCCGCAAACCGAGGCGATACGGCGCGTCTGCGGCGCCGCGCGTCGCAGCCAATCCGCCACCAGGGCGCCCTCTTCTTCGGTTGCCCCCTTGCCGGCAACAATGACGGTATCGCGCGGCTGGGCCGGATCGAGATCCGCCAGGCGATGGTCAGCCAACAGGCTCAGCCCGGACAGGCCGTGCACCACCCGGTGAGATTGCGTAGTGGCGACCGCGATCTGATACAGCGGCGTCTCGGCGGAACTCAGGCGATTAGCCTGCATCAGGATATCGGCGATGCCCGCCGCTTCGAACAGCATGCCCCCTTCAGGGACGATAATCAGGAATGTATGCATGGCGATAATTACAAGAAAGAGCAAAACAGGCCAGACAACCACTGTATAAGAAAAGCGCCGCGGGTTCACCCTGCGGGCATAAAAAAGCCCGCCGATAACCTCGACGGGCCTGGAAGGAATAGCCATTCAAACCTGCGGCAAGCTCACCCCGCCGGCGCGCGCCAATTGCGCCAGTAGCGCCGTTTGAAACGCCTCGTCGTGTACCGCTGCATGGGGTTCGAGGCGCTGCTGATGGTGCCAATAGCCGCCGGACGCCAGGGCCTGCGGTTCATCGCTGCTCACCAGCCACGCCTGCGTCACATGCCCCAGCGCCAGATCGTCGGGCGCGTCCGCGCCGCCCATTTTGGTTGGCACCCAACCGGGATCGACCGCGCTGCTGATCACGTCAGGCCACAGGCGCGCCACGGCGGCGGCCAGCGCGGTGACGAACAGTTTGCTGTCCGAATAAGAGCCTGCGGCGCCGCCAAGCCAATCCACGCCGTTCAGTTCCGCCACGCCGTCAAAGTGCATACTGCTGCTCAGATAGACGATACGCTTGGGGCGTTCGATCAGGGCCGTCAGCAGGTAGGGCGCTATGACGTTCACCGGCATCACCTGCGGTCCGGTAAACATACCGGCATTGTGGATCACCGCGTCCGGGCGACCGAGGCGATTGACCTGCTCGGCGAGCTGCCGGATCTGCTGCACATCGGACAGATCGCCGATCGTCGCCTGTGCACCGCGATCCAGCAGATCGCGCACCGCGTCCAGACGGCCGGGCTCACGCGCATGCAGAATCACCTGATGCCCTTCGTCCAACAGCGTTTGCGCGGCGGCGCGGCCCAGCCCGTCCACCGAGCCGGTAATGAAAATGCGTGACATCCAGCTCCTCCGTTTAGCGCCAGCCGAGCGCCGGCGCGACATGGGTTAAAATCGATTCGATAACGTGGGCGTTGTAATCCACGCCCAGTTGGTTAGGCACGGTCAGCAGCAAGGTATCCGCTTCGGCGATGGCCTCGTCCTGCGCCAGCTGTTCGATCAGCGCGTCAGGTTCTGCGGCGTAACTGCGGCCAAAGATCGCCCGGGTTTGCGCATCGATATACCCCAGTTGGTCGCCTTCCTTACCGCTGCCGCCGAAGTAGTTGCGATCCCGCTGATCCAACAGCGCGAAGATGCTACGGCTCACGGAAACCCGCGGCTCATGCGTGTGGCCGGCCTCTTGCCAGGCGGCGCGGTAGGCGCGGATCTGCTTGGCTTGCTGGATGTGGAAGGGTTCGCCGGTCTCGTCGTTCTTGAGCGTCGAGCTTTGCAGGTGCATGCCGAGCTTCGCCGCCCAGACGGCGGTGGCATTGGAGCCGGCGCCCCACCAGATGCGGTCGCGCAGCCCGGCGGAAAACGGTTCCGGCCGCAGCAGCCCGGGCGGATTCGGGAACATCGGCTGCGGATTGGGCTCGGCGAACCCTTCGCCGCGCAGCGCTTCCAGGAACACTTCGGTATGGCGGCGGGCCATGTCCGCATCGGTTTCGCCGTCGGCCGGGGCATAGCCGAAATAGCGCCAGCCGTCGATCACCTGCTCCGGCGAGCCGCGGCTGATGCCGAGCTGCAGCCGCCCGCCGGCGATCAGATCCGCCGCGCCAGCGTCCTCCACCATGTACAGCGGATTTTCATAGCGCATGTCGATCACGCCGGTGCCGATCTCGATGCGTTGGGTTTTGGCGCCGATGGCGGCCAACAGCGGGAACGGCGATCCCAGCTGGCGCGCGAAGTGGTGCACGCGAAAATAGGCGCCGTCCGCCCCCAGATCTTCGGCGGCGACCGCCAGATCGATGGACTGCAGCAGCGCATCCGCCGCGGAACGGGTGCCGGACTGGGCGGAAGGCGACCAGTGGCCAAACGAGAGAAAACCAATCTTTTTCATCGGGCATCATCCTCAGAGGCAAAACATGAGCCTACAGTGACAAAAACCGCGCGCCTTGCGCCAGCAAAATCACCCTCGATCGCACTAAACGAACCGATTGCCGCCGCACCGCCCGGCGATTGTAATCAAAAAACAAATGTCGTATAACAAGCAGCTCCGAGGGGTGTCCTGTTACGGGCTGAGATGGCGCAAGCCGAACCCTTTGAACCTGATCTGGGTCATGCCAGCGAAGGGACGGTTAGGCAACAACGCTCTCACCCGTTGCCTGTTCATACCCCAGCGTGCCCGGATCTCCACTGACTCAAGGAGGTCCCATGTCCATCACTACCCTGTTCGAAAGCGGTCTTTACGGCCGGCTGCGCCACCATGCCGGCAGCCACTGGCAAGATTACGTCGATCATCCATTTCTGCAGCAGCTGGCCGCCGGCACCTTGCCTGAACGCGCTTTTCGCCGCTACCTGACCCAGGACTATCTGTTTCTGCTGCACTTCGCCCGCGCCTACGCGCTGCTGGTCAGCAAGCTGCGCACCCTGCCGGAGATGCGCGCCGCCACCGCCTCGCTCAACGGCATCGTCGCCGAACTGCCGTTGCACGTGGCCTACTGCGCCGAATGGGGGCTGAGCGAAGCGCAGATCGCCGCCCAGCCGGAAGCGGCGGAAACCATGAACTACACCCGCTACGTGCTGGATATCGGCCATGCCGGCGACGCCCTCGATCTGCTGGCCGGCCTGCTGCCCTGCGTGGCCGGCTATGCCGAAATCGGCCTGCGGCTGCTGCACGATCCCGCCACTCAGATGGAGGGCAATCCTTACGCCTCCTGGATCCGCAACTACGGCGACGAGGGCTATCTGGCCGGCGTGCGTGCCGCCATCGAACTGCTGGAAACCGTCGGCCACCAGCGCGGCGCACAAGGCCGCTTCACCGAGCTGGCGCAGATTTTCACCACCGCCACCCAGCTGGAATCGGCATTTTGGCAGATGGGGCTGAACGCCTCATGACCTCCCCGCTTCTCCCACCCGGCATCCAGGTGCGGGATCTCAGCCTGCGTTTCGGTCAGCAAATCGTCTTCGACCGGCTGAGCTTCGACATCGCCGGCGGCAGCTTCGTCGCCCTGCTCGGCGCCAGCGGCGCCGGCAAAACCAGCCTGCTGAAGATCATCGCCGGCCTGGCGCAGGCCAGTTCGGGTACGGTGACCGGCAGCGACGGTTTGCCGATCGCCGGGCGCATCGCCTACATGGGGCAAAAAGACCTGCTCTACCCGTGGCTGACCGTCGAAGAGAACGTCGCCCTCGGCTCGCGGCTGCGCGGCGAAGTGGCGGATCGGGCGTGGGTGGCGCATCTGCTCGAACGCGTAGGCCTGGCCGCGCATGGCCGCAGCCTGCCCGCCGCGCTGTCCGGCGGCATGCGCCAGCGCGCCGCCATTGCCCGCACGCTCTACGAACGCCAGCCGATCGTGCTGATGGACGAACCCTTCTCCGCATTGGACGCCATTACCCGCGCCGAGATCCAAAGCCTGGCCGCCGAGCTGCTGGCGCAAAATACCGTACTGCTGATCACCCACGATCCGATGGAGGCCTGCCGCCTGAGCCACCGGCTGCTGGTACTGTCGCCCTGGCCGCTGGGCCTCGACGATACTCACCGTATCAGCGGGCAACCGCCGCGCGCGCCGGATGACGCCGACCTGCTGAAAAGCCAGGCCGAGCTGCTGCAACAGCTGGTGAGGGCCGCGCAATGAAGATTGCCGAAGAGCGTGGCCTCACCCGCCTGCGGCGTGGGCTGACGGTGTTTGCCGGCCTGCTGCTGCTGTGGTGGCTGGCGGCGCAAAGCGGCATTCCGGCCTTTCTGCTGCCCACGCCGGGCGCGGTGGCGCAGGCGCTGTGGGACGGGCGCGGCTATCTCGCCTGGCACACGCTGGTCACGGCTTCGGAGATCGTCAGCGGGCTGGTGCTGGGCGTGCTGCTCGGCGCGGCGCTGGCGCTGTGCATGATCTTCTCGCCGCGGCTGCAGCGCTGGCTGATGCCACTGGTGCTCACCAGCCAGGCGATACCGGTGTTCGCCCTGGCGCCACTGCTGGTGCTGTGGTTCGGCTTCGGCATGAGCGCCAAGGTGGCGATGGCGGTGCTGGTGATTTTCTTCCCGGTGGTGTCGGCCTTTTTCGACGGGCTGCGCCGGGTCAACAACGACTATCTCGATCTGGCGCGCACGATGCGCGCTTCGCGCTGGGCGCAGCTGCGGCACGTGCGGCTGATGGCGGCGCTACCGGCCTTCGGCTCCGGCCTGCGCATGGCCGCCGCCGTCGCGCCGATCGGCGCCATCATCGGCGAATGGGTCGGCTCGGCCGAAGGGCTGGGCTACGTGATGCTGAACGCCAACGCGCGCATGCAGACCGACGTCTGCTTCGCCGCGCTGTTTATTTTGGTGCTGATGACCGTGCTGCTGTGGGCCGCGGTGGATGCGCTGCTGCGGCGCCTGATCGCCTGGGCGCCGGAAAACGACTGATGATTGCAACCATAACCAGGGATAAAGGAACGACCATGATCAAACAAACCGTTTGCGGACTGCTGCTGGGCGCTGCCCTCACCGGCCAGGCCGGTGCGGCCGAGAAGCTGACGCTGGTGCTCGACTGGTACATCAACCCCGATCACGCGCCGATTATGGTGGCCGAGCAGATCGGCGCCTTCAAGGCCGCAGGGCTGGACGTCAAGATCGTGCCGCCGTCCGATCCGGCGCTGCCGCCGCGGCTGGTGGCCGCCAAACAGGCCGACCTCGCCATTACCTATCAGCCGCAGCTGCACTTCTTCGCCGATCAGGGCCTGCCGCTGATGCGCGTCGGCACCCTGATCAACACGCCGCTGAATACGGTGATCGCGCTGGACAAAAACATCACGTCGCCGGCGGATCTCAAGGGAAAAACGGTGGGTTACTCGGTCAGCGGCATCGAACAGGCGACGCTGACCACCATGGTCGAACACGAGCACCTCAAGCCGCAGGACATCAAGCTTATCAACGTCAACTTCCAGCTGACCAGCGCCCTGCTGGCGGGCCAGGTCGATGCGGTGATCGGCGGCTACCGCAACATCGAAGCGCTGGAGCTGAAGCTACAGGGTAAAGAACCGGTGGTGTTCAACGTCGAAGACTACGGCGTGCCGGCCTATGACGAGCTGATCATCGTCGCCAACCGCGATGCGGTGAACGAGCCGAAAATCCGCAAATTCCTCGCCGCGCTGAAGCAAGGCAGCGACTACCTGCATGCACATCCGCAGGAGACCTGGCTGGCGTTCGCCAAGGCGCACCCGGAGCTGAATACCGAGCTGAACAAACAGGCGTGGCAAGCCAGCCTGCCGCTGTTCGCGCGCGATCCGGCCAAGTTGGATCGGGCCCGCTATGAGGCTTACGAACAGTTCCTGTTCGACAACAAGCTGATCAAGAAAATCACCCCGGTGGAACAGTACGCGGTGGAGCTCGACTGATCACGCCGAGGCGGCCGGCGGCGCCACCGTCACCTCGCCCTGGCCGCTGCGCTGCAAGGCCGCCTTCACCAACCCGTTGGCCTTGCAGCGTTCGATAAACGCGTTCACGTAGGCGGCGCCCTGCGTTTTTTGCCGCGGTACCGCCATCGCCTGGCGGATGGCGGTGAAATGCCCGTCCAGCACCCGGTAGCCGGGATGGGCGGCCGCGGCGGCCAGCAGCGGTTGACGCACGCCGGCCGCCGCCTCCAGCCCCCGTTCGAAAAACAGCGCGATCGCCTCGGCGGAGGTTGCCGCCCGCACCAGCTGCGCCTGCTGCAGCGTGCGCGATAAAAACAGATCGTACGCCGCCCCCTGGCCGACCGCGATGCGCACCTCCGGCCGGTCGAGCTGCGCCACCTCAAAGTAAGGTGCGTCGTTCGCCACCAGGTAAGTCCCCTCGATGATCACGTAGGGTTCGCTGAAGGCGATTTGCGCCGCACGCACCGGCTCGATAGCCATAAACGCCAGGTTCCAGGCGCCGCTGTCCAGGTCGGCAAACACCTTGCCCGCCGCGTCATAGGTGACCAGCTCGAGCGCCACGCCCAGCTCCTGGGCCAGCGCGGCGGCCAGCTCCACCGAAGCGCCTTGCGGTTTACCGCCGGCCCCGGCCTGTGCCAGCACCGGATTGCCGTAGTTGATCGCCGCGCGCAACACGCCTTGCGGGGCCAGATCGTCGAGTACCGCGGCGGGAATCGTCTGCATACTTCCTCCTGTGAAAGGCTGATGGGCGCACCGTCGTGGCGCTCATTAAGCGTAGAGCGAAACCTCCGACCAGCAAGCTTTCGCCGCCGAGGCCGCCGTCGGCGTGATTAACGTCACACTATTGTCATAAAAATGTACAATAGCCGCCGTTCGTCGGCCGTAGCGGGAGATCGCGCGTTGTTCCGCCGCCGGCAATAGGCTATACCCTTCACTTTTCGCGCCGCGGCACGGTCGGCGGCGCAGACCAGGGCAGCAACGTTTTTTCAATCAGACAGGGTTTGGCGGATGGTTTTAGCAGTCGTTTCTTTTGTTCTCTTTTTGGCGTCGATTTTGATTTATCGCACCCGGGCCGCCGCCAACCGCTGGTGGTTCGCCATTCTGCTGACGCTGCTCGGCAGCTATCTGGTGCTGAACGTCATCCTGATCGCCAGCAACTACTTCACCGGCGACGGCATCACCGACGCGGTGATTTACACCGTCACCAGCAGCCTCAAAGGCGCGGGCATCAGCAAATACGTGCTGCCGTTCATCGGCCTGCTGGCGGCGTTGGGGCTTATCTTCGCGGTGCTGGCCCGCAGCCTGCTGCGCCGCAAAGCCAAAGGCAGCAGCGTGGCCTACAGCCTCGTCGCCGTGCTGCTGGCGCTGTTTTCGGTCGGCACCACCCCGGCATTTCAGGACATCTCGCTGCTGGTCAAGAGCCAGATCGTCGGCGATACCGCCGATTTCACCACCTACTACAAGGCGCCGAAAAAGACCGTGCAGGGCAAGCGGCCGAACCTGGTGTACATCTATGCCGAGAGCCTGGAGCGCACCTACTTCGATACCGAGCTGTTTCCCGGCCTGGCCGACGAGCTGAACGCCCTGCGCGCGGACAGCATCGATTTCAGCAACACCCAACAGCTGCCGGGCACCGGTTACACCATCGCCGGCATGGTCGCCTCACAGTGCGGCATTCCGCTGTTCGCGCCCTTCGACGGCAACGCCTCCAGCGCGGTCTCCACCTTCTACCCGGAGAACGTCTGCCTGGGCGACGTGCTGAAGGCCGCCGGCTACAGCAACTCTTTCTATCAGGGCGCCGAGCTGGCGTTCGCCGGTAAAGACACCTTCCTGAAATCCCACGGCTTCGACCACGTTTACGGCTTCAAAGAGCTGCGCGAACAGGTCGCCGATCCGAGCTACAAAAACGACTGGGGCTGGTACGACGATAGCGTGCTGGACGTGGTGTACGGCAAGTTCGTCGAGCTGTCCAAACAGCGCCAGCCGTTCTCGCTGTTTACCCTGACCGTCGATACCCATCACCCGGACGGCTTTATCTCCGCCGGCTGCAGCAAGAAGAGTTACGCCTGGCAGAACAAGGAAAACCGCTCGCTGAGCGCGGTGGCCTGCAGCCAGCAACACATCGCCGCGCTGATCGACAAAATCAAACGCTCGCCCTATTTCAGCAACACCGTGATCGTGGTGTCCTCCGATCATCTGGCGATGAACAACACCGCCTACGACATCCTGACCAAACAGAAGCGCCGCAACCTGTTCTTCATCATCGACGGCACCCGGCCGCAGGCGGAGCAGCGCAACGAGAAGCGCAGCACGCTGGACAACGGCGCCACGGTGCTGGACGTGATGGGCGGCGACAACTACATCGGCCTCGGCCGCAGCAGCCTGTCGGCGCCGTCGCTGTCTACGGTGTTCCTGAATATCGAAGAGAAAATTAACGGCTGGAAACCGGCGGTGATCAACCAGTGGGGCCTGCCGAACCGCATCAGCGACTACAGCGTGGACACGCGCCAACGCAGCTTCAGCTTCTCCGGCGTCACTTACAAGGTGCCGTTCATCCTGCGGGTGGGCGACAACCGCATCGAACCGATGTTCAACGTCTACCTCTCCACCCCGTTGCGCAAACAGCTGGCCGGGCTGGGCGCGGGGGAGAAATTCGTCTGGGTCGATAAATGCTACGAGATCGGCCGGGTCTGGGCGCCGCAGCTGGCGCTGAGCACCGACATCTGCGTGGCCTCCGGCACCCTGGCCTCGCCGCCGCAGATCGCGCAGGCCAGCGGCGAACGCTTCAACGGCAAGGTGAACTTCACCGGCCCGGCGACGGACAGCGTCGCCGATTACCAAAACGCCGTCGCTCGCCTGCAGGTGGACGACGCGGCGGTGAAATACCGGGCGGACGCCATCGAGTTCATGCTGCCCGGCCTGCCGGAGCAGGTGAAGGCCATTACCGGCGTTTCCGCCGTCGAGGAGTGGGGCCGCTGGTCCGACGCCAACCTGGCGCCGGCGGTCGACATCGATTACGTCGACCCGCTGCCGAAGACCTTTGATCTGGTGCTGCGCGCCCGCGCCTACGGCAACAACGTCGGCGAACCAATTTCGGTGCGCGTCGGCGACGAAGAGCGCTTCGTGTCGCTCGGCGAGCAGGACAGCACCGTCACCCTGCGCTTCGACAACCCGCGCGGCGCGCAGAAGATCAGCATTACCCCGCCGGCACCGACCGAGCCGAAAGAGAGCGCCAGCGGCGGCTTCACGCCGAAGAAGCTGGGCATCGGCCTGGTATCGCTGAAGGTCGAAGCGGCCGCTCCCGCCTCCTGATCCCCCCGCCTTCACGGGCGCGGTAATTTCTTTGCCGTGCCCGTCATTTCGACCAAGCTTTTACGCCCTGCTTCGGCTAACCTGTGACGGTGAAATGCCGCCAATCCCGCCAGAGCCGGGACATCGAAGGAGAAAGTATGAGCTATGCCCCACCTCGCAGCGGCCTCAGCGCCGATCAGGCACTCGAACAACTGGAAGCCCTGTATGACGCCGCGGTAGACGCGCTGCGTCAGGCGGTCAGCGATTTTATCAGCCACGGCACCCTGCCGGATGAGCAGGCGCGCGCCGCGGGGCTGTTCGTGTATCCCGAGCTGCGCGTCAGCTGGGACGGGCAGCAATCCGGCCCAAACAAAACCCGCGCCTTCGGCCGCTTTACCCATCCCGGCAGCTACAGCACCACCGTGACCCGGCCGCAGCTGTTCCGCCACTATCTGGCCGAACAGCTGGCGATGCTGGAACACGATTACGCCGCCCATATTGAAGTGGCGCCGTCGCAGCAGGAGATCCCGTTCCCTTACGTGATCGACGGTTCCAGCCTGGCGCTCGATCGCTCAATGAGCGCCGGCATCGCGCAGCATTTCCCCACCACCGAGCTGGCGCAGATCGGTGACGAGACCGCCGACGGCCTGTATCACACCACCGACAACCATTTCCCGCTGTCGCATTTCGATGCGCTGCGCGCGGATTTCTCGCTGGCGCGTCTGCGGCACTACACCGGCACCCCGGTGGAGCATTTCCAGCCGTTCGTGCTGTTCACCAACTACACCCGCTATGTGGATGAGTTCGTGCGCTGGGCCTGCGCGCAGATCGCCGATCCGGCCAGCCCGTACATCGCGCTCTCCAGCGCCGGCGGTACCTACATCACGCCGGAAACCAGTGCGCCCGAGCAGGCGGTGTCCGATCTGGCGTGGAAAAACCACCAGATGCCGGCCTATCACCTGATTTCACGCACCGGTCAGGGCATCACGCTGATCAACATCGGCGTCGGGCCGTCCAACGCCAAAACCATCTGCGATCACCTGGCGGTGCTGCGCCCGAGTGCCTGGCTGATGATCGGCCACTGCGGCGGCCTGCGCGAAAGCCAGAAGATCGGCGATTACGTGCTGGCCCACGCCTATCTGCGCGACGATCACGTGCTGGATGCGGTGCTGCCGCCGGATATCCCGATCCCGAGCATCGCCGAGGTGCAGCGCGCCCTGTACGACGCCACCAAGATGGTCAGCGGCATGCCCGGTGAAGAGGTCAAACAGCGT
Organism: Serratia sp. OLAL2; assembly: GCF_002752475.1. Lineage (NCBI taxonomy): Bacteria > Pseudomonadati > Pseudomonadota > Gammaproteobacteria > Enterobacterales > Yersiniaceae > Serratia > Serratia sp. OLAL2. The sequence goes on along the minus strand of NZ_MSTL01000006.1, from coordinate 122,883 downwards.
TTGCGCACCGGCACCGTGGTCACCACCGACGATCGCAACTGGGAGCTGCGCTACTCCGCTTCGGCGCGGCGCTTCAACCTCAGCCGCGCGGTGGCGGTCGACATGGAGAGCGCCACCATCGCCGCCCAGGGTTACCGCTTCCGGGTGCCGTACGGCACGCTGCTGTGCGTCTCCGACAAACCGCTGCACGGTGAAATAAAACTGCCGGGCCAGGCCAACCGCTTCTACGAAGGGGCGATCTCCGAGCACCTGCAGATTGGCATCTGCGCCATCGATCTGCTGCGCGCCGAGGGCGATCGTCTGCACTCGCGCAAGCTGCGCACCTTCAACGAACCGCCGTTCCGGTAACGGTGCTCAGGCCCGCTGCGGCGGGCCGTTTTTTCCTCAACGCACCAGTGCCAGTGCGCGTTTTTCCTGGCTTCGACCGCCGGCGATCGACAGCAGCAGGTCTTTGACCAGCAGCGCCGGGGCGGACAGCGCCTGTTGACCCGACATGCACAGCGCCAGCGGCACCGACATCGTCGGCGCATTGATGCGTGCCATCCAGGCCTTGGCCGGGCCGATCATCGCGCGCGCCACCGATTCCGGCAGCACGGTCGCCCCCAGCCCGCTGGCGATCGCGGCGCTCAGCGCGCCCGAGGATTCGATCTCCCCCACCACGTTGGCAGCCAGCTTGCGCAGCGCCATCGCCTCCTCCAGCTGGTTGCGCACCGCATCGCCCTCGCGCGGCAGGAACAGGTTCAGCCGCGCCACGTCCAGCAGCTCGACGCTGTTGCCGGGATGCGGCACCGCGCGCGTCGCCACCAGATAAAGATCTTCGCGCATCAATGCGATGGAGTGCAGCCCGGCGGGCATCTTGGCGCCGTAGACCATCGCCATGTCCAGCGTCTGGTTAGCCACCTGTCCGGTGAGCGTCGTGCCGCCGTTTTCATGCAGGCTGAGCAGGATGCCCGGCTGCTGATCGCGCAGAGTCTGCAGCAACGGCAGCGCCAGCTGCGCCGCGGTGCTGCCTGACGCCAGCCCGAGCGACACCTGGCCGCTCATCGCCTGTCCGGCGCTGTTAACCGCGCTCTGCGCCTGCTCGCACTGGCGCAGAATGGTCTGCGCGTGGGCATACAGAATGTTGCCGGCCTCGGTCGGCTGCACCCCGCGCTTGGTGCGGATCAGCAGCTGTTGCTTCAGCTCTCCTTCCAGCGTCGCCAACTGCTGGCTGAGCGCCGGTTGGGCGATGTGCAACACCTCCGCCGCCTGAGTCAGGCTGCCGATATCGACGATTTTCACGAAGTACTTCAGACGTCTGAAATTCATAGTGCCTCCAGCGAGCCGCTAAATTGAGAATGCCGAAATCCGGTCATGCAATCACAGCAAGATCCAGGCCAGAGTCGGTAAACGGCCGTGGAAGCGGGGTACAAGGCGGTAAATGGCCGTTCGCCGGGCGGCGCGCGCCACCGCGCAGGGCAACCGTTGCACCATCGGCAGGCAACGGCGCCGATCAACGGGCAATTCGGCGACGCTGCGCGCGGGATAAGCGACAAAAGCGAGAAAAAGCAGCAGGTTGGGCAATCTTGCAGCAAACGAACGCATCGGACGTCTTCACGCTTTACAAGCCGCAACCGCCCCGCTATTATTCGCCCCGTTCACACGATTCCTCTGTAGTTCAGTCGGTAGAACGGCGGACTGTTAATCCGTATGTCACTGGTTCGAGTCCAGTCAGAGGAGCCATATTTAGAGAAGCCCGCTCAGGGAAACCCGAGCGGGCTTTTTGCATGTCAGCCGCCGTCAAAAGCTGCGTTTCGCCACCAGATAGGCGCCCGCCACCAGCAGCAGGGCGCCCAACAGCGCCGGCAGATTCTCGCGCAGCGCCGCCGGGCCGGCGCGGTAAACGTCCACCAGCAGCCCCATGCACAGCTGGCTGGCGACCAAGATCGAGATGGTGGCCGCCGCGCCCAGTTTTTGGTAGCCCAGGATGCCGGCGAACACGAACAGCGATCCCAGCAGCCCCGGTAACAGCATCCACCACCTGGCGGCGCCGGTCACTTCCGCCACCGCGCCGAGGCCGTTTTTGGCCAGCAGCAACCCCACCAGCAGCAACAAACCGACGCTGGAGTTGATCACCAGCGTGATAAGGATGGTCGAAACGCTTTCGGTAATACGCACCATCAACAGATTCTGCACCACCAGCCCCATCCCGGCCGCGATCAGCAGTAACAGCATATTCATCGCCCTGCCTCCCGGGGTCAGCGCGCCGGCGGCGCCGCCCGCTCGTCGAGCGTCAGCTGCAGGAAAGTCAGATCCAGCCATTGGCCAAATTTGGCGCCCACCTGCTCCATACGCCCCACCTCGCGGAACCCGAGCGCCAGGTGCAGCTGAATGGAGGCCCGATTGCCGGATTCGATGCCGGCCACCATCACATGCTTGCCGATCTCTCGCGCCCGTGCGATCAGCGCCAGCAGCAACGCTTTGCCAATCCCCTCTCCGCGATGCGCCTGATGGACATACACCGAGTGCTCTACGGTATGGCGATAGCCGTCCCAGGCTCGCCAATCGCCGAACGACGCGTAGCCGATCGCCTCGTCCGCGCCGTTCACCGCCACCAGCACCGGGTAGCCCGCCGCCTGGCGTTCGCCGATCCACGCCGCACGGTTGGCCGCATCCACGGTTTGTTCATTCCAGATGGCGGTGCTGTTCAACACCGCGTCGTTATAGATAGCGGCAATCGCCGCGCTATCGTTGAGCGTCGCATTTCGTATAATCATGGTTTACCCCGGCCAATTGTCCACTATAATACTACGATATGAATATTAAATTAGACAATCTAAATCAGCTGATCGGCGCGCGCATTCGCATCGAACGCGAGGCGCGCCACTGGTCGCTGTCCGATCTGGCCGAACGGGCGGGCGTCTCACGGGCGATGGTGCATAAGATCGAGCGCGGCGAAAGCAGCCCGACGGCGATGCTGTTGGGCAGACTGGCGGGGGCGTTCGGCCTCAGCATGTCCAAACTGATCGCCCGGGCGGAAACGCAAGAAGGCCGGCTGCTGCGCCGGGAAGATCAACCGGTGTGGGTCGATCCTGAGAGCGGCTACGTGCGGCGCCACGTGTCGCCGCGCACCGATCTGCCGCTCGATCTGGTGCGCATCGAACTGCCGGCCGGCGCGGCGATCCCGATGCCGGCTTCGGTGTACGCCTTCAAGCGTCAGCTGATCTGGGTTTTATCCGGCGAGCTGGTCTTTCTTGAGGGCGACGCGCGCCATGAAATGGCCGAGGGCGACTGCCTGGAGCTCGGCCCACCGGCGGACTGCCGCTTTGAAAACCAAAGCGATGAGGCATGCGTGTATATGGTGGCGGTGCTGAGCGCCGCCTGACGGCTCGCCGGCGCTACCCCTGCGTCGGCTGGTTATAGCCGGCGTGGAAAAACTTCTCCGCCAGCCGGCTGTCGCCGCCGGAGAAGAACTCGCTCATCGGCTCGCTGCCGAGGCCATAGGCGCGGCTGAGCTGCCCGGCCTCGAACGCCGCCCGGTTCTCGTCGCCGCAGCGCTGCGCTAAATGGTGCGCATAGCCGAGCACGAAGCCGCGCTTGTAGTCGGAGCAAAAGCGCGACAGCTCCGCCTCCGGCTTCAGGTTCTCCGCCTTTAACCCCGCCAACAACCCTTTGCCAAAATGATCTCCCACGGGTTCCTCCTCATTAACGCAATCGCTATATAACAAAATATACAGCGAATAAGCGAACGCGAACATACTCCCAAAGTTTTACTCGCCGCATAAAAAAGGCCCGCAAAGCGGGCCTCGGCGAGAACGCGGGCAATCACAGCGTGAAATTCAGCCCTTCGCTGACGGTATTGCCCAGCGGCAGGCGGCCCGACGGCGCCTCTTTTTCCTGCAGGAAATCCGGCAGGCGGGCTTTGTCGCCCGGTTTGCCGATCGCCACCATGGCGTGCACCGCATAGTCGTCCGGCAGCTGCAACGCCGCTTTGATCTTGTCGTGGTGAATGCCGCTCATGCAGTGGGTCAGCCAGCCTTTCAGGTGCGCCTGATGCGCCAGGTTGGCCCAGGCGGCGCCGGTGTCGAACGCGTGGGTCGGGTTGTCCACCAGCCGCTCGCCGTTCAGGCTGGTGGTTTTGGAGACGATCACCACCAGCGCCGAGGCGTGCTGCGCCCAGCCGCGGTTGAAGTCGATCAGGAACTCCAGGTAGTTCTCCCAGCTGTCGGAGCCGTGCTTGCTGTAGGCAAAGCGCCACGGCTGAATGTTGTAGGCCGAAGGCGACCAGCGCGCCGCTTCAAAGAAGCTCAGCAGCGTTTGATCGTCGATGGCGTCGTTGGTCATCGCGCGCGGCGACCAGCGCTCGATAAATTGCGCGTCAATCGGGTAATCGGAGGTTCTTGGCTGGCTCATGATAGGTTCTCGCAGTGAAGTAAAAACAAAAGTTCGCTGATATTCCCACAGCTTAGGACGGTAAAACTTTTATTTCGTGCCATTGCCTTGCGGCAGTTCCTGCTGCAGCCAGGCGAGAAACGCCCTGACCGGCGGGTGCCGCTCGCGTCCCGGCGCGCACAACACGCTGTACGCGGCCCCCGGAACGCGCACCTCCGGCCGGTACGCCACCAGCAGACCGTTGTCCACCATCTCGGACACCATCACCGAGCTGGCGAGCACCAACCCCTGCCCGGCCACCGCCGCCTGCAGGGCGTAATGTTCCTCGTGATAGCTGCGCATCGCCGCATGGCGCTGCCACCAGTCCACGCCGGCGGCCCGGCACCAGTCATGCCAACCGCTGTCGTACAGCGCAGAATCCCCCCACTTCACGGTGATCAGCACCGGATTTTCCGGTTCGGCGGCAGCCAGCCCCGGCGCGGCGTAAACGCCAAAGCTCTCCTCCAGCCGCGCCGTCTGATGCAGCGAGGGATAGTGTGCACGGCTGTAGCGCACCGCCACATCCACGCTGGCGTCCTGCTGCAGATCGATCACCTCGGCGCAGGCCTCCAGGCGCACCAGATAGTGCGGGTACGCCTGGTAGAAACGCCCCAGGCGCGGCACCAACCACAGCGCCGCGAACGAGTGCGTCACCGAGACGCACAGCGAGCCGCTGCTGGGCTGCGGCCGCAGGCCTTCGAGCGTGGCGGCGATGTCCAGCAGCGCGCCGTGCACCCCGGCGAACAGCGTTTCTCCCTTCGCCGTCAGCCGCACGCCGCGCGGCACTCGCTCGAACAGCGCAAACCCCAACTGCTGCTCCAGCGCTTTGATCTGGTGCGAGATCGCCGTCGGCGTCACCGCCAGCTCGGCCGCCGCCAGCTTGAAGCTGCGCAGGCGAGCGGCGGATTCAAAGGTGCGTAATGCGTTGACGGGCAGCGTGGCGAACATGGCGAAATCCCTCTAGGTGAGTTGAATTCATCCTGGCAGAAAAGCCGTCATTTGTCGCCTGCCGTCACTTGTTTCTAAAGTAGGGTTGAATTCACTTCATACCGAGGAACATGACATGAATACAACTCATCAATCCAAACGTCTGGTTGTGCTGGTCGGCAGCCCGCGCCGTGACGGCAACAGCGCCACGCTGGCGCAGGCGATCCTGGTGGGCGCCGCCGAAGCCGGCACCGTCGCCAGCCTGCATTTTCTCGATGATTACCTGAGCGGTTTTCTGAGCGATGAACGCCATACGCCGCCGCCGGGCGATCGCTACGCCGAGCTGTTCCTGGAGCACTTCCTGCCGGCCGACGGCGCGGTATTTTGCACGCCGATTTACTGGTACGGCATGTCGGCGCAAACCAAGGCCTTTTTCGATCGCTCGTTCAGCTTCTATTCCAACGCCTACCCTCAGGCGGAACAGGTGCACCAACGCATGAGCGGCAAACGCATCGGGCTGGCGGTGGCGTCGGAAGAAACTTATCCTGGCGCGGCGCTGGGCATCGTGCATCAGATCCAGGAGTTCAGCCGTTACACCCATTCCGCCTTCGTCGGGCTGGTGCACGGCGCCGGCAACCAGCGCGCTGAGATCGTCCGCGATCCGCGCAACCCGCTGCAGGCCGCCCGCGAGTTGGGGCGCGAGTTCTTCACCCGCCCCTACTCGGATTATCAGATGGACAGCCCGCGTAGCACGCAGGTTTGGACGGAATAGCCACGGCCTCAACCGCCACTGCCGATTTGCCAGATAAAGGTCGGCGTATGGCGGTTAATTTCCCAGTCACCGATATTGCGCGCCTTGTAGATCACCGGATTATGTGAAGAGAGCGTGCGCGCATTGCGCCAGTGGCGATCCAACGCCTTGCCGGTACGGGTATCTGAAGCGCCGAGCGCATTGAACAATTCACCGGCGGCGCGCTGCACCCACTCCCCGGCGATGACCTGCGCCCTGGCGGCGTCCAGTTCCGCCGTCACGTTAAGCGCCTGCAGCAGCGCTTCATCGCCGGAACGATGCGCCTCATAAGCCTGCTGCAGCGAGGAAGTCGCTTTTAGCACCGTCGCCTCAACCGCATAGGCCCAGGCGCTGATTTGCCCCACCACCTGCTGGATCTGCACGTCGTCCTTCACCCAACCGGCGTTGCCGTGGCTATAGATCCTTTTACGTTGCCTCACGCCCTCGCCGACGTCTCGCAGCACCGCGCGACCGATCCCCGCCAGCGTCGCCAGCAACACATGCTGATAGAACGCAGTTTGGTAACGGAAGCGCTCGGCAAAGGCGTAGACGTGCGCCTGCTCGACCTGCGCATCAATAAAACGCGTGGTGCCGCTGCCGGTAGTGCGTTGGCCAAATCCGTCCCAGTCGTCGTCGCGCTCTACGCCCGGCTGGGTGACGTTCACCAAAGCGATCACCGGGCCGCCGTTGTCGCTACGCTCGGCATACACGTCGATCCAATCGGCAAACAGACTGCCGGTGCTGTAAAATTTCTCGCCGTTGAGCGACCAGCCGTCGGCCTGCGGCGTTACCCGGGTATTGACCTGCCCCAGCTTCACGCCGCCGATCTCGGTCCAACCGCTGCCGACCAGCTCGCCGTCGAGAAAGCGTTCGAACCAGCGATCGCGTTCCGGGCCGTCCGGCGCGTTCAGCCGATCTTCCACGAAGGCGAAATGCGCCCGCAGCGCCTGCGGCAGGTTAGAGTCCGCCTCCGCCAGTTCGGCCAGCAGTTCGAACAGCTGCGGCAACGAAGCGCCGTCGCCGCCCTTTTCACGCGGGAGGCGCACCTTGCCGAACCCCGCCTCTTTCAGCCAACGGATCGGTTCATGCGGCAGCGTGCGCGACAGCTCTCGCTCCACCGCCCCGGCGGCGATTTCGGCGAAGATCGGCCGAAAACGCGCGGCCAGCTGTGCGTAGTCTGCTCCGGTGGATAACAGGTGTTGCGTCATGTCAGTGTCCTCTGTGGTTAAGCGCGATCGGCCAGATCGTCGATATCGTGCGCCGTCGGTTCAAAGCGAATGATCAGCAGGAAGACGATGGGGATCGCCGCCGCCAGTGAAACAATCAAAAACATGTCGGTGCCGAAGCGCGCCTGCAAAATCGGCAGAATAAACAGCGCCAGCGCGCTGCCGATACCGGACAGCGAACGGCCGAAACCGACGCCGGTGGCGCGGATCGCCGTCGGGTAAGAGAGCGCCGGATAAATCATCATCTGCGCGCCGGGGCCGAATCCTTCGGCGAACAGCCATAGGCCCAACATCAGGATCGCCAGCCCAACGCCGAACGCCGCCTGCGGATGTCCGATCAACGCCAGGGCAATCAGCGCGATAAACTGCAGCGCAAATCCGGCGATCGCCACCTGGCGCGACGGATACTTCCATGCCAGACGCATGCCGAGCAGGCCACCGGTAAAGGCGAACAGCACGTTCAGCCCGAGCGAAGCGGAGATAGTTTCAAACACCCCGGCGCCGAGAAACTGCGCCAAAATCGACGGCAGAAAGAAGGCGATGGCGGTGTATTCAAAGGAAATGCAAACGTTCATCACGCTGGCGACCAGCGTGCGCTCGCGGTACGGCTTGCGGAACAGCACGCGGAAGCTGACCTTCGGCGGCGCCGCCGGTTGGGCGGCGTCAGGTTCCGCCTCATGGGCGGCAATGCCGTATGACTCGCGCAGGATGCGCGCCGCCTCTTTCAGATCGCCCTGGTTAGCGGCCCACAGCGGCGACTCGTTCATAAACTTGCTGCGCACCATGATGATGAGCAACGCCGGCACGGCGCCGAAAATTAACGAGGCGCGCCACAACCAGTTCGCATATTCGGCCGGCAACAGAAAATAGAGCGCAAAGATGATCAGAAAACACACCGACGAAGCGGCGTACCACATCGGGCACCAGGCCGCCAGGCGCGACGCCTTGTTGGCCTTGCCGGTGAATTTGGAGAATTCGGCCAGATAGGCCATCGCCACCGGCAAATCGATGCCAACGCCGATCCCCATCAAAAAGCGCGCGCCGATCAGCACCCAGACGTTGGGCGCCAGCCCGGCGGCGATGGCGGAAACCACAAAAAACAGCATATCGGCCATAAACACCTGATAGCGGCCGTACTTGTCGGTCAACCAGCCGCCGACCAGGTTGCCGAGAATGGTCCCGACCATGATCGAAGAAGTTACCACCCCGGTCAGCAGCGGGCTGAGGCTGAATTCACGCACCACGTCATCGATGCCGTAAGACAGCGTGGTCAGGTCATAGGCATCGAGAAAAACACCGCCCAGCGCCAACAGCACGATCATGCGCGCATGGGTATTTTTCTCGCTGCGCTGGTTAATCAAACGCGCCACATCGCTGGCCGAGCCGATGGGCGCAGATAACGGCGGCGCGGTATCGATATTTAAGGTACTCATAGCTTCCTCGTTGTAATTGGCAGGTGACACCTCGTTTATAGGGTGAAAAAACTACGCCGACAAACAACAATTTCTTCTATAAATATCATTAATATCAATAAATTAAACACAGTTACAGCGTAACAAAAACGCCGGATTAACGCGCGTTAATCCGGTCTTTATCACGGTCATTTCGGGCGGGGATTATTCTGCCGATACCGGCACCAGCACGCCTTTCACCAGCGGGTCGTCGGTGCTTTTCAGCCACGCCTGCAACCTGGGATCGGCAAACGCCCGCTGCAGCTTGCGAATATTTTCGTCCTGCAGATAGGGCGTGCCAATCACCAGCTGCGAGGCGAAGGTCTTCGGCGCCGGTGGGAACAAGATGCCCTTCTCACGCGGCACCTTGCCGGCGTCGAACTGCGACACATAGCCAATGGCCGCATCTACCGAATTCAGCGCGCGCGGCATGGTCAGCAAATCCAACTCCTTGAAGTTAAAATGGCGTTTGTTCTCGCGAATGTCTTTCAGCCTGGCGGTGCGCGCCTCGATCGCCGGATCCAGCCCGATCAGTCCAATGCGCTGCAGCAGCCACAACGCCTGCCCCTGATTGGCGCCGTCGTTGGGCACCACGATCTCCGCGCCGTCCGGCAACTCCGCGATCGACCTATAGCGGTCGGAATAAATGCCAAACGCCCACTGAAACACCGGCAGCGTCGGGGTCAGCTTAAAACCATTGGCATCTACCACCTGCTTTAGCCACCATTGGTGCTGGTAGATCGTGGCGGCGTACTGCCCCTGCGCCACCGCACGATCGGCCTGCACCGGATCCTGCAGGCCAACCGCCTCCAGCCTAAGGCCGTAATCCGGCGCGATATGGTCGCCGACGTACTCGATCACCCGCTGCTCTCCGGCCATCGCCGGCTCAAAGTGCACTTTCAGCGTGCTGCCGAACTGCACCGTCTGCTGCTGGCCGGCGCTGAAGTGCCAAACCGCGGCGGCGATAATTGCCACCGCCGCGATACCCACCGGCCACGGCCAGCGTTTCTTCTTCACTATCTCAAAATCGTGATTAGGCATGATTAAAAGGTTTCCTGATGATGACGCAACGCGGCGACCAGGCGGTCACCAATAAACTGAATCAGTTGAATCGTGGCGATCAGCACCACAATGGTGGCGATCATGATGTGATTGTCGAAACGCTGGTAGCCGTACACCACCGCCAGATAGCCGATGCCGCCCGCGCCAATGGTGCCGGCGATGGCCGAATACTCGATCATCGAGATGACGTTCAGCGTGATGGCGGCGACGATCGCCGGCAGCGCCTCGCTGAGCTGCGCGCGGGTGACTATCTGCCAGATCGAACCGCCGGACACCAGCCCCACCGCCGTCACCTCCGGCGGCAGTTCGCGCAGCGCGTTCTCCACCAGCCGGCCAAAGAACGGAATGCCGGCGACGATCATCGGGATCACCGCCGCCGGAATGCCGATGGTGGTGCCGGTCAACCAGAAGGTGAACGGAATAATCGCCGCCATCAGCACCAGAAACGGCAGCGAACGGCCCATGTTCACTAACCAGCTCAGCGCGCGATTCAGCGCCGGACGCGGAAACAAGCCGCGCGATGAGGTGTTGAACAACACCACGCCGACGGCGCCGCCGATCGCCACCACAAACAGCATCACAATGCCGACCATCAGCCAGGTTTCGCCGTAGGCCGGCAGCATCAACCGATGGATCTCGCGCCAGGGTGTGTCCTGGCTCATCACGCTGTCAGACAGATTTTTCATACCGCCTCCTGCAAGGCCGCCGGCTGTTTCAGCACCTCGGCGAGAATGCCCAACCGCCGCAGCTCGCCCTGCAGTTCAGCCACCGAACGCGAACCGCCGCCAAAACGCACCGCAATCTCTAACCGCCCGGCCAGGCTGCCGCCCACCACTTCAACGTGGCCGCCCAGCAGATCGATCTGCAGGTCGAGTTGGCGGCTGATGCGGCTGATCCAGTCGGTGGCCGCCGGCTGACGGGCGGAATAGGTCACCTGCAGCCGCAACGCGGCGTCGGACGCCAGCGTCTTCAGCGGGAACAGCTGGCGGCCCAGCGAGGAATCGGGCGCCGCCAACAGCTCGCGCACCGGCCCTTGCTGCACAATCACGCCGTCGCGGATCTCGGCCACCGCGTCGGCGGCGTCGCGCACCGCATCCATCTCGTGGGTGATCAGGATGATCGACAGGCCATACCGATCGCGCAGCTGTTTAAGCAGGCTGAGAATGGCCCCGGTGGCGTCCGGATCCAGCCCGGAGGTGGCCTCATCCGCCAGCAGCACCGACGGATTCAGCGCCAGCGCGCGGGCGATGCCGACCCTTTGGCGCTGGCCGCCGGACAGTTGAGCCGGGTAAAACGCCGCCTTGTCCGCCAACCCTACCGCTGCCAGCAGGCTCTTTACCCGCTTGTCGATATCGCGCGGCACCACGCCCAGATAGGTCAACGGCAGCGCCACATTCTGCCAGGCGGTTTTACGCTGCAGCAGCGCGGAAGACTGGAACACCGTGCCTATCGCCCGCCGCTCCCTGCGCAGCGCCTCGCCCGCAAGCCGCGACAAGTCCTGGCCGTTCACCCGGATACTGCCGCTGCTCGGCCGCTCCAGCAGGCTGATGCATTTCGCCAGCGTCGATTTGCCCGCCCCGCTGGGGCCGACCACGGCGGTAATCGATCCGGCCGGCACCTGCAGCGAAACGCCCTTCAGCACCTCAATCCGTCGCCCGTCCGGCGCGCGGTAAGCCTTGTGCAATCCTTCAATCTCTATCATCGCATCCTCACTTGACGCTCAGTGCATCGGCCAAGAGCGCGCCGGCCGGCCAGCGGTAGCCCACCGCCGGGTGCGGCTCTGCCAGGCGCGGCCCCTGATTGAACAATTTTTCTCGCAGAGTGCCCGCTGTGTAGTCGCGCTTGTACACTCCGCGTTTTTGCAGCTCGGGGATAAGCAGTTCCACCACGTCGGTGAAGGTTTCATGGGTAACGGCGTAGGCCAAATTGAAACCGTCAACATCCGTTTCCTCCACCCACGCCTGCAGTTCGTCGGCCACGGTTTGCGGGCCGCCCACCAACAGCGGGCCGAAACCGCCGATGCCGACCCATTCGGCGATGCCCTGTACGGTCCATTCACGGCTGGGATCGGCGCTGGAGAAAGTTTCCACCGCCGACTGAATGGCATTGGTGTGCAGATGCTTCAGCACCTGATCCGGCTGATACTGACCGAAATCGATGCCGGTCCAGCCGGACACCAGCGCCAGCGCGCCTTCGTAGCTGGTATAGGATTTGTATTCCCGCCATTTTTCCTGCGCCTGCCGGTCAGTTTCACCGACGATCACCGTCTGCAGGTTGAAGATCAGGATGCTGCGCGGGTCGCGCCCGGCCTCGGCGGCGCGGCGGCGGATATCGGCCACGGTTTTTTTCAGCAAGGTTTTCGAAGGAGAGGCGACAAACACGCATTCGGCGTGCTCCGCGGCAAATTGCTTGCCACGGCTGGAAGCGCCGGCCTGATACAACACTGGCGTGCGCTGCGGCGAAGGCTCGCTCAGGTGAATGCCCGGCACCTGGAAGAACTCGCCTTTGTGGTTGATCGGATGAATTTTCGCCGGATCGCTGAAGATGCGCCGCTGACGATCGCGCAAAATCGCGCCGTCTTCCCAACTGCCCTCCAGCAGCTTGTAAACCACCTGTAGGTATTCATCGGCGTAGTCGTAGCGCGCATCGTGATCGGTCTGCGCCCGGTGGCCAATATTGCGCGCGCCGCTCTCCAGGTAAGAAGTGACGATATTCCAACCGATACGCCCCTTGGTCAGGTGATCAAGCGTCGACAATCTGCGGGCGAAAGGATAAGGGTGCTCGAATGACAGCGAGGCGGTCAACCCGAAGCCGAGATGTTCGGTAACCAGCGCCATCGGCGTCACCAGCGCCAGCGGATCGTTAACCGGCACCTGCGTCGCCTGGCGGATCGCCGCGTCGCCGCTGCCGTTAAGCACGTCGTAAATCCCCAGCACGTCGGCGATAAACAATCCATCGAACTTGCCGCGTTCCAGCAGGCGCGCCAGATCGGTCCAATATTCGAGATCCTTATACTGCCAGGAACGGTCGCGCGGGTGCGCCCACAGCCCCGGCGACTGATGGCCGACGCAGTTCATATCAAAAGCGTTAAGACGAATTTCACGTTGCGATGACATAGCGAGCTCCACAATTATCTGCCGGCCACGGGCGGAGCCGGGCCGGATGGGGGGTCTTAGGGTGTTAAAAACGGGAATGGACGATCAGTTTGCAGCCGGACATCGCACCAGCAGGTATTGCGCGACGCTTTGGGCGTGTTCCGCCACCTGCGGCAGCCCCATCAGTTCGCCGAAGCGGCCGCGCGCCGCCGGGCCGGCCACCAGCAGGCGCGGGTTGGCAAGGCCGTCGCCGCCGATCGCCTGGCTGTCGGCATTGACCCACAGCCCCAATCCCAGCGGATCGGCGCGCAGCGCCCCCTGCTCCGCCAGCGAGCTGAGCAACGGGCTGGCGGCGATCAGGCCGGCATGGGCCGGACCCGTAGCGATCAGCAGCCGCTGCGCCTGCAGCGCCCGCTCTGCGCCCTGGCGCGGCAGAATCGTCAAACGCACGCCCTGCGGCGTGGGTTCTGCCCGCCGCAAACGAGCGGCCAATACCTGCAGCGTGCCCGCCGCCTGTTGCTCCGCCAGCAACGTGCTCACCTGCGGCGCAATGCGATAGCGGTGCACGTCCCAATAGGCGCGCAGATGCCGCAGAAAGCGCTGCTGTTCGGTCGGCGTCAATGCTTGCCACAGACGCTGGCCCTGGGCGCGCACCTCGTCCAACACCGCCTGCCACGGCACCCGTTGCCCAGCGGCGCGCGCCACCTCAAGGCGCACCTGCCGCACCCCGTCACGCAGTCCGGATGGCGGGGTAAACGACCACGTCGGGTACTCCCCTTCGGCATTGGCACGCGGCAACAAGCCATGACGAGAGAACGCGGTAATCGGCCCACGATGCCCGCGGCGGTACAACGCCGCCACCGCATCGGCCATCGTCAGCCCGCTGCCGACGATCGCCAACGATTCATCGGGTTCAATCTCATCCAGAGCCCCCTCCGCCCAGGGATTGGCGATTAACCGCGCGTCGCGCGCCAGTTCTGGGGCGATCTGCCGCGGCAGCGCGGGCGGCGGATGGCTGGTCGCCAACACCACATAATCGCCCCACAGCCGTTCGCCGCCGGCGGTGATGACGGACGCGCCCTGCGCCTGCGGCTGCAGGTACTGCGCCCGATCGCGCAGGTGCCGCAAGCGGGCCTGGCCCGACTGCGCCGCCTGATGAAAACGCTCCTCGACATAGCGGCCGAAGGCGCCGCGCTGCGGATAGGCCTTACCGTCGCGCCATAGCGCCTGCGGATCGGCCGTCAGCCCGCCGCCCTGACGGAACCAGCGGTCAAAATCCCCCGCGGGCTCATCCGCCAGCTGCATCCTATCGGCCGGGACGTTGATGCGGTGGGTCGGCTCGGTGGTCGAATACGCCACGCCATAGCCCGGCGCGGCGCGCGGTTCGATCACCGTGACATCCACCGCTCCGCGCGCCAGCTGGATCGCCAGCGCCGCGCCGGTGAAACCACCGCCGATAACGATAATATGGGCACGCTTCGCCATCAGCCCTCCCGCTGCGCCGGGCCGGGACGACGATCGCCGCCGATGGTTTCGCCAAACGGGCCGGTATTGATCGTGCGAGCCGTCTGATGAGCCGACTGCGCCAGCGGCAGCAGCGGCATCACCAGCTCGGCGAAGCGGTGAGCTTCTTCCAGATGCGGATAGCCGGAAAGGATGAAATTGTCGATGCCCAGCGCCTGATACTCACGTATGCGCGCCGCCACCTGCTGCGGATTGCCCACCAATGCGGTGCCGGCGCCACCGCGCACCAGGCCGACGCCGGCCCACAGGTTGGGGCCGATGCGCAGACTCTCGCGCGAGCCGCCGTGCAGCTCGCTCATGCGGCGCTGGCCGGTGGAGTCCATGCGCGCAAAGATCTGCTGCGCCGCCGCGATGGTGTCGTCATCCAGATGCGCGATCAGTCGCTCGGCCGCCGCCCAGGCTTCGTCTTCAGTTTCGCGCACGATAACGTGCAGGCGAATGCCATAGCTGAGTTTACGCCCCTGCCGCTCGGCGCGCTGGCGCACCACCGCCAGCTTTTCCGCCACCTGAGCCAGCGGCTCGCCCCAGGTCAGGTAGGTGTCGATCTGCCCAGCGGCGATGTCGATCGCTTCCGGCGATGAGCCGCCGAAATAGAGCGGCGGGCCGTTTTCCTGCACCGGCGGGAACAGCAATTCGGCGCCTTCGACGCGAATATGCTTACCGCTGAAATCCACCTTCTCCCCTTGCAGCAGCCGTTGATACACCGTGAGAAATTCCTGTGTCACTTCGTAACGTTCGGCATGGCTGAGGAAGATGCCATCCCCTTTGTTTTCCACCGGATCGCCGCCGGTCACCACGTTGATCAGCAGGCGTCCGTCCGACAGCCGATCCAGCGTCGCCGCCATGCGCGCCGCCAGGCTCGGCGGCTGCAGGCCGGGGCGCACCGCCACCAGATAGCGCAACCGGCGGGTGATCGGCGCCAGCGCCGCCGCCACCAGCCAGGAATCCTCGCAGCTTTTACCGGTTGGGATCAGCACGCCATAATAGCCGAGGTTGTCGGCAGCCAGCGCCACCTGCTGCAAATAAGGCAGGTCCACCGGGCGCCCGCCCTGCACCGTGCCCAGATAGCGGCCGTCGCCGTGGGTCGGCAGAAACCAGAAAACGTTGATGCGATCTTTCACTGACTCAGTCATTTATGCCTTTCCTATATAACTATTTTCAGTATTTATCGATAGAAAAACCTTGCTTGGTTATAAAAAGAAAAGCAGGATGCATGCCACATTGCAGATTTTAAAAAACCAATACATATCAATATATTGATGAAATATCGACGTCAAAACACTGCTGCATTGGCAGCAGGCAGCGGCGGAAAGCTGTTGCCAATGCAGCACCGTGCGCCTTTTATCCTCTCGCGGCTGCCCATTGGCTGGGATAAGATTTTTTTCCCATCGTCGTAGACAGGAGACGCCCATGTACGATCCCCAACCGTTCGCCGCCGACAAGCCGGTGCTGATCGATCCGGCGTCGCTCGCTCTGCAAAGCGTGCTCGATCGGCTGGCTCCCACCGACGCCACCGTGCTGATCGTCGGTGAAACCGGCACCGGCAAAGAAGTGGTGGCGCGCTATCTGCACCACCACAGCGCGCGCCGCCATCAACCTTTCCTGGCGGTCAACTGCGGCGCGCTGACGGAAAGCCTGGCGGAAGCCGAACTGTTCGGCCATGAGAAAGGCGCCTTCACCGGCGCCGTCGGCACTCATCAGGGCTGGTTCGAAGCGGCGGAAGGCGGCACCCTGCTGCTGGACGAGATCGGCGAGTTGAACCTGTCGCTGCAGGTCAAGCTGCTGCGCGTGCTGCAGGAACGGGAGATCACCCGCGTCGGTTCGCGCAAACCGCTGAAGATCGATGTGCGGGTCATCGCCGCCACTCACGTCGATCTGGCCGGCGCGATTCGCCAACGGCGGTTCCGTGAAGATCTCTATTACCGCCTGAACGTGGCGGCGGTGACTTTACCGCCCTTGCGCCAGCGGCCGGAGGATATTCCGGTGCTGGCCAGACATTTTCTTGCGCTGTACGCCCGCCGTCTGGAACGGCCACTGCCGCGGTTGACGGCGGAAGCGCAGCAGGCGCTGCTGGACTACCCTTGGCCTGGCAACGTGCGCGAGCTGGAGAACACGCTGCATAATGCGGTCTTGCTGAGCCAGGAGGGGGCGATCGCACCGCAGCAACTGCAGCTCACCCATCGCCTGACGGATAACGACGGCGGCAGCGACGACGCCATCGACCGCTTTGTGCAGCGGCAGTTGCAAGGCGACAGCGCACAGCTTTACCAACGGGTGCTGGATGCGCTGGTGCGCAACGCCTTCGAAAGCAGCGGCGGCAACCAGCTGCAAGCGGCGTCGTTGCTTGGCGTCAGCCGCAATACCCTGCGCACCCATTTGGCACATCTTGGTCTGATCAAACCGCGCCGTCGCAGCGCCGGCGCACCCGCACATTCACCGGCCATCGCCGCAGCGTCTCTGCCCGAACGCGAACTGCGCATCGGCTATCAAAAGTTCGGCAACCTCGGGGTGCTCAAGGCGCGGCAAAGCCTGGAACAGCTCTTCGCCACACAGCGCATCAGCGTGTTGTGGAGCGAGTTTCCCGCCGGGCCGCAGCTGCTGCACGCGCTCGACGGCGATGAGATAGACTTCGGCACCACCGGCGAAGTGCCGCCGATCTTCGCCCAGGCACAGGGCAATGCGCTGGTGTACGTCGGTTTTGAGCCGCCTGCGCCGCAGAGCGTGGCGATGGTGGTGCCGCAAGACAGCCCAATACGCAGCGCCGCCGATCTGCGCGGCAAACGCATCGCGCTCAACAAAGGCTCCAACGTGCACTATTTATTGCTGCAGATGCTGGACGAACAGGGATTGACGTTGAACGACGTGCGTATCGTCTACGCGCCGCCGAAGTATCCGCTGTCGGCGACCGACCTGCAGGCGGTAGACGCCTGGATGATGTGGGATCCGCTGCTCAGCGACGCGCAGCGCAACGGGGAACTGCGCGTGATCGCCGACGGCACCCAGCGGGTGCTCAATCAGCAATTCTACCTGGCGCGCCGCGGCTTCGCCGAGCGTTCGGACGATCTGTTGCGGCCGCTGATGCAGGCGCTGCAGCACACCGGCCGCTACATCGCCGCGCAGCCGAGAGAAGCCGCTCTTCACCTTTCCAACGAACTGGGGCTGGCGAGCGCCTCACTGGAACTCGCGCTGTCGCGCCGCAGCCACGAGGTTCGCGCCATGGATTTACAGGTGATCCGCCAGCAGCAAAGCATCGCCGACCGCTTCTACGCCCTCGGGCTGCTGCCCAGAGCGATCGCCGTGCGCGAGGCGGTTTGGCCGATGTGATCCCCTGCCGAAAGCGCCAACGCCAGATGTCCGGTGGATTCCAGGTTGCAGCCGACAATGCCGCCACCTGAAAGATGGCAGGGATCAGAGATAAGGTTCGCCCAGCGTCAACATCAACCGGTTGGCCCAGGCAAAAAACGCCGTCGCCTGCACCAAATCCAACAGCGCCAGCTCATCCAGGCCCTGAGCGCGCAACGCCGCCAGCTGCCCGGCGTCGGCCTGCGGCGGCGTTGCGGATAGTGCGGCGGCAAAGGTTATCTGCGCTTGCCAGGCGTCATCCTGCCCCTGGCTCAACGCGCCGCCCGGCGCCACCGCCAGCAACCGATCTATCTCGGCTTCGCGCTTCGACAGCTGCGCCGCCTTGCGCGCATGCACCGAGGCGCAGTAGATGCAGCCGTTCACCTTGCTGGCGACCGTTGCCGCCAGCTCGCGATCCTGCCGCGCCAACCCGCCGGAGGTATAAAAAATCGCCCGGTCCGCCAGCGTGCGTTGTTCCAGCACCGGATGGTTGCGCGCCAACAGGCGGAAGTAATCGGAATCGGCGTGGCCAAACCGCTCTAGCAACGCCCGGCCGGCGTCATCGAATTCCGCCAACGGTTTGGCGGCGATCCACGGCTCCCACCCCAGTTCTTGCCGGGTAAACGCCGGCAGCGCGTGACGGCCGCCTCGCGTCGTGCGCTCCGTACGCCAGCGGCCGGCCGTTACCGGCTGATGCGCCGCAGCGTCGTCCGTCTTGCCGCCCAACAGCCGGTAGCCCCGCAGCAAGCGGCTTTGGAAACTGACAAAGGCGATTAACTGCGACAATGTGACGATGGCGTCCAGCGACCAGCCGGCCTGCCGCAGCGCCTGCAAGTGCTGGGCGTTGGCGTTGGCCGGTTGAAACGCCAAACGTTCTGCATGCGCCAACGCCACCGGCAGCCGCTCGTCTTCCGGCGCGTCGCCCTGACGTTCCAGCAGAGCAGCGTAGTGCGCGGCCAAGCGCGGCTCGCCGTGCCATTCACTGATGCGCTGAGCCAAGCGCAGCCGCTGCGCCAGCGGAAAATCGCCGGCGTCCGCAGGCGCAAACAGCGCCAGATAGCTGGACTGAACGGCATCGGTCGCCGCCTGACGGGTGGCTCTGGCCTGCGCCAGCGTGGAATCCGGCGCAATCTCGGCCAGTTCGGCCAGTTCGGCCAGTTCGGCCAGCAGATCGACCTGGTGCGATAATGTCGTCATAGCTTTTCCTCAACGTGATATTCATAAGCAGCGGCAGGCGTGCCGCGCCGCCAGCCCAGTTCAGGGGCCACGTGGCGGGCGATAAGATCGATAGAACGCAGAATATGGGCGTGCGGTGGATCGATAGAGTGCACCTGAAACGCCAGATCGGTGACGCGCGCCAGCGCGCTGTCCCGTTGTAACGAGGCTATCACCTGATCTGGCGTGCCCAAGTGCACGTCGAAAGCGCGGATCAGGCCGTCGAGCGACGTATCGGCCAACCGGTGGCCGCTGGCGCGCATACGCTCCAGCCCACGGCTCAACCCGGCCGTGGCGAAGTCGCGCGCCTGCTGGCCGTTCTCGCTGACAAACGCGGTGCGCGACCCCATGATGCGCGGTGCCACCCCTGGCGGCAGCGCCGCCAGATAAGCGTCAATGATCGGATTCTGCAGTTCGTCCAGCGGCAGGTCAGGCGCGTCCGCGGGGCGCGGCTGCGTGCGCGACAGCATCAGGCCGTCACCGGCGCGGCCTGCCCGTTCCCCCCCTTCCACCGAGAACGTGGCCTGCCAGACACGTTGCGCCAGCTGCGGCGCCGCCGGGTACAGCCGGTTGTCTTCGCCGCCCAACGCCTCTGCGCGCCAGGCACTCAGCAACGTGCGCAAATTCTCGGCGAATGCCGTGTTGCGCTGACCGGCGTCGAGACCGAAAGCGGCGAAAGAAGACGGCGTGCCGCCGCCGGCCACGCCCACCTCCAGTCTGCCGTCGGACAACAGATCCAGCACCGCAGTGTCTTCCGCCACCCGCAGCGCCGACTCCATCGGCAACGTGATCACCCCGGTGCCCAGCCGGATACGGCGGGTGCGTGCCGCCGCCTGCGCCAAAAACACCAGCGGTGATGGCAGACCACCCTCATCAGCATGAAAGTGGTGCTGCGCCACCCAAGCGGTGTCGAACCCGGCTCGTTCGGCGTGCACGATCTGTTCGATCGCCAGCCGGTAGCGCTCCTGCGCGCTGCCCTGATCCAGCAATCGGGTGAAGAAACCGAGTCTTTTTCCGCTCATATCGCCTCCTCAAATTTTGGCTGTCCGGCATGCGATGCGCGGCCGGGAATGGCGGCGATCAATTGACGGGTGTAATCGCTCCCCGGCATGGCGAACAGCTCGGCGGTGGCGCCGCCGTCCACCCGTTCACCGCGGTGCAATACCGAAACGCTGTGCGAAATCCGCCGCACCGTCGCCAGATCGTGAGAAATAAACAGGTAGGTCAGGTCCCGCTCCTGCTGCAACTCTTGCAACAAATGCAGGATCTGCGCCTGCACCGTGACGTCGAGCGCCGACGTGGCCTCATCCAATACCAATATTCGCGGTTGCAGCACCAGCGCGCGGGCAATCGCCACCCGCTGACGCTGGCCGCCGGACAACTCGTGCGGCCTGCGGTTCAGCAAATCGGGCGGCAGCGCAACCCGTTCGAACAACTCACGCACCCGCCGATCGCGCTCCGGTTTGCCGATCGGCGCGAAATTCAGCAGCGGTTCTTCAATCACCCGATAGAGAGTCTGTTTGGGATCGAGCGAGCTGAACGGATTCTGATAAACCAGCTGAATGCGCTGCCGAAACTGACGCAGCGCTTCGCCCCTGAGACCGATAACGTTGACGCCGTCGATCAGGATCTGCCCGGCATCCGGCCGCTCGAAGCCCAGCAGGCAACGCGCCAGCGTGCTTTTGCCCGACCCGGACTCTCCTACCAACGCATGGGTGGTGCCGCGCGGCACGCTAAACGACACACTATCCAGCGCGCGGAACCCCTGGCCGCCGGACAGCCGAAAATCCTTCACCAGCGCCTGAACCACGATCGCCGGCGGCTGCCCGCTGCGTTTCGGCGGCGGCGCAACGGCGCCGCTCAATGAAGGCACATCGGCAAACAGTTTGCGGGTGTATGCGCTGGCAGGCGCGCGCAGCACCTCCGCGGTAGCCCCCTGTTCCTGCACCCGGCCGTGGCGGAACACCAGCAGTCGATCGGCGCGTTCCGCCGCCACGCCCAAATCGTGCGTCACCAGCAACACTGCAGTGCCAGATTCGCGCCGCAGCTCGTCGATCAGATCGAGAATGCGTTTTTGCACCGTCACGTCCAGCGCGCTGCTCGGTTCGTCGGCAATGATCAACGCCGGCTGCAGCGCAATAGCGATGGCGATCAATACCCGCTGCTTCATGCCGCCGGAAAGTTGATGCGGAAACTGGCGCGCCCGCAGTTCCGGGTGCGTCAGCCCGACGCGAGTCAACAGTTCCGTCACCCGCTGTTGTACCTGCGCGCGCGGCAACCGGCGGTGAATATTGACGATCTCCGCCACCTGCTCGCCGATGGTTTTTACCGGGTTGAGCGAGCTGGCGGGATCTTGCGGGATCAGGCTGATTTGCGCCCCTCTCACCGCATCCAGCCGCCGCGATGACCAGCCGGCGATATCGGTACCGTGCAGCCGGATGGTGCCCTGTTCAAGGTGGCCGTTGTCGGCCAGCAAGCCGATGATCGCCTGCGCCGTGGTGGTTTTGCCGGAACCGGATTCGCCAACCAGCGCCACCACCTCGCCCGGCTCAATCGTGAACGACACCTCATGCACCACCCTTCGCCTGCCTTCGTTGCCCTCATAAGCGATGGAAACCTTGTCCAGCGCCAGTACCGGCGGCCGCGCCGCCCGTTGCCATGCCGCTTGCATGCTCATCGCGCTTTTCCTCCCAGCGAACGGCTGATGTGGTTAGCCGCCAACACTACCGCCACTACCACAATGCCCGGGAAGGTGGTCAGCCACCAGGCGGTGGAAATGTAGTTGCGCCCTTCGGCGATCAGCAGCCCCCATTCCGGGGTTGGCGGCGGAGTGCCGTAACCGAGGAAACTCAGGGTGGCGATCGCCAGGATCGCGCTGCCGAACTGCAGCGCCGAGAAGGCGATCACCGAAGTCAGCGAGTTCGGCAGGATATGCCGCCACAGCACCGCCCAAAAGCTACCGCCGCTGCCGTAGGCCGCTTCAACGTAATCGCTGTGCCGCACTCGCACCACTTCCGCCCGTGCCAGACGGGCAAAGTTGGCAACTGAAGTGACACCCACCGCGATGGCGGCGTTGACCGTACCGAAACCAAGCAGGATGATAATGCTCAGCGACAGCAGCAGGCCGGGGATCGACAACAGCACATCGACGACGCGCATCACCGCGTCGTCCGCCACGCCGCCCAACGCACCGGCGATCAGGCCGAGCGCGGTGCCGAACACCAACCCCAGCGCCACCGCCACTACCGCGCCGGCCAGGGTTTGCGACGCGCCGTACACCATGCGCGCATACAGGTCGCGTCCCAGCTGATCGGTGCCAAGCCAATGGTCACCGCCGGGCGCCAGCCGCTGCGCGCCGGCAATGCCTTCGGTGCCGCTGTAGGCGGTAAACAGCTGCGGCGCCAACGCCCACAGCACCACCAGCGCAATGACCGCCCAGGCCAGAAAAAGCGTCAGGGGGACACGGCGGCGGCTGGGGCGACTGGCGGGCAGCGCGCCTTCACTTTCAGCGCCGGACAGATCGCGCTCAGGAACCGTGGCTTTTTCAAAGGAGATACTGCTCATAGGGATGCTCCTGCCTGGGTTTTCAGCCGCGGATCCAGCAGTGGGAACAGCAGATCCACCAGCAAATTGATGATGACGAAAGCGGTGGCCGAGATCAGCACTATCGCCTGCAGCACCGCCACGTCCTGGTTGACCACCGCTTGCTGGGTCAATTGCCCCAGGCCGCTGCGGCCAAACACGGTTTCGGTGATCAGCGCCCCGGCGATCAGTTCGCCGAACAACATGCCGGCGATGGTCAGCGCCGGCAGCATGGCGTTGCGCGCCACATGCCGCCATAGCACCCCGCTGCGGCTGGCGCCCTTGGCCCGCGCCACCGCGACGAACGGCTGGGTTTGCACCGCATCGATGCTGCGGATCAGAATTTGCGCCAACGGCGCAGAGATCGGCAGCGCCAGCGTCGCGATCGGCAAAATCAACCCCTGCCACTCGCCGGGGTTAATGATCGGGATCAGCTTCAGGCGGAACGAAAAGAGCTGAATCAGCACAATGCCCAGCCAAAAGGTGGGCACTGAAACGAACAGCGACGGCAGCATCTGCAGCGCCGAACGCAGCCAGCCGAAGCCGGTCAGGTTGGAAGCAAAAGCGATAATCAGCGCCAGCAGCAACGCCACCGCAAAGCCCAGTACCGCCAACTGCAGCGTGGCGGGCAGATTAGCCGCCAGCAGCGCGGTAACCGGCACCCCGGCCTGCATTGAGAAGCCCAAATCGCCATGCAGCACGCTGCCCAGGGTATGCAGATACTGCCGCCACAAGGGGACATCCGCGCCATAGGCCGCGCGCATGTCGGCGATCTGCGCCGGGCTCAGCCCCATGTCCGGGTTCTGGAATTTGATCAGGATCGCATCGCCCGGCAGCACCTGCAGCAGGAGGAACGACAGGGTAAAGGCCGCCCACAGCACCAATGCCGCCTGCCCGATGCGCCCCGCCAGATATCGCTTCATTGCGCCCCCTTAATGTTTCTCTAACCAGGCGCCATAGAAGCTCGGGCGGCCGACCGCTTCGAAGCTCACCCCCTTCAAATAAGGCGCGCCGGCGAACACCTGCGGCTCCTCAAAAAACGGGATCACGTAGGCCTGGTCAATCAGGTAGTTTTGCGCCTCACCGGCTGTCTGCAGGCGCTTTTGCGCGTCAACCTCGGAGGCAATGCCGAGCAGCAGGGCGTTCAGCTTGTCATCGCTAAAATTGCTGTTGCTGCTGGTACCGCCCTTCTGCAGCAGCCCATCGCGATTGGTTGGATAAAACTGACTTTTGATCACGTCCGGATCGGCGCGCCCCACCTCCACCACCGTCGCCGGGGTTTTCTGTGGGTCGAGATTATCCGCCACCCGGCTGCCGGCGTCGCCCGCCAGAATGTTCAGCCGCGCGCCGACCTTCCCCCACTGCTGCGAAACCAGCTGCAACACCGCCTTGTTCTGCGGCTGCGGCAACGATTCATACACCGTCAGCACCAGCTTCTTGCCGTCCTTTTCCCGCAGCCCGTCGCCGCCCTTTTTCCAACCCGCTTCATCCAACAGCCGGTTAGCCTGCTGCGGGTCAAATTTCAGCTTGTCGGACAGATCGACAAAGCCGGCGGCCGAGGAGGCGATCACCGATTTGGCCTGCGGGTAGTTGGCGGAGAACAGCGTATCGACGATCTGTTTGCTGTCGGTGGCATGCAGCAGCGCCTGACGCACGCGCAGATCGGCCACCAGCGGGTTATCCGGCCGGAAAGCGATGCTGTCGTTGACGCCGCGCGTCGGTGCGGCATAAATGATAAAGCCCTGATCCTGCGTTTGCTTCTCGTCATAGGCCTGGATCTGGCGGATAAAATCCGCCTGCCCGGCCTGCAGCGCACCGATGCGCACGCTGTCCTCACCGGTGACGATCACCTTGATGCCGTCCAGATTAGCTCGCCCTTGTTGGGGCGATTTGGCCGGCCCCCAGTCATAATCCTTGCGGGCGCTGAGCTCGACCTCACGCCCCAGCGTTTCGCCGCTGACCACAAACGGACCGGAACCGATGATATGGCGCGCATCGCCCAGTTCGTCGTAGCTGCGGTTCAACGTGCCGAGCGATACCAGCCCGGAGCCAATAGTGGCGGTGCCCTGCAGGAAACCCGGCGACGACCGCGTGAAGTAGAATTTAACCGTCAGCGGATCCACCACTTCGCTGCGCTGGTAGTTATTGATTACCTCGGAAACCGGCAGGCGTTTATCCTTGTTGCCCAGCCCGTAGGTGTCGAAGTTCTTCGCCACCGCGTTGGCGTCCAGTGGCGTGCCGTCGGAGAAAGTCACGCCGGGGCGCAGCTTGAAGGTATATTCGGTTTTGTCGGCGTTGCTGCTCCAGGACTCGGCGATCCAGGGTTCAATTTCCAGCGTCTTGGGGTTCTGGTAAGTCAGCTTATCGGTGATCTGATTGAGAATACCGCCGTTGGGATAAAACCCACCGGAAGGCGGATAAAGATTGGTGTGCACCTGCTGTTCGAGGTAGATCAGCGTGCCGCCCTGCACCGCCGCCAACGCCGGGCTCATCGCCGCCGCCCCTCCTAACGCCACCGCTATTCCACCGGTTAATGCCTTGAAAGAAAACTTAAACATTCGCGCCGCACCCATATTATTTCTGAAAGTTATGGGTTAGATAACAAACCAAATCGGCGGGGAATTGAACGAACTAATTTCGCTAACCAATGGTATAAATCGCACAAGACGCGTCGCTTGGCGACGAATGCATTTTGTTATAAAGTATCAAAATCTCAGCCAAAGGAAGACGACGATGAAAATCCAGCTGTCGCTGCTGTTTCTCAGCCTGTTGGCCGGCAAGGCCGCGGCGTTTCAGTCAAAAGTGCCCGAACCGCGCCCGGAACAGGCGCGCGCGGCGGAACAAAACATCGAAAATCTGTTTTACGGCTTTCACGCCATGGACGCCCAGCCGGTGAACATCGGCAGCTGCGCGGCAGTGCCGGTAGCGGGATGTCAATGCGCATTCTGCACCCAGCTGCGGCAGGCCGGGCGTTGAGCCGCTCTCCCTTATTCAACCCAGCTCATACTGCACATTCAACTGCCCTTTCTTCATCTTTATGCCGGTGATCGCGATCGCGCCCACCTCGCCCAGCGCGGCGACATGGGTGCCGCCACAGCCGTAGGCGGGCAGCTCGCCGAAACCGATCTGGCGCAAACCGTCCACCGCCTGCTGGCGGCGCGGTAAATCGGCGGCTATCAAGCGCGTCAGCTCCGCCTGCAAAAAGTCCGCTTCTATCGTCTGCGCATCCGGTCCCGGCGCGAAAGTGATGCGCCCTTCCCCCGGCCAATGATGCGCCTTGACCGGCCGCCACCCCCGGGTTTCGCCCAGCCAGCCGATCAGATGCCCGCCGGAGTGCCAACGGGCGTGCAGCCGACGCTGCGCTTCATCGATTTGCATCGTGACCGGCCCGATCGGCAGCGGCGCGGCGGTAAAGTGCACCACGGAATCCCCCTGCTGCTGCACCCGTAGCACGGCGACGCCGTCTAACGCTCCCACATCGGACGGCTGGCCGCCGCCCTGCGGGTGGAACAGCGTGGCGTCCAGCTCCACGGCGTAAGCGCCCGCCTCGGCCGGCGCGCAGCTCAACACCCGTGCCTGGCCCTGTAAATCGTCGCTGTAGTAATAACGTCGTTCGGTCATCATTTTTCTCCTCGGTTCGAAGAGCCATTATATTTATGTCATAATCGGAGCATAATCCGCCGCCATCACAATGGACCTTTGCGTCATGAGCACAAATCTTTCTTACGCGCTGTTGCCCGAAATGGCCATTTTCGTTCAGGTGGTAGAGAGCGGCAGTTTTTCCGCCGCCGCCCGCAAGCTGGGCACTTCGCCTTCCGCCGTCAGCCGCAGCGTGGCGAAGCTCGAGCAGGCGCTGGCGCTGCAGCTGCTGCACCGCACCACCCGCAAACTGCGGCTGAGCGAAAACGGCGAAGAGGCGTTTGCGCACTGCCGCACCCTGCTGGCGGCGGCCGACGCGGTCATGGCGATCGGCGGGCGCGGCGCCGTGGAGCCCGAAGGGCTGGTCAGC
Organism: Serratia sp. OLAL2; assembly: GCF_002752475.1. Lineage (NCBI taxonomy): Bacteria > Pseudomonadati > Pseudomonadota > Gammaproteobacteria > Enterobacterales > Yersiniaceae > Serratia > Serratia sp. OLAL2. The sequence continues at coordinate 96,250 of NZ_MSTL01000006.1, read as the reverse complement.
GTCAGCGTACCCAAAGCGGTGGGCCGCTTCGTGCTGCATCCGCACATGCCGGAGTTCCTGCGCCGCTACCCAAAGGTGGACGTGAGGCTGCGGCTGGAAGATCGCTACATGGATTTGATCGACGATCGGGTCGATCTGGCGCTGCGCATTACCGATCGCCCGTCGCCCGGGTTGATCGGCCGCCAGTTGATGAGAATAGACCATCTGCTGTGCGCCACGCCGCACTACCTGGCGCAGCACGGCACGCCGCAGCACCCGCACGATCTGGCGGCGCACAGCTGCATCTATCTGGGAGAGACGCCGAGCGATGCGCAATGGAAGTTCCGCCGCAGCGGCAAAACGGTGACGGTCAACGTGCGCGGCCGCTACGCCGCCAACCACACCGGCGTGCGGCTGGACGCGGTGAAACGGCATATCGGCATCGGCAGCCTGCCGTACTTTACCGCCCGCCAGGCGCTCGACGACGGCGAGATCGTGCAGGTGTTGCCGGAATGGGATTTCCTCAGCAGCTATCACGGCGGCCTGTGGTTGCTTTACGCGCCCAACCAGTATCTGCCGCCCAAACTGCGGGTGTTTATCGACTATCTCGTCGCCAGCCTGGCGCAGGAGCCGCAGCTAAAGCGCCTTGCGTAGCGTGATGTTGATGCGGTGCGGCCCCACCAGCGAGTGGTAGCCTTCTTTGACCGGCAAAATGCCGTGAAAACAGAGCCGCGATGGGCCGCCCCACACCACCACGTCGCCGTGCGCCAATGGGATGCGCCGCGCCCGGTCGCTGCGTTGCAGCCCGCCGAACTGAAATACCGCCGGCAGCCCGAGCGACACCGAGACGATCGGCGCACCGAAGTCGTGTTCGTCTTTATCCTGATGCAGCGACAGCTTGCTGCCCGGATCGTAACGGTTCATCAAACAGGAATCCGGCACGAAGGGGCCAAAGCCCGCCTGCTGCGCGGCTTCGTCCGCCAGCGCCATCAGGATCGGCGGGATCGGCGGCCAGCGTTTGCCGCTGCGTGCATCGCGTTCCGAATAGCGGTAGCCGCGGCTGTCGCTGGTCCAGCCGTTGCCGCACCAGCTCATCGCCACCGACATCACGTGCCCGCCGGGCGTGGTCAAGTGCTGCCACGGCACCTGGGCCACCACGCCCTGCACCGCCGCCAGCAGTTCCGGCCCGTGATCGCGCACAAAACCGTGCATCACCACCGCGCCGGGGGCGATCTCTTCGCGCCACGGCGGCGGCAGCGCGTCTTCAAAAAGATCGATTGTCATCGCCATGCCCTGTATGAATACACAGTAGTCATTGTAACCCGCCGCCGCCGATTGTCCAGCGCCCGGCAACGCCATTGTCGTTGGCGACAAATTTCTCTACAGTAGCCGCCATAAAATCAATCACTCACCAGGAATGCGTGTGATTAAGGGTATTACTCTTTCGGTCGTCGCCTCCATCTTGTTCGGCGCGATGTATTACTTCACCTCTACCCTCACCCCGCTGAACGGCGAGCAGGTCTACGGCTGGCGCACGCTGCTGACGCTGCCGTTCCTGACGCTGTTCATGGCGCTGTCCGGCGATTGGCGCAAAGTGGGCGACACGCTGGCCTGGATCGGCCAACGGCCGCAGCGCCTGCTGGGCCTCCTGCTCACCTCGGCGCTGCTGGGGGTGCAGCTGTGGCTGTTCCTGTGGGCGCCACTGCACGGCAAGGCGCTCGACGTATCGCTCGGCTATTTTCTGCTGCCGCTGACCATGGTGCTGGCGGGCCGTTTGATCTACCGCGATCGGCTGTCGCTGCTGCAAACGCTGGCGGTGGCGTGCGCCATGGTGGGGGTAGGCAATGAGCTGTATCAGGCGGGCGGCGTCTCATGGCCGACGCTGGTGGTGGCGCTGGGCTATCCGCTCTACTTTATTTTGCGGCGGCGTTTCGGCACCGACAATCTCGGCGGGCTGTGGTGCGAACTGGCGCTGATGCTGCCGGCGGCGGCCTGGTTCGCCTTCGGCGACGGCGGCGCGGCGGCGCTGTCGATCAATGCCGAGCTGTATTGGCGCATTCCGCTGCTCGGCGTCATCAGCGCCGTGGCGCTGGTGTGTTACATCATCGCCAGCCGCCTGCTGCCGTTCAGCCTGTTCGGCCTGCTGAGCTATGTGGAGCCGGTGCTGCTGGTGATCGTCGCGCTGCTGCTCGGCGAGAGCATCAGCCAAAGCGAATGGCCAACCTATCTGGCGATCTGGCTGGCGGTGCTGCTGCTGGCGGCGGAAGGCGCGCAGCACCTGCTGCGCCGCCAGCGGGTCTGACTCAGGCGGCCAGCGTCGCGCCGCCGTCGATCACGATGTCCTGCATGGTGATGTGGCTGGCCAGGTCGGAGGCCAGGAACAACACCGCGTTGGCGATCTCGTCCGGACGGGCGATTTTGCCCAGCGGGATCCCCAGCTTGAACATCTCGGGGAAGCCGGCGATGGTGCGTTGCTGCGCATCGTCGGTCTGCCACATGCCGCGCTGCATCGGCGTGTCGGTCGAGCCCGGCGACACCAGATTGCACCGCACGCCGAACGGCGCCATTTCCAGCCCCACGCAGTGGTTCAGGCTAGTCAGCGCCGCCTTGGAGGCGCAGTAGGCCGCCATCTGCGCGCGCGGTACGTGCGCGGCGTTGGAGCCGATGCTGACGATCGCCCCGCTGCGCTGCGCCTTAAAGTGCGGCAGCACGGCGCGGAACAGGTAAAACGCCCCCGAGGCATTGACGTTGATGCACTGGTGCCAGTCATCCACGCTCAGATCTTCGGTATTGCCCATGCGCAGAATGCCGGCGGCGTTGACCAACACGTCCAGTTGCGGGTTCTCCGCCAGCTGTTGGCGGCACACCGCCTCCACCTGCTCCGGCCGGCTGATGTCCAGCGTCACGCAAGGGTAAGGCAGATCCGGATTGGCAAACTCGCGGTCAAACCCCACCACCTCGGCACCCTGCGTTAAAAAATGCCGGGCGATCTGCTCGCCGATGCCGCGCGCCGCGCCGGTCACCCACACGCGTTTGCCGGTGAAATCCATCTGAATGCTCATGCGCACACCGCCATCCGGGCGCACAGCCGGGTCATGTTGTTGTTCATCGTTGTCTCCTGCGAAAAGGATAGGATGCGGCGCGCGCTGCGCCGCAAAGTGGCCCTACAGCGCGCCGCTGTTCAGGCCGAAAGCGTTAAGCATGGTGCCCAGTTTGGCGGCGGTTTCCAGCCACTCGGACTGCGGCGTCGAGGCGGCGACGATACCCGCGCCGGCGAACAGCCGCACCCGGTTGCCGCGCAGCAGGCCGCTGCGGATGACGATCGCCCACTCGCCGTCGCCGTTGGCGTCGCACCAGCCGACGATGCCGCTGAACAGGCCGCGATCGTACGGTTCCAGATCGGCGATCAGTTGGCGGGCGCTCTCGGTCGGGAAGCCGCACAGCGCCGGCGTCGGATGCAGCAGACAGGCCAACTGCATCACGTTGAGATTCGGGTTCAGCAGCTCGCCGCGAATGCGGGTGGACAAATGCCACATGGTGCCGGTACTGAGCAACGACGGGCCGCTGGGCACGCTCAGGCTGGCGCACAGCGGTGCCAGGTGCCGACGGATGTCGTCGATCACCAGCTTGTGTTCGTATTTGTCTTTGGTCGAGCGCATCAGGCGCTCGCTGCCGAGGCGATCCTGCTGCGGATCGTCCTGACGGCGCGCCGAACCCGCCAGCGGGTTGGTGTGGATCTCGCCGCCCTGCTTGCGGATCAGCAGCTCCGGGCTGGCGCCGATCAGCACGCCGCCATCGGCCAACGGCAGGGAAAAGTGATAACCGGTCGGGTTCTGCACCATCAGGTTATTGAGGATCTGGTGACCCGCCACCGGCTGCTCCAGCTCGATGTCGAGGATGCGCGACAGCACCGCCTTGTCCAGCTTGCCCTGTTTAAAGCGGCTGACCGCTTCCGCCACCGCGTGCTTGAAGCGCGGTTCGTCCGGAATGCTGGTGCAGGCGGCCAGGCGATGCGGCTGTTGCAGCATCGGGCGCGCGGCGCGGGTAAAGCTGTCGTTGGCGACAAACTGGCAGTTTTCAGGCACGTACAGGCAGGAAGGCCGGCGCGTATCGAACGGAATGGCGCCCACCACCACCGGCGTCTCTTGGCCGGCGGCTTTGGCGCGCGCCAGCGCCTGGCGAATATGCTGCGCCAGCGCGCTGCCTTCCTGCTCGCCGCCGAACGCCGGCGTTTCGATACGCTCAAACACGCCGTCGGCGGAGAGGGACCGGAATTCGGACCGGTACAAAAAGGTCGATTGTTCGGCGTACACAAACCCGGGGAAGGTTTGGTTTTCTGTCGTCAGTGTCGCCACAAGACCACTCCTTTGTTGCGCCTTACCAATGATAATGTTTATGCGAATAATTATCATTAGCTATAAAAAGGAGAATAAACTACACCGGAACCCCACCGTGGGTCAATCTCCGATGAATGAATCTTTCCGCCCGCCGCGGCACATCCGCGTTACGGCGCCGCAAGAAATAACACACTGTTATTATTATGTTTTAGCAAAAAATAAAAGTCGTGACATCGTCACCTTCACGCCAAAAACGCCCGTTAAACCGGCGGCCGGCGGGGCAATTTGGCGTCAAGGTCTTAAGCAACGCTAATACAAACGTCTGCCGCTGCGTATCCACGGCGACCATGCGCGCATCGAGAAAATCGAAGTAACAGCGCACCTGCGGATAAAGCGCCTTGAACAGGCTCTCTTTGGCGGAAAACGTTAGCGTCAGCAGTTCGTTGAACGGCAGCGCCTCGCGCAGTAACGCCTCGCGCTCCCCCGCCGAAACGATCGCCCCCCACAGCTCCTCCGCCCGCACGTCGGAGAGCAGCGTCTCCACATCCAGCCCAACGCCGCCCAGCCCGCGCTCAGGGTGTACGGCACACAGCGCGGTATGCGAATTATGGCTCAGCGCCCCGGCGATGCCCGGCGGCCACTGCGGCGCGCGATCTTCGCCGCGCGCCAGGGTGAAATCGGCAAAACCGAGCGGCGCCAACAGTTGCCGCGCCAGAACACGCCCGGCCAGATACTCCGCACGGCGTTTCGGCACCGCGCGCGCCAGGTGGTCCGGCAGCGCAAAGCCCGCCTCGGGAAAACTCTCGTCGCGATACTCCGCCAGCGCAAAATGGCAGCGCGCGACCTGGCCCGGATAGCCGTCCGGCGTGAAAAATTCGATATTGCGGATAAAAGTGGGGCTCCGGCAGGAACCAGAGTCACTGTCCAAAGAAAGCTTAATCACCGTCGTTTAACTTCTCAGCATCCTGGCGTACCGCCAACAGCTGTGTAAGCAGTTCCGGCAACGCCGTTTGCACCGTCGCCCAGACCACTTCAAGGTTGATATCAAAATAACCGTGCGCAATGCGATTACGCATGCCGCGCATGTTTCGCCAGGGGATTTCAGGATGGCGTTGCGTAAACGCGGGGCTGCCATCCATGATTTTCGTCACGGCTTCACCGATAATAATCAGGCTCATAATGACCGCCTGCTGAGTGCGTTTATCTTCGATAAAATCTGCCGCCGCCAAGCCATCAACGAAATCACAGGCATCCTGCGCCGCCTGTTGCATGTGGCTCAGATAATCGACCAACCGCGCATCTTTCATACCGGTTGGGCCTCCGCCAAAACCTGCTGACGAAAGGTCGGCGGCAAATCGAGCGGCGTCAGCAGATCCACCTGAATGCCCAGCAGCGCTTCCAGTTCCGACTGCAGCCCTCCCAGATCAAACAACGTGGCACCCGGCAACGCATCGACCAACAGATCCAAATCACTGCCCTCCCGATCGGTGCCATGCAGCACCGAGCCGAAAATCCGCGGATTGGCCGCAGGGAACAGCCCAACCGTTTTTCGGATCGCCTGGCGATGTTCTGCAAGAACAATGGATGGTCGCATGGTTTTCTCTCCCCGTTACACCTAACGAAATGCTAGGTGATCGGTTGAGGGGATTCAAGCACAATCCCCCGGCAGCCGCGCCTATGCCTCTCCCCCGCGATCGGAAGAGAGGCCGGGCATTACAAGATGCCTTTCATGGTCTTTTCGAAATCGCTCCAGGCACAGAAGCCGTCTTTGTCGATCGGGCAGCCTTTCAGCGCCAGCGTCACGCGCTGCGGAGGGGTTTGCAGCGTCAGCGGCGTCGCCTTGCGCAGCTGTTCGGTGGACTGATAGACGTACTCAATCTTCAGCAATTCACGGTCGCTCTGCGCGTCGCGCCAGCGCTGGAACACCAGTTTGCCGCCGATCGGCGTTTTCTCGTACTGCTGCGGCAGCTGATACGGCTGGAACTGCATGGCCGACAGCAGCGAGGCGATATTGGAGTCGTGGCCGACCAGCACCGTCAACTTCGGCGCGTCCGGTTTGCGCTCGCCCAGCAGCGCGTTGTTGATGTAGGTCAGCAGCGGTTTGGCGACGTTTTGCGCCACCACCGGCGAGGTGAACAGCGAATCCTGATAGCCGTCTTTCAACTGCGCCAGCTGCTTCCACTGATGCGGGGTGGCGATTTTGCCCCAGGCCACCTCTTTCATCGGGAAACCTTCGTAATACTGCAGCATAAAGGCGTCCACCAGCGAGTTGCCCACCCGCAGCGGGCCGGAGACGCCCGGCTCTTTGCCCGGCACCGCGCTCATCACGCTGGCTTCTTTGGTCAGGTCACAGTGTTTGTCGGTCTTGCAGGCGGCGGAATCCTTGTAGTCGATGATCTTCGCCAGCTGTTGGTAAGAGGCGTCCAGCTTCAGCGATCCCAGCGCGGCGTTCATCGCCGCCAGCGCCTGCTGGTTGAAGGCTTCGCTGGTGTCAGTGATGATCGGGTTGAAGGTCGGATCCATCTCGCCCATCTTGTCCTGATGGTGCACGCTGACGTCGCAGCCAGGGAACGCACCGTTGCTGAAGAACTGCGCGGTGGCCACCGTGCGCTGCAGGCTGTTGGCGTAGACGTACACGCTGCCGGCGGTCGGGCAGCCCTCTTGCGGCAACAGGCCGGTCTGCTTCAGCCAGGCGTTGAAGTAGTGCCCCATATACACTTCCAGCACCCCGCCCTTGGTGGTCAGCTGGCCGCCCGGCGTTTCCCAGGCCGGCCAAGCCTTCGGCGTGGACTGCGCCAACACGCTGCCGTTGTTGGCCAGCGGCGCGCGCAGGTTATGGCGGCTCATCACCAGCACCTGCTCCAGTTGATAACCGCCGGCGTCCGCCAGCGCATTCCCGGTGAATAACAAAGGCAGGCACAGCAATAACGTTTTTTTTCTCATCCGCAGAGGCTCCCGGAAAATGATTATTTTTAAGGTGTTAGCGTTTGCCTGCGTATGATGGCGGGGTTAGTGTGACAAGTGTGTGACAGGGTTCACGGGAAAGGATCGTAACCGCGGCCACCGGGCGGTGGCCGCGTGGCTTCAACTCAGTACCACAGGCTCATGATCGGCCAGCCGATCAGCAGCAGCGCGGCGATGTACACCACGCCGAGAATGCCGCCCAGGCGCCAGTAGTCTTTCGATTTCACGTAACCACAGCCGTAGATGATCACCCCCGGCCCGGTGGCGTACGGCGTCAGCACGCCCATGATACCGATCGACAGCACCAGCAGCATCGACAGCTGTTCCATCGGCACGCCCGGCAGCCCTTTGCCGACCGCCAGGATCACCGGCAGCATGGTGGCGGTATGCGCCGACAGGCTGGCGAACAGATAGTGGGCGAAGTAGAACACCAGCACCAGCGCCACCACCGTCATGTTCGGCGAGAAGCCGTCCAGGTGGGTGCTCATGGTCTGGGCGAACCAGTCGATAAAGCCGGAGCGCGTTAGGCCGTTGGCCATCACCACCAGCGTCGCCAGGTTAACCAGCGTGTTCCAGGCGCTGGAGTATTTGGTGATCTCTTTCCACGACACCACGTGCAGCGCCAGCATCAGCGACACCGCCAGCAGGCATACCGCGGTGGCGTCCAGCATTTTGCCGCCGAACACCCACAGACACAGGCTGAGCAGCACCAGGCCGATCAGGGTGTACTCCTTGCGCGTCAGCTTGCCCATTTCCCCCAGCGCGGTATCCGCCCAGGCGGCCACTTCGCTGCTGTGGGTCACACCCGGTTTGTACAGGTAGTAGGAGATCAGCGGCGCGATGATCAGCAGCAGCAGGCCGACCGGCAGGAACGCCAGGAACCACTGCATCCAGCTGATGTGCACCCCGGCAATCTTGCCGACGAACTCGATGCCCAAAACGTTCGGCGCGGCGCCGGTGACGAACATCGAGGAGCTGATGCTGGTGCCGACCACCATCATCCACATCAGGTAACCGCCGATGCGGCGCGAGGAGGGGTCGTTAGGGAAAGAATCGAACAGCGGCGGCAGGTTTTTCACCACCGGGAACACCGTGCCGCCGGTGCGCGCGGTGTTGGACGGCGTGAACGGCGCCAGCAGGATATCGATGATCACCACCGCATAGCCCAGCGTCAGCGTGCGCTTGCCCATGAACTTCACCAGGAACAGCGCGATGCGCCGCCCCAGCCCGGTGGCCTCGTAGCCCAGCGCGAAGATAAAAGCGCCGAACACCAGCCAGACGGTGGTGCTGGAGAAGCCCGCCAGCCCCCATTTCAGCGCCTCTTTACCGGCCTTGAAGCCCGGTTCCGCCAGCTCCTGCGCGCCGAACAGCACCCAGTTGGCGCTGAGCACGCTGACGGTCACCGCGATAAAGCTGATGGCGGTGGCCGGGATCGGCTCCAGAATCATGCCGACGATCATCGCCACGAAGATGGCGAAGTAGTGCCACGCCTGCGGCGGCATGCCGTCGGGCACCGGTATCAATAACAGGATCGCGAGCACCGCCAGCGGCGCTATCGCTTTCCAGATCTTTTCCTGGGTTTGGGACATAGGGACTCTCCTGAAGGCTTGGTTATTATTCTTGGGCACCCAGCTGCGCCAGCAGCCAGGTCACTATCAACAGGTCGGCGCTGCCGCCGGGGCTGAGGTTACGGGCGATGCAGTCGGCATCGAAGCGTTGCAGGCGCGCCAGGCCCGCCTCCCCGGCCGAGCCGCCCTGCGCCAGCAGCCAGGCCGCCCGGCGCCGCAGCCAGCGCAGCCCGTGCAGGCCGCCGCGCGAGGCGACGTTGGTGTCGTCGTTGTGGGCCATCAGCCACAGCAGGCTGTCCAGCAGCGCCCGCTGTTCGTCGCCATCGGCGGCCAGCCGTTGCCGATACAGCGGCAGCGCGCCGTCAAGCACCAACCGAAAACCGGACTCCGCCTCGCCGCGTGCGCCGCTCAGCCCGTGCGCGGCGAACAGCCGCTGGCCGGCGGTCTGCCCGGCGTTGTTGCGCCGCAGCTCACGCTCCACCAGCCCCCTGCACATCGCCGCCACCTCGGCGCACAGCGCCTCCGCGCCGATGGCTTGCCCTTGCTGCTGCAGGCGGCCGAAGGCGGTGCACAGCAACCCGAGTGAGAACACGCTGCCCTTGTGGGTGTTAATGCCGCCGGTGGCGCGAAACATCTGGTTTTCGCAGGCCATGCCGAGCGGCCGCAGCCGCGCCAGCTGCTGCTCTGCCGGCAAAGCCGCGTCTTCCCGTCCGCGTTGGATAAAGCGCGGCAGCCACACGCCGATGGCGCGGGCGCTGCGGTAGAAATGCCCAAGATCCATGTCGCGGTGAGCGCCGGTGTTATGGCGATCCACCAGCCCCGGTTTGGGCGTGAGGTTGACCTCCACCAGCAGCGCGCGGAAAGCGGCGCGGGCGAAGCCGCAGGCCGGCTCGGTGTGACGGGCGGGTGGATTAATCGGCAGAGATCGCATCGTTGAACATCCTTTCCATTTCATGCAGCAGCTGCTCGCTGCTATGCCGCCGCTGGCGGGCGCAGATCTTGGCCGGTTGGCCGCACAACAGGCAGCGCCGTTCCGGCAGGCCGATGTCGCGGCGCGACAAAATGCGCCCCTGCGTATCCAGCACGTCGATATCCCACAGTCGGCCGATCGGGCGGCTCACCTCCAGCTGCATGGCGCAGTCTTTCACCCGCTGGGCATCGGCGCGCAGAGCCACAAACCCTTCGCAACCGGTGGCGAGCGCCAGCGCCTCGGCCTGCGGGCTGGGCCAACCCTGTTCGGCGCACAGCCGCAGCAGCGCCGCCCACCCCAGGTTGAAGATGCCGCGCGTCAACGCGCTGTCCTTCACCGGGCCGGGCACCACCAGCGTCAGCACCAGCAGCGTGCACTCGTGCTGCGCCAGCCACGCCTGCTGGCGCGCTTGGCGGCATTCGCGGCTGGTGAGCAGCTCCGGCAGGCTGACCGCGCGTTCGGCGGCCAGTTGGGGATCGACGGCGGCCATCGCTTACTCCGCCACCTGATGCACCACGTCGATCACCGAGCCGTCGCGGTAGCGCACCACCGCCACCACCTTGTCGGTAAACGCGATCGGCTGCGGTTCGCCGGTCAGCTGCAGCGCGCGGGCGCGCAGCCAGTTGATGCTCACCACCTCGAGCCCGGCCTCCCGCAGGCGCTGCGCCAGCTCCGGCCGCGCCGGGTTGACGGCGATGCCATGGTCGGTCACCAGAATGTCGATGCTGGAACCCGGCGTGATGCAGGTGGTCACCTGCTCCACCAGCGTCGGGATGCGCCCGCGCACCAGCGGCGCGACGATGATCGCCAGCCGCGCGGCGGCGGCGGTGTCGCAGTGGCCGCCGGACGCGCCGCGCAGCACGCCGTCGGAGCCGGTCAGCACGTTAACGTTGAAGCCGGTGTCGATTTCCAGCGCGCTCAGCACCACCACGTCGAGCCGATCGACAGAGGCGCCCTTGGAGCTGAAGTTGGCGTACTGGTTGGCGCTGATTTCGATATGGCGCGGGTTGCGCGCCAGCGAGGTCGCCGCCGCCCGATCGAAGCTCTGCACGTCCAGCAGCTTGCCGATCAGCCCTTTCTCGTGCAGATCCACCATGGTCGAAGTGATGCCGCCGAGGGCGAACGCGGCGCGAATGCCAAGGGCGCGCATCTTGTCCTCCAGGAACCGGGTCACCGCCAACGAGGCGCCGCCGGTGCCGGTTTGCAGCGAGAACCCTTCGCTGAAGTAGCCGGAACCGGCGATCACCTCGGCGGCGCGGCGGGCGATCAGCAGCTCGCGCGGGTTCGAGGTCATGCGCGTGGCGTCAGCGCCGATCTTGTCGGCATCGCCCACCCGCTCCAGCTGCACGATCAGATCCACCCGATCCTGCGCCAGGCTGGCGGGATGATGCGGATACGGCACCAGCTGCTCGGTCAGCAGCACCACGGTGCCCGCCGCCTCGGCGTCCACCCGCGCATAGCCGAGCGAGCCGCAGCAGGCTTCACCGCTGTAGCCGTTGGCGTTGCCGAACTCATCGCAGGCCGGCACGCCGAGGAAGGCCACGTCTATCTTCAGCTCGCCGGATTCGATCAGGTTGACCCGGCCGCCGTGCGAGTGAATTTGCACCGGCTCCGCCAGCAGGCCGCGCGAAACGGCGTCCGCCAGCGGGCCGCGCAGCCCGGAGGTGTAAATGCGGCTCACCACGCCGTGGCGGATATGCTCAACCAGCGGCGCATGGCAGTCGGTCAGCGAGCTGGAGGCCAGCGTCAGGTTGCGGAACCCCATCGCCGCCAGCGTCTCCATCACCTGATTGAGGGTCAAATCGCCGCCGCGAAACGCATGGTGGAAGGAGATGGTCATGCCGTCCTGCAGCCCGCTGCGGCGCACCGCTTCCTGCAAGGAATCGCACAGCTTGAGATCGCGCGGTTTGCGCGCCTGCAGGTTGGCTTTGGACACGTCCTGATAGCCCGGCAGATCCGCCGGGTTAGCGAAGGTCATCAATCGTTGTTGGCGGTTCATCATGCTTCCTCCCCGTGCTGCGCCGGTTCTTCCCGCAAGCCGGACAGCGCGGCGCGCTCCAGCACCAGCCGGGCGCGTTCAATCACCGGGCTGTCGACCATTTTTCCGTTGAGCGACACCACGCCGCGCCCTTCCCGCTCCGCCGCTTCGGCGGCGTCCACCACCCGCTGCGCGTGCGCCACCTCTTTGGCGGTCGGCGCGTACAGGTTGTGCAGCAGCTCAATCTGGCGCGGGTTAATCAGCGATTTACCGTCGAAGCCGAGCTGTTTGATCAGCGCCGCTTCCTGCAGGAAGCCGGCTTCGTTATTGGCGTCGGAATAGACGGTGTCGAACGCCTGAATGCCGGCGGCGCGCGCCGCCTGCAGCAGCGAGCAGCGGGCGAACAGCAGCTCGATGCCCTCCGGCGAGCGCTCGGTGCGCAGGTTGCGCACGTAGTCTTCCGCCCCCAGCGCGATGCCGATAAGCCGCGGCGAAGCGTGCGCGATCGCCACCGCGTTGGTGATGCCCTGCGCCGATTCGATCGCCGCCAGCAGCCCGGTGCTGCCGACCGGCCGGCCGCAGGCCGCTTCGATGCCGGCAATCTCGCGCTCCATGTCGACAACGTCCTGCGCGCTGTCGGTCTTCGGCAGGCGCACAATGTCCGCGCCGCCGCGCACCACGGCCTGCAAGTCCGCCAGGCCGTAGGCGGAGTCGAGCGCATTGACGCGCACGATGGTTTCCACCTCCTGGTACAGCGGATGCTGTAGCGCGTGGTACACCAGCCGGCGCGCCGCGTCTTTTTCACGCAGGATCACCGAGTCTTCCAGATCGAACATCAGCGCATCGGCCTGGTAGATAAAGGCGTTGCTGACCATCGCCGCGTTGGCGCCGGGAACGAACAGCATGCTGCGGCGCAGCCGGGTTTTATTCAGCGTTTTCATCTTTCGCCTCCCACGGCAGTTGGCCGCCCTCGCAGGCGCGCATCAGCGCGGTTTCCAGCCGGGCGCGCAGCACGCAGTCCAGCGCCCCCTTGTCGTCGACGATCACCTGCACCGGCTCCACCTCATAGCGCTGCAGCACCTCCAGCAGGGTGCGACGGATCGCCGCGCCGAACTGTTTTTCCACGCTGCTGGCGATCAACAGATCGTGCTGCGGCCCCTCGGCGGGCGCGATGCGCACCATGACATCGCTGGATTCCAGCGTGCCGGCCATTGCTTCTCGGATAATTTTCATCATTCACCTGATTGTGCGGACTCAAAAGGATGCGGGGCCGCCTTGGCCCGGCGCTGCGTTTGCAGATCCTGCAGGTAGTACAGGGTGTCCGGCGGCACCAGCGGCGCGGCGGCGTGGAAGTCCCCCGCCGCCAGCAGCTTGCGCACCCAGGAGGCGGAGATCGCCGTGCCCTGATATTGCAAACGCTCGATTTCCACCAGCGCGATCGGCGGGCTGGGCAGCGCCGGCGTTTCCAGCCAGTAACGCATGTCGCGGTTGTATTTCGCGGTCACCGCGCAGAACGGCTCGTTGCCGACGAAGCGGTGGGTAATGCCCAGCGCGGGCGCCAGATACTGGCGGAAGATCTTCAGATCGATTTCGGTGTAACAGTCGTCGGCCACGCCCTGATCCTTGATGAAGTAACAGGGGAAGGTGGCGCGCGAGATCACGTACTGCGAGCCTTCGTGTACCGTGAGGTTGGGAATATCGGCGGTGCCGGCCAGCACCAGCCGGCGCCGGTCTTCATAGCTGAAGCGCGAGGTGTTTTCCTTTACCAGAAACAGGTGCAGCCAGTCGCAGCGTTTGGCCGCCTGACGCACCAGATACTGATGCCCACGGGTGAAGGGGTTGGCGTTCATCACGATGCTGCCGATGGTGTCGCCCGGCCGGCGCTGGCTCGCCAGTTGAGCGGCGTAGCGCTTCAGGCGGCACGGGCTATTTTCCATCAGCACCACGATGCCCGGCACGGTGGCGATCGGGTAGAAACCGCACTGGCGGAACAGCGGCTCGTTCTGCACCTTGGTGTAGATAAACAGCTGAGTGTGATGGCGCTCGTAGGCCAGGTTCACCAGCTCGGTCGCCAGCGCCAGCGCCAACCCTTCGCCACGCATCAGCGGACTGATGGCGACGCATTTGATAATATTGTCGGCGATACCGCCGCAGGCGACCAATTTGTCGTGCTGGGTAACGGTAATAAATATTTCAACCGTGGTGTCGATATTCAGATCGTTACTGCGCAAGAAGGCGCTTATTTCCGAAATCGCTTTATGATCCGATCGCTTTACCCGATTAAATACGGCATCGCCTAACATAACACGCTCTCTGGGTTAACTGACAAACAACAAGTTAAATACAAAAAGGCATTTTAATTAACATCAACAAGGATAATTAAAACCTTAAAAACCATGGAGATAAACGCCGCCTTGCGTTCGATAAAGCAATGGTAAACAGAAAAAAAACGCCGATTATTGACCTATTTCACAAACCGTTCCCGGTTAATAAGTTATTTAATGTTCTTTATTTGCTTAATTAATCTTATGGTGTTTATTATTGAGATAATCTTTATTTGGCGCCGCAGTTTACTTACATTCATTTAGCATCTTGATTGCAATAGTAGGTTTCATTATGGAATGGCTGAACATCCTGATCGTTGAAGACGAAACGCCGCTGGCGGAAATGCACGCGGAGTTTATCCGCCAGAACGGCGGCTGCCGCCAGATTTGGCTGGCCGGCACCCTGGCGCAGGCGCGCGCCATGACCGAGCGCTTCAAGCCGGACCTGATTCTGCTGGACAACTTTCTGCCGGACGGCCAGGGCATCACCCTGCTGCGCGAACTGACGCTGAGCGGGTATCGCGGCGGCATCGTGTTCATCACCGCCGCCAGCGACATGGCCACCGTGGCCGAGGCGTTGCGTTACGGCGTGTTCGACTACCTGATCAAACCGCTGGCCTATGACCGGCTGAGCCAGACCCTGCAGCGCTTCAGCCAACGCCGCGAAGCGCTGAAGGACAAAGCGCGCCTCAACCAGCGCCGCATCGACGAGATGTTCAACACCTATGCCCGCGGCGAGCAGCAGGCGGCGCTGCCCGCCGGCATCGACGAGCTGACGCTGGGCAAGGTCCGCGCACTGTTTGCCGAACCCGCCGCGCGCCACACCGCTGAAAGCGTTGCGCAAAAAATGGGGCTCAGCCGCACCACCGCGCGCCGTTATCTGGAGTTTTGCACCGCCGCGCAGCAGCTGCGCGCCGAGATCATTTACGGCAAGGTCGGCCGCCCGCAGCGGATCTACCGCGCCGGCGAACCGCATTAACGGTTATTTGATCGCCCTTGCAAGGTTGCGTGTAACCGCTTTACTTTTTATGCGCCGGTCAGCATCTTGGTGAGCATCACCTAGCCGACAGGACGATCGCCGATGCCCGCTGCGCCCCTTGCTTCCCTGACCGAGATCCTCGCCCGCCGTGACTGGCAAAACCCAGCCTGCACCCACTACCGCCGGCTGGACGCTCACCCGCCGTTCGCCAGCTGGCGCACGGTGGAAGACGCGCGCGACGATGCCCCCAGCGCCAGCCGCCGGTCGCTGAACGGCGAGTGGCGCTTCAGCTATTTCCCGCGCCCAGAGGCGGCGCCGGAAGGCTGGCTGCAGCAGGATCTGCCGGACGCCGCCCCGCTGGCGGTGCCGGGCAACTGGCAGCTCGCCGGCTACGATGCGCCGATCTACACCAACGTGCGCTACCCGTTCCCGGTCGATCCGCCGCGCGTGCCGGAAGACAACCCGACCGGCTGCTACTCGCGCACCTTCAGCGTCGATCCGGCCTGGCTGGCCGCCGGCCAGACGCGCGTTATCTTCGACGGCGTCAACTCGGCGTTCTATTTATGGTGCAACGGCCACTGGGTCGGCTATTCGCAGGACAGCCGCCTGCCGGCGGAGTTCGATCTCAGCCCGTGGCTGCGGCCGGGTGAAAACCGGCTGGCGGTGATGGTGCTGCGCTGGTGCGACGGCAGCTATCTGGAAGATCAGGACATGTGGCGCATGAGCGGCATCTTCCGCGACGTCAGCCTGCTGCACAAACCCGCCGCGCACCTGAGCGATGTGCGCATCACCACGCCGCTGCATGACAGCTTTACCCGCGGCGAACTGGTGGTGACGGCGCGCGCCAACCGGCCCGGCCCGCTGCAGGTGCAGGTTCAGCTGTGGCGCGACGGCACGCGGGTGGCCGAACGCACCCAGCCGCTCGGCAGCGAGATCGTGGACGAGCGCGGCGCCTATGACGATCGCGTCACGCTGCGCCTGCCGGTGGAACGCCCGGCGCTGTGGAGCGCCGAAACGCCCGCGCTGTATCGCGCCACCGTCGCCCTGCTCTCGCCCGAGGGGGAGATTATCGAGGTGGAGGCCTATGACGTCGGCTTCCGTCAGGTAGAAATCAGCGGCGGGTTGCTGAAGCTCAACGGACAGCCGCTGCTGATCCGCGGCGTTAACCGCCACGAGCATCATCCGCGCCACGGCCAGGTGATGGACGAGGCGACGATGCGCCACGACATCCTGCTGATGAAGCAGCACAACTTCAACGCGGTGCGCTGCTCGCATTACCCCAATCACCCGCTGTGGTACCGGCTGTGCGACCGTTACGGGCTGTACGTGGTGGACGAAGCCAATATCGAGACCCACGGCATGCAGCCGATGAACCGGTTGGCTGACGATCCGCTGTGGCTGCCGGCAATGAGCGAGCGCGTCACCCGCATGGTGCAACGCGATCGCAACCACCCTTGCATCATTATCTGGTCGCTGGGCAACGAGTCCGGCCACGGCGTAAACCACGACGCGCTGTACCGCTGGGTGAAAAGCCAGGATCCGACCCGCCCGGTGCAATATGAAGGCGGCGGCGCCGACACCGCCGCTACCGACATCATCTGCCCGATGTATGCGCGAGTGGATCAGGATCAGCCGTTCCCGGCGGTGCCCAAATGGGCGCTCGGCAAGTGGATCGGCCTGCCGGAGGAACAGCGGCCGCTGATCCTGTGCGAATACGCCCATGCAATGGGCAACAGCTTCGGCGGTTTCGAGCGCTACTGGCGCGCGTTCCATGCACATCCGCGCCTGCAGGGCGGCTTTGTCTGGGACTGGGTCGATCAGGCGCTGATCAAACGCGACGAGCGCGGCGAAGAGTTCTGGGCCTACGGCGGCGACTTCGGCGACTCCCCCAACGATCGCCAATTCTGCCTGAACGGGCTGGTGTTCGCGGATCGTACCCCACACCCGGCACTGTTCGAAGCGCAGCGGGCCCAGCAGCTGTTCCGCTTCGCCTTCGACGCCGCCTCGCTAACGCTGACCGTCACCAGCGATTACCTGTTCCGCCACACCGACAACGAACAGCTCAACTGGCGGCTGGAGCTGGACGGCGTGGAGCGCGCCAGCGGCAGCTTCGATCTGGCGCTGCCGCCGCAGGGCAGCACTCGCTTCACCCTGCTCGACCGGCTGCCGATGCTGCATCAGCCCGGCGAGCTGTGGCTGAACGTGGAGGTGGTGCAGCCGCAGGCCACCGACTGGTCCGAAGCGCACCACCGCTGCGCCTGGGATCAGTGGCGGGTGCCGCGCGCGCTGCATCCCGCCCCGCCGCCGGCGCAGGGCCTGCCGCCCACACTGACTGAAGACGAGCAGGGGCTGACGCTCACCCACGGCGACCAGCGCTGGCGCTTCGAGCGCAGCAGCGGCCACCTGACGCAGTGGTGGCAGAATGAACAGCCGCAGCTGCTGACGCCGCTGCGCGACGGCTTTGCGCGCGCGCCGATCGATAACGACATCGGCGTCAGCGAAGCGGACCATATCGATCCCAACGCCTGGGTCGAACGCTGGAAGCTGGCGGGCCTGTACCGGCTGGAGGAGCGCTGCACGCGGCTGCAGGCGGATGCGATGCAAAACGTCGTGCAGGTGGTGAGCGAACACCAGTTCGGCGTGGACGGGGAGATTTTGCTGATCAGCCGCAAACAGTGGCTGTTCGACGCGTTGGGCGCGGTGAGCGTGAACGTGGAGGTCGAGGTGGCCGACGCCCTGCCGCCGCCGGCGCGCATCGGCCTGCACTGCCAACTGGCGACGGTGCAGCCGCAGGCGGAATGGCTGGGCCTGGGCCCGCACGAGAACTACCCGGATCGCTGCCTGGCCGCGCAACACGGGCGCTGGCGCCTGCCGCTGGCGGATCTGCACACGCCGTATATTTTCCCCGGCGAGAACGGCCTGCGCTGCGACACCCGCAGCCTGCGCTACGGCGGCTGGCGCATCGACGGCCGCTTCCACTTCTCGCTCAGCCGCTACGGCCTGCAACAGCTGATGGCCTGCAGCCACCAGCATCTGCTGCAGCCGGAAGCAGGCACCTGGCTGCATCTGGACGGCTTCCATATGGGGGTGGGCGGCGACGATTCCTGGAGCCCGAGCGTGCACCGGGATTACCTGCTCACCGCCGGCGTTTACCGCTATCAGCTGCGCCTGCAGCGGGCGCTCGAGGGCTAAATCTGCCAAAAAACTCAACGGGTTGCGCATTCTGTAAGCAAACAGTCACAGAATGTGTAATCCGCCTTTGACATGCCGACGGCGCCTCGCTATTATTCGCCCCGTTCACACGATTCCTCTGTAGTTCAGTCGGTAGAACGGCGGACTGTTAATCCGTATGTCACTGGTTCGAGTCCAGTCAGAGGAGCCATATTTAGAGAAGCCCGCTCAGGGAAACCTGAGCGGGCTTTTTGCTGTTGGGCGGATCATAATCGGTGATCCCCTACACACTCTCTACCCGACACCGTTCAGCCATCCGTTGAACGGGTGAGTTTCTCCCATTGTTCAATTTCCTTACCTAGCGCCTCGAGCTTTTGCCGCACCAAACTTAATGCGTCACTGCCTAACAACAGATGCGTTGGCGGCTTCCCGCTCTCGATCAATGCCAGCATGGCATGAGCCGCCTTAATCGGATCGCCGAGTTGCTTGCCGCTTTTTTCCTGGCGCGCCTGACGAACAGGTTCAAATAGCGCGTCATAGTCAGGGACACGGCGAGGGCTGCGTACCATTGAACGCCCGGCCCAGTCCGTTCGAAACGAACCGGGCGCCACGGCGGTCACGTGTAGGTTGAACGGGGCAAGCTCTTTACTTAACGTTTCTGATATCCCTTCCAGTGCAAATTTGCTGCCACAGTAATAGCTGATACCGGGCAAGGTAATGAAACTGCCCATTGAGGTGATATTGATAATGTGGCCCCGACGGCGCTGGCGCATGCCCGGCAGCACGGCTTTGATCATCGCCACCGCGCCAAACACATTGACGTCAAACTGGCGGCGCAGCTCTGCAAGCGGGGATTCTTCCAGAATGCCTTCATGGCCGTAACCGGCATTGTTCACCAGCACATCTATCGGACCAATGGCAGACTCTATCTCTCCAACCACCTCATCAATACGTTCAACGTCCGTGACATCAAGCAGATAGCCAAAAGCCCGCTGCGTATCGAGCGCGGCGAAAGCCTGTAGCGCTTCGCTGTTGCGCACCGTCCCTATAACCCGATGCCCCACGGCGAGGGCTTCCCGCGCCAGCGCCTGACCAAAGCCACTGCTGACGCCGGTAATTAAAATCGTTTTTGCAGATGCCATAAAAAGAACTCCCATGAACCATGAAGGTTGCATGGTATTCTCTTCCCTGCCGCATTTTTAGGCCGTATTTTCTCTTTTTCTTGCCTGATTTTATGAGGTGGTGGGATGTCCGACATGATTGCCCTGATGAATAGACTTGCGGTGCAAGAGGGATACAACCTCACTGCCCTACCTGATGTGCGAATTTTGCGTTCCGATCGCCCGCTTGCCAGAACGCCGGTGCTTTACGATCCGGGGATCGTGATTGTCTGCCAGGGCAGCAAACGCGGTTATTTCGGTCAACAGACCTATTTATATGATGAGCAGCACTACCTGGCGGTTTCGGTGCCGGTGCCGTTTGTGATGGAAACCGACGCGTCGGCAGCACATCCGCTGCTGGCGATTTATATGCATCTGGATTTTCAGCTTGCCGCTGAACTGATGTTGCAGATTGAACAGCATGGCGCCCCGCATCCTCCCGTCGCGCCGCAAAGCATGATGTCAAGCCCCATGGACGGCGCGGTAAAAATGGCCGTACTTCGCTTACTTGACGTCCTGGCTAACCCGCTTGAGGCGGCGATCCTCGGCCCGGCGCGGGTGCGTGAGCTTTATTTCCGCGTGCTGACAGGCGCACAAGGCAACGCAATGCGTGCCGCGCTGGCCTTGCAGGGGCAGTTTGGCAAAATCGGTAAAGCGTTGCAGCACATCCATGCCGCTTACGCGGAGCCGTTAACGCTGACGCAACTGGCGATGATGGCCGGCATGAGCGTGCCGACCTTTCATAGCCATTTCAAAGCGATAACGCAGATGCCGCCGATGCAGTATGTGAAATCGGTACGCCTGCACCAGGCACGGATGCTGATGGTGCGCCAACAAATCACCGCCGCCGCCGCGAGTTACGCCGTTGGCTATGAAAGCCCATCGCAATTTAACCGCGAATTCAAACGTCTGTTTGGCCTGCCACCGGCAGAGGAGATAAAACGTATGCAGCGTCACTTCGCCATTCCGCCCGCGCAGCCTGCCTCGGTATTTGTTTCATCGCACTGAGGCTTATTTGGTATGGCGAACGCGACCTTGAGGTATAGAGTACTAACGTTTTTGGTGACCGATACCAGCAGCTAAACTATCAAGCAACGCGCGCCCTTTTGCAGTTCACCAGCCGCAAGGAAGTGGAAGAATTGCATACCCTTTGCCGGGGACGGTTGCGTCTTTATCAAAGTACGCGCCGCCGATACCGTATCGCTGGAGAATTTCCTGATGGAGATCCAGAGCTTTGAGGGCGTACGCTCTGTGCGCAGCGACATCTCGCTTTCCACGTTTCTGGCGCGCGGGCCTTCGCCGGATTAAGGCGCACTGCTCTTCTGGCGTGAGGTGAAAAACGTCAACACTCCGGCGCAAAGCAGCAGCATGCTACTGATGGCAAAGGCGCTCTGCCAGCCGAGATGGTCAAACACCATGCCTCCTGTCGTTGAACCAAGCGCAATCGAGAGCTGAATCACCGCAACCATCAGTCCGCCTCCGGCTTCCGCATTGTCGGGAAGCGTGCGGGCAATCCATGTCCACCATCCCGTTGGGGCGGCGGTGGCCAGCATGCCCCAGAGACCTAACAGCAGCGAGACAGCCCAAACGTGATGCCCGGTAAGAATCAGGGCGACGGCAATGACGGCCATCAGCCCAGGGATAACCATCAACGTTAGGTAGAATTTCCTGTTGAGGAATGCCGAGACAACCAGCGTGCCAATAAAACCGGCCATGCCGATAATCAGTAAAATCAACGACAAGCCAGAGGAATCAACACGCGTCACCGTCTCCAGGAATGGGCGCACATAGGTAAATAGCGCAAACTGCCCCATAAAGAACAGGCCACAGGCCAGCATGCCAAGAGAGACAACAGGACGAGCGAACAGGCGGAGTACGGTTCCACGTGATGCAGGAGCTTTATTGCCGTTCATACCAGGCAAACTAACGCACTGCCAGATAAAGGCCACCACCGCGATAGGAACCAGGCACAAGAAAGCGCCTCGCCATCCGACAGTGGCGCCAAGGTAGCTCCCCAGCGGGGCTGCCACTACCGTCGCCAGCGCATTGCCGGCGTTGAAAATAGCCAGGGCACGCGCGACTTGATGTTGTGGCACCAGACGAATCGCCGTTGCCGCAGACATCGACCAGAATCCCCCGATCGCAATACCTATCATCGCGCGACCGGCCATATACACCAGATAACTGGAGGCCAGTGCGATAACGAGCCCCGACACGGCCATCAGAAACGTCATCCCCAGTAACAGGGACTTGCGATCCCTGTTTCCAGCCAGCGCCGAAAGCGTCAGGCTGGTCAGGACGGCCAGCGCGCCGGAGATGGCAATCCCCTGTCCTGCCAGTCCCTCCGTCACGCCTAAATCACGGGCAATCGGCGTAAGCAGGCTGACGGGCATAAATTCCGATGCAATCAGCACAAAGACGCACAGGGTCATGGCAAAAATGCCGCTCCAGTGAGCGTGCTGATTATTCGGTGATGGTGTTTGGCTAAGTATAGACATAGTCAGATTTCACAAAAGTCAGAATAAAGCCACCGCGTAGACAGGTGGCTTTTAATGTTGTCAGTAGAGGGTTTATTTCAGATTGGCTTTGAAAAATTGTTCGAACTTAGCGAAAGGTATTTTTCCGGCAACGTTATCGTACAGGTCCACATGATTTGCACCGGGGACAATCACCAGCTCTTTGTCTTTACTGCCGACCGCCTTATAAGCATCTTCGGCAAAATAGCGTGAATGCGCTTTCTCGCCGGTCACGATAAGCGTCGGGATGGTGATTTCACTGGCGTAGCTCAGCAGCGGCATATTCATAAACGACAGCGGCATCGTTGCCGTCCACGCTCCCGTAGAGTTAACGGAACGCGCGTGGAAACCGCGCGGCATGCGGTAGTAATCAAAGAACTCCTTCAGCACCGGATGCGGATCGGCCGGCAGGGTTTCTGGCAGAATGCGCTGACCCGCGCTGACCTTGCCATTTCTGTCGACGTTAATATCATGAGCGCCGTGAGCGAACGTTCCACTTTCCGCATCCTTCCAGCGCTGTTCATTCAGATACTGCAGAACGGCACGACGGTCAGCGGTGGAGTAACGGTCTTTGCCATCTCCCACGCCATGGCCCATCGCCCGACTCATATCGTACATTACGCTTGTTGCCACTGCTTTAACGCGGGTATCCATCGCGGCGTCGTTTAACGCCATGCCACCCCAGCCGCAAATGCCGAGCAGCCCGATACGGTTGCGGTCCACCTCTTTTTGCAGCCCTAAGAAATCCACCGCCGCGCTGAAATCTTCCGTATTGATATCCGGTGAGGCGACGTTTCGCGGATAGCCGCCGCTTTCCCCCGTGTAAGAGGGATCAAACGCCAGGGTAATAAACCCTTGTTCCGCCAGCGTCTGCGCATACAGTCCGCTGGATTGCTCTTTCACCGCGCCAAAAGGCCCACTGACCGCAATCGCCGCCAGCTTGCGATCGCCGCGATCTTTGGGCAGGTAAAGATCGCCCACTAAGGTGATGCCATATCGATTCTGGAACGAGACTTTACGATGATCGACTTTCTGGCTCTCGGCGAACGTTTTATCCCATTTATCTGTCATGGATACAGGGGCGTTCGGATTGGTTGAATCAGCATAACTCATTGTCGTGACTCCACTTAATGATGCGAATAACAGCATGGCCGGCATCGCGGTTTTTAGCGTTCGGGTGAAGGTTTTCATAAAAATCCCCATGAAAAACAAGAGAGATACAGGTTTCCTACGGACAACGCTGCGGTGCTTTGTTTTGATGGGGTCATTATAGTGAGCAGAATTAGTGCTGATTAGAGGGGTATTACTGCTAAGATTGATACCATATTGTTATAAATTAATGCTGAGTTTGCTGTCGTTCAGGAGGGATTATTCAATGGCGAAAAGGGAGAACTACAACGAGTTGTACCTATTTATGCAGGTGGTACGGGAAGGCAGTTTTACCGCGGCGGCTCAACGGCTGGGGCTTGCTCAATCAGGGGTCAGCCGTTCCGTTCGTGAGCTTGAGGAAAGGCTGGGTGTCCAGCTACTGGTGCGCACCACGCGTAAACTGTCGCTGACGCAAGCGGGCGAGCAGCTCTACCAGAAGACGGCATCTGGATTTGATACGCTAGATCTAGGGCTTGCCGCGCTGGCACATTATCGCGAGACCCCTTCCGGCACGGTTCGTATCAATGCCAGCCAGCACGCGATTGATAAATGCCTGCTGCCAAAGCTTGCGATATTTAAACAGCGCTATCCTGATATCAGGCTGGAACTCATAAACGAGAGCAGGTTCGTCGATATTATCGAAGAAAGATTCGATGCGGGCGTTCGCCTGGGGCCCGAAGTAAGCACTGGCATGGTTGCTGTACGCATTACGCCCGATATGGAGATGGCCATTGTGGGTACCCCTGAGCATTTTCGTCGCTACGGTTTTCCGCAAACCCCGGCGGATTTAACAACGCATCCCTGTATCGCCTATCAGTTTGCCGACGGCAGCGTGTACCAGTGGGAACTCAATCAGGATGATAAAAAAATCACTCATCGGCCTGAAGGACAATGGGCCTTATCTGACAGTTATATGGAAGCAGAAGCCGCCCGGCTGGGCTTGGGGCTGGCCTATGTTCCTGTCGAACTGGTCACAGATGATCTGGAACGCGGGGCGCTTATCAGAGTTTTACAGCGTTACAGCCTGCGAATGGAGGGGTTGTTTCTCTATTACCCTCATCGCAATGTATCCCCCGCTCTGCGAATGGTCATTGAAACATTGAAAATCTGAGCGTTTAGCGATGACCGAGCCTTCACTGTGCAGAATGGTGTTAGGTCGTATTTTTGCACTTTCAATCCTAAGGGCTGCTATACGAAGAGCGGACGTCCCATCCAGCGAAAGAACGTAAAAAAACCGCCTCGCGGCGGTTTAGTTATCCAGTTAGGAAGTTGCGCTTGCAAGCCGTGCTGCAAATCCAATGAAGAACATACCTACCAGCGCGTTTCCGGTGGCAGATAACCTACGGTTGCCTTTCAGACGACTGAGCAGATAAGAGCCGCAGAAAACGAGGAAGCCGAAATAAACGAGAGTAATCGCGAACATCACTGCAGCAAGAATGATAAACGCCATCCAGGAGTGCTCAGCCTGAACATTGATGAACTGGGCGAAGAAAGAGATATAGAACAGCAGCGTCTTTGGATTCAATAGCGTAACCAGCATTCCGCGCCCGATGATCCCCTTAGCATCAGCTGAAGATTTCTTTTCCTCACTCGTTTCGACCGCTGGCTTAAAGATAGCGCGTATCGTCTGGACTCCGAGATAGAACAGATAAGCAGCACCTGCGTATTTGATGGCGTTAAACAAGGCTGGTGTTGAGCTGATAACTGCCGCCAGCCCGCACCAGGCCAAAAGAACCAGGATAACGTCGCTCAGGAGGATGGAAAATATTGCAGCAAAGCCTCGCTTGATGCCGCTGGTAATGCTCGTTTTAATCACGAACAGGGTTTCAGGGCCTGGCACAAGGACTATCAGCGTCGCACCAAGCAGGTACGTCCAGAAATTCACGACACCAAAATCAGCAAACATTTTCACTCCAGTTCTCTCGTTTTCAACGAGGCCATTCTAACTAAAGTTACGTTAATGGAAACACATCGCCACGGCTTTCAATTCACAATCAATGTCTGCTCCTGGTACAAAGCCGGCCGTCAGATTGCTAACCCTACCAATCTCCACAAACACCAAAAGGCCCGCCCCCAGGCAGGCCTTTATCCCTCCGCAATGTCTCAGGCCCCATCCTGCTCCGCAACCCGCGCCATCAATGCCCCCAGCAACGCCAGGTCGACCAGCAACGCCAGCGCGAAACAGGCTCCCTTTATCCCCGGTGCGGCATAGGTTTGCACCAGCGAAGCGGCAATCACTACGGCCACGATAGTCACCACCGTCGTCAGCCTGCACGCCACGGCGAACGCCGCTTTCTCCCCCACTGCCGTGCGGTAGGCGACGCCCTGCCCCAGACCGCCGAGGACGATGCCCGCCAGCAGGGCCGGCCAATCATGGCCGCCGAACAGCATCAGCAGCGTCAATAGCCACCCCACCGCTGCCAGTAAAAAGCCGTAGCGGAGAATCGCCAGCGCAGGCCGGTTCCGCAGCGGCCGTAGACGGGCCAGTGCGGCGCCGCCGAGAAACGCCAGCGCCAATGCCGTTAGCAGCATCAGGGTCGCGCCGATGCCCAGCAGATTTTCGGTCTTCAGCAGCAAGGCGCCTGCCGCGGCCGGCACGCTGAGCGCCAGGGCGCTCGCCGCCGCTCCCGTGTGTGCCATGGCGCCCAGGGCACCGTTGTTGATATAAAGGCTCATCGTTCACTCCCGACATGATGGAAATGATGAAATAAATTCATTTCCCTGTTCACATGTCAGTAGCCTATCTCTTGTATAATCGCTCAGACAAACTCATAGTTTTCAGCCTTGGATGAGAATAATTCAGCCATGAGAAAAACCCGTTTGCCGCCGCTGGGCGCGCTGCGCGCCTTCCACGCCGTGGCCGGCTGCCGCAGCTTTAAACATGCCGCCGAAGCGCTGGGCGTCAGCGCGACGGCAGTCAGCCACCAGATCAAGCTGCTGGAGTCGGTGCTGGAATGCCGGGTGTGCGAGCGCAGCGCGCAGGGCGTCAGCCTGACCGAGACCGGCGAGATCCTGTATGCCGGCACCCAGCGCGCCTTCGCCGCGCTGGAGCAGTCCGTCGCCCAAATCACCCGCGCCCAGCAGCCACCGGCGCTGACCGTCACCACCACCTCCAATTTTCTCACCCACTGGCTGGTGCCGCGCCTGGCCGATTTCAAGGCGGAGTTTCCCGCCATCGATCTGCGCCTGCACACCAGCGTCGAGCGGGTCGATCTCAGCCAGCGCACCGTGGACGTCGCCATCCGCTACCGCGAAACACCGGAAAGCGATCTGCACTGCACCTTGCTGCATGAGGATCGTTTTATCGTGGTGGCCAGCCCGGTGCTGGCGCTGGAGCGCATCGAAGATTTGCAGCGGGTGACGCTGTTTCACGTGGAACATCGGCAGGTGCCCGCCGACGCGCCGACCTGGGAAAACTGGCGGCGGCGCTACGGGCCGGAAGGGTTGAATGTGGAAGCCGGGCTGACCTTCAGCGACGAAACCCATGCGCTGCAGGCGGCGGTGGCCGGCCAGGGGGTGGTGATCGCCAGCCGGCTGCTGGCACGCGATTTGTTGCAGCGCGGCGTGTTGGCCGCGCCGTTCGAGATGGCGTTACCCGGCGCCAACTACTATCTGATGGCCACCGAAGAAACTGCGCAGCGCCCCGATATCATTGCGCTACGCGAGTGGTTGCTGCGGCAAATGGCGGCAGGCTAACGGCTCTCGGGGGCGATCTCCCCCAGGCGGATCGCCACGCTGATCGCCTGCGCGGTGGTGGTGGCGCCAAGGCGTTGGCGAATGCGGCGCAGGTGGTTTTCCACCGTGCGTTCAGACAGGCCGAGCATCGCGGCGATATCCGCCTGCCGCCGGCCGATGGCGGTCCAGCTAAGCACCTCGCGCTCGCGCGCCGACAGCCGGCTCCCCCCCTCACCGGCTGCCGGTTCGAACAGCCGCCGCGCCGCCAGAAAGGCCGCCGAACCCACGAGCGACAGCGCCAGCCGCACCGGCGGCGAGGTGTCGATGCGCTCGCCCCCCAGGCTGACGGCGCCCTCCAGGCCGGCGGGGCCGAACACCGGGATCTGCACGCCGTGCAGACCGGCTCCGCGCGGCGTGCGCACAATCCGATAGCGCTCGCCCTGCTGCGCCCGGGTTTTAGTCCAGAAGAACGGCTCGCTGGCCCGCAGCATGTGCCGGGTCACCGGGCAGTGCCGCACGTAGGTCAACGCATCGACGGCCTCGCCGTCGCCGAACCAGTCGCCCTCGACCCAGTAGATATGCTCGATCCCCGCCTCCGCCGTGGCGGAAGCGGAAAACAGCACAAAGCGATCGAAGCCGAACGGCGCGGCGAAGGCGCGAACCCGCCCCTGAATGGCGGACAGGGTTCGCTCGTGGTCCATCGCCAGCGCCGTCTGGAAAGCGTGCTGCGCGATCTCGTCGCTCATCGCGTGGCGACGTCGGCCAGCAGCGTCTCTGCCGCCAGTTTGCCGAGGTTGTTGGAAGCCAGCGGGCTGTCGCCGGTCAGCAGGCGCCGATCTTTATGCACCTTGCCGGTGATGTCGGCGTTGACGATCTTAACGCCCCGCTCGCGCAGGCGTTCGCCCACCAGCCAGGGCATCGGACCGGGAATATAGCCGATGTCGATGTTGGCGCCGGTATCGAGCGAGTCCGGGAACACGCACATCTCATAGCCGCGATACAGGAAATCCTCTTTGTTCTCGCCGATGCCCGCCGCCAGCAAACCGGCCGGCCCGTGGCACAGCGAAATCACGTAGCGATCGTTGTCATGCGCCCAGTGCAGGGTCTTTTTCACCTCTTCGCTGAACGGGATATCATTGAGCACGCCGTGGCCGCCGGGAATGAAAACGCCGAGGTAGTTGCCGCCATCCAGATCCTTCACCACTTCCGTCAACTTTTTCGGCTGCTTGAGCTGGCTGCGGTACTTCTCGTAGGTGGCCTTGACTGCTTCATCTTCATGCGGGAACGCCCACATCTCCAGCTTCACCGGATCGCCGGACGGCGTGGCGATGTCGATCTCGAAACCGGCCAGATCCAGGTGATACATCGGCAACAGCATCTCGACCGGGTGGTTGCCGGTAGAGAAGAACTTGCCGTTTTGCATCAGCAGGTAGCGCTCCTGCGAGGCGATCATCAGCACCTTCCACTTGCCGCCGCGATAGGCGTTCGGGTAGCTGGCGCCCGTGAAGTCGGTTTTGGACGAGGTGTACTGGCTGAGGGAGTAAGGCGATGGGAAGAACGCGTTGTCTTCCGCCACATCCGGGGTGGGATTACGATCGTTGGATACTGAATCAGTCATGATTATCTCCATATTCACCGTTGCATTTCTCTTTCAGCTTAAATAACCGCCAGCGGGGCCGCAATGAGGGATATCCCTCAATCACCCTCGCGCTGGCGGCGCTCAAGCGGGGTGCGGTAGCGCGACAATGAACGTTTCTTCGCTGACGCCGGCATATTCGTACCGGCACTTTCTCACCGGTACCTGGAAGTAACGCTCCAGGATATCCTCTTGCAGCAAGGCGTTTTTATCGCCAAACATGCACTGTCGCTGGTTCATCAGCAGGCACTTGTCGGAGATGCGGTCGGCATAATGCAGAAAATGCGTATTCAGCACGATCGTCATCTGCCGCTCTTTGGCGAGGCGCCAGAGCATCTCGATCATTTTAGCCTGATTGTAAAAATCCAGGTTCGATTCCGGTTCGTCGAGGATCATGACGTCGGGATCCGCCGCCAGCGCCTTGGCGAAATAACACATCTGCAGTTCCCCGCCGCTGATCTGGTTGATATTTTTCTGCGCCAGCGGCGCGATCTCCAGCGCATGCAACACCGCCTGCGCCTTGGCGACATCTTGCCGCCGCGGCCTGGCGAACCACCCCGCCTGGCGGGCACAGCCGAAAGTGACAAAATCGAGTACCCCATAAGCGAAATGCGGCGTTTTCGCCTGCGGCACATAGGCCAACCGGGCGGGCCGATTGTCGACCAGGCCGATCTTGCACCCGCCAGACAGGGGCCGGCACAGGCCCGCGATGTGTCTCAGCAACGTGGTTTTACCGGCGCCGTTCGGCCCGAGCACGCTGAGGATCTCGCCCCGCGCCAGATGAAAACTGACGTTGTCGAGAAGGGGTTCTCGCCCCTTGAAACCCAGGGTCAGCTGGTTAACTGTGATCATGTTTGCTGCTCGTAATAAAAAGGAGAGCGAAAAGCGGCGCGCCGATCAGCGCGGTCAGGATGCCGATCGGGATTTCAGCATAGGTGGCCCCTCTGGCGATATTGTCGATCACCAGCAAAAACAGCGCCCCGCTCAGCGCCGAAGCGGGGATCAGGCGGCCGTGGTTATACCCCAACACGCTTCTCACCAAATGCGGGATCACCAAGCCGACCCACCCCACCACGCCGGCCAAGCTCACCGAGGCGGAAACCAGCAGGGAGGCGGCGATCAGCAGCAGGATCTTCAGCCGAGGCGGATTCAGGCCGGCGATGCGCGCCTCGTCGTCTCCCAGCGAGAGAATGTTCATGTTCCACCTGAGCCGGTAGATAGTCAGGTAACACGCCGCAAACAGCGGGATCAGCCAATAAACCTGCGCTTTCGCTACCGAAGCGAAGCTGCCCATCAGCCAGAAGACGATCGCCGGCAAGGTATCCTGCGGATCGGCGACATATTTTATGACCGAGACAAACGCGATAAACAGCGACGCGATAATCATGCCGGACAAAATCGTGGTGAGTGCATCCTGCCGGCGTTTGAGGCGGCAGATGCCCAGCACCAGCAGCAAGCTCACCACGCCGAAAAGAAACGACAGCAGGGAACTCAGGGCAAAAGGCAAACTCAACAAAATGCCCAGCGCAGCGCCAAAGGCGGAGGCGGAAGAGGTGCCCAGCACGTCCGGGCTGGCCAGCGCGTTTTTCAGCACCGCCTGAAAGGTCGCACCGGCGACCGCCAACCCACCGCCCACCAGCATCACCGCCACCACCCGCGGCGCGCGCAGGTTAAAAATCACCGAGTAGCGGGCCTGGTTTTCCCCCGGCATGTTCCCCTGCCATAAAATCTGCACCACATCATGGGCCGACAAGGCGTAGCGGCCGGCAAACAGCGATGCGAAGGCGACCACACAGAGCGAAATAAACAATCCCGCCATGATCGCCACATATTTTCCTCTGCCCGGCATCCCCAAGCTCCTCCAACGAACTCACGCTATTCAACCGTGGCACTAGCGTTGCGCCAGCACCTCATCCAGCAACCGGTCCGGGATCGCATAAGAGAACATCGTCTGATAATAGCGACGCGTCTCCTCCCGCAGCGTTTTGTCGCTAATGTCTTCAGGGGCATACCGGTTGATCATAAACAGCGGCAGCAGTGACGTTTCCGCCGACAGGCCCCCCCAGTTGTGAATGCCCACCGGCGTCGAGAAAACCTTGCCGTTTTTCACCGCCCTGAGCGTCTCCCACGCCTGGCCGGGGATCCCCCCGTGCAGCAGCGCTTTGGCGCTGCCGAACACCACGAAAATCACATCCGGGTCCCAGGCCATGATTTGCTCCATCGAAACGTTGATGTACCTGCCGGCATCCCCCTTCACCGGCAAATCCCCGGCGACGTTGTCCATGCCGGCCATTTTCAGATAGGTGTCGCCGTAGGTGTGCGGGCCGCTCACCTTCAGCTGCCTGCCGTCGCTTTCTTCCAGATATAACGCCCTGACGTGCTGCGCGCGGATGGCGGCGGCATAGGGGCGGATCTGCTTCAGGGTCTTTTCCCAGGCGTCTTTGAATTTATGCGTGCGCGGCAGGCCGAGGGTGTCGGCGAAGGTATTTTCCCAATACACCTGGGTGACCATCGGCTGGTATTTGGTCTTCCCGCCGGCGTCCAGATCGACGGTCATCACGCCCGCCCTTTCCAGCCGATCGTCCTGGCTTTTGCCGTAGTAATAAATGATGTCGGGCCGCAGATTCATTAACGACTCCATGTTGACCCGATAGTCTTTATTGATGAAATCGGACGTGATCCTGCCGATATCCGGCTTCATGTCCTTCAACACATGCCTATCGGCATGCATGAACGCCCAGGGCCCCACGCCGACGACGTGCCGATAGGCCGCCTCGTTCGCCAGGATCACGCCGAAGGGGCAGTTGCCGGTGATGACGATCCGCGGGTAGCTGCCGGGCAGCGTTTGCGTCGCCGCGCTTTGCAACGGCTCGGCCGCCGCCGGCAGACTGGCGCCGGCGCAAGGCACCGTCGGCAAGGCAAATAGGGCCAGCAGCGCGGTGGCGATAAATTTCACTGTTACGCACATGGTGCCTCCTGCGCGCACGCTCGGCGGCGCGCGTCGATGGGCTGTATTAGGCCGACGCGGCGATGCCTGCTGCCATAATGGTGATCCCGGCCACAAAGACGATTGCCGTGGTGGCTACCGCGCCGCCGCCAACCAACGCGGCGGTTTTTCCCGTGGAAAGGTCTTTGCGTTGCAGGAAAGAAAGCTCTGCCAGGGGAATGATTTTTCCGCTGTCGGCGACGATGTCTTTAGGTTCCACCTTCGCCACCGTCAGCTCGCCGCCGCTGCCGTCCTTCAGGCCATATTTCAACTGGTCGCCGACATAGACCGGCGGCTGCAGCAGGTAATACGGGCTATTGAGCCCCGCCTCTTTTTGTTGCAATGCCACGTCGTGGTAGGTCGTACAGCCGGCAAGGGAAAACGCCGCCATCCCGATAACCAACGGCACTAATGGGATAAATCGCATGGGAAACCTCGTGCTTCTATCTGCTGGTTTTTAACGTAACGGCGGACTTGAAGCGCATATAGCTCACGACCAGAGAAAGGAACGAGAATGCCGCCCCCGCCATTAAACTGATATTCGTCGCTTGCGCGCCGCGCATATTGAAGAAAATCGCCACTAACGCCGAACCGACGATTTGCCCGATCAATCGGGAGCTGCCCAACAAGCCGCTGGCGATGCTGCTGTTTTCGTGCGAGACCGAGGTCATGATCAGCAGGTTGTTCGGTGATTGAAACAGGCCGAAACCGATGCCGCACAGCGCCACGCGCCATACGATCGCCCCATTCGACGGATCGCTGGGCAAATTGGCCATCAGCAGCATGCCGGCCAACAAGCAGGCGAGGCCCGAGAGGGCAACGAGATTGGGATCGTATTTCTTGGCCAAATCACCGGAAATCAGCGAAGACGCCATGGTGGCCAGCGGCCAGGCGGTCAGCAGCAGACCGATGTCCACCACGTTTCTTTGCAGGACATTGTGGAAATAGAAAGGCAGCGATACAAAAGCCAAAAGCTGGGTGCTGTAAGACAGCATCGACATCAGCAAAGACAATGACAGCGTCGGGTTATGCAGCATCGCGATCGGGATCAGCGCGGCGTTGGCCTTTCTTTTCTGATTGATGTACAGCCACCCGGCCAGCCCGGCGAATACCGCAAAGCTGAGCGCCGCCGCCGGCAGATGGTGGGTGGTCATACTCATCGTGCTGAGCGAGAAAGCGATGAACAGCACAAACACCAACAGAGCCCCGCCGCTGTCGAATCCACCACTGCGCCGCTCGCGGGGGGCCAGGAAGATCAGGCTCAGCAGCAGCGACAGGCAGGCGATGGGAACATTGATGGTAAACAGCCAGTTCCAGCTCGTCTGAGAAAGTATCGCCGAGGCGATGGACGGCCCGGCGGCGGCGGAAACCGACACCACCATCACATTGATCCCCAGGCCGCGCCCCAGCAGCCTTTCCGGGTATATCTCCTTGATCAGCGCCGCATTGACGCTGAGCACCGCCGCCGCACCGAAGCCCTGTATCACCCTGAATGCCGTCAGCATCGACAGCGTCGTGGACAGCGCGCAGCCCAAGGATGAAAAAGCGAACAGCACCACCCCGGCTATAAAGATCTTTTTATTGCCCACCGCGCGGCCCAGCGCCGCGAAGGGCATCAAAGAGGCGACAACGGCAAACTGGTAGGCATTAATAATCATGATGGAGGCCGATTCGGAAACGCCGAAATCTTTGGCGATCACCGGCAATGCCACGTTGGCGATGGTACTGTCGAGCATGGCGATGACCGTGCTTAACGAGACCGCGAGAACGGCGAATATATTTAGTGTCTCTTTTTCCTGGTGTTTAAAAGTCATGTTAACGCTCCAAAAACGTGAGTAGCTTCATGCCGGCGGCAAAGACCCAGCTTTTTATCCGTTTTAATATTTACGTTATAACATATCAATTAAAGAGGAGAATAAATCTCATTTGAAATATTAGATTAAATAGTGTGTCAAAATAAGAATTAACAAATGCAAAACAAATTAATATCAATACAAACATTCAATAAACAAAATAAATGCAGTATAAAAAACCAGTGAATTTAAGGAATGACATTAAAAGTAACAGCCGCTAACAGACAACCCCGCCGGCGCGTGAAATTGTTATGTTATAACAAAATAACCCTTTCCTTTTATGCTGGTTAACCTTATGGCTAAGACGGACCTTTTGAACACCCGGTTATCTCGCCGCAGAATGATGTTGGCAGGGTTGGCGGCTCTGGCGCTGAACGGCGCCGTTTCCCCGCTGGCTCACGCCCACGGCCTGCCACGTCCCAAAAAGCAGAACGGCCCTCAGGGGGCGCGAAAAAGATTCCTGGTCATGTTGGATCCCGGTCATGGCGGCATCGACTCCGGCGCCATTGGCCACACCGGTTCGCTGGAAAAACATGTCGTTCTGGCGATCGCCAGAAATGTGCGTGCACAGCTTGATCGACACGGCATCGATGCCCGCCTGACGCGCGACAGCGACGTTTTTATTCCGCTGTACGATCGGGTGGAGATCGCGCACCGGCATGGCGCCGATCTTTTCATGTCCATCCACGCCGACGGCTTTACCTGCCCCAGTGCCTGCGGCGCGTCGGTTTTTGCGCTTTCCAATAAAGGCGCCAGCAGCGCGATGGCGAAATACTTGTCGAACAGTGAAAACGCGGCGGACGATCTCGCCGGCCCCCACGTCATCAAGAAAGATCGCTATTTGCAGAAGATACTGTTTGATTTGGAACAAACGGAAACGATCAAAGAAAGCCTGACGCTGGGCTCGCACCTGATCCAACATATTGCGCCCATCCATCATTTGCATGCCAAAAATACCGAACAGGCGGCCTTCGTGGTCTTAAAGTCCCCGTATATTCCTTCCGTCTTGGTGGAAACCTCGTTCATCACCAACCCCGAGGAAGAAAGGCTGCTGGGCACCCCTGCATTCCGAAATAAAATCGCCACCGCCATCACGCAGGGGATCGTCAGTTACTTTAAACGCGAAACGCACGCTTAAGCTTCGCCGGGGCGGCAAGCTCACGGGCTTGCCGCGCACAGGGACGGTGCCATCATGATAAAACGCAATCCTCGTTATTTTTCGGCGGGCATGCTGTTCCCCCTGCTGGCCCTGTTGCCGCGTGGCGCCTTCGCCGTGTCGTTGACGGGATCGCAGCAAAACAGCCTGAATTTCTACGGCACGATTATCGCCAGACGCTACAGCGGCCAAAACGAACGCGACGACGGCGACCGCAGCTACCTCTATTTCGGCCTGATAGGCAAAAAAAAGATCGCGCCGCGCTGGCAGGCCTACGCCCACTGGGAATATACCGTCAGCTTCGCCGACGCGACTCGCAACAGCACCCGGCTCGCCTATATCGGCGTGCAAAACGCCACCCTGGGCAGCCTCGATATCGGCCGCAACTGGGGCGTGCTTTATGATGTGACCGCCCTGACCGATCGCTCCCCGCTGTTTAGGGAAATGGCGTACAACTACATCGATAACTTTATGCGCGGCCGGGCGCATAACCTGCTCACCTACCGCCAAATTTTCAGCCTGTTTCAGCGGCGCGCCGCCCTCGCGTTGCAATATCAGTTCAAAGACGGCGACGATCGGCAAGCGCCGGGCAAACAAAACGGCAACGGCTTCGGCGCTTCGTTCCGTTATGCGCTGACGCCGACGCTCAGCCTCATCGCCGCCGCCTCGGCGTCTCAAACCACGCAGCGGCAGCAACACGCCGCCGGCTATCGCCGACGCATCGATACGCTGGCCGAAGGAGTTCTCTATGCGTCGAAAAAAATCTATCTTGCGGCCGTATTCACCCAAAGCGACAACGCCATCAGCCCACAACAAACCGCTAACCGCGGCTCGGCGTCAAGTTATGAAGCGCTCGTCAAATACCGGCTGACGGACCATATTCAGCCCAACATCGGCTATACCCGTTTAATACAGGCCCGGGCAGGCCGCAACACCGACTTATTGAACTACGAAGAGTTGGGGGTGACTTGGTTGCTCAATAGCAACATGCAGGTGTTTATTAACTATGAATTCAATAACCTTTCGCAGCACGCGGCCGGCGTCGATGCGTCGGACAAGCTCGATATGGGCATCAGCTATCACTGGTGATCCGCTTTCGCGCAGCCAATAAAAAGCCCCGCCCGGTGAGGGGCGAGGCTCGCTTAATGGCTCGAGTGGGCCAGCAGCCCAGCGTAGCGCGCTATGGCTAGCCCTGGCGCGGTGAGTATCTTAACGCCGCGCTTGCGCGTTCTTCCACTCCCGCCAAATCGTTTCCAGCCCGGCGCGATACGTCGTGACGGCGAAGTCGGGAAAGCGCTGCTTGAACTTGCTCGAGTCGAACAGGTTGTCGTGCTCGTAGCGCGGCAGCAGCTCGCGCATCTCACGCGCCCCGGACGAAACCAGCCCTGCGGCGATCAACGCCCATTTGCCGATGACGGAATATGAAATGTCCTTCCCAAACACCTCGCAGGCCAAGGCGGCGAACTGCGCATAGGTGAGCCGTTCGTCGCAGCACGGGAGATGCCACGTCTGGCCGAACGCGTCGGGCGTATTGCCGAGCCGGGCTAACCCACGGCTGGCGTCGGGCGTCCAGATCAGCGTGCGCAGCCTGTCGTCGCGAACCGGCACGCGCGGTTTTTCCCCCGCTTTCAGCCTGTCGACGATCAACGCATTGGTGAAGCTCTGCGTTTTTCCCGGCCCATAAAACTCAGGAGCACGGCCGATCAGCACGGGGATCTGCTTGCGCTCCATCTCGTCGAGCACCTTCTCGGTCATCAGAGCGCGCACCCGTCCCTTGCGCCCCCGAGGCGCGAACGGCGTCGATTCCGTCTGCAGTTCGCCGTTCTGCGGATACATATAGGTATTGTCGAAATAAACAAAGGGCACGCCCGCGGTACGGCTGGCGTCCAACGCATTCTGCAGCATGGTCGGAAATTGCCGCTCCCACAGCGCCGAATCCGGCGGCAGGCCGGCGGCGAAATACACCACGTCGCTGCCCTTCACCGCCGCCAGGGTCTGCTGTGCATCGAGCAGGTCGGCCGCGACCAGCGTATCGCTGTCGTTGACCTTCTTCGGGTTGCGGCTGACCAATCTTAAATCATCGGTGTACGCGCGCTTCAGTTCACGCGCCAGCTCTTGGGCGATCTGGCCACTGGCGCCCAGGATCGTTTGCATTTCCGTTCCTCATCGTAATGAAAAAAGCTCCGCCCACTCAGGGCGGAGCAAAAGTGCTTGTTCGCGCTTAACTGTTCACGAACGCCAGCAGATCGGCGTTGACCTGATCGGCATGGGTGGTCGGGATGCCGTGCGGCGCGCCCTTATAGGTATGGAGCGTGCCGTTTTGCACCAGCTTGGCCGACAGCACGCCGGAATCCTGATAAGGCACCACCTGGTCGTCATCGCCGTGGATCACCAGCACCGGAATGGCAATCTTCTTGAGATCTTCGGTGAAATCGGTCTGCGAGAAGGCGACGATGCCGTCATAGTGCGCCTTGGCGCCCCCCATCATGCCCTGCCGCCACCAGTTCCAGATAATCGCCTCCGACGGTTTGGCACCCGGGCGGTTATAGCCATAGAACGGGCCTGCGGGCACGTCGTAATAGAACTGCGCCCGGTTGGCGGCCAGCTGCGCCTGGAAATCATCGAATACCGATTTTGGGGTGCCCTGCGGATTGGCGTCGGTTTTCACCATCAGCGGCGGCACCGCGCTGATCAGCACCGCTTTGGACACCTTGTCCTCGCCGTGGCGCACGATATAGCGCACCACCTCGCCACCGCCGGTCGAGTGGCCTACGTGCATGGCGCCCTGCACGCCCAGGTGTTTTACCACCGCGGCGACGTCATCGGCGTAATGATCCATGTCGTGCCCTTCCCACACCTGGCTGGAGCGGCCGTGGCCGCGGCGATCGTGCGCAACCACGCGGAACCCTTTGTTCACGAAGAACAGCATCTGGGCATCCCAGTCATCGCTGGACAGCGGCCAACCGTGGTGGAAGTAGATAACCTTGCCGTTTTTTGGGCCCCAATCCTTGTAGAAAATCTCGACGCCATCGCTGGTCGTTACATAACCCATGTCGTTTCTCCCATTTACACTATGGTTAAAAAAGAAGGTTTATACTGCGCGCGGCGCCGGGATCTCTGGCTCCCTCATCCCGGTTGGCCGACGATCTTGCGTTGATCGTTTAACGAGTATAGGTTTAAAGTTCACTTTAAGGTCAATAGTGGCCCGGCAAGCGGTATTTCCCTCAGTAACGCGATCGGCATCAGGAGTATTCAAGTGCAAGGAGATGACACCGCCACGACGATGGAGCCGTGGCTTGCCGCCCAGCGCCACGCCTTCCTGCGCGACGGCGCGCCGACGATGCAACAGCGCAAGGCCGCCCTGCGCCGCCTGCGAAGCGCCATTCTGGCCCAGCGCGCCGCGCTGGCGGCGGCCGTCAGCGCGGACTTCGGCCACCGTTCGCCTTACGAAACCGACATTCTGGAGATTCTGGTTACCGTTCAGGCGATCGATTACCTGCTGCGCAACCTGAAACGCTTCATGAAGCCGGAGCGCCGCCACGTCGCCCTGCCGTATCAGGCCGCACGCGCCTATGTGCAATATCAGCCCAAGGGCGTGATTGGCATCATGGCGCCGTGGAACTATCCCTTCTCGTTGACCTTCATCCCGCTGGCCACCGCGCTGGCCGCCGGCAACCGCGTGATGCTGAAACCTTCGGAGCTCACGCCACATACCAGCCGCCTCATCGAAACGATGCTGGCGGCGCTGTTTCCTGTCGATGAGGTCGCCGTCGTGACCGGCGGGCCGGACGTCGGGGCCAGATTCAGCGAGCTGGCGTTCGACCATCTGGTGTTCACCGGCAGCACGGCGATCGGCCGTCAGGTCATGCTGGCGGCCGGCAAACATCTGGTGCCGTTAACGCTTGAACTGGGCGGCAAAAGCCCCGCCGTCATGGCGCGCGGCGCGGTTAATGCCAGAAACGTCAAGAGCGTGGCGTTCGGCAAGCTGTCAAACGCGGGCCAAACCTGTATCGCGCCCGATTACCTGCTGGTTCATCAGGACGATCTGGCAAGCTTCATGGCGCTCTATGACGCGGCGGTTAAAAGCTTTTATCCCGACGGGCCAACCGGCGACGACTACGGCGCCATCATCAACGACAGGCACTACCACCGCTTGCAAGCGCTGCTTGCCGACGCACAGGAGCGCGGCGCGCAAATCCATCCGGTCGGCCACCGCCCGGACTCGGCGTCTGAACGGCCGAACACGCTGGCCCCTACGCTTATCGTCGGCGCCCCCGACGACAGCCGGATCATGCAAGAGGAGATCTTCGGGCCGCTGCTGCCGGTGTGCACCTACGCCGCCTTTGATGAAACGATCGACGTTATCAACGCCGGGCCGCGCCCGCTTGCGCTCTACTACTTCGGT
Organism: Serratia sp. OLAL2; assembly: GCF_002752475.1. Lineage (NCBI taxonomy): Bacteria > Pseudomonadati > Pseudomonadota > Gammaproteobacteria > Enterobacterales > Yersiniaceae > Serratia > Serratia sp. OLAL2. The sequence goes on along the minus strand of NZ_MSTL01000006.1, from coordinate 57,444 downwards.
CCGCCGGGCGAGGATCGGGACCGGCTGCTGGCGCGCACCACCTCCGGCAACGTCAGCGTTAACGCCACCCTACTGCATTTCGCCCAGGACGATCTGCCGTTCGGCGGCATCGGCCCCAGCGGCATGGGGGCCTGTCACGGCATCGAAGGATTTCGGGCGCTGAGCCACGCCAAAGGCGTCTTTATCCAGAGCCGCTGGCGTTTTACCGACCTCCTGCGCGCGCCGTTCGGCAAGCTGGCGGACGCGGTGCTCAAGGTTATGCTGCGGCGCCGATAACACGGCGTGTTGACTATCAATAGCACACCCATAAATCGCCGCAAGCTATCACAATATTCACTCATTCCTATTTTATCTCTCCGCCACCGCTGACTAAGCTTAGCCATGAGTCGCCTTTTGCCCGTTAGCGGCCGGGGCGATGCGAATCCATTGAGTTCAGTTATTTAGCGCAACACCCGACGCAAGCCTTACCCGCATGCCTTGTTAACCGCTCCACGCCCGGCGGCTGGAGCACCTTTATGGAAGCAGAGAGCGCATTATGACAACTGAAAGCAAATGCCCGTTTTCGGGCGGCAAGCAGCCCGCACCGCAGAACGGCCCCACCAATCAGGATTGGTGGCCTAATCAGCTCAGCCTGAAACCGCTGCACCAACATTCCCCCCTGTCCGATCCGATGGATAAAGACTTCAACTACGCCGATGCCTTCAACAGTCTCGATCTGGCGGCGGTCAAACAGGATCTGCACGCCCTGATGACCGACTCGCAGGAATGGTGGCCGGCAGACTTCGGCCACTACGGCGGCCTGTTCATCCGCATGGCCTGGCACAGCGCCGGCACCTACCGCATCGGCGACGGCCGCGGCGGCGCGGGCGAAGGCCAGCAGCGCTTCGCCCCGCTCAACAGCTGGCCGGACAACGTCAGCCTCGACAAGGCGCGTCGCCTGCTGTGGCCAATCAAACAGAAATACGGCCGCAACCTCTCCTGGGCCGACCTGATTATCTTGACCGGCAACGTGGCGCTGGAATCGATGGGCTTCAAAACCTTCGGCTACGCCGGCGGCCGCGCCGACACCTGGGAGCCGGACGACGTCTACTGGGGTTCTGAGAAGATCTGGCTGGAGCTGAGCGGCGGGCCAAACAGCCGTTACTCGGGCGACCGCGATCTGGAGGACCCGCTGGCGGCAGTGCAGATGGGCCTGATCTACGTCAACCCGGAAGGCCCGGACGGCAATCCCGATCCGGTGGCCGCCGCACGCGACATCCGTGAAACCTTCGCCCGCATGGCGATGAACGACGAAGAAACCGTGGCGCTGATCGCCGGCGGCCACACCTTCGGCAAGACCCACGGCGCCGGCCCGGCGTCTAACGTCGGCGCCGATCCGGAGGCCGCCGGGCTGGAGTCGCAGGGCCTCGGCTGGCACAGCACCTTCGGCACCGGCGTTGGCAAAGACGCCATCACCAGCGGCCTGGAAGTCACCTGGACCACCACCCCGACCCAGTGGAACCACGACTTCTTCCGCCACCTGTTCGAATACGAATGGGAGCTGACCCAAAGCCCGGCCGGCGCGCACCAGTGGGTGGCGAAAGACATCGGCGAAACCATTCCCGACGCCTTCGATCCGAACAAGAAACGCCGCCCGACCATGCTGACCACCGACCTGTCGCTGCGCTTCGATCCGGCCTACGAGAAGATTTCGCGCCGTTTCTATGAGCATCCGGAAGAGTTGGCCGACGCCTTCGCCCGCGCCTGGTTCAAGCTGACCCACCGCGATATGGGGCCGCGCGCGCGCTACCTCGGCCCGGAAGTGCCGCAGGAAGAGCTGATTTGGCAGGATCCGATCCCGGCGGTCGATCATCCGCTGATCGACGAGCAGGACATCGCCGCGCTGAAAAACGCCGTGCTGGCTTCCGGCCTGCCGGTGTCGGTGCTGGTCTCCACCGCCTGGGCTTCCGCTTCCAGCTTCCGCGGTTCCGACAAACGCGGCGGCGCCAACGGCGCGCGCATTCGCCTGGCGCCGCAAAAGGACTGGGCGGTCAACCAACCTGCGCAACTCGCCGCGACGCTGGCCAAGCTGGAGAGCATCCAACGCGCCTTCAACGACGCGCAGACCGGCGGCAAGCGCGTCTCGCTGGCGGATCTGATCGTGCTGGCCGGCGCGGCGGGCGTGGAACAGGCGGCGAAGAACGCCGGTTTCACCCTGACGGTGCCGTTCGCCCCGGGCCGCATGGACGCCTCGCAGGAACAGACCGACGTGGACTCCTTCGAGGCGATGGAGCCGCTCGCCGACGGATTCCGCAACTTCCTGAAGGGTAAATACCGCGTGCCGGCCGAAACGCTGCTGGTCGACAAGGCGCAGCTGCTGACCCTGACCGCGCCGGAAATGACGGTGCTGGTCGGCGGGCTGCGCGTGCTCGGCGCCAACGTTGGCGGCACGCAGCACGGCGTGTTCACCCAGCGGCCGCAGGCGCTGACCAACGACTTCTTCGTCAACCTGCTCGACATGGGCACCACCTGGCACCCGATCGGTGAAGACGGCCTGTTCGAAGGCCGCGATCGCCGCAGCGGCGCGGTCAAGTGGACCGGCACCCGCGTCGATCTGGTGTTCGGTTCGCACGCGCAGCTGCGGGCGCTGGCCGAAGTCTACGGCAGCGCCGACGCGCAGGAGAAGTTCGCCCACGACTTCGTCGCCGCCTGGAACAAAGTGATGAACCTCGATCGTTTCGATCTGGCGTAACGCCCCCCCAACGGCCTGCTTTGGCAGGCCGTTTTTTCTCCCGAGATCAACACCGCCTCCACTCAACGCCAGCCGCAACGCCCGTCGTTATATTTCATTTTCCCGCTTATTCGTATTTACTCAACAAGTCATATAAAAATTTGATGGGCGGCAATTCTTTTAATGCTGTATTTATATTTAGACGGCAATGAAGACCGTAAACTCAGCTGGCTCATGCGATATATCCCATCTAGGAGAACACCGTTATGGATTATCCTCGATTCACCTCAACACGCGGCGAAGCGGGCCTCATGACCACCGCCATTCCTTAGCGATAGCGGGCTGAGCCGGCAAAGGCGCCCCACCGTTCCACGCCCATAAAAAGAGATATTTTGCACCTGCGCGATATTCGCTTAGGCGCCAGAACATCGCCCTTATTTAATGTTTCACGACGCACATTGCGTTTTTCGTTTTTATTTTTCAGCCGACGGGAAAGCTCATAGGGAATTACGCTTCACTCAGGAAAATAACCGCTACCTGGAGGTCATCATGCAACATATTATCGGCATTTCTTCTCGTCGGCTGAGGATATCGGCCCTTGCGCTACTGCTCCCTACCGTATCATGGGCGGCCGATACGGCGCCTCTTGCCGTGGGGCCGCAATATGACACCACCCATGTCTACGTCGAACGCGGCAAGATGGACGCCTTTGTCGACAGCATCCTGAAAACCTTCGGCGGCACCAGTACCAAACGCGTGCTGGTCAACGTCACGCCCACCCCGAGCGAAACCTACTCCCAGCTGATACTGACGCCGGCCGGCAGCTTCTCGGTGTTCGATTTCAAAACGCCGATCCCGTACCCGTTCGGCGCCGAGCGCAACGGTTTTCTGGTCAGGGATATGGACGCCGCCATCCGGCAGGCCAGGGCCGCCGGCGCCGATGTGCAGGTTGCGCCTTTCGACGATCCGATCGGCCGCGACGCGGTGATCCAGTGGCCCGGCGGCGTCAACATGCAGCTCTATTGGCACACCAAGGCGCCTGACTACAAGCCGCTGCTGAGCGTGCCGGAAAACCGCCTGTATCTCTCCGCCTACCGCGTCGACGATTTCCTGAAAAGCTACCAGGCGTTCTCACACGGCAAGGTCGTGAGCGACGAACAGGTCAGCGACACGGCGATCGGCCGTAACGGCAACGGCAAGATCCGCCAGATCGAACTGGACTCCCGCTTCGGCAAAACGCGCATTTTCGTCACCGACGGACATCTGCCTTATCCGTTCGGCCATGAGCGCACCGGCTATGGCGTCGACGATCTGTCGGCCACGCTGGCCAAAGCGACGGCCAGCGGCGCGCAGGTGCTGTGGCATTCGACGGCGGCGGAACGCCGCGCCTCGGCGCTGGTGCGTTTCCCCGGCGGCTATATCGCCGAAATTCACCAGACGGCTAAATAAACCCAAGGCGCGCTGCGGCGCGCTTTTTTCTTCGGATATTCATGATGAAACGCACGCTACCCGCACTGTTGCTGTTCTCCACGCTCCCCGCGCTGGCGGCGGAGCCCGCCGCTTCCCCCTGGAAAAACATCCCGTTGGGCGATGCGGCCACCTTATCTTTCGACGGTTCATTGCGCGAGCGCTATGAATGGACGGATCAACGGGATCTGAGCGGCGGACGCGACGACACTTTCATGCAGCGCTTGCTGGTTGGCGCGCGCCTCGACTACGGCGACTATGTCGGCGCCTATGTGCAGGTGGGATCGTCGCTGGCCACCCCGCGCGATCGCGGGCGCAAGCCGACCGACGAAGATCATGCTTATCTCGGCCAGGGCTATGTGGACTTAAAACTGCCCACCGCCTACGGCCTCGGCACCCTGCGGGCCGGCCGCCAGGAGATTGCGCTGGGCTCGCTGCACCTGCTGGGCACCCGCGACGGCCCCAACGTGCGCCGTTCCTTCGATGCTATCCGCGCCAGCTGGGCCAAGGATAAAAACCGCCTCGACGCCTTTATCGGCCATCCCGTCACCCTCAAAACCGGCAGTTTCGACGACGATACTGACAACAGCCAAAAGGTCTGGGGGCTGTACGGCACCACGCCGCTGGCAGCGCTGGCCTCCTCGCTCGATCTCTACACCTTCGGCTTTGAGGATAACGACGTCCACTACGCGCAGCTCAGCGGGCAAGAGCGGCGCTATACCGTCGGCGCACGCATTTTCGGCACGGCGCAGGGGTTCGACTGGGACAACGAGGCCGCCTGGCAGTTCGGCAACGCAGAACAGCGCGACATCCGCGCCTGGTCGGCGTCGGCGCACGCCGGCTATACGGTCAACGACTGGCGCTGGCAGCCGCGCTTTGGCGGCAAGATTGGCATCGCCAGCGGCGATAAAAACGGACATGATGGGCAGCTCAACACCTTTAACGCCATGTACCCCAAGCTGCCCTACCTGACCGAGAACGGACTGGTGGCGCCGGCTAACCTGATCGCCATCCACCCTTCGGTCACGATTACGCCGTGGCAAACCCTGGCCATCGACTTCAGCTGGGACGCGTTGTGGCGGCAACGCCGCGAGGATGCCTTCTACCTCGGGCCAATGCGCCCGGTGAAGGGCAGCGCGCAGGGCTCGCGCTTTATCGGCAACCAGTATCAGGTTGAAACGACCTGGACACCGCGCAGCGATCTTCAGTTCAAGGTGGCCTATGTCTACTTCGACGTCAGCAACAGCCTGCAGCAACATGCCGGGCTGAAAAACATGAACTTCGTGCTGGCGCAGGGCACCTACAGTTTTTAAGTATCAGGTAAGTTAATCGGTGTACGCGGACGCCCTTAATAATCCCGTACTCAATTAATGACGAGCGCCGGCGAGTAGCCGCCCATATGCATTGCGGCAATGGCGGCTACTCGCCGCCATTCACAGATAAAAGCTAAATAAAAGCAAAAAGATAAATCAATCACGTAAACTCCGCTAGCCAATTACAGTGTAATATTAAATAAACATTTAATTCCACCTGGTTATTTAAGCACACCTTTTACGCATATCTTATGTAAAAGATTCATATAAGAATAACTCATTAATAAAATAATTGTGTTTATACTGCTTTAACTCAATCACAGTGCACAATTAATTCCTCACCGTGATTAATGATAAGGATATATTCCGCTTGAACGCAATATTCAAGCCGGACCAAGGAGGCAAGCCAATGATATCACATTAATTACCCCTGATTTTCAAACCTGTGTACGAGCATATAGAGCGTTAGATGCAATATTGTCAACGTCCAAAGGAGTTTGATATGTCATTAGCGACCGATAAGATTTCCGATTATTTAACCCGTTATGAAAGAGGCGATCACGCGGGGAGCAGTAAACCGTCATATACCACGCAAGAGGTTTCAGATCTGCTGCTGAGGAGCCATTATTCCGCCAATGGCAAAGGCGTGACCGACCATGCGGCTACCTTGACCTACTCTTTCCCCGTCTATACCGACAGCGACAAGACGGGCGCCGCGCAGCTTACCGCCGCCCAGCAAGCCCAAACCAAGCTTTCATTGCAATCCTGGTCGGATGTGGCCAACATCACGTTCACCGAGGTTAAAGGCAACGACGCGAAAAATGCAGATATAAAGTTTGGTTTTTATAAGGCGGCCAGCGGGGGCAATTACACCTCGTATGAAAGTACGCAGAGCAATCTCAAAAGCACCATTTGGATCAGCGGCAATAACGGCTACGACGCCTCCAATCCGCAAACCAATAACTACGCCAGGGATACGCTGACTCATGAAATAGGGCATGCGTTGGGGCTTTCTCATCCCGGCAATTATGATGCGTCAAATGCCACCTACCCCACCTACGCCAACTCGGCGAAGTATTATGAAGACGACCATCAATATTCTTTGATGAGCTATTTTAACGAACAATACACCAGCGCTGACTATAAAGGCGTTTGGCCATCAGGGCCGCAGCTGGATGATATTACCGCCATACAGAAGCTTTACGGCACGAATACCACCACGCGCACCGGCGATACCACCTATGGTTTCAACTCGAATACGGACAGAGACTTTCTGAGCGTTAAGGCGTCCACGGACAAAATCGTGGCGGCTATCTGGGATGCCGGCGGCAATGACACGCTGGATTTTTCAGGCTACAGCCAGGATCAGCGCATCAACATTAACGAAGGCGCATTCTCTGATGTGGGCGGCTTGAAAGCAAATATCGCCATCGCCTACGGCGCGCAGATTGAAAATATCATCGGCGGCAGCGGCGCAGACATTTTAGTGGGCAACGCGCTGAACAATACGCTAAAAGGCGGTGCAGGCAACGACATCATTTACGGTGCCGGCGGCGCCGATCAGCTCTGGGGCAATGCAGGCGCGGACACCTTCGTCTTCCGCGAAGCCGGCGACAGCCAAGCCGCCGCGCCGGATTGGATCCGCGATTTCCAGACGGCGGTGGATAAAATCGATCTGTCGTGGCTCAACCAGACGGCTAAGGCCGACGGGAGCGAGCTGCACTTCGTGGATAGTTTAAGCGGCTCGTTGTATGAAGCAGCGCTGAATTATGACGCGCAGCAGAATGTCACCGATCTGGCCATCAATCTCTCCGGCAATCAATTACCTGATTTCCTTGTCAAAATCGTTGGGCATGTCGACGCTTCCGCCGATATTCTCGTCTAGCCAAGGCAAACCCGCAGTCCGGCCTTCACGCCGGACTGTTCATCTCTTCTCAGGCCTCACCCCGGCGTCTTTTTACATTGCCACAGCAATAAATCGCGCAGACGAGCTCACACCGCTTCCAGCTCCGCCGCCAGGGTGGCGACCAGCTCCGCCGCCGGCATCGGCCGCGCCAGGCCCACGCCCTGCCCGGCCCACAGCGACATAAACTCCGCGCGCCCGGCCTTGGCCGCCGCCTGGCGAATATCGCCGGTGAGTGCGTTCTGCACCGGATAAGGCAGGATCTGCGCCTCTTCCGCGCGCATCTGCCGCATGAAATCATTGACGATGCCGCGCGCCGGGCGGCCGCTGAAGGCGCGCGTCAGGCGCGTGCTGTCATCGCCGGCGTTGCTCAGCGCCGCCCGCCAGGCTTCGGCGATGCCCGACTCCGGGCTGCACAGGAACGCGGTGCCCAGCTGCGCCGCCTGCGCGCCCAGCAATTGCGCCGCTGCGATGCCGCGCCCGTTCATGATGCCGCCTGCGGCGATCGCCGGGATCTTCACCGCCGCCACCACCTGCGGCAGCAGGGCCATCAGGCCGACGCAGGATTGCTCAATGTCGCCGAGGAAGGTCGGGCGGTGGCCGCCCGCCTCCGAGCCCGAGACGCAAACGAAGTCGGCGCCCGCCTCTTCCCAGGCGCGGGCTTCCGCCACCGTGGTGGCAGTGCCGATCACCCGCGAGCCGGCCTTCTTGAACTGTGTGACCGTGGCGCGCGGCAGCACGCCGAAGGTGAAGCTGGCCACCGGCGGCGCCGCCTCCAGCAAGGCCGCGATCTGGTCGCGGTTGTTTTCGGCGAATTGGGTGGGGATCGGCGGCTCGCTCAGCCCCAGCGCTTCGCGGAACGGCCGCAGCAGGTGCTGGGCGCGCTTGAGCTCGGCGAGATCCGGGTGCTGCTCATCGAGCAGAAACAGATTGATGTTGAACGGCGCGGCGGTCTGCGCGCGGATCTGCTGCACCCGTTCGAGGATCACCGCCGGTGAAAACAGCGCCGCCGCGCACGATCCCAGCGCCCCGGCGTTGCTCACCGCCACCGCCAACGCCGGCGGCGACGCGCCGTTCATCGGCCCCTGAACGATCGGATAGCGCAGCCCAAGCTCGCGGGCAAAAGCAGAAGGTGCCGTCATCAATGTGTCTCCCTGTGCTGACTACATTCGTCTTACGGCGGCCGCGCCGCCGAACCGTCCAAAAGCATAGCACCTTCTCGCCGCCTGGCCGTGCAGTTAATGCTTCACCTGACGCCGGTCGAGCGACAGGAAGTGATGCACCACCGGTTTCTCAGGGCCAATGTGGAAGCGCAGCGCCTCCTGCTGCAGGTCGGCGTCGGCGTGCGACACCCGCTGATGCTGCCGCAGGTGCTCCGCCCAGGATTCCACCAGGAACCACTCCATGATGCATTCCGGATCGCCGGTATGCTCGGTGATGCCCCAGGCGTAAGCGCCATCGCGGCGACGCGCGCGCTCCAGCATCAGCAGCGTGCGCAAGAACTGCGGCCGATCCTGTTCGCGGATGCGGTACTCCACCTGAATCATCACCGGGCCGCGATCGTTTTCAACCGGCGTGTTGACCAACGGCTCCGGCCAATGGTTCGACGGCTGCAGATCGGCCTCACCGGTCGGCAGACGCAGGCGGTGGAACAGCAGCCCCGCCGCCAACAGGCCGACGCCGCCGACCAGCAGCGTGGCGGCCACGCCCAGCTCCTGCGCCACCAGTCCCCACAGCAGGCTGCCCGCCGCCATCGCGCCGTTGAACACCATCAGGTAAATGGCCAGACCACGGCCGCGCACCCAGTTGGGCAGCACGCCCTGCGCCGCGCCGTTAAGCGTGGTCAGCGCGATAATCCAGCCGGCGCCCAGCACCAGCAGCAGCACCACCGCCAGCCACTGCGGCGGCGCCAGCGACAGGGCCGCCATCACCACGGCGGTGAGCACCGCCGCCAGCAACACCAGCCCGTCGGCGTTCAGCCGCTGGCGCAGACGCGGCAGCACAATAGCCCCAAGGATCGCCCCGGCGCCTACCGCCCCCAGCAGAACGCCGTAGAAACCGGCACTGCCGCCCAGCATGCGGCGCGCCACCAGCGGCAACAGCGCCCAAACCGAGCTGGAGAAGGCGAAGAACACCGCCGCCCGCAGCAGCACCACGTGCAGCTCGCGGCTGGAGCGGGCATAACGCAGGCCGGCGCGGAAGGCACCGAAGAAATGCTCCGACAGCCCGCTGTCCTCGGCCTTCGGCCGCTTCCACCACAGCAGCGCCGCGATCACCAGCACATAGCTCATCACGTCCGCGCCGTAGGCCGCGCCGGCACCGAAGCTGGCCAACAGCAGGCCGCCGGCCGCCGGGCCGATGGAACGGGCGATGTTGATGCCCAGCGAGTTCAGCGCCACGGCGTTTTTCAGCTCGGTGCGCGGTACCAGCTCCGGCACGATCGCCTGCCAGGTCGGCCCCATCAGCGCCGCGCCGATGCCGCCGACGAAGGTCAGCGCCAGCAGGTATTCCACCGTCAGCGCGCCGGTCTGCGACAGCAGCAACAGGCTGCCGCTGACGCAGGCCAGCAGAATTTGCACGAAGATCAGAAAGCGCCGCCGATCGAGGATGTCCGACAATACCCCGGCCGGGATCGCCAGCAGGAACACCGGTAGCGTAGCGGCGGTCTGCATCAGCGCCACCGCCGAAGGGTTGCTCGACAGGTCGGTGATCAGCCACGAGCTGGCGACGTCGCGCATAAAGCTGCCGACGTTGCCGAGCACCGTGGCGCCCCACAGCACCGCAAATAATGGGATTTTCAGCGGCGCGAAGCCGCCCGCCGCCGCCTTGTTTTCCGTCTGTTCAGCCATCCGTTCGCTCCTTCAAATCGTTAAATGCCACCAGCAACAGCGCGCCGGCCAGCCCGAGGTGTTCAAAAAATCCGTTCATCATCTGGCCGCGCTCCGCCCCGTCGAACTGCCAGAACGGATTGGCCATCAGCGTCGCCATCAGGGTAAAACCGGCCAGCGCCAACGCGCCGAGCCAGCGATAAAAGCCGCTCAGGATCAGCGCCGACGCGGCCAGTTCCAGCAGCGTCACCAGCACGGCGAACAGCGCCGCCGGCTGCAGGCCGAAGTGGGTCATTTCGGCGATGGCGCCCTCAACGTTCAACGCCTTGACCAATCCGCCCTGAATATAGGCGGTACAAATCGCGAGCAGCAGCAGCCAGCGCACCGCGGGCGCATGCAGCCGCTGTACGCAGCGGGCGGCGATAGCAGTCAGGTTCATCGCGCCCCCTTAAAACGGCGAATTCTGGATGAAGGCCAGCAGATCGGCGTTGAAGCGATCGGGATCGACCTGCGCCAAACCGTGAGAACCGCCGGCGTAAACATTCAGCTCCGCCTGTTGCATAAGCTTAGCGGCTTTCAGCGCCGAGGCACCGATCGGCACGATCTGATCGGCGTCACCGTGCACCAGCAGCGTCGGCTTGTCGATCGCCAGCAGATCGGCGGTGTAATCCACTTCGGAGAACGCGCGCACACACTCGTACTGCCCTTTCACGCCACCCTGCATGCTCATCAGCCAGAAGTGGTCGATCAGCCCCGCATTGCTCTCCACCTCGTCGCAGTGGAGGCCATAGAACGGCACCGCCAAATCTTTGAAGAACTGCGAGCGGTTGCCCGCCACGCCGCTGCGAATGCCGTCGAAGGCCGCCATCGGCGTGCCCTCAGGGTTGACCGGCGTTTGCAGCATCAGCGGCGGTACGGCGCCGACCAGCACCACCTTCGCCACCCGATCGCTACCGTGACGGCCGATGTAGCGCGCCACTTCGCCGCCGCCGGTGGAATGGCCGACCAGGATCAGATCGCGCAGATCCAGCGTTTCGATCAACAGGGCCAGATCGTCGGCGTATTGGTTGATGTCGTTGCCGTGCCAGGTTTGATCGGAACGGCCGTGGCCGCGGCGATCGTGGGCAATCACGCGGAATCCGCTCTGGCCGAAAAACAGCAGCTGGTTGTCCCAGGCGTCGGCGGACAGCGGCCAACCGTGGGAGAACAGGATCGGCTGGCCGCGGCCCCAATCCTTATAGAAAATGCGTGCGCCATCGGGCGCGGTAAGGGTGCTCATGACGTGTTCCCCGCTCGGTATCGAATTGGATTTTGTACGGGTTAACAGTACGGCAGGCGCAAAGGCAGTGATAACGGAATAATTTTCGCATGATCGCGAATTTTTTTGCTGAAGAAGCCGGCGTCACCGCCGGCGCAAAACGTCAGATGTTTTCCAGATCGATGCCGCGCGTTTTCGGGCCGAACAGCCCGATCACCAGCATCACGATCAGCATGCTGGCGACGATAAACGCGATCACCCCCAACGAACCGCCGTACTGCAAGATAATGCCGATGATGATGCTGCTGAACACCGTCGACAGCCGGCTGAAGGAGTAGCAGAAGCCGACGGCGCGGGCGCGGATATGGGTCGGGAAAATCTCGGACTGGTAAGAGTGGTAGCTGTAGGTCAGCCAGGCGTTGGACCAGGTGATGAAGAAACCGCACAGGATCAGCCACAGCGGGTTGTTCTGCAGTGCGAACAGCGAGCCGAAGATCACCGTCACCAGGCAGGACAACACGATCTGCCACTTGTTCTCCATCTTGTCGGCGTAGAAGCTGCACAGCAGCGAGCCCAGCGGGTAAGCCAGCGTGATGAAGAAAGCGTACAGCAAGCTGTGGGTGACCGAAGCGCCCTTGCCCGACAGCAGCGCCGGTAGCCAGTTGCCGAAGCCGAAGAAGCCGATGGCCTGAAAGAAGTTCATCACCACCAGCATCAGCGTGCGATCGCGATACTGCGGCGCCCAGATGTCGCGAAAGCGGCCGCGCAGCGGCGCCCCCTCGGCATCGTCCACCGGGCGCGACGGAAAATCCGTGGCCGCCACGCCGCAGCGCCGTTCCATGTCCCGCATCACCTGCCGGGCCTGAGCATAGCGCCGCTGCTGCACCAGCCAGCGCGGCGACTCCGGCAGCCCCTTGCGCACCAGCCAGATCACCAGTGAGGCCAGCGCGCCGGCGATCACCACGTAGCGCCAGCCGCTCAGGCCCCAAATCGTCTGCGGCACCAGCCACCAGGACATCAGCGCCACCGCCGGCACCGACAGAAACTGCACGAAGAACGCGAAGGCGAAAGCCCGGGTACGCAGGTGCGCGGGGACCCATTCCGTCAGGTAAGTGTCGATGGTCACCAGCTCGATACCGAGCCCAACGCCCACCAGAAAACGCAGAAAGATCACCCATTCCGCCTGCTGTTGAAACGCCAGCAGCAGCGAGAACGCGCCATACCAGATCAGGGCGAACATAAAGGTGGCACGCCGGCCGAAGCGATCGGCGTACGGGCTCAGAAGGCTGGCGCCGACGAACAGGCCGAGAAAGGTGGCGGAGGCAAAGGCCGCCTGATCCGATACGCCGAAGACGCCCTGCGCGCCGGTGTGGAAAATGCCGTCGGCGATAAGGCCGGTGCTGATATAGCCGGTCTGGAACAGATCGTAGAGTTCGAAAAAGCCGCCCAGCGACAGCAGAATGATAAAGCGCCACAGGCCGGCCGACGCGGGCAAGGCGTCAATTCTGGCCGCCAAATCCCGCGCATGGATCGGCGACGCCGCTACAGATTCACTCACCGTTAACCTCGCATTAACATTTTTGATGACTTTCTATGCTAGCGAAGCGGCGTCGGAGTTAAATTTTTAATTAGCAGACTATGAAAAAAAGTTAAGCATAAAACGCTGCAGCAGCCTGTTTTATAGCAGGAAAATGCAGCGCGGGATGCCGCAGCGGCATCCCGAATCGGTGGATTAACGACTGTGGTGCTGCTGCAGCCGTTCGCTGCGATAGACGCTCAGCAGGCACCAGCCGAGAGCGATCAGCGCCAACGGCGCGGCGACGAAGCCGATGTTGCCCATGCCCAGATGCAGGCTCACCTGGTTGCCCAGCAGCGCGCCGCTGCCGATGCCGAAGTTGTACAGGCCGGAGAAAATCGCCATCGCCACGTCGGTAGCGTCCGGCGCTAGGCTCAGCACTTTGGCCTGCATCGACAGGCCGATCGCCATGATCGCCATCCCCCAGAAGATGCACAGCACCGTCAGGTGGCTTTCGCTGCCGGCGGCCGGCAACAGCAGCAGCAGGCTCAAGGCCAGCAGCACGATGGCGCCGATAAAGAAGCCGGACGGAAAACGCTCGCTGTAGCGGCTGAACAGCAGGCTGCCGACGATGCCGGCGGCGCCGAACAGCAGCAGCATCAGCGTGGTGAAGTTCTCCGACAGCCCGGCCACGGTCTGGATAAACGGCTCGATGTAGCTGTAGGCGGTGAAGTGCGCCGTCACCACGATGATAGTCAGCATGTACAGCGCCACCAGCGCCGGGCGTTTGAACAGCAGCGGCACGCTGGCCAGCGAGCCGGAATGCTCGCTTTTCAGTACCGGCAGCAGGCGCCACAGCAGCACCAGCGCCAGGGTGGCGCACACCGCGATGCCGATAAAGGTCATGCGCCAACCGAGCAACTGCCCCACCACCCGCCCGAGCGGCAGGCCGAGCACCATCGCCAGCGCGGTGCCCCCCGCCAGCAGGCTCAGCGCCTGGGCTTTCTTGCCCGGCGGCGCCACGCGGATCGCCAACGAGGCGGTGATCGACCAGAACACCGAGTGCGCCAGCGCCACGCCGGCGCGCGAGATAACCAGCGTGGTGAAGTCCCAGGCCACGGCGGTCAGCACGTGGCTGGCGATAAACAGCATGAACACGCCGATCAGCAGCTTGCGGCGCTCAATTTTGCTGGTCAGCAGCATGCACGCCAACGAGGCGGCGGCGACGATCCAGGCATAAATGGTAATGATCAGACCGACCTGTTCGGTTTGCATAGAGAAGCTGGCGGCGATATCGCTCAGCAGACCGACCGGGATAAATTCGGTGGTGTTGAAGATAAAGGCCGAGACGGCGAGGATAACCACGCGCAACCAGGCGGTTGAGCGCGAAACGGGAGCGTGTTCCATGGTAAACAAAATCCGGACAGGTGCGGGCAAGTAGCGATATTTTAACCAACCGGCCCGCTAAATGCGATACGCGTCACACTTTAATTGTGTGGTTTTTTTCGCCGCATTTCGACACATTCGCAGACACACGGTTGCACAAATGCTGTGCTAATCTCTTGAAGCGTACCAATTTTTCCTGCCGCTCTTCCCCTCCGGCCGCCACACAGGACGCGCCGCGCCGAAGAACCGCGCGCAGTGTCCCTTTGGCGTTTTCTGAGGCGAGGTCATTATGTCTGCGATTTATGATTGGTCCGTGCTCGCATTGCGCAATGTTTACGATCGCCGCATTCAGGGCAAACCAGTGCTCGACAGCGCCGCGCTGTTCCCCGACGCCGAACGTTTCACCGCCCAATGGCGGCAGATCCGCGAAGAGGCGCTGACCGTCGCCCACGATCTGCACAATATTCCCCGTTTTCACGAGATCATGATCCAGCAGGAATCGATCTCCGCCAACGACGCGCGCGACTGGCGCATGTTCATCATGAAGGCCTACGGCCAGCCGATTGACCGCAACCTGGCGCGTTGCCCGACGCTGGCGGCGCTGATCGCTTCGTCGCCGGACGTACTGTCCGCCTCGCTCTCCTTCCTCGCGCCCGGCAAGCAGGTGCCGCCCCACCGCGGGCCGTTTCGCGGCATTCTGCGCGGCTATCTGGTGCTGGACATGCCCAAACGCGCCGACGGCGTACCCGCGGCGGTGCTGAAAGTGGACGGCCGCGAATACCGGCTGCACGAAGGGGAGTTCATGCTGTGGGACGATACCTTCGAACACGAGGTGTGGAACGACAGCCCGCAGGTGCGCACCGTGCTGCTGCTGGACATCCGCCGCCGCGACATGCCCGGCGGGCTGCGGCTGCTCTCCAGCGCCATCATCGCCCTGGTGCGGCTGAACGTGCGCTGGATGCAGCGCCAGTTCTGATTCCGGTGCTCAGGCGACTAACCGTCCTGACAGATCGGCCATTGCTGCGCCAGCCACTGCTCGGCGGTGGTGGTGGCTATGCCCTGGCGCGCATTGAAGGTTTTCGCCTTATCCCAGGCCACGCCGTCGGGGCGGGCGAAAGCCAGCCGGTATTTGGCGCCGACGTCGCGCGGATGGTTCCGCACCTCCTCCTGCAGCCGCTCTTTGTCCAACAAGACTCTGTTGACCTCAACGCCCCAGTGCGCCTGCATGACATCGGCAAGCTCGCGGTAGGTCAGCGTGTCCCCGGCGATATAGACTACCTGGTTGCGAAACGCGGGCCGATGGAAAAAAATCGCGGCCGTCAGCTGGCCAATGTCCGCGGGAGTGGTCAGCGTCACCGCGTAGCGCCAGTCGCCCAGCGCGCGCACCGTTTTGGTTGCCGCGTCCACCACGCCAAAGCCCGAGTCAAACAGGTAGCTGGTGAAAATGCCCGTGGAAACAATCACCCACTCCGTCGTCTTCTGCGCACGCAACAGGTGACGCACCTCGAGCTGTTCATCCCACACCTGTTGCCCGCTGCCTTTGCCGACAACATCGTAGTCCACGCCGAACTGCCACGGGAAGTAGCGCGCCACGCCCGCTTGCAAGACGGCCTGGGTGATCTTTATCTGCGTGCCCGCCCCGCCGACAAAGCCGCTGCAGTTGATCACCGCGTCGAAGGAACGGAATAGCGCACTCAGCGCCTCCACGCCGTTTTGCTGCAGATCGCCTTCCACCACGGCGATACCGAGCCGCGCCAGCGCATCCCGCCGCGCACGATGCGGGCCGCTCACGGCGCGGGCGGCCTCCGGCCGGAGCAGCACGCTGATTTTTAAAGCATGGTGTAACCGAGCCTGCCGGCTCATCGCACGCAATACCGGCAGCCCCAGTTCACCGGCGCCGAGGATGAGCACGGTATTGATAGATGGATTTGTGGATTTCATTCTTGCCTCCTGTCTTGACACTGCGTCATCCTGACAGCTGACAAAAACGGGTTCAATTAGGTACACGCGTGATACCGGGGAGGAATATGACGAGCGATCGGGAAGCGCTGCTGCAATTTTCGCAAGCGTTCTGTGAAGCATTGAGCAACGACGATGAAGGGTTGAAGCGCGAGATCCTCGCGCATGCGGGCAACCGTTGGTCGCTGGGCGTATTGCATCTCCTGGGCACCCACGGGCCGCTGCGCCACGGCGAGATAGGCCGCCAATTAGCGGGCGTGACGCAGAGAATGCTGACGCGGACGCTGCGCCATCTCGAGCGGGACGGGTTGATATCGCGCTGCGATTATCAGGAAAAACTACCCCGCGTGGTTTACACCATCACCGACGCGGGGGAAGAGATGCTGCTCAACATGCTGCCGCTCTGGTCGTGGATTATCTCCTCCGCCGGCTCCTTCAGAGCGGCCCGCTCGCGCTACGATGATCAAGAACGAAGCGCCATCGAAGGATGAACGCGGGCATCCCTGCCCGTGGGGCGGCGCTCAGCCGCCGCCCAGATAGGCCTTTCTCACCTCCGGATCGTTCAACAGCTCCTGGCCGCTGCCGGTGAGGCGGATCTGGCCGTTGACCATCACATAACCGCGATCGGACAACTTCAGCGCGTGGTTGGCGTTCTGCTCCACCAGAAACAGCGTCATGCCGCTGCGGGTCAGCTCGCGCAGCACGCCGAAGATCTGCCGCACCACGATCGGCGCCAGCCCCAGGCTCGGCTCGTCCAACAGCAGTAGCTTCGGCCGGCTCATCAGCGCGCGGGCGATCGCCAACATCTGCTGCTCACCGCCGGACATGGTCATCGCCCGCTGGTTGCGCCGCTCTTTCAGGCGCGGAAACAGCTCGAACATGCGCGGCAAATCCTCCTCCAGGTAGCGATTGCCGACGGTGATGGTGCCCATCAGCAGGTTCTCCTCTACGCTCATGTCCGGAAAGATGCGCCGCCCTTCCGGCGCCTGCGCGATGCCGCTGCTGGCAACAAAGTGCGTGGAGCGGCGGCTGATGTCCTCGCCGCCAAACAGGATCTGCCCGCCGGCGATGCGCGGCTGGCCGAAGATCGACATCAACAGCGTGGATTTGCCCGCGC
The DNA here is from genome assembly GCF_002752475.1 of Serratia sp. OLAL2. NCBI lineage: Bacteria > Pseudomonadati > Pseudomonadota > Gammaproteobacteria > Enterobacterales > Yersiniaceae > Serratia > Serratia sp. OLAL2. Next base: position 39,987 of record NZ_MSTL01000006.1, on the reverse strand, counting down.
CGTTGGCGCCGATCAGCGCCACCGTCTCCCCGGCGTTAACCTGCAGCGACACCTTGCGCAGCGCCTGGATCGGCCCGTAAAACACGTCCACTTCGCGAAATTCCAGCATCGCCTCGCTCATCCCGCCAGCTCCTCTTCGTCCGCGCCCAGGTAGGCGGCGATCACCGCCTCGTTGTGCTGGATCTCCTGCGGCGTGCCGCGGGCGATCACGTCGCCGTGATCGAGCACGATCACCCGATCGGAGATCTCCATCACCATGCCCATATCATGCTCGATCAGCAGCACCGTGATGCCGTGATGCTGGCGCAGGAAGCGGATAATGCGGCTCAGCGTGGCCGTCTCCACCGGGTTCAGCCCGGCGGCAGGCTCGTCGAGGCAGATCATCTCCGGCGCGGTGCACATGGCGCGCGCGATCTCCAGCCGCCGCTGCTGGCCGTAGGACATCTCCCCCGCCAGCCGGTTGGCGCAGTCCACCAGATCTACCACCTCCAGCCAGTAGAAGGCGTGATCGAGCGCGGCGCTTTCCGCCCGGCGGTAGCCCGGCGTATTCAGCACCCCGGCGATCAGGTTGCGGTTACTCTGCATGTGCTGCGCCACCAGCAGGTTCTCCACCACCGACATTTCGCGGAACAGGCGGATATTCTGGAAGGTACGCGCCAGCCCGGCGCGGTTGACCAGGTGGGTGCCGCCGAACATCTTGTAATAGAGGCGCGAACCGAGCCGCTTCGGGCGTATCCAATCACCGGCGCGAAACTTCTGCCCCAGCACCTGGATCACATCGGTTGGCCGCTTGTGGGTATTGAGCAGGATCGCGCCGCCGGTGGCGCGGTAAAAACCGGTCAGGCAGTTGAACACCGTGGTCTTGCCGGCGCCGTTGGGGCCGATCAGGGCGGTGATGGAGCCGCGCTCCACCTCCAGATTGACGTCGTTCAGCGCCTTGATGCCGCCAAAGCGCATCATCAGGTGTTCCACCCGCAAAATGGCGTCGCTCATGGCGCCACCCCCTTGCGTTCCGCAAAGCTGGCGCGGCTGATGCGCACCAGCCCGCGCGGCCGCCAGATCATCATCGCCACCATCAGCACGCCGAACAACAGCACCCGGTATTCGGCAAAGCTGCGCAGCAGCTCCGGCGCCACCGTCAGCACGAAGGCCGCCAGCACCACGCCAAGGGTAGACCCCATGCCGCCCAATACCACGATCGCCAGGATCAGCGCCGACTCGAAGAAGGTGAACGAGGTCGGGTTGACAAAGCCCTGATAGGTGGCGAAAAACACCCCCGCCAGCCCGGCGGTGGAGGCGCCCAGCATAAACGCCGACAGTTTCACCAGCACGTGGTTCAGCCCGAGAGAGCGGCAGGCGATCTCATCTTCGCGCAGCGCCTCCCAGGCGCGGCCGATCGGCATGCGCGTCAGCCGGTGCTTGATGTACAGCACCAGCAGCACCACCAAAAACAGCACCGCGTAGATGAAAATGAACTTGAGATTCGGGTTGTAATCGATGCCGAGAAACTCGTGGATCGGCACGCCGCCGTCTTTGGCGCGCCGGCCGAATTCCAGGCCGAACACCGTCGGCGCCGGCACCGAAATGCCGTTCGGCCCGCCGGTGAGCGACATCCAGTTGTTCAGCACCAGCCGGATGATCTCGCCGAACCCGAGCGTGACGATCGCCAGGTAGTCGCCGTGCATGCGCAGCACCGGAAAACCCAGCAGTGCACCGGCCAGCGCCGCCATCAGCGCCCCCAGCGGCAACATCGCCCAAAACCCCAGACCGAGGTACTGATAGCCCAGCGCCAATCCGTAGGCGCCGATGGCGTAAAACGCCACGTACCCCAGATCGAGCAGCCCCGCCAGCCCAACCACGATGTTCAGCCCCAGGCCGAGCAACACATAGATCAGGCCGAGGATCGCCACCGTCAGCAGGTATTTGGTGGCGACGAACGGAAACAGCAGCGCGATCGCCGCCATCAGCGGCAAGATCCAGCGCAGGTTGGATTTATAACCCAGCGGCCGTACGTAGACGCCGTCGTTGCCGCCGTCGAAGCGCTCCAACACCCTGCGCCCCGGCGCGGTTTGCAGGAACAGGCTCAGCAGCAGCCGCCCGACCATCACCGCGACGATAATCCACACCAGCCGGTGCGGTTCGAAGTTGAAACTGTAGCCGTTCAGCACGATGCCGACGATCGGCCCGAACACGATCAGGGCGATCAGCCCGGCCAAGACGGCGTCCAGCAGGCTGCGTTTAACGTCCAGCCCGCCGTTGATCACGGATTGCGACATGGCGTTCTCCTTAAACCTTGGCGATCAGCGGCCGGCCAAGCAGGCCCTGCGGACGGAAGATCAGGATCGCCACCAGCAACCCGAAGGAGAACACGTCCTTGTAATCCGAGTTCACCATACCGGCGAACTGCGCCTCCGCCACCCCAAGCAGCAGCCCGCCCAGCATCGCGCCCGGCAGCGAACCGATGCCGCCCAGCACCGCGGCGGTGAAGGCCTTGATACCGATGATAAAGCCGACGTAAAAATCGAAGGTGCCGTAGTTCATGGTGATCAGCACCCCGGCCAGCCCGGCCATGGCGGCGCCGATCACGAACACCAGCGAGATCACCCGATCGGTATTGATGCCGAGAATCGAGGCCATTTTGCGATCCTGCTGGGTGGCGCGGCAGATGCGCCCTAGCCGGGTACGCTGAATGATGTAGGTGAGGATCGCCATGCCGAGCAGTGACGCCACCAGAATGAACACCTTGGTGTAGGTGATCTGCACCACGCCGCCGTCGAACTCCAGGCGGAACACGCCGCTCAGCAGCGTCGGGATGCCCTGCTGGCGCGGCCCCTGGCTTATCTGCGCGTAGTTTTGCAGGATTAACGACATGCCGATGGCGGAGATCAGCGGCGCCAGGCGGGTGGAGTTGCGCAGCGGCTTGTAGGCGATGCGCTCGATCACCCAGCCGTACACCCCGGTGATGACGATGGTGAACACCAGCGTGCCGAGGATCAGCAACGGGAACGAGTGCAGCCCGAAGAACGACAGCAGCGCCAAACCGATGGCGCACAGGTAGGCGGAGATCATGTACACCTCGCCGTGAGCGAAGTTGATCATGCCGATGATGCCGTAAACCATGGTGTAGCCGATGGCGATCAGGCCATACACCGCACCGAGGGTCAGGCCGTTGATCAGCTGTTGCAGAAAGAATACATCCATAATGAGCAGTCTCGCCTGGTAAGGCCGCCAACGCAGTCCGACGCGGCCCAAAGGTCATCGCGGAACGGGCTCGCCAGGGCGGCGAGCCCGTCTGTCATAGAGTCACAACGTCAGTATTGGGTTGTTCAAAGCTGGTGATATTTGCCCTTGTCATCCCACTGATAGACCACGTAGTCCGAGACCTTCAGGTCGCCCTTCTGATCCCAGGCTTTTTTGCCCATCACGGTGTCGACGTCGTGCGACTTCAGCCATTCGGCGGCCTTGGCGCTGTCTTTGCCGCCGGTGGCGTTGAAGGCGGCGGCGATCGCCTGGATCGAGGCATAGGAGTAGAGGGTGTACCCTTCCGGTTCAAAACCGCTGGCGCGGAACTTGGCGATCACCGCCTTGCCTTCCGCGATCTGACGCGGATCGTTGCCGAAGGTCATCAGCACGCCGTTGGTGTACTGCGGCCCGCCGGCGGCGGTCACCAGCTCTTCGGTCACCACGCAGTCGCCGGAGAAGAACTTGGCGGTCACGCCCTGCTCGCGCATCTGGCGCACCAGCGGCCCGGCTTCCGGATGGCAGCCGCCGAAGTAGACCACGTCCGGCTTGACCGAGGCGATCTTGGTCACCAGCGCGTTGAAGTCTTTCTCACCGCGCGACAGCCCCTCATACAGCACTTCCTTGACCCCGCGCTTGTTCATTGCCGCCTTCGCTGCGTCCGCCAGCCCCTGGCCGTAGGTGTCTTTATCGTGGATCACCGCGATGCGTTTGGCCTTCAGGGTATCCAGCATGTAGTTGGTGGCGATCACCCCCTGCTGATCGTCGCGCCCGCACATGCGGAACATCGTCTTCATGCCGCGCTCGGTGATCTGCGGGTTGGTGGAGCCGGGGGTAATGGCGATGATGCCGGCCTCGTCATACACCTCGGAGGCGGGCATGGTGGAAGAGGAGCAGAAGTGGCCGACCACCGCCGAGACCTTGTCCTGATCCACCAGCCGGTTGGCGACCGCGACCGCCTGTTTCGGTTCGCAGGCGTCATCCCCCTGCACCAGCTTGATTTTTTCCCCTTTGATGCCGCCGGCGGCGTTGATATCCGCCGCCGCCTGCGAAGCCCCGCGCCAATACTGATCGCCGTAAGTGGCGTTCGGCCCGGAGAACGGCCCAGCGACGCCGATGACAATATCGGCCTGCGCGGAAAACGCCGTACCTAAACAACCGATGAGCAAAGCAGCGAGCGGACTTTTTATCGATTTCGATGACATTGTTATCTTCCTCAGCACTGTTGTAGCGAAACGCCCTGGGGCGCGGATCAGTCACTTTATGTGTAGACGGGGAAAATAATTTTCTTGAGAGCGCAGTCGCATTCCCCAAAAATGGGTAAGCAAAAATCCAGCCATTGTGACGACGAATACATATTGTTTGCTTATTCATCCTACATATCAGTTGCGGCGCGGCGTGTGGCGGCGTTAGCCGGGGACTGGGCAATACGGCTAACGCGAGAGGAAGTATGGGGGGGAGAACGGCCCTGCACCATCGCCGTGCAAAGGCGTGTGCAAGCGGCGTCAAAACGATTGGGGATGCAAAAATCAACGCATAGCGATGGAAAATGCCGAAAAACAGCGCAAGGTGCTCATTCCCTCAGCAAACGCACTTTTTTTGCAGTTTAGCGCTTTGACAAACCCCAGGCGCCCCGCTATTATTCGCCCCGTTCACACGATTCCTCTGTAGTTCAGTCGGTAGAACGGCGGACTGTTAATCCGTATGTCACTGGTTCGAGTCCAGTCAGAGGAGCCATATTTAGAGAAGCCCGCTTAAGGAAACTTAAGCGGGCTTTTTGCTTTAACGCTAAATGCATCGACAGGCAGCGTTACTCTTTGGCTATCGGCGCGTCATTCTCATCAATTTTTACCTTGCCCTGAATATCCGCAATCTTCTGCTCCAGATCCGCCACCTGCGCTTTGCTGTGCAGCAAGGTATAGGTCAGATCAAACTGCGCACTGGCGCCTGGCTGCAGCTGCTTAACGCGTTTTTGTTCGCGCTCGATAGTGACCGGGTAGGCATAACTGGTGCCCGGCTCAATCCCCGTGACATACCCCTGTTTTAACGTATCGGTATTCTTCCACAGCGTCAGGACGGGCAACTGGCGGGTATCGAACTGAATCGCCACCCCTTTGTCGCCCGCGTTATTGACCAGCGCCGCCAGTGTCTGATGATTCGGATCCGATAAGGGCTTAATGTTAAAGACCATTTCATCGAACCCTTTGGTTGGACCGGCATAGGTTGCCCAGGTCTTCAGCCCGGCTTTGGCATAGTCGTTAAACGGGCTGATGCTGGCCATCGGCGCCAGGAAGCGGGCGCCATTTTCCAGAATCGGTGCGCCGAAATTGCTGTGATAAATAATCTGGTAGTCATGGGGATAATCCGCCCGGTTGGTTAACACATCATGCAGGCGGAAACTGTTGCTGCCGGGCACATAGCGCAATTCGGTCAGGGTTTGCAGATCGGCTTTTTTGAATGTGCTCTCTTTGATCAGGCCGCGAACACGAATTTCATACGGCGCCGTATCCGCGACCTCAACCTCAACCCGCGAGGCCGGCGTATTGCCCGCTTTGCCGTGCAACGTGTAAATTTGCCCTGCGTCGGTCACCGGATGACCGGTCCACTCATAGCCACAACGCACCATCATCTCATTGAAACCTTCCAGCCAGCCGAGCCCATTGCGGCTTTCCAGGTTGATAAAGGCGGGGTTGATCACCTCTTTGACCGGGGAATCCCATCCCATTTTCGCGCCAAAGCCTTCTGCCCGCAGGAGGTTCATGCCGCGAGTGGGACTCAGCGTGATGGTCAGGCCATCCTCGCTGCGGATAATCACGACTTTGCTGCCTTCTTGCTTACCGCCGTGCAACACTTTCTGCTCAATGCTGAACGTTTTATCCTTCACCTTCAGCGCCTCGCTCGAAATCTTCCAGTTTCCTTTCTCCACGCCATCTTCAGCGCTGGTCAGCACCCAACTCTGCGCCGCAGCCTGCCCTGAAATCAGGGCCGAAAACACCGCCATCACCCATGTCTTTTTCATTTCCCTTCCCCTTTAGCTGAATCGATTTTTTATAAACAAGGAAAATCTACTGTTAAGCAGGTTAAAGAAATGTGATGAGCTTCACCGGGTGAGTATTTGACGAAATAGCGCGATAAAAATACGAATTTCATCGCAGTTTTAATGAAAGACGTTGAGTTTTTGCACATGAAACGAGCTACTTATCAATATAATTTGTATCGTTTCAGCTAAGGAGCAAGGAGACAGTTACGGGCAAGCAAGACATCGCAAAGGGAGTGCGCGTGGCTTGTTTAACGCTATCCGGCCCAAACGAAAGTGCTCAGACAGCCTGCCCGTCTTGCGCCTCTTTGCTTTTACGGCCGCCTGGTTGTTTCAAAGCATCCCAGGTACGCAAAGCCCGCTCGGGGAAACCTGAGCGGGCTTTTGCTTTTCTGCCGTTAGCGCTTACAGCACAAATTCGTAGTGAGAGCCGTCCGGCAGTTCGATGTCCAGGCGCAGTTTGCCGCCGGCCGCCTCAACATAGCGTTTAAGCGAAGACAGTTTCAGATCGCGGCCCGGTTTTTCCATCACGGCAACGGTCGGCTGCCTGATCCCCAGCGCCTGCGCCATTTCAACCTGCGTTTTCTGTACTTTTTCACGCAGCTCGGCAAGGTGAATGTTCAGCATGATGTCCGCCGCCAGCGCCTGTGCTTTGGCCACGACCTCGGGCTTTTCATCCGCAATAAGCTGTTCCAACGTTCTGCCCATCGCGTCACTCCTTCTCGTTTAATGTGTTCAGCCAGTTCGTGAATTCCCGATCGGCAACCTGGATCATCCGATCGTAAAAACGCTTTTCATTACCGGCTTTATTGCCCGCGCAAAGCACAATGCCAATACGGTACGGATCGAAAGCGAAGAATGCCCGCAACGGTTCGCCTCGGCACTGAATGCGCAACTCTTTCATATTGCTGTAACGTGAGCCTTTAACCGTATCGGCATAGGGTCTGGGCAGCCCCGGCCCCTTTTCCCGCAGGACCATCAATGCGGCAAGTACGCCGGCCCGATCGGCATCGCTGAGCGATCTGTACCAATGATCAAATGCATCCGTTGTTTTAATTTCCCACACGGGACCTCCCTAAAATATAGATCAGTAACTATATAGATGTAAAGCTATAGCAGAGAGGCGCAGGGATAACATGCAAAGGCATACGTGGATACTGCAAGGCTGAACGTACATCCACGTATTTTGCAAACGCAGTGCGAGGTATTCATCTTTTTACGTACGGTATCGAACAATCGTTCAGAGGCACGGGGCGCTTCCCCGCCGCCCCTTTATGAACCCTGTCACAAAAAGCGCATAACGTTTTCGGCGTTCTGCGCAGCGGGCAATGAGCGACAAACTTGTTAACGCCACGTTACATCGGGTTAGGCAACATTGTTAACGCCGATTGATGCGTCAAACGCATCGCGTCATGCGTTTATTGCGCTTATTTAGTTTATTTTCCTGAGCGAGTCTTCAGCAACAGGCGCGGCGTCAAGCGCCAATAACAAACTGGAGATAAAGATGCATTCCTCTACCTCACCCATGACCATCAGGGCCAGAACCGGCGCGATACTGCGCGTCACCTCCGGCAACTTTTTAGAACAGTTCGATTTTTTCCTGTTCGGCTTTTACGCTACCTACATCGCACACACCTTTTTCCCGGCCAGCAGCGAATTTGCCTCGCTGATGATGACCTTCGCGGTATTCGGCGCCGGTTTTCTGATGCGCCCGATCGGCGCTGTCGTGCTAGGTGCTTACATCGATAAAGTCGGCCGCCGCACAGGGCTGATCGTGACCCTGTCGATCATGGCCGCTGGCACCTTCCTGATCGTGCTGATCCCCTCTTACCAAAGCATCGGGCTTTGGGCGCCGCTGCTGGTGCTGTGCGGGCGTCTGTTGCAAGGCTTCTCGGCGGGCGCGGAGCTGGGTGGCGTGTCCGTCTATCTGGCTGAAATCGCCACGCCGGGCCGTAAAGGCTTCTACACCAGCTGGCAGTCCGGCAGCCAGCAGGTGGCTATCATGGTGGCGGCAGCCATGGGCTTCGCGCTCAATGCGGCGCTGGAAGAAAGCGCCATTCGCGAATGGGGCTGGCGCCTGCCTTTCCTGTTTGGCTGCCTGATCGTTCCCTTCATCTTCTTCCTGCGCCGCAAGCTGGAAGAGACGCAGGAATTTACCGCTCGCCGTCACCACCTGGCGATGCGCGACGTGTTTAAAACCCTGCTGAAAAACTGGCCGGTGGTGATCGCCGGCATGCTGATGGTCGCCATGACCACCACCGCGTTTTACCTCATCACCGTCTATGCGCCGACCTTCGGCAAAAAGGTGCTGCTGCTCAGCGCTTCCGACAGCTTGCTGGTCACCCTGCTGGTGGCGATCTCCAACTTCATCTGGCTGCCCATCGGCGGCGCGCTGTCGGATCGCTTCGGCCGCAAACCGGTGCTGGTCGCCATGACGTTGCTGACGTTGGCCACCGCCTACCCGGCGCTGAGCCTGCTCGCCGCCGCCCCCAGCTTCAGCATGATGCTGGCCGTGCTGCTGTGGCTGTCCTTCATTTACGGCCTCTACAACGGCGCGATGATCCCGGCCTTGACGGAGATCATGCCAACGGAAGTGCGGGTGGCCGGGTTCTCGCTGGCCTACAGCCTGGCGACGGCGGTGTTCGGCGGCTTTACGCCGGTAGTCTCCACCGCGTTGATCGAATACACCGGCGACAAGGCTTCACCGGGCTACTGGATGAGCTTCGCCGCGCTGTGCGCCCTGCTGGCAACGCTGTATATGTATCGCCGCATCGCCATGCCGCTGCAAACCGCGCACTAAGCCGCCATCTCAAAAGGAATGATGTCATGCTAAAACTCACTCGTTCGATCCTCGCCGCGCTGGTGTGCGCCTCCTGCAGTACGGCGGCGCTGGCCAAAGACGTGACCGTGATGATCTCCGGCGGCTTCAAAGCCGCGCTGGAGAAGCTGGCCCCGGAGTATGAAGCCCAAAGCGGCGACAAAATCATTCTGGTGTCCGGCCCCTCGATGGGCAAAACGCCGCAGGCGATCCCCGCGCGGTTAGCGCGCGGAGAGCAAGCCGATGTGCTGATCATGGTGGGCGACGCGCTCACCCAACTGGAAAAAGAGCGCTGGACCCAGCCGGGTTCGCGCGTGGAGCTGGCCGATTCGCCGATCGGCATGGTGGTCAAACAGGGCGCGCCCAAGCCGGTGATAAAAACGGATGCCGACCTGCGCAAGGTCCTGCTGCAGGCGGACTCTTTCGCCTATTCCGACAGCGCCAGCGGCCGCTATGTCAGCGGCCAACTGTTCAAAAAGCTGGGTATCGAGGAACAGGTAAAAGGAAAGGCGCATAAGGTTGAGCGCATCCCGGTGGCCTCTGAAGTGGCGCAGGGGAAATACGCGCTCGGCTTCCAGCAGGTCAGCGAATTGCTACCCGTGGCGGGCGTGACCTTTATCGGAGAGCTGCCGGAAAACGTGCAGTACATCACCCGCTTCGCGGGCGCGGTGACCGCCAAGGCGGAGCACCGCCGCGAAGGCAAAGCGCTGCTGGACTTCCTCGCCTCCTCTCAGGCGCAGCCGACCATTCGCGCGACCGGCATGCGAACCGTGCCGGCGCCGCAGCCGGTCAGGCAGAGTGATACTGTTCAGTAATCAGCTTTTCCAGCTCGGCGGCGACGAAAGACTGCATGCGGCCGCCGCGTCTGATGAGGCCTACGGTGCGTTTCACCACCGGATCGACCAGCGGCACCGACGTCAACACTGAATGCTCTGAAGCGGGCATCGACATGGCGGGCACGGCGGCAATGCCGATGCCCGCCTCAACCATGCCCAGCATGGTCGTCACATGGCGAGTTTCACACACGCTGGGGCGTTCCGGCACGAGGTGTTCCAGGCGCTGATCGAGCAGATTGCGATTGCCGGAGGTTTTATCCAGCGACACGTAATCCTGCTGATAAAACTCCCGCCAGGTGAGGCTCTTTTTACCGGCGAGCGGATGGTCACGCCGGCAGGCGGCCACGTAGACATCCCCCACCAACGGCACAAACTCAAGATTAGGCTGCAGCCGCCCGGCGAAGCAGATGCCGAAATCGGCCTGGCCGCCGGTGACCGCCTCGATGACATTGCCTGCGCTGCCGTCGATCAGCTTAACGCGCACGCGCGGATAGCGAAGCCGGAAACGGCGTATCACGTCGGGCATGAAATAGTAGGCCGCCGATGGCACCGTGGCGACGGTGACCAGCCCCACCCGCTCCTGGCTGACCTTATCGATATCGGCCATCACCGCTTCGACGTTCATCAGTAACTGCTCCGAACGTTCGGCGAAGGCCTGCCCGTACAGCGTCAAGGTCACGCGCCGGGTGGTGCGGTCGAACAATTTGATGCCCAGCGCGTTTTCCAGCTTCTCAATCCTGCGGCTCAATGCCGACTGCGACAGGCAGATGGACTCTGCGGCCAGCCGAAAATTGCCGTACTCCACCAGCGCGCGAAACGCATAAAGATCGTTGAGATCAAAATTCACGGGCATAACGGCCAACTCTCCTTGCTGAAATGGCAGAGGACGCAAAACAACGATGATAACCGCTTATATCGCCACGGCAACCGGCTTGCTGGTTGAGCCACCAAAGCCCCTATCGCCCCAGCAGCACCATTCCCCAAATAATGATAGTCATCACCACGGCCACCAGCTGCGCTGCGCCGCCCAAATCTTTGGCGCGTTTGGATAACGGATGCAATTCCAGCGAAATGCGATCGACCACGGTTTCAATCGCCGTATTAAGCAGCTCAACCACCAATAGCAGAAAACTGCAGGTGATTAATAACAGCCGTTCTATATTTGTAATATCTAAACCAAATGTAACAACCAGTAAAATGGCGTTAATAACCAATAATTGGCGGAACGCATCTTCGGTAAGCACGGCGTCAATAAACCCGGCCCAGGAATTCCTTATGCTGTAGGTTAATCGGCTTATTCCTTTTTTCTTTTCCACAGGCATACAATCTGCTCTCGTCAAGACTGCGACAATCACTCGCGAATAAATAACGCGGCGTGAATTTATCACGAGTTTATTAATTAAGGACCTTAACTGTTCTCTTCCAGGAAGTGATGCATTCCCTCACGCGCCGTCACCCTGCCCCTGAAACGGCACCGCCCGAAAATACCCTGCCGCGGTTATTATTCTGAGAACGTGAAAAGGCGATGCGTTATCAGCCGGTTAAAGCGTTTTCTCGAACAAGCGGTAGCGCTTATAGGGAACTGCGCCGATGCGTTCTAAAATCGTCCGCATGCCGGTATTGGTTTCCAGGATCCACGACATTTCCAGCGCGTCGATATTGCGCTTCGCGAAAGGCTCGCGCAGCGCCTCAATAAGCAACAGCGCAATAATCGGCCCGATGCGGCTGAATTGATATTCCTGACGCACGCCCATCAACGGCACGCGCGCGGTGCGCACGCCGCTGACTTTCAGCCGCCACAAGAGCTTCGCCCAACCGAACGGCAATAACCGCCCCTGCAGATCGGCAATCGCTTCGTTGATGTTTGGCAAGCCGACAATAAAGGCGCAGGGGGCACCATCCACCTCGGCGATATGGATCATATCGTCGGGCACCAGAAACTTCAGCTGATCCCCCATGGTGGCGAACTCATGCTCGGTGAACGGGACAAACCCCCAGTTATGCTGCCACCCGGAGTTGAACACCTCGCGCAGCACCTGCATCTCCTCGCGAAAGCGCTTGCGATTGAGGCGGCGCACGGTCACCTTTTTGCGCACCTGATCCATCATCCGGGTCAGCGACGGCGAAAAATGCAGATCGGTTCTTTTCATCCAATAGGCAAGCAAATCAATCCCTTCGCTGTAGCCCTGTTGCGCTATCTGGGCCGCGTAGTAGGGTTTCGCGTGCGTCATCAGGGCGGAAGGCGGGGTATCGAACCCTTCGACCAACAGGCCGCTTTCCTGATTGATATTGAGGCTGAATGGCCCGGTGATTTTACGCGCGCCTTTCGATCTCAGCCACTCTTCCGCGACCGTGAATAAGGTGCTGAAAACGGCGGGATCGTCAACGGCGTCAATCATGCCGAAGTGGCCGGTATCCTCGCCATGCAGCTCCCGGTGCAGAGAATCGATTTGCGCCGTGATGCGCCCAACGACTTTGCCTTGTTTTTTGGCCACCCATGCCTGCCATTCAATATGGTCGGTGCCGGGATTCTTCTTTGACAGGTGCTCTTCGCGCTCGACATGCAGCGGCTCAATCCAGTTCGGATCATCGCGAAACAGTTGCGAGGGAAAAGCAATAAATTCTTTAAGTTCGCGTTTATCCAGAACTTTCTCAATACGGATCATAAATAGCCTTACGTTTTAATAAAATAATTAAATGAGCGCGCGACAACGCCTTTAGCATTTTTTATGCTGTTCTCTTTTATTGGATTGTGTATTGCCTCCGGTTCAATGATAAGAAAAACCGAATATTACCCCCTGTGAATCAGCGCATTATTGGCTCTACATTCACCCTGTGATGTCCATAATTGATAAAAAAAGGAAACAGAAAGCGGCGCAGCCAGGCTACGCTAATGGTGCTCTTTTATTATTTCGTGCTGTTATGGCAAAAGAAACTCGCCGTTTTTAGTGTACCGACTTTAATCAGGAGGTGTGTCGCCATCTTTACCACTTAATGCTCTTTTTAAGATTAGCCTTAAATGAATCGTTCACTTTTGGATTTCTTGCGGCATACTGTTTAGGAAGTGTTTAAGTTCCAAGATAGCCATGCATGAGGTCATAACCTATGAGCCGACAGTTATTTCCTGCCCGACAGATGCAGACTAAAGAACGGCGAAACCCGGATATTACAATAGCCTCTCGTATATCGCCGGGGTGCCGTTCAGGCTGATAGCACGGGCTACTCGCGCTCTGACCGGTTAATAACCGGCGTGCCGCTCAAGCACGGCAATATACGCTGTTCGCGGAATGAAGATGGTTGAATAACAAACTTATTCAAAAACCTATTCATAGTAAAACATCAATTACCTCGCCAAGAGTGATTTTTCTCTTTTGGTGATTTTTAATCTATGGCTAAGTTTGTCTATGTCTGAAACAAGTTCCGTTCATTCTCTTCCTATGCGCTATGCGGACTTCCCCACTTTAGTGGACGCGTTGGATTACGCGGCGCTGGGCAATACGGGAATGAATTTTTACGACCGTCGCAATCAACTCGTGACCGTTCTCGAATATCGCACGCTGCAGCAAAAAGCGATCTCGGGCGCGCGGCGTTTATTGTCCCTGAAGCTCAAGAAAGGCGATCGCGTGGCGCTTATCGCCGAAACCAGCGCGGGATTCGTCGAAGCCTTTTTTGCGTGCCAATATGCCGGCCTGGTGGCGGTACCGTTGGCGATCCCGATGGGCGTGGGCCAGCGCGACTCCTACACCGCCAAACTGAAAGGGCTGATCGCCAGTTGCAACCCGGCGGCTATCATCAGCAGCGAAGAGTGGACACCGCTCATCGCGTCGGCTACGGAAAACACGTCGGCGATGCACATCCTCAGCGACGAGGATTTTAACGCCTTGCCGGAGCCGGAGATCGCGTTGCCCGCGCCTTCGCCCGACGATATCGCCTACCTCCAATACACCTCGGGCAGCACCCGCTTTCCGCGCGGCGTGATCATTACCCAGCGGGCGGCCATGGCGAACCTGAACGCGATCAGCCGCGACGGGATCAAGCTGCGTGCGGGCGATCGCTGCGTTTCATGGCTGCCCTTCTATCACGACATGGGCCTGGTCGGTTTCCTGCTGACGCCGGTAGCGACCCAGCTGTCCGTCGATTATCTGCGCACGCAAGATTTCGCCATGCGCCCGATGCAGTGGCTGAAACTGATCGCCAAGAATCGCGGCACGGTGTCCGTCGCCCCGCCGTTCGGCTACGATCTGTGTCTACGCCGCAGCAACGCCAAAGAGCTGGCCGATCTGGATCTTTCCAGCTGGCGGGTTGCCGGCGTAGGCGCCGAGCCGATCCCGGCCGAGCTGCTCGGCCAGTTTGGCGAACACTTCAGCAGCATCAACTTCGACAGCAAAGCCTTCATGCCGTGTTACGGCCTGGCCGAGAACACCCTGGCGGTGAGCTTTTCCGATCCTTGCTCCGGCCCGCAAACCAACGCAGTCGACCGCGATATTTTGGAGTACGAGGGTAAAGCGGTCGCGCCGGGCAAAAAAACCCGCGCCGTCTCGACCTTCGTCAACTGCGGCCGTGCGCTGCCCGGCCACCGCATCGAGATCCGCAGCGAAACCGGGCAAGCGCTGCCGGAGCGCCAGGTCGGCCATATCACGATTTCCGGCCCCAGCCTGATGAACGGCTATTTCTGCGACGATGAATCTCAGAAGCAAATTCAGGTGACCGGCTGGATGGATACCGGCGATCTGGGCTACCTGCTGGACGGCTATCTGTACGTCACCGGCCGCAAGAAGGACTTGATCATCATTCGCGGCCGCAATATCTGGCCACAGGATATCGAGTACGTCGCGGAATCCGAACCGGAAATCCGTTCCGGCGATGCGATTGCCTTCGTGACTGAAGAACACGACGAAGCGGCCAGGATCATTTTGCAAATCCAGTGCCGAGTCAGTTCAGAAGAACGCCGAGAACAAATCGTGCATTCGCTGAGCGCGCGCATTCAAAGCGAGTTCGGCATTGCGGTGGACATCGAGCTGCTGCCGCCGCACAGCATTCCCCGCACGTCATCGGGCAAACCCGCCCGTGCGGAGGCCAAAAAACGCTGGCTGAGCGCTTCGCTCTATCCGCAAATGCCGCAGCTGGCCGGTTTCGCGCAATGAGCGGCACCGTCGCAGTGACGGGCGCGACCGGCTTTATCGGCCGGCATATCGTCCAGGAACTGCTGGCGCAAGGGTTTAACGTGCGCGCCCTGACGCGGCAAGCCGGAAAAGCCGCTGCGGACAACCTGCAGTGGATCCCCGGCGCGCTGGAAGATCGGCCCTCGCTCACCGAGCTGGTGCGCGGCGCAGAATACGTCGTGCATTGTGCGGGCCAGGTGCGCGGGCATGCGGAAGCGGTGTTCACCCGCTGCAACGTCACCGGCAGCCTGAACCTGATGCAGGCGGCCAGGCAAAACGGCCGCTGCAATCGTTTCTTGTTCATGTCGTCGCTGGCGGCCCGCCATCCGGCGCTGTCCTGGTACGCCCATTCAAAACAGGCCGCCGAGCAGCAACTCATCGCCGCCTCCGGCGATATCGCGCTGGGGATTTTCCGCCCAACGGCGGTTTACGGGCCGGGCGATAAAGAGCTGAAACCGCTGTTCAACGGCCTGCTGCGCGGCGTACTGCCCCGGCTGGGCGCGCCTGAGGCCAAGCTCACTTTTCTGCACGTGAGCGATTTGGCAAAGGCGGTCAGCCAATGGGTGCAGGCCGAACCCGCGCAGCCGAATATTTACGAACTGTGCGACGGCGTGGCCGAAGGCTATAACTGGCTGCGCCTGCGCGATATCGGCGCCGCCGTGCGTCACGGGCCAGTGCGTCTGGTGGGCATTCCGCTGCCGCTGCTGAAAGCCCTGGCGGATATCAGCGTGGTGTGGAACCGCCTGGTCAAACAAGAGCCGATGCTGACGCGCAGCAAAATACGAGAATTAACGCATCACGACTGGTCCGCCAGTAATCACGCGCTGTCGCAACAGATTAATTGGTTTCCACAGGTAAGTTTGGAGCGCGCACTGCGCGAAGGGCTGTTTTAATAATTCCAATTAGAGGTGTGTCAACGTTCTTATGCTAAATCGCGATGCTGTAATGGATTATATCCTGACGTGTTTGCAAGGTATCGTCGAAGGCGGAGTGGAAATAAAACCTGATAGCGATCTCGTCAATGATCTTGGCCTGGAATCCATCAGAGTCTTGGATCTGCTGATGATGCTGGAAGATGAATTAGATATCTCCATTCCTATCAATATATTGCTTGATGTCAGAACGCCGGAGCAACTGCTTGACGCGCTGCGCCCTTATCTGGAGAAAAACCATGGGACTGTATGATAAGTTTGCGCGGCTCGCCAATGACCGTGAGCAATTTCAAACGTCCGGTCTGAATCCGTTCGGCACCTGCATCGACGAAGTCTATTCCGCCACCCAGGGGCGCATCGGCGATCAAAAGATTGTCCTCGCCGGCACCAATAATTACCTTGGCCTGACGTTCGATGCGCAGGCGATCGCCGCCGGCCAGGCGGCCCTGGCCGCGCTCGGCACCGGCACCACCGGCTCGCGCATGGCGAACGGCAGCTACGGATCGCACCTGACGCTGGAACGGGAGCTGGCGGAATTCTTCGATCGCCCAAGCGCTATCGTTTTCTCCACCGGCTATACCGCCAACCTGGGCGTCATCAGCACCCTGGCGGGGCCGGGCGCCGTGGTGTTGATCGACGCGGACAGCCACGCGAGCATTTACGACGCCTGCGCCCTCGGCGGCGCGGAGATTATTCGCTTCCGCCACAATGACGCCGCCGATCTGGAGCGCCGCATGGTGCGCCTGGGCGAGCGGGCCCGCGAGGCGATCATTATCGTGGAAGGCATCTACAGCATGCTGGGTGACGTCGCCCCGCTGGTGGAAATCGTCGATATCAAGCGGCGGCTCGGCGGCTATCTGCTGGTCGACGAAGCGCACTCCTTCGGCGTGATGGGTGAGCACGGCCGCGGCCTGGCCGAAGCGCTCGGCGTCGAGCAAGACGTGGATATTATCCTGGGCACCTTCAGCAAAAGCCTGGCTTCGATCGGCGGTTTCGCCGTCGGCGGCAAAGGGATGGACGTGCTGCGCTACAGCAGCCGGCCGTATATCTTTACCGCTTCGCCGTCGCCGTCCAGCATCGCATCGGTGCGCACGGCGCTGCAAAAAATCGCGCGCCATCCCGAGCTGCGGGAAAAGCTGTGGAGCAACGCGCACCGTCTGTACCACGGCCTCGCCGAACTGGGGTATACCCTGGGGCCGCGCATCAGCCCGGTGGTGCCGGTGATGATCGGTTCAAAAGAAGAAGGATTGCGTTTCTGGCGCGAGCTGATCGCCCACGGGGTGTATGTAAACCTGGTGCTGCCACCGGCCGCACCGGCGGGCGTCACCCTGTTGCGCTGCAGCGTCAATGCCGCGCACAGCGATGAAGAGATAGACGCCATCGTGCGCGCCTTTGCGGCGCTGAAAAAATAAAGCCTTCCCTCTCGGCCGCGGCGGCGGTGCCAAAATGGTATCGCCGCCCTGCCGAATCGCTGCGCACCTCAGTGCGCAGCCGTTGATACCCCATCAGCCGAATAGCGATAACCCTGCGCCGCCATAAATTCCCCGATGGCTTTTTCCGCCGCCGAAAGCACCTCCTCGATCGGCCGATCGGCATCGAGATCCACGATGTCGGCGCCTTCGAACGTCAATAACGGCGTGACGGCGATCTTCTTCTCCAACGCCGCTTTGCGGTGATCGGGTTTACGCGCGCAGGCCACGTCCAGACTGACATTCAGCTTGAGTACCAGATCCGGTTTTTGCCCCGCCATCCATTGGAACGCCGCCCGCTCCCGCGCCGCCAGCCAACGGACAAAACGGCTCCCTTCCACGTCGACGGGAAAAACCGTACCGTCGTAAGCGCCGGGGATTTGCGCCTGCGGAAAACGGTCGGTCAACACGATGAACCCTTGCCGACGGTACGCCAGCATGCGGCGGAAACGCAGCAGCCGCCGCCCCACGAAAGCGATGATCACCGCCGACGGCAACAGGCCGATGCGGGATTTTTTCGTTTTGACTTTTTTGGTATTACTCTCGATAGCCTTGCCCACCGAGCGCCCGAGCAGCGGCAATTTCGCCGCCGCGCGGCCGACGTTGCCCGCCTGTTTGCCCAGATGCACTTGCACCGCCGGGCCATAATGTTTCATATACGCGATCAGATGTTCACAAACGGTGGACTTACCCGATCCGTCGCTGCCGATAACCGCAATCAGCGGCGGAAATTTTGCACTCATAATAAGACTCTCTTTCAATACACCAGAAACGGCGTGCCATATTTGAAGCGACCTGTCGCTTATCATTGCCGTGGCGGCTACGTGAAAAAATCTACCGTAGCGCGGCGCCAAAAAGCACAAAATATTAAGCGAAAATTGAAAACCTCTGCTCTTTTTTCACCGTGAGCCCTACCGGAAATTAACATAAAAAGCGAAACCGGCGCGCGCACGAACAATTAGCACAAAATAACAAGAACGAACGCCATAAATATCAATTCAAATAGCGAACAAGAATACCAATCTCATTATTTTATCGCAGCAAAGCACAATAAATATCTTGAACCCAAGGCGTATTGGAATACAATAGTTTTTTTCGCATTGGATCAATTATTGTGAGTCAGCAGATAAGACCTTCATCTGATCGCTCGCCCGTGCGCGTAATAGCGATAACCGGCTGTGACGGCTCGGGAAAATCCACGTTAGCTGCCAGCCTGGTCAACGCGTTATCGGCACAAGAACCTGCCGAACTGCTGTATCTCGGCCAGTCTTCCGGGCGCATCGGCGAATGGATCAGTTCGCTGCCGATTATTGGCGCGCCCTTCGGGCGTTATTTGCTGAAGAAATCGGAACGCGTGCATGAGCGCCCTTCCACACCGCCGGATAATGCCACGGCGCTGGTAATTTTTTTACTCTCCTATTGGCGCGTTTATAAATTCCGTCGCATGCTGAAGAAAAGCCGCAGCGGCGCATTGCTGATCACCGATCGTTATCCGCAGGCCGAAGTGGCGGGGTTTCGTTTCGATGGCCCGCAGCTGGCGAAAACCACCGGCGGCAATAGCTGGATCCGCGGGCTGAGAAAGCGCGAACAAAAGCTGTACCAATGGATGGCGTCTTATCAGCCCTTATTATTAATTCGGCTGGATATTGACGAACAAACGGCCTATTCACGTAAACCCGATCACTCGCTGGCGGCGTTGCGTGAAAAGATCGCCGTCATCCCGCACCTGACGTTTAATGGCGCTAACATATTGGATTTAGACGGCCGCGAGCCGGCTAACCGTATTTTCGATGCCTCACTGCGCGCCGTTAAAATATCGCTGAGGGCCGCTAATGCCTAGCCGCCAAATAACCTTTTCGTACCGAAACAGATGAAAAAAAATAAACTCACCGCCGAACAGGATACCTCTCCCACCTGCATCACCGGGCTGATTGCCGTGGTGGGCAGCGACGGCACGGGCAAGTCCACGCTGACCGCCGATCTGGTGAAAAACCTGCAGCAACATCGCCCCACGGAGCGCCGCTATTTGGGGCTGATCTCCGGCGAAGACGGCGACAAAATCAAGAAGTTGCCGTTCATCGGCGTGTGGTTGGAACGGCGCCTCGCGGCCAAATCCGATAAAACCCAGCGCATGAGCAACAGGCCGCCGGCGCTGTGGGCGGCGCTGATCATGTACGGCTTTTCGCTGTGGCGCGCCGCCAACCTGCGCAAGGTGCGACGGCTGGCGCAGAGCGGCGTGCTGGTGGTCAGCGATCGCTACCCGCAGGCGGAAATTTCAGGTTTTTACTACGATGGGCCCGGCATCGGCGTGGAACGCGCAAAAGGCTGGCTATTGAGCCGCCTGGCGGCGCGCGAACGCCGTTTATATCAACGCATGGCCGTCTATCGGCCGGCGCTGATCATTCGCCTTGATATCGACGTCGATACGGCGTTTTCCCGCAAGCCCGATCACAGCTATGAAGAGCTGAAAGACAAGATCGCCGCCATGGTGCGCCTGCAGTACAACGGTGCGCGCATCATCGAGCTGGACGCCAGAGCCCCTTACGACGAGGTGCTGAGCAACGCGCTCAACGCCATTTCCGCCGTAGTGAATCCCGCGAAGCGCCCACAGAGCGATATCGGGCAACCCGGCGAAAACGCCGGCGAAGAAACTCAGGTTTATTAAACGCACACAGGGCAAGCGCATGACGGCGGAACAAAAAATGCAGCAAAACAACGATAACGGCTGGTTTTGGTTATGAAACGGTGGTTTTCCGATGGCGCGTTTCGCTCCATTTTACGTAATGCCGCCTATTTAGGCTCCGGCAGCGTCGCCAGCGCGCTGCTCGGCCTGCTGGCGCTCTCCTGCGCCGGGAAAGGCATGTCGCCTGAAATGTTCGGCGTGCTGGTGGTGATCCAGGCCTACACCAAAGCGGTCAGCGATTTCATCAAATTCCAGACCTGGCAGTTTGTGGTGCAATTCGGCACCCCGGCGCTGGAGCATCAAAATACCGGGCGCTTCCGCGACGTCGTCGCCTTCTCCTTTGGCCTGGATATCGCCAGCGGCGTCATCGCCGTGCTGGGCGGCATGATCATGCTGCCGTTCTTGTCTCACGCCCTGGGGCTGGACAGCGAAAGCTTCTGGCTCGCCATGCTGTACTGCACCCTGATCCCGTCGATGACCTCGTCCACGCCGACCGGCGTGCTGCGCGCCTTCAACCGCTTCGATCTCATCGCCATCCAGCAGGCGATCAAGCCGTTCCTGCAGGCAGTGGGCAGCGTCATCTCCTATTATTTCGATCTGGGGTTCCCCGGCTTTATCGTCACCTGGTACGCCTCTAACCTGATCGGCGGCACGCTGTTTTGGTGGTTCACCGCGCGCGAACTGCGCCGCCGCGATATCCACGGCGCGCTGAGGCCACGCCTGTTCAACGTCGCGCGCCGCATCGAGGGCGCCTGGAACTTCGTCTGGACCACCAACATTGCCCATACCATCTGGGCCGCGCGCAACTCCTGCACCACCGTGCTGGTGGGCGTGGTGCTCGGGCCGGCCGCCGCCGGGCTGTTCAAGATCGCCATGACCTTCTTCGATGCGACGGGCACCCCGGCCAAGCTGCTGGAAAAAAGCTTCTATCCCGAGATCATGCGCCTGGATCCGCGCACCAAAACCCCGTGGCTGTTGGGCCTGCGCTCCTCGCTGCTGGCCGGCGGCATCGGCCTGGCCGTCGCGGTGTTGATGTTGCTGGTGGGCAAACCGCTCATTTCCGCCGTCTTCGGGCAGCAATACCTGGAAGCCTATGACCTGATTCAAATCATGCTGGGCGCGATCATCGTCTCCATGATGGGCTTCCCGCAGGAATCCTTACTGTTTATGGCAGGCAAGCAGCGCGCTTTCCTGATCGCGCAGGCGACGGCCTCGGCGGCCTACATTGCGCTGCTGGTATCGATGGCGTATGCCTTCGGCGTGCAGGGCGCCGCCTTCGCTTATTTACTGGGGCAATGTTTAGACGTGCTGTTATCCCTGATACCGACGATCGGCGCCTACCGCAATCGCTTTATGTTGGGGCTGAATGTGCCCAAAGAGAGTAATCAATGACCGCTATCACGAATTGGAAGAAGTTCTCCGCCGAAACCACCCAGGCGCTGTTTGTCGCGGTGGAAGAGGATGACCTGGTCGAGGCGAATATCAGCCTGCCGCAGCAGATCGATCTGGAATGCTCCCCCGAGAGCATCCGGGACAACTACGCGCTATGCCTGCAGTTTTGGGAAGACGGCTTTTCCCGCCGCGAGCTGCTGCAACTGGTGAACGGTTTCCTGCAAGACCCGCAGTTGGCGGCGGCTACGCGCATGCGCTACAAATATATCCGCGCCCGCTATAAGCACTTGCGCTTCGCCCAGCAGCTGTACGGCGCCCCCCACCGCGCCAACCGCCTGTTCCACACCACCACCGTGGTACTCGGCCATTTTCAGGACGCGTTTCGCAACGGCAACCAGAAGAACCTCACGCTGTACGGCAACCTGCTGCGGCTGCTGCTCAGCAAGCCGGTGTGGTCATACGTGCGTTATGCGCTGCGCCACACCCGGCTGGAAAGCGCACAGGGCTTTATCACCTACCGCCAGGAGCAGATGCGCCAGCTGCAAACGCTGATCGCCGGCCCGGCGCTGACCGGGCATCAGTTTCACGACGTGCGCAAAATCGTCAGCCGCCAGGTGTCGTTTTACGACACGCAAAGATCGATCGATCCCGACAACCGCGAGGCCCGGCAGATCTCGCGCTTCCTAGCGGCGATTAACGGCCTGATGGGCGACCGGCACGACGTGATGGTGGCGGACAAGCTGGCCGGCGGCGATATCTATGACCGGCCGGCGATCCTGGATATCGACATCCGCCAGCGCCTGGAGCTGCTGCTGGCGCGCTTTCCGCTGTCGTTTTCCCAGCCGGCCATCGCGGCGGGCAGATAAGCGGGTTGCACGGAGCCATGATGACGTTACGTCGCTTGCTGACCCTTGCGCTGCTGCTGTCGCCGCTGGCGGCATCTGCGCATAACTTCGTGCATGGCCGGCCGGTGGCGCCGATCGCCATCGCCGATCGCGGCGAGCTGCTGCTGCGCAACGGCGATTTCAGCTACCGGCCGTGGAACAGCGCAAAACTGGCGGGCAAGGTGCGGGTGATCCAGTACATCGCCGGGCGCACCTCAGCCAAAAAGAAGAACTCGCTGCTGATCAACGCCGTTAAGGACGCGAACCTGCCGGGCGATCGCTTCCAGCCGACCACCATCGTCAACACCGACGACGCGATACCGGGTTCCGGCTTCTTCGTGCGCGGCAAGATCGAGAAAAACAAACGCCATTACCCCTGGGCGCAGTTCATCGTCGACAGCGACGGGCTGGGGCGCATGGCCTGGCGGCTGCCGGAGGAGAGCTCCACCATCGTGGTGCTGGATAAGGCCGGGCGCGTGCAGTGGGCGAAGGACGGCGCACTCACCCCGCAGGAAGTTGACCAGGTGATCGCCCTGCTGCGCACCCTGATCGCGCAGGAGACGCCATGAAGCGCACGCCGCCGGGAGCCGATGACGCATGTCTTTGATTGAACGCTATATCACGGTTGAGATCCGCCGCCTGGTGATGATGATCGCCGGGTTTCTGATCTTCATGTTCGCCAGCTACTCCGCCCAGCGCTACCTGACCGACGCCGCCAACGGCACGCTGGCGCTGCGGGTGGTGGCCGACGTGGTTTTCTATAAATCGCTGATCGCGCTGGAGATGATATTGCCCGTCGCGCTGTATGTCTCGGTGGCGGTGGCGCTGAGCCAGCTGTACAGCGATGCGGAGATCACCGCCATGCTGGCCGCCGGCGCCAGCCCGCTGCGGCTGTATAAGGCGGTGCTGCTGCTCGCCGTGCCGCTGGCGATAGCGGTCACGCTGCTGTCGCTGTATGGCAGGCCCTGGGCGTACGCCAATATTTATCAGCTGCAGCAACAGTCGCAATCGGTGCTGGACGTGAGCCACCTGCAGGCCGACAAATTCAACGTCAGCGGCAACGGCCGCATGATCCTCGCCAATCACGTCGACAAAACGGCCAACCACCTGACGGACGCCCTGATTTATGTGCGCGGCGGCCATCACACCAACCTGTACCGCGCGCAGTCGGTGGAGGTGCTCGACGCCTCTCCCGCCAGCCCCGCCGTGCGGCTGAAAACCGGCACCGCCTATGTGCTGGATCGTGAGGGCGCCGACGACAACGGCCAGAATTACGACAACTTTGACATCGCGCTTAAACCGTTCGTGCCCAGCGCCGAGAGCCGGCACAAGTCGGCCTCGCCGGCGGAACTGGCGCGCTCCGCCGATCCGGGCGACGCCGCCGAACTGCAATGGCGCGAGAGCCGCGGGCTGACCACCGTGCTGATGGTGCTGCTGGCGATCCCCTTTAGCCGCATCAAGCCGCGGCAGGGTCGCTACGCCGCGTTGCTGCCCCTCACGGTGCTGTTTACCGTAATTTTCTATGGCGGCAACATTTGCCGCACGCTGGTGGCCAACGGCTCTCTGCCAACGATCCCCGGCGTTTGGCTGGTGCCGATAGCGATGGCTGTCGGCATCGCCCTGCTGCTGGCGCGCGACTTATCCCTGCTGCGGAAACCCTCCCGATGACTATTTTTAGCCGCTACCTAATGCGCAACGTGTTCATCGGCTTCGCCGCCGCGGCCGGGTTGCTCATCCCGCTGTTCACCACCTTTACGCTGATCAACGAGCTGGAGGACGTCACTCCGGGCGGCTACCGCTGGCAGCAGGCGCTGCTGGTGACCGTGATGACCCTGCCGCGCAGCCTGGTCGATCTGGGGCCGTTTATCGCGCTGCTCGGCGGCATCGTCGGGCTGGGGCAGCTTTCCAAGAGTCTGGAACTGACCGCGATCCGCTCCGCCGGGATGTCGATATTCCGCATCGCGCTGGTGATGCTCGCCGCCGGGCTGCTGATGAACCTCTCGCTCGGCGCCCTCGATGAATGGGCCGCTTCGCCGCTGCAGCAACGCGCGCTGCAGATAAAGAACAACGCGCTGGCGCAGTCGAACGATAACGACGTCACCGTTAACCCGCTGTGGGCGCGGCGCGGCAACGAGTTTGTGACGGTCAAAACCGTCGATGAGAACGACCAGCCCCACGGCATTGAGATCTTCCGCTATCAGGCCAACCACGCGCTGGAATCTTACATTTACGCCGACAGCGCCAGCACCGCCGCCGACGGCAGCTGGCTGCTGCACAACGTGATGCAAAAAAGCTGGCAAGGCAGAAAGGAGACGATTCAGCGGCAAGACAGCCTGCTCTGGCGCTCGCTGTTCGCCGTGCCGAGCCTGAAAGAGCTGACCCTGCCGGCCGGCAGCTTCTCGCTCCAACAGCTGGATCGCTATATCGATTACCTGCAGGGCTCGGGGCAGCCCAGCACCGAATACCGCCTGGCGCTGTGGAAAAAACTCGGCCAGCCCCTGCTGGTGCTGGCGATGATTTTGCTGGCCATCCCGTTTACCTTCACCGCCCCGCGCGCGCCCGGCATGGGCAGCCGATTAGCGCTCGGCGTCATCATCGGGCTGCTGACCTACATCGCTTACCAGATCGTCCTCAATCTGGGGTTGCTGTTCGCCCTCAACGCGCCCTTCACCGCCCTCGCCCCGCCGCTTTTACTCCTGGCATTGTCGCTGGCGCTGGTTTATCGGTTTGATCGGCGGGGTTAGGCATTTTCCGAGGTTGATAAGGGATAAGAAGAGAATCGCAATTTCCATTCCAGAGAAAACATTACGCGCTCACCTGCTCAGCGATTTTTAAGGATGTTAGTTAATGGCAAAGATAGCTGTTTGTATACTGACTTTTAACTCCTCTCGTTTATTACACGAGGTGCTTTCTCCACTCATGGGCATTGCGGATGAGTGGATTGTGGTGGACTCCGGAAGTACGGATAAAACGCTGTCTATTTGCCAAAGCTTTGGAATAAGCCCTATTTACCATCGTTTCGAAACGCATGGACGACAAATGAACTTTGCGATTTCTCAATCTCACCATGATTGGGTACTGTGCCTGGACAGCGACGAAATCCTTGATGCCGAAACCATAGCGTCCATTTTAACATTCAAATCGCAGGCAAACCCGCCACCACAGCAAGCCTATAGAATAAAAAGGAATTGGTTTGTACTCGGGCAGCCCGTCAGAACGATTTATCCCATCTCCTCACCGGACTACCCCGTTCGACTGTTCAATAGAACACAGGTCAGGTTCAATGATGCTCCGGTAGATGATGCCGCTGAAGGCTATATTCACACGTCGGTCATTCCCGGCAATGTTAAGCACGATACTTTTTATTCTCTCCATGAAATACTCAATAAGCTCAATAGCTATACGACAAGGGTAGTCAAATACAGAGACATCAGGCCCTCGATATTTCGTGGCGTCGTAAGCGCGATCGGCGCGTTTTTCAAATGGTACGTACTGAGCGGCGCATGGAAGGAAGGCAAAGTCGGCGCCGTTACTGGGTTTTATGCCGTGGCCTACAGTTTCCTAAAGTATTTTAAATCTTGGTATGGCAAAGATTGATAGCGTTAAGGGCAGAAATAGGGGCTGAATGACAACCGCCATCCAGCCCCTGCTCGCTCCGCGGGCTTAACGCAGTTCCTTCGCTATCGCGCTAAACATCAGCGACGCCTCCAGCGGTTGCGCGCTGAAAGAAGGCTCCGCCTGCGGCCAGGTGGACCACTGGACGATCACCAGATTCTCCGCCTGATTGACCATAATCATCTGGCCGAAGATCCCCAGCGCCCACAGGGAATGCTTGAGGGAGGCCTGCGGAACAGGCTCAACGTTGGTCGCATTCACCGGCACTTCGTTGTTCCACCATTGGAATCCGTAAATGCCGTTGGGATGCGCCGCCGACACCGAGCCCACCGCCCGCGTCCAGTTGGACGACTGGGCTACCCAATCTTCCGGCAAGATCTGTTTGCCGTTCGGCAACGTCCCATTATGCAGAATGAACTCGCCGAAGCGCCCCCAGTCTTCCAGCGTGGCGTTAAAGCCGTGCGCGCCCACGTCGTGCTGGCCTTTGGCGTAGGCATGCCACACGCCGTCGCTCGCCATGCCGTACGGCTGCCAGATGCTTTGCTGCAGATAGGCCGCCAGCGGCATGCCGGTGGCGCGCTCCAGCACGTCGCCCAGCAGCCACGCGCCGCCGGAGGAGTAAGACCAGTTCTGCCCGGCAGGGTGCGCACGCTGCAAGCCGGCCACCAGCTTGCGCACGCAGGCGTAGGTGCCGGGCCTGGCTTCACACTCGGTCAGCTGCGCGAAGTCCGATTTCGGGTTGGTGTAATCCTCATTCCACGCCACGCCGGAGGTGTGGGTGATCAGCTGCCTGAGGGTCACGCCGTCCCACGCGGTGCCTTTCAGATCGGGTTCGTATTGCGTGATGAGATCGTCGAGCGAGCGGATTTTGCCCTGTTTAATCGCCACGCCCACCAGCGTGGCGACCACGGATTTGCCCACCGAGCGCGACGTCCACAGCGTGGCGTCGGTATTGCCCTCCCCAAGATATTTCCAGGCGATTTTGCCGTCTTTCAATACCAGCATGCCGCTGACGTTCTGGCGCTGCAGATAGTCCTGCAGGCTGTAGGTTTTGCCATTCACCCGATAACTGGCGTCCTTTAACGGTTTAGCGGCAGCCGGCAGCGGTGCGGCATTGCCGTGATGAAACACATCCCCGGCATAGTTGCGGTAGTCGTTACGAAAACCGATCACCCGATCGCTCTGGCTCCAGGTGAGCATCTTGTGCGTGTCCGGCAATTGCGCATCAAAAGGTGCGGGACAGGCGCTGAGTTCGGTGCCCGCACAGGCGGCCAGGGCGGCGGGCGCCAACAGGCCGCTGCAGAGACTGATGACAACGCCCGCCAGCAGGCTACGGTTAAACACTTTGCTTTTCATATTTTTTCTCGCTTAGCTCAGGAAGGCGTTCAGCTT
Source organism: Serratia sp. OLAL2 (assembly GCF_002752475.1). Classification (NCBI taxonomy): domain Bacteria; kingdom Pseudomonadati; phylum Pseudomonadota; class Gammaproteobacteria; order Enterobacterales; family Yersiniaceae; genus Serratia; species Serratia sp. OLAL2. The sequence continues at coordinate 12,527 of NZ_MSTL01000006.1, read as the reverse complement.
AAAAAAACGCAGCCTATAATAAAAAACGCCTGATGGGGGAAAATCCCCCGAAAAATCGACGGGAGAACCGCGTGCCGAGCCTGATTTATTCCTTTGCCCAACTGGAAGCCTTCACCGCCGTCGCCGAGCACGGCAGCCTGGCGAAAGCCGCGCTCAAGCTGGGCAAAGACCGCACGACGCTGCGCGATTTGATTGATTTTCTCGAGGATGGCTTGGGCTATGCGCTGTTTCTGCGCGAGGGGCGCAGCCTGCACCTGACGCCGGAAGGCGAACAGCTGCAGCGCCAGGCGCACCTGCTGATGCGCCAGGTGAAAGCGTTTGAGGCGTTTGCCAAAGACGTGCCGAAGAGCGCGGCGCAGGAAATCTCGCTGGTCTACGATCCCTTTACACCCCGCGCGCTGTTGCAAGCGCTGATTGCCGCCATGGCCCAACGCAACACGCGGCTGAGCCTGATTAACGCCTCACGCGACGAAGCGGAAAGGCTGCTGGCAAACGGCCAGGCCGATCTGGGTATCTGCCAGGCGCGCAACCGCAGCGTGGGCGACGCCATGGAGTGGCGCGCCTTAGGGGCAATAGAGATGGATTTTTACGCCGCTAAAACGCTTTTCCCCAGCGCGGAACAGCCGCTTTCACTGCTGGAGCTCTCGCTCGCGCCGCAGGTGATCATGCACCCGGATTCTGACGAACCCGTGGCGCGCCGCCTGCAAATCTCCGGGCATACAATATTTACCAACGAACTGGAGATGCTGCGCGCCCTGCTCGAACAGGGCTGCGGCTGGGGATTCCTGCCGACGCATATGCATGCGGAACAGTGGAAAAACGTCAGCACGCTGCGCACCGAAGTCGGCAGCCAGGGGATCAGCCAAACCATGGTGACCATCTGGAAGCCGGGCAATGACCGGCGTGCGCTGATTGATGAGACGCTGGCGCTGTTGCCGGGGTTGTGGCGGAAGGTTGGGGGTGAAAAGTCGCGGCTAGATTAGCGGTGTTGTTATCGGTAGTCGAGCGTAGGGTTCATCATCTGCGTTGTTTATACGCTCATTCTTGAGCGGGGATTTCTGTTTTCCTCAATGAGCCCCACAACGCTTCCGTTCCACAGCTACTGGTACTGGTTTATTGCTTTGAACGGTGGCATTAAGGGGCAGCTTTGAGCGAGAAGCGGAAGTTCACGATCATTTCCACTGCTGCTTAAGGTTTTACAAGCATAGTGGTATGTTAGTGAACTGGCCGCAGGTCAAGTTGACCACAATTTTTTTTATGCAATACTCAGCATTTCTAAACAATAGTTTTAATTTAACTAGTCTAACACTGGAAAGCATATGACTACACGCACACATCAAGAACAAGTTTGGGAGACCAACTTGAGAATAAAAATTAAAAATCTGTTTAAGCGAGGATATAAAAAATTTGATGAGATATTACCACTGTGTGATGGCGCCCAACCTAAAGATGCATTTCGCATATTTAACGAATTGAAAGAAACCAACTTTGGAACATCTACTAATTCACTTGACTATAAATCTAAATTTTTCTTCAAACTCCCTGCGGCCAACCCTAAATTTTTCCAATGGTGGTATACTCTTGAATCACAGGAGTTAATGACTACTAGGATTCTGGATATTCATAATGATCATGACATTGCCTGCATAGGCACTCCTACTTTAGCCGCAACAATTTCTTCATACAACAAAGAAGTAACATTGCTTGATATTGATGAAGATGTTGTATCTTTATTTAATAAAGTATTTACAGGTATATCAAATGCCGAGGTGCATGATGTAAATGTCGGCAATATTGGCTTACATGGAAAAAAATATGACTGCATAACAATAGACCCTCCTTGGTACCCTTCTGAATTTAAAAAGTTTATTTCTAGAGCAATACAGTTATCAAAAGATGGAGCAACAATCTATTGCTCTATCCCACAAAATCTTACACGACCAGGGATTAGAGAGGAGAGAGCGGAACTAATTTCATCTTTGCAAAAATGTGGTCATGATATATTATACATTGAGCCTAGTGTGATGAAATACATAGTTCCATATTTTGAAGAAGAAGCATTAAAAAATAGTGGTATTGAGACAAAGAATCAACCATGGAGATCTTCTGATTTATTAGTAATAAAAGTCAATGGGACTAAAACACTAAGCTTTGAGTCCGAAGTGATTAACAAGGTCAGGTCTTTCTCTAGGGTTGGGAATAATCATGTTTTTCGGGTGTTCATAGAAGAAAACAATGTAGAATCTAGTTTTCCAATTAGAAGAGTTGATGACTTTTCCAAATCTATTAGCAATAGAGACAATGTTGAAAAAGTAAACTTATGGACTTCGGAAAAACAAGGATTTCAAGTTAACGATATAGTCTTTTTTAACGAAGTAATCCAATTATGGAGTGATGGTAATAATATAGAAGAGACAATAAAGATTATTGGTGAGAGAAATAACGACAAAGCTAATGTAAACTCAATTAAACAGATAATTGAACAGCTAGAAGAATATACTGGTTTTTGGGCGATGACCCCAGAATCTCCAGTGCGTCGCACATCTGAAGAAATAAAAAAGAAAAATGATGCTTTGTCTAGTGAGTGGGCCGCCAAAGCCTCTGAAAGAGAACATGGAAGCAGAAGTGATGGCTTTCGTATAGAATTTCAAAGGGATCGAGATAGAATTATCTGGTCGAATGGGTTTAGAAAACTCGCTGATAAAACTCAATTATTCCCTCTTGAAGAAGATGAACATTTAAGACAACGACTGGCACATAGCATAGAGGTAATGCAGCTAGCATCGACTATTGGTGCTGCTTTCGGTTTAGATAAGAACTTAATAGAAGCTGGCTCATTGGCTCATGACATAGGGCATACTCCATTTGGGCATGCTGGCGAACACGCAATAGATCAAATGTTTCGAAAATTAGGTTTTAAAGGTGGCTTTAACCATTATGAGCACGGTGTGGATGTTGTTCGATTTTTGGAAGGTTCATATCAATACAGCGTTATTGAATTGCATAATGGGCTAAATTTAACACCAGAGGTATGTGATTGCATTTTAAAACATACGTATTGCCACAATGGGGATGGACCTAGTCAAGAAAATATATGGAAACATACAAAACATCAAAAATACCTGAAATGTGGAGGATACAGTCACCTTGAAGGTCAGGCAGTTAGAGCTGCTGATAAAATATCTTATTTACTATCAGATATAGAGGATGGAATAAAGTTAGGAGCTATACAACTTCATGACCTCTTAGGTTCTAGACTGTTTCATCGAGCTCCAATAGACTTTAGAATGAGAAGCGGCGAAAATCTATATGGTAAGTTTATAGAGCAAAGGGGGGCTATAATAAAACTCCTGATGGAAGATATCATTCTGGAGTCAACAAAAAGGATCAGTAAATTAAAATCCAGAGCCGATGTTTTTAATGCGGGCCATTACTGTGTATTTCATAGTGAACAGATTGATAATGACATGGGAGAAATTTGGGGTAAAATTCAAGTCAACAAACTTCACCTAGATCCGAGAGTTTTATCTGCTAATATGAAGGCTTCAAAAATGGTAAGCGAGTTATTGTTACTTTTTACGTTATTCCCTGAGCATATAAATACACAATTTAGAATGGAGCATGAGAGATTAAATTCAACTGAATACTTGAAGTATTATAGAGACCAACATAAAACAATTGAAATACCTTATGATCTTTTAAAATTCTTGCCTTTGGATATGATGATAGGTTTCCATCCTGGAAATACTAAATATATAGATGTATATCAGTTAATTTTGGCCAAGGATTATGTTGCAAGCCTAACAGATAAGAAACTAAAGAGGGTTTACAAAGAGCTATTAGATTAATTGAATTTTTTTCAGTGATATCTCTGTATTTTCCCTGTATGGAGATCTCCATGCGTAAAGTCCGATTCACCGAACATAAGATCATTGCCGTACTGAAGTCCGTTGAGACCGGGCGTGCCGTAAGGGACCTTTGCCGTGAAGCCGAGATCTCTGGAACTTAGTACTAGTGTATGCATACTACCTAACGGACTAGGCACCTTTGAACATATTACCTGACGTATCGTAACTTTCTAGATGTCCGCTTCTGCCACGGAGCGGACGAGTTTACCAGGTTGAAGGTCTGCTGTGAGCGAGGAGCGGAAGTTCGCAATTGAGTCGCCATATATGTTTCTATTAATGCCGTGAATCAATTGGACTGACCCCACCACGGTATAGAATCCTGCTCTATAGTTTGGAGTGCCCCATGACAGTAAGCCTCCTTCGGGTGTTTTTTTATTTGCCGCAGGTCTATTTGCGCGACCCAATGAATAGATCAGGTGTTTTATGTGCCTTCAGGGCTTCTTCTACATCGTTGAAGTAGTTTTTTAATATTTTCGTCATCGCCTGGAGAGAGCCAGATTTAAAGTTAACCTGCTCACCATCTTGTACTAATTCCTTAGAATATGTATGCATCAGGTCCTCCAACTCAGGGATGGGCCTACCATCATTTGAGACGAAACGCGCATCGTTGTGCGCACAAGCGTTACGTAACTTAGTTACTTTCTTCACCAAAGAGTAATATCTCGAAGCCTTCATGCCAATGATCTTCCTGGCATACAAGTCACAACGTTCAAAACCATTACCTTTAAGGTCTGACAACTTAACAGGCGCGTTGTGAACCCTTGCAAAGCCATTACATAGCTTCTCGAAATCGTGCTCAAGCATGCCGTATAACGTCAAAAAGACAGAGCGGCGTGTAACGCTGGGATAGTAGGATGTAAACATATCATCTAAATCAACAGATCCGCTATCCAGTCCCATATAGTACTCAACTAAATAATAAGCGTTATCTTCAGCAGAGATTTCATACTCTTCAGTTTCTGGCCCTTCGGTATGGTACTGGCTTACATTAGCTGCGATAGAGGCATCAGTTTGCGCATTTAGAGAGGAAATGATCTCAAACGTTAGGCTTACGTCATAGTGTGAAAATTGCATTGGAAGGTCCAGTAAAGCCTCGAATTTAAACATTTCATATTTCCTGTATAGTTTGTTCTGTTCATAAAACCCGAATGATATGCCCTACCAGTGTTGCTGTAATCATAGCAACACCAAATGTTTCGACCTAGTCCCAATTCATTATTATACCGTGATTTAGCAATGTCCTCTCATGGCACAGGGCTGCTGTTGCAGCCCTGACAACCTTAGACTTCAATCGATTCAGAGATCTCTAACGCATCATCGACTTCGATGCCCAGATAACGGACTGTGCTTTCCAGTTTCTTATGGCCCAACAGAAGTTGGATCACCCGGAGATTCTTGGTTTTCTTGTATATCAGGTAAGGTTTTGTTCTTCTCATGGAATGTGTGCTGTAAAGCGAAGCTTCGAGACCAAGCTTTTCTACCCACCTATGAAAAATTCGGCTGTATTGTCGGGTTGATATGTGCCGGTTAGTTCCGATCCGAGACCGAAACAAGAAGTCTTTACTGTGCAAATTGCCAAGCTTTATCAATGCAGCAACAGCTTCTCTTGTCCCTTTGGTTATCTCAAATTGCACAGGGCTACCGGTTTTCTGTTGCAGCACCGTTGCTCTGCTTGAAACCGAGCTACCATATGCAACATCAGATACTTTGAGGTTCACCAGATCACAGCCTCGTAGCTTACTGTCTAAGGCCATATTGAACAGAGCTAAATCACGCGTTTTACCTTCCAGTTCAAGTCGGATTCGGATCCCCCAGATATGAGATATCTGAAGTGGTCTTTTTTGGCCTATGATACGGTCTTTATTCCACGGTGACGTGTTCATACTCAAATCTCCTGCAATGTGGGAGATTTGAGTATGGTTGTCCCTTATGAGCGAAGAGCGGACATTGGCCTTATAAGCATAACTGAACCGTACTCAGGATCTCTAAAAGCCAATGGTTCTACTAAGCGGGGTGCTTACACTGATCCGCTGTTAAAGAACACTGAAAAGATGCCACATACAATATGCAGCATCATCGTCTAGAATAAAGTCTTATTGGGGTAGGATTTTAACTATTGTGCTTTGCCTAGCAAATAGGAGCTTTATGTGTGTAAACACATGCATTTAATCACTATTGCCATCAGCTTGCACAACACCAAATGATTTGAATCTTATGAATTTTGAACCAAACTTCTCCTCTGGAACCTTAAGTTTTAGAAGTTCATAAAAATTTTCGTCATGTGTAGACAGGATTATTTGACGATTGAATTTAATTGATATATTTCTTAATAAGTCGATAACTGAAAGTATATTTATTGAATCCATGGAATGGATTGGGTCATCAATCAATATTGACCTTACTTGCTCGCCATCATGCTCAATATGCAATGCTTTTGCAAGAAATATACTGAGGCTAAGTATATTTAATTGTGCAGAGCTAAAGTAAAGCGCTGGAGAAATGGGCTGACTCATCTCATCTTCATAAAGATACACCTCTAGCCTAGGCTTATCCTCAATAGGGAAAATACATTCAAAACTTACAGTCTTGAAAAATGGATGCGGATCAATCTTTCGATAAATTGACGTAATTAAATCAGTGTAGAAGAAATTATCGATTCTCTCCTTGAGCTTAATTTCAGTCTTCTTTAGCTCTCGGCTTAATGAAAGAGACAGGACCTCAACCTGACTTTTTGTATCTCGATGAGAGTTAATTTTAGCGCGAATCTCCCTAAATTTGAAGAATGGCAGGACATCCTCAATCTGGGCCTTAACAACATTGGTAAGCATCAAAGAAGAAGACGCTGTAGTTATTTTCTTTCCATTATCATATTTCTTGCGATGCAATTCCTCATTGAGAGAGTCGATTGGCGCAGTGACATCATTAACGAAGGGACTTAAACTTGTCTGAATTAACGTTGCCGAGTCTTGAACTTGACTCAGTTCTTCCTTAAGTGAATTTAATCCTTCAAGGAGTAATGTCTCGGATGAGTATACGTCAGATTGAATTAAGTTTGTTTGAATTTTTTTGATAATTTCTGCAATAGCAGACAATTCATTTTGTAGATTTTTTTGGCTTTCAGTTAGGTCATTATATTTTCGTGAAAAAATATTAACAATATCCCCATCAGGGAGTATGTATCGAGTTTTAAGATTTTTATACAGAATATAAATATCGTCTTGTTCCATCGCCCCTAATTTCGCTAGGATTTCAGCTCTATTAGAAGCTACGGTGTCGGTCACTTCTTTGCTAGCTTTGATTGAGGCGAGCACTTCCTCCAGGCTGCTGTCTATTTTAACGATAGTCGCTTTGATGCTGGAAATGGCTTGGTTCAAGAATAGTATGTAATCTTCTTTGCCAAGGTTTCGAGCTGCTGCTCTGAGGCTATGCAAGCTATCCGTTTTCACCGTCCGTTCTTGCTTCGCGTATGCCAATTCGCGATTTAGGCGCTCAACTTCAGACTCAGTAGTGGAGAGCCGTTCGCTGATAGTAGCAACTACGGTTGATTTAAGAGTTGTCAGATAGCTTTGCCCATGGTCTAAAATGCCATCGATCTGAATGATTTTTTTCTGAAGGTCTGATTTATTCTCTAGAAGCGAGTGGAGCGCCGCTTCAATGCTGCCATTCGATTGGATTTTCTCCAGAAGTATAGTATGAGACTCATATTGCGCATTGCACACAGGGCACGTATCAGAGGTAGTTTTTGACAAAAGTGATTTTGCCATACTAATTAGCGAGAACAAATCGGCAGATTGCCCTCTTAAATCCTTGGCATTTTCATCTATTGTCTTAATTCGGTTTAGTATTTCTTCTTTTAGTTCCAAGTGCTGGTGATAGTTTACTACAAATTCGGTGTCTGGCTTAAGTAACGCTTGAGTTACGTCTGATATGGCCGATCTTCCGAGTTTAAGGTTAGAGTAATTTGACAGTTCCTCCAATAATGATTTCTTAAGATTTTCCGCAGTTAATATTCGTCTCTCGCATTCGTTAATTTTAGCATCGAGGACAAGAATTACTTTATTTTGAGTGTCAATTTCGACGAACTGAGATTCGACCTTAGTTAATGCATCGATCAAGTTCGACAACTGAGTGTCATTGTCGAGGCGCTCCTGGCGAAGAGATTCTACTGACTGGGCCTTTGCACTGTTTGATACATTTCTGTCTTTAAGTGAAATATCGAGAGCAGAGAGTTCCTGCTTATGAGTAGCGATGTCGTCAATTGTCTTATTTAATTTTTTATGGTTAGACAAAATTAGGGATATCAGCTGAGTTTCATTAATAAAATCTCGAAATTGTTGCTCTAAATTAATTTTAGTATCTTGCGCCTTGGATAATGAACTAATATCATCTCTATTTGCAAGTATTTTTTCCAAGTCTTCATTGAGTTTCGTTTGATGGTCACGATACTGGGCAAGGATAGGTAGATTTCCCAAACAGGTGTCAATAGTCAGTTCCTGTTGCCGTAATGAGGTTAGCTTAGTATTTAATTCAATTACATGTTTAGAAAGCAAAGACATTAATTCAGTCTGTTCCAACTCTGAAAAACCACTTTCAATATTAGGAAACCTTCCTCCATTGAGATTTATTTCATCTATAGTTTTATTAACTTCGTCAACACTAAAATCCAGCGTGGGCTCACGCAAACTTCCTTCGAGTTCTGAAATTGTATCGTTTAATTGCTTTAGCTCTCGATTACAAGATTTTATTGAAGAAAATAAGCTGCTACGGTATTTTTCGTCGGTTCCGCCAAACGCCCCCATGAAACGATCATAGCGTTGCTCCGGTCGTTCTTCTTTTAAGAATACATCAATTGCATCTTGAGACAAGAAGATGTCTGCTAAATGCTTAGTGGTTTTGTCTGTTCGCGCTGTATCATAGGTGTAGTCGCGCTGGCCTAGCGCGGGACGTCTGACGGAACGCTCAAACTCCTTGTTCCCAGTCGCACGCACTTTTACGTATGAGGGAGCATCTTCCGCAATATATCTATTTTTTAATATTCTTTGTGATGACTCGCTATTATTCAAATAGAGTGATGCCGCATCATTATTTGTACGCTGACTTTCTCTGATGTACCGTCCTATGTTGTTTGTTATTGCCCATTCCATAGCATCATAAAAGGAACTTTTGCCGAATCCGTTTGGAGCATATATGGCTATAAAGTTGGACACTTTGCCGTCTGGATTTGAAAAGTCGAATGCCCCATCACCTTCTAATGCATATGCACGAAAACCTACAATATCCACGGATTTAAATTTCATTGTCAGAAACCCACTTTGCCAAGTAAATAATTTTTTCAGAAGATAATGTTGGATTTGCTTTTTTTTCTGGCAACAGTTGGTTCAACTGTTTGTGCAGTTCACTCAGTTCCTCTTCATCTATTTGAGGCCTGTATGAGAATACGGGGCTGAGTTTTAGATCGGCACCTAAGATCTCGTTGTTCAGATAGATTCCAGGGTCAAAAGTATAATCAACATCTGAAACAACAAATTTCCGCATAGAAAATTTATCGTTCTCAATTTCATATTTTGTTGTTTTTGCAATTGCAGATGGCGTTACAAATGCAAGGTATATATTCCAAGCGTCAAATTTATTTTCCAATTCAGCTTGGTATTCGTAGGCGATAATGCTAGACACTTTTTTCCACAGAAAAAGCAAGTCTGCTTCATCTTTAATCCAACAGACAAAACAACTTATGTAAGTTTCTGGCTGTGATCGATATAGGTAGAATGCTGCTTGAGGAAACTGTCGTGACAAGAAATTAATATCTTGATTAGAGTTAGATATATGCATTGTAAAGGTCTTTTATTCGGGCCATTAATTCAACTTCGCCATGTTCCTTACTTCCAGCGTAGTAACCGGCAAAATTTTCATCATCATCTACTACGCAAAGCTTGTGTAAGCCAGCTAAATGGTAAACTTTGAAGTCAATAGCTGGATTTGTTATTCCTGAGTCGACCATCATTTCACTTTTTTGACCGCGTCCGATATCAATTACGACCCTGTCTAAAGACGACTTACGAGCTTCATGCTTTGGTGCGCTATCCCCTGTGCTGACAATAATCTTTCCACCGAGTTTTAGCCCCTTGAAGTCTGATCGAAAAATATCCATCAACTTCCAAATCCAATTATCTTGATCGGTTGAGAATAAGAATCTGCGTCGGGTGGAGTTCTCATCAATGTAAGAGAAATCAGCAATAGTGATGTCATCAATTAAGCTACTGATTATTAAGAACTCAAGGTATGCAATCCAAAGATTCTCATTATAGAGATTTTGCTCTGGGCAGTCTCTGATTAATAGCTTTTTCTTAAATTTCTCATAGAGCGCGAAAGGGGTCATATTTTCCACAGAACTAAGCTTAGATCCACGCTCATGAAGCTGATTCATGAGGAATGTTAAGTTATTCGGATCCTCAGCTTGAGCAAAGCATTGAAATGTTTTATCTACCAGCCCTATAAAACTAGTCATTGAGGGAGGATGTATTTTATCAAGTCCTGATTCAGAGAGTAGTTTTTCAATCATGGCTACAGGCGTACAAATAACCTTTCCATGAAATTCACGGTCGACAACGCCCTCTACTCTCGACTCTATCCCTTGAAGGAAAATATCGCCTCCAAGTTCGACGAAAATTCCGCCGCCAGATGATCCCACTACTTCACTCCAGCCCGGCCTCCCGTCAAGAGTTACTGAAAATCTATCATCTTCAATTTCATTGACTCGCCCTGGATATTCTCTTAACTGTTCGCGAGATTCTAATTCTCTACGAATAGAGGGGTATCCATAATAAAAAACTCTTTTGTTTCTTTCTGGTTTTGATACCGCTATTTGTAGGTCGGAGGCTAGCTCGCTGCTTGTAATCAAAACGGCTAGGTCGTGGTCAGTGCTGACGATCCGACTCACTAAATCAATTACATCTCCATTCATTTTTTTGACAGTGATTTTATCAATGTCAAAATATTGACTCGAGTTCTCTTCGGTTTCCAATACGTGTTTTGCCGTGAGTATATAGCTTTGGTTACCGCGGGCCGATTGGATAAACACACCACTGCCATCATTAACCATGACGACATGGGAGCGTATTTTATTAATTTGATCAGGCAAAGCTTAGCTCTCCAGAAAGCGCCATGACACGTTCTTTTAATTGTGCAAGTTCGTCTTTTGTATAGATACTTGAGATCACCGATTTATAATTGAAGAATATTACTGCATTTGAATTTTTGTTGTGGATACGTGCAAACGTTGTTTTATTTGGAAGGCCATGTCGGGTAGCATCAGTGCTGACTATGTAATTCGAAGAATTTATTGCACACAGTAATTCTAAACTAGTGTTACCTTTACTCCCGTGATGAGAGAGTTTAACCATTTCTGCGTTGATAGGAGTGTCGGCATTGTATCCAAACATTGCTAAACCTTGAGTGATACTAGTAGGGTGTGCATCACCTAAAAATAGAAAATTTTTCTCCCCTACTTTTAAAATAAATGATATTGAACTTCCATTTGGCTTTGAATTATCTTCTTTAAATGAGTCTTGATCAATCAGCTCTTTGTAGCTCTTTTTCCAATCGGTGTTTGATGCAGAGGTAAATGGGCTAGATTGTTCTTTTTCCCATTTTACCAGAAGTTTTTTTAACTCAGCTTCGTTTGGTGTAAGATAAATCAACTCACAGCCTTGCAGGGAAATTTTATCGCCCTGCTTTATCACGTTCCTGTGCCATATCCCAAGATCCTTTAGTAATTGTTCAAGAGTATTCCCTTGTTTAAATGAAGTATTTTGGGATTGAGTAAAGTTCCCTAATATATCTTTATTAGGATCTATTGGAACTTTGAAGTAGTCATGGATGAGTTGCCCAGAATTAAATATCACTTTACGTGCAAGCTTCGTCAGTCCATCTTTGACCTCAAAGGCCTTTATTAAACCACCGATATGATCATCGTCAACATGTGTGAGCATGACGAGATCAATTTGCTTACCTTCAGCTTCTAGCTCGTTAAGTAGGCATCTAAGTTCTCCCTGTGGAGAGACACCAAACGTAGCTTCTGGCCCCCCATCGATCAGAATCCTCTCCGTAACCGTTCCTGAGTCAACGGTTATGAATATGCAATCTCCGTGAAACGCTTTTAATACACGAACGTTAACTGACATGGCCTTCTCCTTCCGGTTCCGGAGCTCATTGCTAGAGTAACGGCATGTACAGCGATGCGAGCTGATAATGGTTATCCTAACCTAAGCTATTGCCAGCGCAAGCACACAGTGCTAGCAATAAATTGCTATTTATTACTTCATTTGTCCTTGGTTAGCAATACTTATTCGGCTTTCAGTTGAGTTTCCAGCCTCTTCTTTTTCGTCTTCAGACGTGGCACTTGATCTATTGACCCGCTCCCCGTTGATTAACACATTATGATCTCAGCAATGTCCGCTCTTGGCACAAAGCAGCCATTAACACCTAACCTCGACCATGCGACACACCTTACCAAACTCCCCGCCAACAAAATATAGCCACATAAAATGATTAAACTCATAATTAATAAACCAGTGACATTATTATCCCTGCTTTCATTCTATTATTTTACTCCCCCATTTC
>NZ_MSTL01000005.1:0-142617 GCF_002752475.1 Serratia sp. OLAL2 | reverse complement strand
CACCAGCCCCACCGCCGCCAGCCCAAGAGAATGCCACTGGATCGCCATGGTGAACACCACTGCCGCCAGCACCTGCGCCAGGCAACCGAACAACAGCGAATGACGGGCGTTAACGCGGCGGCTCAGGATCTGGCTGATACCGGCGATCAGCAGATACACCGCAATCGCATAGCCAAAGACGCCACGAGCGTGCAGGCCTAACAGCGTTTCCGCCACGCCGGGGCCGATTGCCAAAATACTGGCGGCCAGCGCCCAACAGATAAATAAAGCCCCTGCACACACAAAGAATTTACCGCCGGTGGCGCGCAAGCCATCGAGCAGCGAGCTTTTTTCTGTCTCGGCCGACGTAACATGGCTCGGCGCCGTAACCACGCCACGCGGCCACGAGAACATCACGCCCAATGCAGCCACGGCGGCCATGACCATGATGAAAACAAATGGCAGCGTCGTGGGATGGAAACCGGTCTGCAAGGCGATGCCGCTGAAGATCGGGCCCAGCGCCAATCCGGTGGTGAATGACAGCGTCGCGATCAACGCCGCATTTTTGCCGCCGTCGCGCGGCCCAAACCGCACCAACGCGATGTTCGCCGCGCCGGTTAGCGCCCCGGTGCCCACCCCGGCCAACAGCCGCGCCATCAGCATCATGGCAAAGGTATCAGCCCGCGCGAACAGCAGGGCGCCGCTCAACACCACCAGCAATGCCGGCACGATCATGCTGCGTAAATCCTTTACTTTGCCGGCCAGATTGCCGACGCCGAACAAAGAGATCAGCACGCCGGCGGCATAGGCGCCGTAGATGACGGTCAGACTGACCGAGCTTAGCGTAAGCTGCTGCTGATACAGCGGATAAAGCGGCGTCGGCGCGCTGCTGTTCAGCAATGCCGACATCAAAGCCAGCGCCAGGAACAATAAAATTGTCCTGCCCGACGCCTGAGCATTTTGCGGCGCCGCAATCTGGCTGGCGGTATTTTCTGACATGTTTCAACTCCCAAAGACGGCAGACGGCGGCCTGCCGTCGACATTTTCCTCACCCGGCCTGCCGGGAACGGCGCTTATCATAGCGTTCCGGCGACGGGCGAAGTATCGTCAAGAATGAATCACCCTGATGCATTCTTGCATCACCGGAGAAATAACCGCCGATGTGCAGCCCGCTAACCGTCTTTCTCTCCCCCCGGGCAGAACAACGCTTTATGATAGAAACCGTTATTGTTCGCCTGGCTCGGCCTGTGCCCCACGGCGCCGACAAATCTGCAGAGAGGAAATGGCATGATGAATTGGGACGACGCGCGCTTCTTTTTGGCCGTCGCACGCTGTGGCACGCTACGCAAAGCCGCCAACCAGCTGCATGTCGATCAGGCGACCGTCGGTCGACGGCTCTCCGCTTTCGAAGACGCTCTCGGTTCCAAGCTGTTTATCCGCACGCCGAAATCCTTCGCCCTCAGCCCGTTGGGGGAAGAAATGCTGGCGGACGTGATGAAGATGGAGAATGCGGTGCAGGCGATCAACCGCAAAGCCGCCAGCGGCGATGACAGCCTGCACGGCCACGTGAGCATCGCCACCACCGATACCCTGGCCGAAGCCTTCGTGATACCCGCGCTGCAAGATCTGCGGGAACGCTATCCGGCCATCACCGTCACGCTGTTGACGGCACTGAACATCGCCGATATCTCTTATCACGGCGCGGATCTGGCGATCCGCGGTGCACGCCCCGATGACGATGAACTGATCATCAAGCGGCTGGCCACCATCGAGATGGGCCTGTACGCCAGCCCGCACTATCTGGCTCGGCGAGGTATGCCGGTCAAAGGCGAGCAGCTGCGCGGTCACGATCTGCTGATGTTCCCGCGCGAGCTGGTGCCGCGCCACTGGAACAATTTCTGCGGCGAAGCCCTGCACGAGCCCAACGTCGTGCTGCAATGCAATTCACAGCTGCTGCTGCGCTCCGCCACTCGCAGCGGGCTAGGCATCGGCCTGCTCTCCGCGTTTCTGGCGGATAAAGACCCGGAGCTGGTGCGCCTGTTGCCAGAGAATAAAGACTGGGTGGATATCTGGCTGGTGCTGCATCCCGATTTGCAGCGTGCCGCCCGCGTGCGCGCGGTGGTGCAGGCGCTGGAAACGTCGTTTAGCGCCCATTACGGCTAAGTGCCGTTTCTCCATAAAAAAAGGCCGCCGAAGCGACCTTTTTACCGTCTGAAGCGTTATCAGAACGTCGGCTGCGCCATCTGCACCAGCGAAATCAGCGGCTGAGGATAAACCCCCAACAGCAGCACCAGCGCGGCTGAGATCAACACCACGACGCCACCGGCGGTCAACGCCCAGTTGTTCGGGGTGTCGCGCTGCAGCGATTCCGGCGCGCTGAGGAACAGGCTGACAGTCACGCGCAGGTAGTAGTACAGGCCAATGGCGCTGCCTACCACGACTGCGCCGGTCAGCCACCACAGGTGTGCGCTGACGCCCATCGCGATCACGAAGAACTTACCGATAAAGCCCAGCGTCATCGGGATACCGGCCAGCGACAGCATCATCACCGTCATTACCGCGGACAAGATTGGCTTATGCCAGAACAGACCACGGTAAGAGAACAGCGAATCCGCATCCGGGCCGCGGTACGGGCTGGACATCAGGCTGACCACGCCGAAGGCGCCCAGGCTGCTGAACAGGTAACCGGCCAGGTAAACGCCGGCGGTTTCCAGCGACAGCTGATGGGTTTGCACCGCAATCAGCGCCACCAGCAGGTAGCCCAGGTGAGCGATCGACGAGTAGCCCAGCAGACGCTTGATGTTGGTCTGGCTGATGGCCATCAGGTTACCGAACAAGATAGAGCAGAACGCGATGATCGACAGCACCAGACGCAGCGCTTCGTTGTCGGCGGCCGGGGCATACAGGAACAGACGCATCACGACCGCGAAGATCGCAATCTTGCTGGCGGTCGCCAGGAAGGTCGAGACCGGCGCAGGCGCGCCCTGATACACGTCCGGCGTCCACAGTTGGAACGGCACCAGCGACAGCTTGAAGCCCAGACCGACGATCATCATGCCCATACCGGCCAGGATCAGCGGCTGGTGCATCATGTTTTCCTGCAGGCTCTTGCCGAGGCCGGCCAGCGACAGATCGCCGGATTCAGCGTACAGCAGCGCCATGCCGAACAGCAGGAACGACGACGCGGCGGCGGACAGCAGCATGTACTTGATGGCAGCTTCCAGCGGGCGCTTCTGACGATAGGCATAACCCACCAGGCCGAACAGCGGCAGCGAGATCAGCTCGATACCGATGAACAGCGAAGCCAGATGGTTGGCGCTCGCCAGCAGGATGCCGCCCATGGCGGCGATCAGCACCAGCAGGTAGAACTCTTCGCGGTTATCCGGATAGCCGACCAGCCACGGATAGGCGAAGGTGCAGGTCGCCAGACTCGCCAGCAGCACCAGCCCGGTGTAGAACATCGAGTAACCGTCAACTCGCAGCAGCGGGGTGACGTCCATTGGGCCTGCCTGGCCGACAAAGTACAGCGAAAGCAGCGCCAGGTTGAGACCGATCACGGTCAGGGTGGCGTTGATAAAGTGGTCGCGTCGCCACGCAATGCCTAGCATCACAACCACCACCGTCAATCCGACGATCAACAGCGGCAGCAGTGCGATCAGTTGTTGAGGAGTTATTGTCATGGCGAATTACGGCCTTGTTGTTGAAATTGCTGAAACTGACGAACCAAACCAGTGTTGCACGTTGCTCATCGCCGCGTTGGAAGTATCCAGAATCGGCTGCGGGTAAACCCCCAGCAGAACCAGCAACACCACCAGCAGCAGAATGATGAACAGTTCGCGCGCGGTCATGCCCTGCAGCGGCTGGTCGGATTTAGGCGCACCGTAGTAAGCGCGCTGCATCATGATCAGCGAGTAAACCGAAGCGAACACCAGACCGAAGGTAGAGATCACGGTGATCACCGGCACCACCTGGTAGCTGCCGAACAGAATCATGAATTCACCGACGAAGTTACCGGTACCCGGCATCCCCAGCGTAGCCACGGCGAAGAACAGCGACAGCGCAGGGATGAATTTGATACGCCCCCACAGGCCGCCCATCTGACGCATGTCGCGGGTATGCAGACGCTCATACAGCTGGCCGCAGATAATAAACATACCGGCGGCGGACAGACCGTGCGCGATCATCTGGATCACGGCACCCTGGTAAGCCAGCTGGCTGCCGGTGTAGATGGCAATCAGCACGAAGCCCATGTGCGATACCGAGGTGTAGGCGATAAGACGCTTGATGTCAGTCTGCGCGAACGCCATCCAGGCGCCGTAGAAGATGCCGATCACGCCCAGCCACATGGCGATTGGCGCGAACTCGTGCGAAGCCTCAGGGAACAGCGGCAGGCTGAAACGCAGCAGGCCGTAGGCCGCGGTTTTCAGCAAGATGCCCGCCAGGTCGACGGAACCTGCGGTCGGTGCCTGGCTGTGCGCGTCCGGCAACCAGCCGTGCAGCGGCACCACCGGCATTTTCACCGCGAAGGCGATGAAGAAGCCCAGCATCAGCAGATATTGCACGTTGTGGGACATCGGCGTTTGCAGCAGGTCTTCGTAATCGAAGGTCCACACGCCGGTGGCGTTGTAATGCACGAACACCAGGCCCAGGATCGCAATCAGCATCACCAGACCGCTGGCCTGGGTGTAGATGAAGAACTTGGTCGCCGCGGTGATACGGGTTTTACCGTCCGACGCTTTGTGCCCCCACAGCGCGATCAGGAAGTACATCGGCACCAACATCATTTCCCAGAAGAAGAAGAACAGGAACATGTCGATGGCGAGGAACACACCGATAACGCCGCCCAGGATCCACAGCAGGTTGAGGTGGAAGAAACCCTGATACTTCTGGATTTCACGCCAGGAACAGAGGATCGCCAGCACGCCCAGCAGACCGGTCAACACCACCATCAGCAGCGACAGACCGTCCAGCGCCAGGTGGATGGAGATGCCGAAGCGCGGGATCCACGGCAGCAGGAATTCGCTCTGCCACTGCGGAATGCCTTTCGGCGTGGTCAAGGTATAGCCGCCCTGCATCCACAACTGCAGAGAGAGCGCCAACGTCAGCCCCATTGCGATCAGCGCTATCCAGCGCGGCACCTTA
This sequence comes from Serratia sp. OLAL2, assembly GCF_002752475.1. Lineage (NCBI taxonomy): Bacteria > Pseudomonadati > Pseudomonadota > Gammaproteobacteria > Enterobacterales > Yersiniaceae > Serratia > Serratia sp. OLAL2. Next base: position 137,496 of record NZ_MSTL01000005.1, on the reverse strand, counting down.
GTACCGAAGCGCTCAAGCTGCCAGCACAGCAGACCGCCGATAAAGGGGATAAGAATTAGCCAAGGTAATAGCATGGCGTTTTGTGTCCCTTATACGAATAATTTCAAACTTTGTACGTAGCGCCTGCCCGGCGCTACGCCCGAAAAATGCGTCTGTTTAAATTATTCAATTAAACCAAAATCAACAGAGCCAATACGACCACTGCACCCACACCCATAGACGCTATATACCAACGCACCTGACCGTTCTCGCTCACCGTCAGACCGCGGTTCCCCCAGCGGGAGAAGACGGCCGGCAGGTTCATCAGCGAGTTCAGCGGATCGCGCTGCAGCAGCTTCGCAATGCCCAGGTACGGCTTGACGAACACTTTGTCATACAGCCAGTCGAAGCCCCAGGCATGGAACCACCAGGTCGAGAAGAAACGACCCGGCGCGCTGTTGGCGATGCTGTTGACCAGGCTGCGTTTGCCCAGCCACAGCGCGGCCGCCAGCAGAATGCCGACGATAGCCACCACGCCAGAGGTGATTTCCAGCGTCAGCACGCTGCCGTGCGCCAGTTCAGTGGTATCCGGCAGCACGCCCTGCAACGGCGGCACGATCATCGCGCCGACGAAGGTAGACAGCACCAGCAGAACCAGCAGTGGCAGGTGGTGAGTGATGCCTTTACCGGCATGCGCTTTGATTTTCTCTTCGCCATGGAACACGATGAAAATCATACGGAAGGTGTACAGCGAGGTCATGAACGCACCAACCAAGCCGGCCACCATCAGGTTGATGTGGCCGTTGGCCATCGCGCCCGCCAGGATCTCGTCCTTACTGAAGAAGCCGGCCGTGACCAGCGGCAACGCAGACAGCGCCGCGCCGCCCACCAGGAAGCAGACGTACACCAGCGGGATGCTCTTGCGCAAACCGCCCATCTTGAAGATGTTTTGCTCGTGGTGGCAAGCCAGGATCACCGAACCGGACGACAGGAACAGCAGCGCCTTGAAGAACGCGTGGGTCATCAGGTGGAAGATCGCCGCGTCCCATGCCTGCACGCCCAGTGCCAGGAACATGTAACCGATCTGGCTCATGGTGGAGTAAGCGAGCACGCGCTTGATGTCGGTCTGCACCAGCGCGGCGAAGCCGGCCAGCAGCAGAGTGACCGCACCGACGATGCCCACCAGGTGCAGCACTTCCGGCGCCATCAGGAACAGGCCGTGCGTACGGGCGATCAGATAGACGCCCGCGGTCACCATGGTCGCCGCGTGGATCAGTGCGGAAACCGGGGTTGGGCCCGCCATCGCGTCCGCCAACCAGGTTTGCAACGGCAGCTGCGCCGATTTACCGACCGCGCCGCCCAGCAGCATCAGGGTCGCCCAGGTGATGGCCGTGTCGCCCACCGCCAGTTTCTGCGGCGCCAGGATCATCAGCTCGCGGATGTTCAGCGTGCCCAGCTCGTTGTAGAGGATGAACAGCGCGAACGCCAGGAACACGTCGCCCACGCGGGTGACGATAAAGGCTTTCATCGCCGCCGCGCCGTTGGCCGGATCTTTGTAGTAGAAACCGATCAACAGGTAGCTGCACAGGCCTACGCCTTCCCAACCCAGATACATCAGCAGCAGGTTGTCCGCCAGCACCAATACCACCATGCTGGCGATAAACAGGTTGGTGTAAGCGAAGAAGCGCGAATAGCCCTCTTCACCGCGCATGTACCAGGAAGCGAACATGTGGATGAAGAAGCCGACACCGGTGACCACCGACAGCATGGTCAGCGACAGGCCGTCCAGCACCAGGGTCACGCCGATATTGAAGTTGCCGACGGCCATCCAGGTCCACAGGCTTTGCTCGAACAGCTGCACGCCGGCGGCTTTCTGGGCGAGGAAATCCATCGCCACATACACCGTGACCAGCGCAGCCAGGCCGATAGAACCCACGCCGACGGTGGCCGCCGTGTTTTCAGACCAACGACCGCGGGAAAATGCCAACAGCAGGAACCCGATCAGCGGTAGCAGAATTGTTAAATATAATAGGTTCATCCGCGCATCTCACTGACAGTATCAATATTCAGGGTATGACGACGACGGTAGAGCTGCAGCAGCAGCGCCAGGCCGATACTGGCCTCGGCTGCCGCCAGGCTGATCGCCAGGATGTACATCACCTGCCCGTCCGCCTGGCCCCAGTAGCTTCCCGCCACGATAAACGCCAACGCCGCAGCGTTGATCATCACTTCCAGGCTGATCAGCATAAACAGCAGGTTGCGGCGCACCAGCAGCCCGGTCAGCCCGAGCACAAACAGGATAGCCGCCAGGATCAGGCCATGTTGAAGAGGGATCATGCTTGCTCCTCCGATTTTCTTCTCGCCATTTCGCCACTCGCCGGCGCGTTGCTCAGCACCTCGCCAGGCTTGTGCTCGCGGCCGATATGGAAGGCGACAACCAGACCCGCCAGCAGCAGCATTGAAGCCAGCTCAACCGCCAGTACGTAAGGTCCGAACAGGCTGATGCCCACCGCCTTCGCGTCGACCATCTCGCCGCTGATACCCTGATCGGATACGCTGCGGATCGCGACGATCAATACCACCAGCAGCGCCAGTGACAACAGGCCAGGCCCGATCCACACCGTCGGCTTCATCCAGTCGCGTTCTTGCTGCTGCACGTTGCCGAGGTTCAGCATCATCACCACGAACACGAACAGCACCATGATGGCGCCCGCATAGACGATGATTTCCAACGCGGCGGCAAAGTAGGCACCGAGAGAGAAGAAGACTGCCGAGATCGCCAGTAACGAGACGATCAGATACAGCAGCGCATGCACAGGGTTGGTATGGGTGATCACGCGAATCGTCGCGGCCACCGCAATCAAACCTGCCAGATAAAATGCAATTTCCATGCTTGCTGGCTCCTTAGGGCAACAGACCTTTGACGTCGATCGGTTTGGCTTCGTTTTCGGCTTCGCCTTTGGCTTTGCCGTCAATCGCCATACCGGCCATCCGGTAGAAGTTATATTCCGGATATTTACCCGGCCCCGAGATCAACAGATCTTCTTTTTCGTACACCAGATCTTGACGCTTGTACTCACCCAGTTCGAAATCCGGCGTCAGCTGGATAGCGGTAGTCGGGCAAGCCTCTTCGCACAGGCCACAGAAAATGCAGCGCGAGAAGTTGATGCGGAAGAACTCCGGATACCAACGGCCGTCTTTCTGTTCCGCTTTTTGCAGCGAGATACAGCCGACCGGGCAGGCCACCGCACACAGGTTACAGGCGACGCAGCGCTCTTCGCCGTCCGGATCGCGCGTCAGCACGATGCGGCCGCGGTAGCGCGGCGGCAGGTAAACCGGTTCTTCCGGATACATCTGGGTTTCGCGCTTGGCGAAGGCATGCATGCCAATCATCCAAATGCTGCGCACCTGGGTGCCGAAACCAACCACTAACTCTTTCAATGTCATGGTTTATTCACCCCTTATTGAGCGTTGTACAAAATGACCGCGGCGGTTGCCAGCAGGTTCAGCAGCGTCAGCGGCAGGCACACTTTCCAGCCGAAGGACATCACCTGGTCATAACGCGGACGCGGCAACGCGGCACGGATCAGGATGAACATCATCATGAAGAAGGCCGTTTTCAACGCGAACCAGATGAATGGCGGCAGGAACGGACCCTGCCAGCCGCCGAAGAACAACGTCACAATCAGGGCGGACACGGTGACGATACCGATGTATTCCCCCACGAAGAACAGACCGAACTTCATGCCGGAATATTCGATGTGGTAACCGTCAGCCAGTTCCTGCTCGGCTTCCGGCTGGTCAAACGGGTGGCGGTGACACACCGCCACGCCGGCGATCGCAAAGGTCACGAAGCCGAAGAACTGCGGAATGACGTTCCAGACGTGCGCCTGGGATTCAACGATGGCCTGCATGTTGAACGAATCCGCCTGCATCACCACGCCCATCAGCGACAGGCCGATGAACACTTCGTAGCTCAGGGTTTGCGCGGAGGCGCGCATCGCGCCCAACAGCGAGTATTTGTTGTTGCTCGACCATCCGGCGAACAGCACGGCGTACACCGCCAGGCCGGCCATCATCAGGAAGAACAGAATGCCGATGTTGAGATCGGACACCGCCCAGGTCGGGCTGACCGGAACGATGGCAAATGCCAGCAACAGGGAAGTAAAGGCGATCATCGGCGCCAGGGTGAAGATCACCCGGTCGGAGAATCTCGGTACCCAGTCTTCCTTGAAGAACATTTTGATCATGTCGGCGACCAGCTGCAGCGAGCCGCCCCAGCCTACGCGGTTCGGTCCGTAACGGTTCTGGAACAGGCCGAGCAGGCGGCGTTCGCCGAAGCTCATGAACGCCCCGCACGCCACGACCACCAACAGGATCACGACCGCTTTAAGAACGGCGATCAGAATGTCGATCACCTCAGGGGTAAACCAGCTCATCGTGCTGCCTCCCGCAGATTGTCTACCTTAGCACCCACCAAAATCGGCGGGATCCCTGGCAAGCCGAGCGGCAAACCAACCTGGCCCTGGGTCAGGGTTTCACTCAGACGTACCGGCAGACGCAAGGTCTGGCCCGCACAGCTGAACTCCACCAGGCTGCCCGCGTTGACGCCAAGGGTCGCCGCGTCGGCCGGGTTGACCATCACGTAAGCTTCCGGCATGCGCTGCTGGATCACGTGAGAGCGCTGCGACATTTCATCGCTGCCGAACAGGTGGTAGTAAGGCGCGACACGCCAGCCGTCGTTCGGATTGAAGGCGGCTGGCACGCGGTCGAAGTAACCGAGGCTGCCCTCCCCCGCTTCGATCAGGCGCACGCCCGGATCGCCGTGGCGCAGTTTGCCGCCCACTTCGGCCTGGAACTTGTTCCATGCCTGCGGTGAGTTCCAGCCTGGCGCCCAGGCGAACGGGATCTGCTGACGATCGGCCAGCGGGCTGTTGTTCCCTTCCATCGAGAAGGCGAACATGGTGTCTTTATCCTGCGGCTGACGCGGCTCGTGCACGCTGATGTTGGCGCGCATGGCGGTACGGCCGCTGGAACGGTGCGGCGAACGCGCCAGCTTCTGACCGCGAATGCGGAACGTCGCGTCCGGCGCGGCATCGACGATGCCCTGCAGCTGCGGCAACGCGGCGACGCAAGCGGCGATCACGTCATCGAGCTGGGTCCAGTCCACATGGCGGCTGGTGTAGGTGGAGTGCAGCGAGTGCATCCAGCGCCAGCTTTCCAGCATCACGGTGAACTGATTTTTCTTGGCGTCGTCATAGTAAGCCGGATCGTATACCTGGAAGAAGCGCTGCGCGCGGCCTTCCTGGTTGATCAGCGTACCGTCGCTCTCGGCGAAGCTGGCCGAGGAGAGGATCAGGTTGGCTTTGTCCATGATCGCGGTGCGCTGGTGGTCGGCGACGATCAGGTTGTTGACCTTGGCCAACGCTGCGTCCACCTGCGCCGCCGGCGCATGACGATAGAGATCGTTTTCCATCACGATGGCGGTGTCGGCTGCGCCACTCGCCAGCTGTTCCAGCGCTTGATCGAGCGAACCGCCGCCGATCATCGCCAGGCCCATGCTGTTGGCAGCGCCCGCCACGAAGGTGATGCCGACATCGGAACCGCGGCCCTTCAACGCTTTGGCGATGTTGGCCGCCGCTTGGATGATGGCTTCGCTGCCGGCGTTGCTGCCGGTCACGATCAGCGGTTTGCGTGCGCCGGTCAGCGCCTGCACGATGATATCGACTTTCTTGTTCAGGCCGTCGGCCAGATCGTTCACCGCCGGCGCTGCGCTATCCAGCGCGTGCGCGATGGCGAAGCCGAAGCGTGCCTGCTCGTCCACCGGCGCGCGGTAGTTCCAGGCGGCAATGTCGTCCAGGCGGGTGTTGTCGATGTTAGTGGTGAACAGCGGGTACTTGGCGTGCTGACCGATGTTCTGCACCGCCGCGATCTGCCAGTCGGCAACACGTTGCGCCGCCGCCATCGCGCGAGCTTTCCCTTTGACGGCCTGGCGCACGGACAGCGCGATACGCGCACCGGTTTGCGTCAGGTCTTCGCCCAGCACCAGCACCGCGTCGTAATCTTCGATCTCACGCAGCGCCGGCGTATGGACGCCGCCGTTTTTCAGCACGTTCAGCATCAGCGCCAGGCGTGATTGTTCCGCCTGAGCGATACCGGTGTAGTAGTTCTCGGCGCCGACCAGCTCGCGCAGTGCGAAGTTGCTTTCCAGGCTGGCGCGCGGGGAGCCGATGCCGATGGTTTTCTTCGCCTGACGCAGGATGTCCGCCGCGCCCTGCATCGCCTGCTCGGCGTTCAGGGTGATCCAGTCATCGCCGCGCAGCTGCTGCGGTTGACGCGGACGATCTTTCTGGTTGACGTAGCCGTAACCGAAACGACCGCGGTCGCACAGGAAGTAGTGGTTCACGCTGCCGTTGTAACGGTTTTCGATACGGCGCAGCTCGCCATAGCGTTCGCCCGGGCTGGTGTTACAGCCGATGCTGCACTGCTGGCAAATGCTCGGCGCGAACTGCATGTCCCATTTACGGTTGTAGCGTTCGGAGTGCGTTTTGTCGGTGAATACGCCGGTCGGGCACACTTCCACCAGGTTGCCGGAGAACTCGCTTTCCAGCGTGCCGCTTTCCGGGCGACCGAAGTAGACGTTGTCGTGCGCGCCGTACACGCCGAAGTCGGTGCCGTCCGCATAGTCTTTATAGTAACGCACGCAGCGGTAGCAGGCGATGCAGCGGTTCATCTCGTGCGAGATAAACGGCCCCAGCTCCTGGTTGTTGTGGGTACGCTTGGTGAAGCGGTAGCGGCGGAAGCTGTGGCCGGTCATTACCGTCATATCCTGCAGGTGACAGTTACCGCCTTCTTCACAGACCGGGCAATCGTGCGGGTGGTTGGTCATCAACCACTCGACCACGCTTTCACGGAACTGCTTCGCTTCGCCGTCATCGATGGAGATGAAGGTGCCATCGGATGCCGGGGTCATACAGGACATCACCAAACGGCCGCGCGTATCTTCCGCGTTTTGGTATTGCTTTACCGCACATTGGCGGCAAGCGCCGACGCTTCCCAGCGCCGGATGCCAGCAAAAGTAAGGAATATCAAGGCCGAGGGAAAGACAAGCCTGCAGCAGGTTGTCCGCCCCGTCTACCTCATACTCTTTGCCGTCTACATGAATCGTAGCCATAGTCAGCATGCTTCCAAGTGGCCTGCCTTGCGGCAGGCGTTAATCAAAAATTCTGGCCGTGTTCGGGCGAGTTCGGCTTACCAGCGCTGCTTCAGCAGATTGTTCGGCTGAATGCCGCCAATCGCATGGGCGTTGCCGAAGTGCTGCACGGCGATACCCGCCTCGAACTCTTCACGGAAATATTTAATCGCGCTTTGCAGTGGCTCTACGGCACCTGGCGCGTGGGCGCAGAAGGTTTTGCCCGGGCCGAGGGAGCGGCACAGCTGTTCGAGGGTTTCGATATCCCCCGGCTGCCCTTCGCCGTTTTCCAACGCACGCAGGATCTTCACGCTCCACGGCAGGCCGTCGCGGCATGGCGTACACCAGCCGCAGGACTCGCGGGCGAAGAACTCTTCCAGGTTACGCACCAGCGGCACCATGCCGATCTCGTGGTCTACCGCCATCGCCAGCGCGGTGCCGAGACGGCTGCCGGCTTTGCCGATCGCGCCGTATTCCATCGGCAGGTCGAGGTGATCGGCGGTCAGGAAGTCGGTGCCCGCGCCGCCCGGCTGCCAGGCTTTGAAACGCAGACCGTCGCGCATGCCGCCGGCGTAGTCTTCCAGGATCTCGCGCGCGGTGGTACCGAACGGCAGCTCCCAGACGCCCGGATTTTTCACCCGGCCGGAGAAGCCCATCAGCTTGGTGCCTTTGTCTTCACTACCGGAGATGCCGGTGTACCACTCCACGCCGTTCGCCAAAATGGCCGGCACGTTGCACAGCGTTTCGACGTTGTTGACGCAGGTCGGCTTGCCCCAGACGCCGGCGCTGGCCGGGAATGGCGGCTTGGAGCGCGGGTTGGCGCGGCGGCCTTCCAGCGAGTTGATCAGCGCGGTCTCTTCGCCGCAGATGTAACGGCCGGCGCCGGTGTGCACAATCAGCTCGAAATCAAACCCGGTGCCGAGAATGTTCTTGCCCAGATAGCCGGCTTCGGTGGCTTCCGCGATGGCGCGACGCAGGTGCGCCGCCGCTTCGATGTACTCGCCGCGCAGGAAGATGTACCCGCGATAGGCTTTCAGCGCGAACGCGGAGATCAGCATGCCTTCCACCAACAGGTGCGGCAGCTGCTCCATCAGCAGGCGGTCTTTATAGGTGCCCGGCTCCATCTCATCGGCGTTACACAGCAGGTAACGGATGTTCATGGATTCGTCCTTCGGCATCAGGCTCCACTTCAAACCGGTGGAGAAGCCCGCGCCGCCGCGGCCCTTCAGCCCGGAATCTTTCACCAAGCCGACGATCTCGTCCGGGGCCAGGCCTTTGAGGGCCTTCTCTGCGCCGGCATAGCCGTTTTTGCTGCGGTATTCGTCCAGCCACAGCGGCTGCTTGTCATCGCGCAGACGCCAGGTCAGCGGATGCGTTTCGGGAGTGCGTACAATGTGCTTGGTCATTGATACTGCTCCAGTAGCGTCTCGATATCTTCAGGCTTCAACTGACTGTGAGTGTCCTCATCAATCATCATGGTCGGCCCTTTATCGCAGTTGCCCAGACAGCAGGTCGGCAGCAGCGTGAAGCGGCCATCAAAAGTGGTTTGACCCGGCTTGATGTTCAGCTTCTTCTCGATAGCGGCCTGAATGCCCTGGTAACCGGTGATGTGACAAACAACGCTGTCACAATAACGGATCACGTGACGTCCTACTGGCTGACGGAAAATCTGGCTGTAGAACGTGGCCACGCCTTCTACGTCGCTGGCGGGGATGCCCAGCACTTCCGCGATGGCGTAAATCGCACCGTCCGGAACCCAGCCGCGCTGCTTCTGCACAATTTTCAGTGCTTCGATGGAAGCGGCGCGCGGATCCTCGTAATGGTGCTTTTCGTGCTCGATCGCATCACGTTCTTCCGCGCTCAGTACAAATGCATCAACGCCGCTCTGAGGAGCGGCTGCATTGATGGGCTCGAGCGCATCGTTGACTGCGTGATTGTCTTTTTGATCATGCATAGTTAGCGGTCCACATCTGACATTACAAAATCGATACTACCCAGATAGACGATCAGGTCGGAAACCAGGCTGCCTCGGATGACCGATGGGATCTGCTGCAGGTGCGCAAAGCTCGGCGTACGTACCCGGGTGCGGTAGCTCATGGTGCTGCCGTCGCTGGTCAGGTAGTAGCTGTTGATCCCTTTGGTGGCTTCAATCATCTGGAATGATTCGTTGGCTGGCATCACCGGGCCCCAGGAAACCTGCAGGAAGTGGGTGATCAGCGTTTCAATGTGCTGCAGCGTGCGCTCTTTCGGCGGCGGCGTGGTCAGCGGGTGATCGGCCTTGAACGGGCCTTCCGGCATGTTGTTCAGGCACTGTTCGAGGATGCGCAGGCTCTGGCGCAGCTCTTCCACCTTCAGCATCACGCGGGTGTAGCAGTCGCTGTTGCCGTCGCCCACTGGCACTTCGAAGTCGAAGTTCTCATAGCCGGAGTAAGGACGCCATTTACGCACGTCGAACTCAACGCCGGTAGCACGCAGGCCGGCACCGGTCACACCCCACTCCAGCGCTTCCTTGGCGTTGTAAGACGCTACGCCGATGGAACGGCCTTTCAGGATGCTGTTCTTCAGCGCCGCTTTCACGTAAGAATCCAGACGTTTCGGCATCCAGTCGAGGAATTCACGCAGCAGGCGATCCCAACCGCGCGGCAGATCGTGCGCGACGCCGCCGATGCGGAACCAGGCCGGGTGCATACGGAAGCCGGTAATCGCTTCCACCAGATCGTAGATTTTCTGACGGTCGGTAAAGGCGAAGAACACCGGGGTCATCGCGCCGACGTCCTGAATGAAGGTGGAGATATACAGCAGGTGGCTGTTGATACGGAACAGCTCGGACAGCATCACGCGGATAGTGTCGACGCGCTCAGGCACCTTAATACCGGCCAGCTTCTCGACCGCCAGCACGTAAGGCATTTCGTTCACGCAGCCGCCGAGATACTCGATGCGGTCGGTGTACGGAATGTAGCTGTGCCAGGATTGACGCTCGCCCATCTTCTCGGCGCCGCGGTGGTGATAACCGATGTCCGGCACGCAGTCGACGATCTCTTCGCCGTCCAGCTGCAGAATGATGCGGAACGCACCGTGCGCAGACGGGTGGTTCGGGCCGAGGTTGAGGAACATGAAGTCTTCGTTCTCGGTGCCGCGCTTCATGCCCCAGTCTTCCGGCTTGAAGGTCAGCGCTTCCATCTCCAGATCTTCTTTCTGCTTGGTCAGCACGAAAGGATCGAATTCGGTGGCGCGCGCCGGGTAGTCCTTGCGCAGCGGGTGCCCTTCCCAGGTCTGCGGCATCATGATGCGCGACAGGTGCGGGTGGCCGTCGAAGGTGATGCCGAACATTTCCCAGGTTTCGCGCTCATACCAGTTGGCGTTCGGGAATACCTTGGTCGCCGTGGGCACGTGCAGGTCTTTTTCAGACAGCGCCACCTTCAGCATGATGTCGCGGTTGCGCTCGATGGAAATCAGATGGTAGAAAACGGAGAAATCCGCAGCGGGCAGGCCGTCGCGGTGGGTGCGAAGACGTTCGTCCACGCCATGCAGATCGAACAGCATGACATACGGCTTCGGCTGTTTTCTCAGGAACGTCATTACTTCCAGTAACTGGTCAGGTTTAACCCATACCACGGGCATGCCGGTACGGGTGGCCTGAACAGTAAAGGCTTCCGGCCCAAAACGGTTGCGCAGTTCGCCGATCACCGGGTCGTCAAGGTGATCTCGGGTCTGCCAGGCAGGCAAGGCGTCGTGCGTCGTCAAATCTGTCATAATTTTTTTTCACCACACTAAAGGGTTATTCGCCGCAAGTTTCACTTTTCGCTGTGTTAACCAATAGCGCACTAAGATGGACGTTAAATGAACGTCTTAAATCTCGTCAGGCGTCCGGAGGTTGGTCACCGCGATGCGCTCGCCGTGTTTACGCTCTCTTTCAGACTGCATATTGGCGCGGTAAACGCCCTGATCGCCGACAACCCACGACAGCGGGCGACGTTCTTTGCCGATAGATTCCTGCAGCAGCATCAGCGCTTGCATGTAGGCTTCCGGACGCGGTGGGCAGCCGGGAATGTACACGTCGACCGGCAGGAACTTGTCCACGCCCTGCACCACGGAATAGATGTCGTACATACCACCGGAGTTGGCGCAGGCGCCCATCGAGATCACCCACTTCGGTTCCAGCATCTGCTCGTACAGGCGCTGGATGACCGGGGCCATCTTGGTGAAACAGGTACCGGCCACCACCATCAGGTCAGCCTGACGCGGGGAGGCGCGCAACACTTCCGCACCGAAACGCGCCACGTCGTGAACGGCGGTAAACGACGTCACCATCTCCACGTAACAGCACGAAAGGCCGAAGTTATACGGCCAAATAGAGTTTTTACGCCCCCAGTTCACCATGTCATGCAGCGCATGTTCGAGTTTACCCATGTAAACCGTGCGGTGGACCTGTTGTTCCAGGGGATCGGCGACGATCTCCTGTTTTTGCAGGGGATAACGGTCGTTCTCACCGTTCGGGTCTATGCGGGTGAGCGTATAGTCCATCTTAATGCCTCGCTGTTACTGCGGATGACTGTTGGTGTTAGTGATCGTGCTCGGTTTGCTGCGGCGTTGGGAACGCGCCGGAGTCCAATCCAACGCGCCGATGCGCACCAGATAAACCAGACCGGCCAATAGCACCAAAATGAAAATGGCGGCTTCGATAAAGCCTACCCAACCGCTCTCGCGAACCGAGACCGACCAGGCATACAGGTATAAGGCTTCAACGTCGAAAATAACGAAGAACATGGCCACCAGGTAGAACTTGGCGGACAAGCGCATGCGCGCCGTGCCGACCGAGTCGATGCCTGATTCAAACGGGGTGTGTTTGGCGCGCGCCCGGGCTCTCCCGCCCAAGAAGAACGCGCCCAGCAGCATTAAGCCGCAGAGCCCGATAGCCACAACGAGAAATACGGCGAGCGCCCAGTGATGAGCGATAACTTCAGTGGTTGTTGACATACTCTATGCTTACTCATCAAAAGTGGCGTCGATCGCACTGCTCTTGTCACCGGCAGTTAGTGCGCCACATCGATTTAAGGGAAGGATAAATAACCACACAAACAAACTGCTTTTACAGCGAGTTAGGCAGCGTTTTTCTGTGGGCTTTTTACTCCTTTCTATAACCTTTTGTCAACTTTGACAAAAGTATCTACACACTAGTTTACATACGTATCATTTGATTAACATTTGATGCGCCAGGGACAGGCTAAATCGTGTCAGTTAATTTTTGTGTAGAAACAGATAGATATAAACCAACATGCACATTTCAGTTTTACTATACCATTGTCTCAGGAATTCCCTGTTCTTCCACTCACTACCTAGGGGTATTTTTTTGATCCAGGACACGTTTTCAGCATAAATCCTCAAAAAAAGTGTGGCCCTTTAACAATTTTCCTCAAATTGAGCCGCAAAAACGGCCGCTATAAGCTAACAAAATACCCCTGCTATTACCATGCCTTTAACCCATTCAATCTTATTGCTCAAAAAACGAACTTAGCGTATTAAACCCGGCCAAACTCTCTTTTCATTAACGCTTAAAAGTTAACAAAACAGCCAATTCAATTGAAAATACAAGCCAAATACATATAAATAAATTTTTAGGTAAAAAAAGGGCAAAAAAAACCTCCGCCGAAGCAGAGGTTTTTCATCAGATATCACGCCGCGACGTTATTCTTCTTCGTCCACCAGGCTGGCGTCATCCTGATCGCTCTGGAGACCGCCTTCCGCACCGTTGAAGCCATAGCCGTCATTGCCGCCCTGCATCGCGCTGAAGATGGCCATCGCCAGCTCGTTGCTGCACTGCGCGTTTTTGCACAGCGCATACTGGGTATCCGGCAGCGGCGGCAAACCTTCCACCGCGCCCAGCACCCGCAGATCGGGGCTCATCATCTCGATCGGCCGTGCGGTCACGCCCAGGCCGGCTTTACAGGCCGCCCGCACCGCGGACAGCGTGGAGGCGACGTAGGCGATACGCCACGGAATACCGGCTTCGTCCAACTGTTTAATCGCCAGCGCGCGGAACGGACTTGGCTCATCCATTACCACCAGCGGGATCGGTTCGCCGGCCTGATAGTGATAATCGGCGGCGCAATACCACAGCGTCGGCGACGTGCGCAGCACGATGTGCGGGTGCCCGGCCGGATCCGCCGTGGTCACCGCCAGATCGATCTCGCCCTCTTCCAGCAGATCGACCATCGTCGTACTGCGCTTTACGCGCACGTCAATGGCCAGCTTCGGATAGATGGCAGTCACGCGGTTCAACAGGAAAGGCAGAATGGTATCGGCGGTGTCGTCGGAAGCACCGATGGTCAGAACACCTTTTATATTGTTGTACATCAGCGAGGTACAGGCTTCGTCGTTAAAGCGCAGGATCTTCCTGGCATAACCGAGAAGCTGAATACCATGCTCAGTCAGGAGTTTGTTGCGCCCATGGCGGGCAAACAGTTCTTTGCCGACCAGTTGCTCTAATCGCTGCATTTGTTGACTGACGGCTGATTGAGTACGGCAAACGGCAACAGCCGCCGCGGCGAAGGTATTCAAATCAGCAACCGCAACAAAGGTTCTTAGCAGATCGAGGTCGAGATTAAGTATCGGACGATTTGCAGTTGTCATAGTGTATTCTTCACTTTTTTAAATTCTAATTTACGAACTACTACCCTGGTGTGTTTCTCAGACGCCGTTGAAAAGGACGGCGCCTGTTATGACAGTACCCCACTCATAAGTGGAGGGCAAAAAAATTACTTATGATTCGTTACCTCTATCGCTTTTTAAAATGCGATCTATCGATGGTGCTTATAGAACGCGGGGGACTGAATACCGGTGAAAAGGGAAAACCCCCACCGAACCTGAGATTTTACTCATTCATACTGCCTAATTTCCACTCCATTCGTGCTACTGAGAACCCTTATCAACCGGCCTTCAGACTGCATTCCAGAGCAAAAAAGATAAATAATTAACGGTACCGACTTCGTGTGACTACTCAATGAATTTAATAAATTCAATCATTAAGATTTTTGCTTTAAATAATAATCTTATAACCACATAAACAATGCTTAAGGTAAAATATAAAGTAAAGCTAATGTAAATATGTCATTTTCCTTAGTGTGGTGCGCGAACCGACACCCCGCTATCAGACTACTCCGGTATTATCGTTCCTTTACAGTTTATTGAAGCCTATTCTCCCTTTCGGCTTATCAGTTCACTGCTGCCGGCCGCGATCGCCGGCACGTCTCGTTTATCGACGCTTGATTTAACAGAACAAAACCCTAGTAAAATTATAGTTCATGAAATTATGAACCACAAAATAACTTTACCTTTGCTTATCATAACTAAAATCCCCCGTTACGACATGCATTTGCACCAAAGGCGTGCAAAACCCTTCAAAAGCAACTACGCCAGGAGTACATTGGGCGGGTTGCGGCGTCCCACGGTAGGAGCGCCCCTATCCCAGCAAAAGGCTCAACTTTTTATGTCCCCCATTGAGAAATCCAGCAAACTGGACAACGTCTGCTATGACATTCGCGGCCCGGTGCTTAAAGAAGCTAAACGTCTTGAAGAAGAAGGCAACAAAGTCCTGAAACTGAACATCGGCAACCCTGCCCCGTTCGGTTTCGACGCCCCGGACGAAATCCTGGTCGACGTGATCCGCAATCTGCCCACGGCGCAAGGCTACTCCGACTCCAAGGGCCTCTTCTCGGCGCGTAAAGCGATCATGCAGCACTATCAGGCGCGCAACATGCGTGACGTGACCGTTGAGGATATCTACATTGGCAATGGCGTCTCTGAGCTGATCGTCCAATCCATGCAGGCGCTGCTCAACAGCGGCGACGAAATGCTGGTACCGGCGCCGGACTACCCGCTGTGGACCGCTGCGGTATCGCTGTCCGGCGGCAAGGCCGTGCACTACCTGTGCGATGAGCAGGCCGGCTGGTTCCCGGATCTGGACGATATCATCAGCAAGATCACCCCACGCACCCGCGGTATCGTGATCATCAACCCAAACAACCCGACCGGCGCGGTTTACAGCAAAGCGCTGTTGGAACAGATCGTCGAGATCGCCCGTCAACACAACCTGATCATCTTCGCCGACGAGATCTACGACAAGATCCTGTACGACGACGCCGAACACCACTCGATCGCCGCACTGGCGCCAGATCTGCTGACCGTGACCTTCAACGGCCTGTCGAAAACCTACCGCGTGGCGGGCTTCCGCCAGGGCTGGATGGTGCTGAACGGGCCGAAGAAGCACGCCAAAGGCTATATCGAAGGGCTGGAGATGCTGGCTTCGATGCGCCTGTGCGCCAACGTGCCGATGCAGCACGCCATTCAGACCGCGCTGGGCGGTTATCAGAGCATCAGCGAATTCATTCAGCCCGGCGGCCGCCTGTACGAACAACGCAACCGCACCTGGGAATTGCTCAACGACATCCCGGGCGTCTCTTGCGTGAAGCCGCAGGGCGCGTTGTACATGTTCCCGCGCATCGATGCCAAACGCTTCAACATCCACGACGACCAGAAGCTGGTGCTGGATCTGTTGCTACAGGAAAAAGTGCTGCTGGTGCAAGGTTCGGCGTTCAACTGGCCTTACCCGGATCACGTGCGCATCGTCACCCTGCCGCGCGTAGACGAACTGGAAATGGCGGTCGGCAAGCTGGGCCGCTTCCTTGAAGGTTACCACCAGTAATCGCCTGGGGCGCAGCGCCTTGCTGCGCCCTTCTCTTATTGCCCGGTTGCAAAATTCGCCGTCACTGCTTCACAATGGGGCCCTCACTTGCCGTTAAAGAGAGCACCATGAGCCAGAGCCATTTCTTCGCCCATCTGTCCCGCCTGAAACTGATCAACCGCTGGCCACTGATGCGCAACGTGCGTACCGAGAACGTCTCCGAACACAGTCTGCAGGTGGCTTTCGTCGCCCACGCGTTGGCGGTGATCAAGAACCGCAAATTCAACGGCAACCTCAATGCCGACCGTGTTGCGCTGTTAGCGATGTATCACGACGCCAGCGAAGTGATCACCGGCGACATGCCGACGCCGATCAAGTACTACAATCCGCAGATCGCCCATGAATACAAGAAGATCGAAAAGATCGCCCAGCAAAAGCTGCTGGACATGATCCCCGCTGAGCTGCGCAACGATTTCCGCACCATTCTCGATGAGCACTACTACAGCGAAGATGAAAAGCAGGTAGTGAAGCAGGCAGACGCGCTGTGCGCCTACCTGAAATGTCTGGAGGAACTCTCTGCCGGCAACAATGAATTTACCCTGGCCAAGGCGCGGCTGGATAAAACCCTGGAACAGCGCCGCAGCCCGGAAATGGACTACTTTATGGACGTGTTCATTCCCAGTTTCAGCCTGTCATTGGACGAAATCAGCCTCGACAGCTCGCTGTAACCCCACCGGCGCAGCCTCGCTGCGCCGTTAAAAACCGTAGAGCCACGGCACCACAATCACGCTGACCGCCATCACCAACAGGGTGAACGGCACGCCGAGACGCACGAAATCGCCGAACTTGTAATTGCCCGGCCCCAGCACCAGCGTGTTGACCGGTGAAGAGACCGGCGTCATAAAGGCGGCGGACGCGGCGATGGCGATAATCATCGCGAACGGGTATGGCGAGACGCCCATTTCGCGCGCGGCGGCAATGGCGATCGGCGCCATCAGCACCGCCGTCGCGGTATTGGAAATAAACAGGCCAATGGTGGCGCACAAGACGAACAGGCACAGCAGCATCACGCGCGGCCCCGCGCCGCCGGCGACGTCCATCAGCCCGCGAACGATCAGATCCACGCCGCCGGTCTTTTGCAGCGCCTGCGCGAACGGCATCATGCCGACGATCAAAATGATGCTCGGCCAATGGATCGATTTATAGGCGCTCTCCATGTCGATACAGCGGAACTTGCCCATCAGCAGGCAGGCGATCAACGCCGCGATCGGGTTGGGGATTTCGTCGGTCAGCATCATCGCCACCATCAACGCCAGGCAAAACAGCGCGTGCGGCGCCTGGGTGATGGCCGGCGCCACTTCGTCCACTTCGGCCGGCAGGTTGAGCACGATAAAGTCGTGGGTTTTGGCCTGCAGCTGACGAATCGCCTTCCAGTCGCCGATCACCAGCAAAATGTCGCCCAGCTCCAGCGGCTCGTCCACCAGCTTGCCGCTCAGAGTCTCGCCGTGGCGGCGGATGCCCACCACATTCAGATCGTAGCGGCTGCGGAACGCTGCTTCACGCAGGCTTTTGCCCAGCAGCGCCGAGTCCGGGATCAGCGACACTTCGGCCATGCCGACGTTGCGCGACTGTTCAGAGAAGTAATCGCCGCGCAGCACCATCGGCTCCAGCCGCTGCTCGCCGCAGAATTCGCGCAGATCGACCTGGCTGTCCGACATGTCGATCAAGAGGACGTCGCCCTCGCGCAGCTCGGTGCTACCGGAGGCGCTGACCATCACCCGCCGGAAGCGTTTCCAGCGCTCGATGCCCACCACGTTGGCACCATAGCGCGCACGCAGGTGCAGTTCATCCAGCGAACGTCCGATCAGCGGCGAAGCGCTGCGGACAGCCAGCCGCCGCGCGCGGCCGGTCAGCTTGTAATCACGGATCAGGTCGCGGAAGGTGCGACGCTGCCAGTCATCGCCGGCTTTGCCGGTGTCACCGCTGCCCAGCCAACGCCGGGCGATCAGCATGTAGCCGACGCCCAGCGCCAGCACCACCAGGCCAATGGGCGTCACGCTGAAGAAACCGAAACCATGGATGCCTTCCCGCACCAGTTCGCTGTTGACCACCATGTTGGGCGGCGTGGCCACCAGCGTCATCATGCCGCTGATCAGCCCGGCGAAGCTGAGCGGCATCATCAGCCGCCCCGGCGCGATCTTCATTCTGGCCGTCACGCTGAGCACCACCGGGATAAAAATCGCCACCACGCCGGTCGAGCTCATGAACGCGCCCAGCCCGGCGACCGTCACCATCAGCAGCATCAACATTTTGGTTTCGCTGCTGCCGGCCACTTTCACCAGCCAGTCGCCCACCTGATAGGCCACGCCGGTGCGCACCAGCCCTTCGCCGATCACGAACAGTGCGGCGATCAAAATCACGTTGGGATCGCTGAAACCGACCGTCGCTTCCTGCAGGCTGAGCGTGCCGCTCAGCACGAAGGCGATAATCACCAACAGCGCCACCACGTCCATCCGCAGCTTGTTGGTGGTAAACAGCACGATGGCAATCAGCAGTAAACTCAGCACCCACAGTAATTCGCTGTTCAAAACGGCCTCATCCGGCAAATGTCCAAAGGTCTAAAAAATAGCATAAAAAAACCCCGCCGAAGCGGGGTCTAATCAATTAGGGTGAAGATAATGCCACTCAGGCCAGCCGGCGAACGATCGCGCCCTGCGCCGTTTTATCGACGGCGATCTGCGCCAGCGAATCCAGCCGCAGGTCGACCTGCTCCAGCTTCGGCGCATCGGCCGGGGCGTTGACCGCAATCACCTGACAGCCCGCAGCCAGACCCGAAAGAATGCCGGCCGGCGCGTCTTCAACCACCACGCACTCGTGCGGCGCCAGCCCCAGGCGCTCGGCGCCCAGCAGGTAGGCATCGGGCTGTGGCTTACCGTGTTTAACCTGCTCGGCGGTGATGAACACCGCCGGCTGCGGCAAACCGCCGGCCTGGCGGCGAGCGCCGGCCACTGGCACCGAACCGGAGGTGACGATCGCCCAAGGGATGCCGAGCGCGTTCAGGCGCTCCAGCAGCGCGATGGCGCCCGGCAGCGCGCGAACGCCGTCGGTATCCTGCGCTTCCACCTGCTCCAGCAGTTGGAACTCGCGCTGAATTTCCGCTTCGCTTTCGTCCGGCATAAAGTGGCGCAGAGAAGTAATGGCCTGTTTACCGTGAATGAAGTCCAGCACCGCTTGCGGATCGACGCCGCGGCGCTCGGCCCAGTGCGTCCAGGCACGCTCTACCGCCGGCAGAGAATCCACCAGGGTGCCATCAAGATCGAACAGAAAACCCTTACACTCCACAGAAAACCTCTTCTTAATCAAGCATTGATGATTTGCGCTATCTCAACGGCGCTCAAGTGATACTGGCGCGGACAGGCCAGCCAGATCGCCAGCATACGCTGGTACTTTTCCCACATTTTGGTCTGGGCGTTAAAACCGTGGCTACCGGAATCGAAGTGAGTATAACGCCCCTCGGTGCTGACCAGGAAACGCACGTAGCTCAGGTAGCGCGCCTCGGTAGCAGCGTCGAAGCCGAGAAACGCCAGGCGGCGCTCGTCCAGATCCTGCTTCTCTTTCAGGTTGCCCCAGGAAACCTGCAGCGCATGGTGCATCTCCATCACGTTGATGATGGTGCGGCACACCTCTTCGCTCAGTTCGCCGAAGTCGCGATCCAGTTCGCGCATTTGCAAACCGAAGCCGCGTTCGACGATGGTTTGCAACCGGCGATAACGGTCGCCGTTGTCCGGATCGAGCAGGGTCATCATCTTGTACTGGTTCGACAGGATCAGCCGCTGGGCGTTGGTCATTTCCATCAGGATTTCCTCATTTCTGTGTGATGGCGGGAGCATCGCACAGCGCAAGAACGCAGGAAATCACAACTCGACCGTTCTTTGATTTAAACCGGGGTTATTGCCGCTTTGACGAGAAAGGCCGCATCAGCGCGGCCTTTTTTCATTTACAGATCGTCGAGGAAGGTTTTGTCCAGCTGCTTGAAGGCGCGCTTGAGCAAATCAGCCAACGACTGATAGGTCGGCGTGCCTTCGAGCGGCGCCACCGCCTGCCCGGCTTCCGTCAGCTTGTTGCGCACCTCATGGAACCATTGCAGCAGCGTCGGCGGCAGCGGCGTGACCGAACGACGCCCCAGCCACCACAAGCCCTGCATCGGCAGGCTGCAGGCGAACAGCGCGGTGGCGATCGCCGGGCCCAGCTGGCCGCCCAGCGCGATCTGCCAGGTCAGCGTGAAAATCGCCAACGGCGGCATGAAACGGATAGCGAAACGGGTGGCACGCGCAACGCGATTCTCCGGAAAGACCGGTGCCAGACGTTTGTCCGACGGCCAGGTTTTCATATAATGCTGCCCGCGCTGGAAGACCTGAAACCAGCTTACGGAACCGGACGGTTTGCTCGTCATTGCGTACCTCAACGTCACGTAAAGAAACTAAAAGCGTGCTGCCAGAGACCATACTAAAAAATTTGAAGCTTTAAATTTATTTTGTGTTTGCACCGGGCTATCGGTATCCTAAGCCGGCCTTGTGGCCGGTAGAAGATGACGTAAATTTTGTCAACTTTTAGCCCTATAAAAATCAAGATTATTTAAACCGCAGAGAAATCATCGGTTTTTCCATCATCCTGTGATTTGTGCACTTCACATGATGTTAATCATAAATGTCATCGGCACTATGCGCTACGCTTGTTGTCTGATTGACGATTAATTCACCACGTGTGTTCGATTTTCTTTTAACAACACGACTATTTAAGTAGGTACTTCCATGTCGAGTAAGCTAGTACTGGTTCTTAACTGCGGCAGTTCTTCTCTGAAATTCGCCATCATCGATGCCGTTAACGGCGACGAATTCCTCTCCGGTTTGGCCGAGTGTTTCCACCTGCCTGAAGCTCGCATCAAGTGGAAAATGGACGGCGCCAAACACGAAGCTGCCCTGGGGGCCGGCGCTGCACACAGCGAAGCGCTGAACTTCATTGTTAATACTATTCTGGCACAAAAACCAGAGCTTTCCGCGCAGCTGACCGCTATCGGCCACCGCATCGTGCACGGCGGCGAGAAGTTCACCGCTTCTGCCGTGATCAACGACGAAGTTCTGCAGGGTATCAAAGATTCCGTGCCGTTTGCACCACTGCACAACCCAGCTCACCTGATCGGCATCGCGGAAGCGCTGAAATCCTTCCCTAACCTGGCCGACAAGAACGTTGCCGTGTTCGACACCGCGTTCCACCAGACTATGCCGGAAGAATCTTACCTGTACGCCCTGCCGTACAGCCTGTACCGCGACCACGGCGTTCGCCGCTACGGCGCGCACGGCACCAGCCACTTCTACGTGACTCAAGAAGCCGCGAAGATGCTGAACAAGCCGGTAGAAGAAGTGAACGTGATCACTTGCCACCTGGGCAACGGCGGCTCCGTCACCGCAGTGCGCAACGGCCAGTGCGTTGACACCTCCATGGGTCTGACCCCGCTGGAAGGCCTGGTGATGGGCACCCGCAGCGGTGACATCGATCCGGCTATCATCTTCCACCTGCACGATTCTCTGGGCATGAGCGTTGACCAGATCAACAAGATGCTGACCAAAGAATCCGGCCTGCTGGGCCTGACCGAAGTCACCAGCGACTGCCGTTACGTTGAAGACAACTACGACAGCAAAGCCGACGCCAAACGCGCCATGGACGTGTTCTGCCACCGTCTGGCCAAATACGTCGGCGCCTACAGCGCGCTGATGGAAGGCCGTCTGGACGCGGTGATCTTCACCGGCGGCATCGGCGAGAACGCCGGCATGGTGCGTGAGCTGACCCTGAACAAACTGGGCCTGCTGGGCTTCGAAATCGACCACGACCGCAACATGGCCGCTCGCTTCGGCAAATCCGGCGCCATCACCAAAGACGGCAGCCGCCTGGCGCTGGTGATCCCGACCAACGAAGAGTTGGTCATCGCGCAGGACGCATCCCGCCTGACCGCGTAATGCTCTCAAAACACCGTCAGCCCAGGCTGACGGTGTTGTTTTAGCCTCATGTTAATCGTGAAGAGGACTATTCTGTGTCACGTACTATTATGTTGATCCCCACCGGCACCAGCGTCGGCCTGACCAGCGTCAGCCTGGGTGTCATCCGCTCCATGGAGCAAAAAGGCGTTCGTCTGAGCGTGTTCAAGCCTATCGCTCAACCGCGCACCGGCGACAACGCGCTCGACCAGACCACCACCATCATCCGCAGCAGCAACTCCACCATTACGGCGGCCGAACCGCTGCGCATGGACTACGTTGAGGGCCTGCTGAGCTCCAACCAGCAAGACGTGCTGATGGAAGAGATCGTGGCGCGTTACCACGAGAACACCAAAGACGCGGAAGTGGTGCTGATCGAAGGCCTGGTGCCGACTCGCAAACACCAGTTCGCCAACGCGCTGAACTACGAGATCGCCAAAACCCTGAACGCCGAGATCGTCTTCGTGCTGGCGCTGGGCAACGACTCCCCGGCGCAGCTGAAAGAGCGCATCGAACTGGCGCGCACCAGCTTCGGCGGCAGCAAGAACAAAAACATCACCGGCGTTATCATCAACAAGCTGAACGCACCGGTCGACGATCAGGGCCGTACCCGTCCTGACCTGTCCGAAATCTTCGACGACTCCACCAAAGCCAGCATCGCCCACGTCGATCCTGCGCAGCTGTTCGCCAACAGCCCGCTGCCGGTTCTGGGCTGCGTGCCGTGGAGCTTCGATCTGATCGCCACCCGCGCCATCGACATGGCTCGCCACCTGAAGGCCCGCGTGGTCAACGAAGGCGACATCATGACCCGCCGCGTGAAGTCCGTGACCTTCTGTGCGCGCAGCATCCCGCACATGCTGGAACACTTCCGCCCAGGCTCTCTGCTGGTGACCTCCGCAGACCGTCCTGACGTGCTGGTCTCCGCCTGCCTAGCGGCGATGAACGGCGTGGAAATCGGCGCCATCCTGCTGACCGGCGGCTACGCCATCGACGAGCCGATCAAGAAGCTGTGCGAACGCGCCTTCCAAACCGGCCTGCCGGTGTTCATGGTTGACACCAACACCTGGCAAACCTCGCTGAGCCTGCAGAGCTTCAACCTCGAAGTGCCGGCGGACGACCACCAGCGCATCGAGAAAGTGCAGAACTACGTGGCCAGCCACATCAACACCGAGTGGATCGACTCGCTGACCGCCACCTCCGAGCGTTCACGCCGCCTGTCTCCACCGGCGTTCCGTTACGAGCTGACCGAGCTGGCGCGTAAAGCCGGCAAACGCATCGTGCTGCCGGAAGGCGACGAGCCGCGTACCGTGAAAGCGGCGGCCATCTGTGCCGAACGCGGCATCGCGGAATGCGTGCTGCTCGGCAACCCGGACGAGATCCAGCGCGTAGCGGCAGCGCAGGGCGTTGAGTTGGGCAAAGGCATCGAAATCGTCGATCCGGTCGCCGTACGTGAAAACTACGTGCCGCGTCTGGTTGAGCTGCGCAAGAGCAAGGGCATGACCGAAGTGGTCGCGCGCGAGCAGCTGGAAGACAACGTGGTGCTCGGCACCCTGATGCTGGAACAAGGCGAAGTCGACGGTCTGGTCTCCGGCGCGGTTCACACCACCGCCAACACCATCCGTCCGCCGTTGCAGCTGATCAAAACCGCACCGGGCAGCTCGCTGGTGTCCTCCGTGTTCTTCATGCTGTTGCCTGACCAGGTACTGGTCTACGGCGACTGCGCGATCAACCCGGATCCGACCGCCGAGCAGCTGTCTGAAATCGCCATCCAGTCTGCGGATTCCGCCGCGGCCTTCGGCATCGAGCCGCGCGTAGCGATGATCTCCTACTCCACCGGTAACTCCGGTGCGGGCAGCGACGTCGAGAAAGTGCGCGAAGCGACCCGTCTGGCGCAGGAAAAACGCCCGGATCTGATCATCGACGGCCCACTGCAGTACGACGCCGCCATCATGGCCGACGTTGCCAAGTCCAAGGCGCCGAACTCACCGGTAGCCGGCCAGGCGACCGTGTTCATCTTCCCGGATCTGAACACCGGCAACACCACCTACAAAGCGGTACAGCGTTCCGCTGACCTGGTCTCCATCGGGCCGATGCTGCAAGGCATGCGCAAGCCGGTGAACGACCTGTCGCGCGGCGCACTGGTTGACGATATCGTCTACACCGTCGCGCTGACGGCGATCCAGTCTTCCCAGGCTGACGCTGCCGCCGCCAAGGCCTGATATTCTTCAGGTTGAGCGATAAAAAAGCGCCGGTCATTGACCGGCGCTTTTCTTTTGCGTTCCCTAACGCGCCAGCAACTGCCCAGCAGCCTCCAGAATATGCTCGGCGGTCAGGCCGTACTCCTGCTGTAAAAACGCCTGGGTGCCCACCTGGCCGTAACGCTCCTTCACCCCCACGCGCCGCATCGGCGTCGGGCATTCCTCCGCCAATACCTCCGCCACCGCCGACCCCAGCCCGTTATGAATGCTGTGGTTTTCACAGGTGACGATGCGTCCGGTCTTGGCCGCGTAGGTTTTGATCAGTTCACGGTCAATAGGCTTGAGGGTGAACATATCGATCACTGCCGCGCTGACGCCCTGCCGCGCCAGCATCTGCGCCGCCTTCAGCGCCTCCGCCACCATGATGCCATTGGCAATCAGCGTAATGTCGTCGCCGTCGCGCAGCAGGTTGCCCTTGCCGATGGTAAAGCGCGAGCCTTCCTGGTAGATGCGCGTCGCCTGCTTGCGGATGGTGCGCACCCAGTAGAAGCCGCGTAGATCCATCAGCTGGCGCAGAATGTCGGCGAACATGGTAGCGTCGGTCACTTCCAGCACCACCGAATGCGCCAGCCCGCGTACGATGCCCATGTCCTCGAACGACATGTGGGTGCCGCCGTTGTGGCAGGCGCTCACCCCGGCGTCGGAAGCGATCACCTTGACGTTGTTGCGCTGATAATCCAGCGACATGAACAGCTGATCGAAACAGCGGCGGCTGGCGAAGGCGGTAAAGGTGTGCACGAACGGCACCCGGCCGGTCAGCGACAGCCCGGCGGCGACGCCGATCACGTTAGCCTCCATGATGCCGCAGTTAATCACGTGCTGCGGGTGATCCTTATGCACGCCGTCCATCGCCATGGAGCTCATCAGATCCGCCTCCAGCGCGATGATCGGCGCGCCCGCTTCAATCTGCCGACGCACCGCGCCGGCATAGACTTTGCGCATTTCGACGGCGTCGTTTTCCAACTGCGTCACTACGTTAAACATGGGCGGCCTCCAGTTCGGCAATGGCTTTTTCGATTTCCAGCTGCACGTCCGGCGTCAGGCGCAGGTGGTGTGAGTTCGACAGGTTTTCCAGATAGGTCACCCCCTGTCCCTTGATGCTGTCGAGCACGATCGCCAGCGGCCGCTGTTCACCGCCGCGCGCCGGCGCCACCGCCGCCAGCAGCGCCGCGATGTCGTCGCCCTTGATGGTCTGCACCTCAAAACCGAAAGCGCGGAACTTGGCGGCCAGATCGAACGGTTGGATCACCTCGTCCAGCGCACCGTCTAGCTGTTGCTTGTTGTAATCGATGAACAGCGTCAGGTTGTTCAGGTTGTGGTGGGCGATAAACTGGAACGCCTCCCAGCACTGCCCTTCGTTCAGCTCACCGTCGCCGAGGATGCTGAACACCCGGTTACGACGCCCCGCCAGCCGATGGGATAACGCCATGCCGGCGGCGATCGACACGCCCTGCCCCAGTGAACCGGTGGTGGCGTCCACGCCGCGCGTGCGCAATCGGTCCGGGTGGCTAGGCAGGCGCGTGCCGTTCTGGTTGAGGGTCTTCAGCTCCGCCAGCGGGAAGTAGCCCTTGATCGCCAGCGTGCTGTACAGCGCCGGGCCGGCGTGCCCTTTCGACAGCACGAAGTCATCGCGCTCCGGCCAGTCCGGATCCGCCGGATCGATACGCATCACGCTGCCGTACAGTACCGCCAGCGTCTCCACCACCGACATGCAGCCGCCGTAGTGGCCGAAGCCCAGCCCGGTCAACGCCTTCAATGTTTCCAGGCGGATCGCGCGCGCCAGGATCTGCAGCTCTTCAATTTCCGTTTCGCTCGTTGTGTCGTTCATCAGTCTGCCCTCGTTATTTCTCGACGCGGTCAGCCGCCGGCGCGCCTTTGCGTTTTCCCAGGAAGTTATGCGCCACCAGCAGCGCGAACACGGCGACGATCGCCAGCATGATCATCTCCTTCGACATAAAGCGCGCCATGTTGCCCAGCAGGATGCCGATCACGCCGAAGTCGGCGTCGGAGAAGGTGGTGTTGGCAAAGCCCAGCGCCCCCAGCACCGGCAGCAGCAGCACCGGCAGGAAGGTGATCAGCAGCCCGTTGGCGAAGGCGCCCAGCATCGCGCCGCGCCGCCCGCCGGTGGCGTTGCCGAACACCCCGGCGGTAGCGCCGGTGAAGAAATGCGGCACCACGCCAGGCAGGATCAGCACCATTTTCAGCTGCCCCAGCAGGAACAGCCCGGCCAACCCGCCAAGGAAGCTGAACAGGAAGCCGATCAGCACCGCGTTGGGCGCATAGGGATAGACCACCGGGCAATCCAGCGCCGGCCGCGCGTTAGGCACCAGCTTTTCCGAGAAACCGGTGAACGCCGGCACGATCTCCGCCAGAATCAAGCGCACGCCTTGCAGAATGATGAATACCCCGGCGGCGAAGGTGATGGCCTGGATAATCGAATACACCAGGTAGTTCTGGCCGCCGCTGAGCTCGCTTTCCACATAGGCCCGCCCGGCGCAGATCGCCAGGATCAGGTAGATAACAATCATGGTCATCGAGATCGAAATGGAACTGTCACGCAAGAAACTGAGGTTTTTCGGCAGGTTCATCTCCTCGGTCGAGCGCGAGTTTTTGCCCACCTTCGAGCCGATCCAGCCGGACAACACATAGCCCAGGGTGCCGAAGTGGCCGAAAGCGATATCGTCGTTGCCGGTAATGCGGCGCATATAGCGCTGGGCGATCGCCGGGAAGAACGCCATCACCAGCCCCAGGGTCAGCGCACCGGTAAACACCAACTGCACGCCCTCGAAGCCCGCCACCGTCAGGATGATGCCGATCATGCAGGCCATGTAGAAGGTGTGGTGGCCGGTCAGGAAGATGTATTTCAGCCGGGTGAACCGTGCCACCACGATGTTCGCCACCATGCCGAACGCCATGATCAACGCGGTGGAGGCGCCGTATTTCTCCAGCGCGATGGAGACGATCGCTTCATTGTTCGGAATGATGCCCTGAATATTGAACGCATGTTCGAACATGCCGCCCAGCGGATTGAGCGATCCGACCAATACCGTGGCACCGCCGCCCAAAACGATAAAGCCGAGAATAGTTTTTACCGTGCCTTTCACCACGTCGGAAAACGATTTCTTTTGCGCCAGCAAACCGATCAGTGCAATAAGCCCGACCAGCACCGAAGGCACCTTTAATATATCCACCACAAACTTAAGCGTTTCCTGGATAAACATATCCACCTCGCCAATCGTTTTATTTAGATGATTGAGTGGGCTTCGAAGTAAGCGCGCAGCTTGGCTTCCAGCTCATTAATGTCGATGATGTTGCTGATCACCACCAGCTGCTCGGCCGGTACGCTGGCGCTGTCGGCGATGTCTTTCGCCATCACGAACACGTCGGCGGCACCGGGGGTAGCGGACGACAGATCGGAGTGTTCGACTTCGGCCTCCACGCCCATCTTTTTCAGCACTTTTTTAATGTTCATTTCCACCATAAAACTGCTGCCGAGACCGGAACCGCAAATCGCCATGATTTTCATAATATCCACCTGTTGAATTTAGCGTGTAGGGTAGCGCCGCCGGTCATATTCCCGGCGTTGTTAGCATTAATCGTGTTCCTGGTGATTAAACGTTAATAGCGGGCGATAATTTCCTCAATTTGCCGTTTATCTGTGGCGTGAAATAAAGCCTCCATCGCCGAGTTATCGGAAAATAATTCCGCCAACTGCGAAATCATTTCAATGTGGCTGTTGCCGTCGGGCGCCGAAAGCATCACCACCACCTGAACCGGATCGTTATCCGCGGAATGGAAATTCACGCCCTGATGGATCTTCAACAGCGACAGCCCCAGCGCGTTGGCGCCCTCCTCCGGCCTGGCGTGCGGCATGGCGATGCCCGGCGCCAGGACGAAGTAAGGGCCGAGCTTCTCCTGCTGATGAAAGATAGCCGTCAGGTAATTCGGCGTAATCACGCCGCCTTGCAGCAGCGGCTGCGCGCTCAGCGTGACCGCCTGGCGCCAGTCCTCCACCCGTTCGCACAGCTGTATATGATCGGCGGTCAGCCACTCTTTCAGCACATTACCCTCCCAAACGTTGATGGTTTCGGCCGGTGATTAATTCACCGACGACGGTAAAACTTTAATCAACCCCTCTCGACGACACAGTGATGGATATCACAAAGATAGCGCTACCAAAGCGCTATCATGCGGATCTGTGATAGCGCTATCAAAACACCGCGTGGCGGCATGGCGTTAACCACAATTTTTTCTCGCTCTTTCGGGTAACGGGGTAGAATGTGCCGCATACGGGGATCGTCGAAGCCGCGCCGTCGGCTTCCCACCCTCACCATTTTTATGCGCCGCTCGCGCATTTCAGTTGGGATTAGGCATGTCGATCGGTAAAAAACGACGCAGCACAGGCAGGGTGACGTTGGCTGACGTAGCGCAGCTGGCGGGCGTCGGCACCATGACGGTGTCGCGCGCGCTGCGCACGCCGGAGCAGGTTTCAGACAAACTGCGCGAGAAGATTGAAGCCGCGGTGAGCGAACTGGGCTACCTGCCCAATCTGGCCGCCAGTTCGCTGGCGTCGGCCTCGTCCTACACCATCGCCATGGTGGTGCCCAGCCTGTCCGAATCTGGCTGCGCCGAGATGTTCGCCGGCCTGCAGAAAGTGCTGCAGCCGGCCGGCTATCACATCATGCTGGCGGAGTCGCAGCACCACCTGGAGCGCGAAGAAAAGCTGCTGGAGACGCTGCTCTCTTACAACCTCGCGGCGGCGGTGCTGCTCAGCGTCGAGCATTCGCAAAACGCCCGCAACGCGTTGATCGCCGCCAACATTCCGGTGGTGGAGATCGGCGCCGTGCGCGCCGATCCGATCGATATGAGCATCGGCATCGACTATGTGGCGGCCATGTATCAGCTGACGCAAACGGTGATCGCCAGCGGCTATCAGAATATCGGGCTGCTGTGCGCCAATCAGGAACAGTGGATTTTCCAGCAGCACCTGCAGGGCTGGCACAAGGCGCTGCTGCGCAACCATATGTCGCCGCATCGGGTGATCAACGCCGCGCAGCCCGCCAGCTTCAGCACCGGTGCGCAGCAGCTGCCGGAATTCTTGCTGGCCTGGCCGGAACTGGACGCGCTGGTGTGCGCCTCGGACGAACTGGCCGGCGGCGCACTGTACGAATGCCAGCGGCGGCGCATCAAGGTGCCGGACAATCTGGCGGTGGTGGGGTTCGGCAACAGCGAGTTCGGCCGGGTGTGCCAGCCGCCGCTGACCACCATGACCATTCCGCATCGCGATATCGGCATTCAGGCCGGCCAGGCGCTGCTGGCACGGCTGAACGAGCAGCCCTGGCAGCAGGCAGGCTCCCTGCCTGCCACGCTGTGCCGCCGCGACAGCTGCTGAATCCGAACCGTAAAAAAAGCCGGTCGATGACCGGCTTTCTCACGCGTTGGCGCCTCAGTGGTTGTCGAGCGGCTTACCGTAATCCTGTTCGTTGTTGCGCGTCAGCCACAGCGACAGCGCCTTCAGCGAATCCGGGGTAAACTCGTCGCAGCGAGCGGTGATCTCTTCCGGCGTCAGCCAGCACACCTCGGCCACTTCCTCTTCCTGCAGCGCGAACGGGCCGTGCGACACGCAGCTGAACAGCGCGCCCCACACCCGGCACTGATCTTCTTCGAAGTAGAACAGACCGTGCTCGGCGAAAGGCACGCCGGCGATGCCCAGCTCTTCTTCCGCCTCGCGGCGCGCCGAATCCAGCACGTTTTCACCGCTTTGCACTACGCCACCCGCCGTCGCGTCCAACCAGCCCGGGTAGAAGTCTTTAATCTCGGTGCGACGCTGCACCAGAATTTTTCCCATCCCATCATGCACCACAATATAGGTCGCACGATGACGCAGCCGCTCCGCCCGCATCTGTTGACGACTGGATTGCGCAATCACCTCGTTTTGCTCGTCGACGATATCAACCCATTCGGTATCTGCAGCCTGACCCTGTTCCGCCATCCTCTAAAACCTTCTATTTTGGCGCGATGCATCCCGCGCGCTGGTTAATCAATGAGTGTTTTTCAAAGATTTTTATTGTGTGTGTATAAATTAGTGCGTTTAGCGTGTTAACGCCACCTCCGCGACGACCTTGCCGTCGTCGAGCGTCAGCACGCGCAAAGTGCCCCGATCCAACATGCCGTAGCTAGCCGGGAAGCCCCCTTTCGGGATGCTGACCGAGCCCGGATTGAAGCAATAGATCTCACCCTGCCGCTCCGCCTGCGGCAGATGCGTATGGCCGTAGGCCAGGACGTCACCGCGGGATAACGGCGGCAGTGCCGAAGGATGATAAAGGTGACCGTGGGTCAAAAACAATCGTCTTTTTTGCAGTAGAACCTGTTGCCACGGCGCCTCGATAGGAAACGTCAGCAGCATCTGATCGACCTCGCTGTCACAATTGCCGCGAACGGCGATGATCTTGTCGCTATAGCGATTCAATCGTTCGGCAACCTGAGCGGGCTGATAGCCGGCCGGCAGCGCGTTGCGCGGGCCGTGATTCAGCAAATCACCCAGAAGAATCAGCCAGTCGGCGCCGTGTTGTGCGAATAATTCCAGCACGCGTTCGGTGGCCGGCAGCGATCCGTGGATATCCGAGGCGAACATCAGCTTCATAACCTTGTCCTATAGAGGGAAATAAGCGCCATTTTACCGCGCCGGCGCCGTACGGCAAACCGCCGCCCGCCCCGGTGGAGAATTGTGATCCAACTGCGCAGATAGCATCGGACGAATCCCACATAGCCTGCTATCCTTAGCTGCTATTGTTGGATCTCTGATATACCTTTGTGCGCGGCGAAGACCGCAGCAACGTGTAATGAATTACAGATCACCTTACCGCAGGAGGCAACATGATTGACCTGTATTACGCGCCTACTCCCAATGGTCACAAGATCACCTTGTTTTTGGAAGAGGTCGGCTTACCCTACCGTATCCATCGCGTAAACATCAGTGCCGGCGACCAGTTCAAACCGGACTTTCTGAGCATTTCTCCCAACAACAAAATCCCGGCGATCGTCGATCAGCAACCGGTGGACGGCGGCGCGCCAATCAGTCTGTTCGAATCCGGGGAAATCCTGCTGTATCTGGCGGAGAAGACCGGCAAGCTGCTGAGCACCGGCCTGCGCGAACGCGCCGCGACCCTACAGTGGTTGTTCTGGCAGGTGGCGGGGTTCGGGCCGATGCTCGGGCAGAATCACCACTTTAATCACTACGCGCCGCAGCCGGTGCCTTACGCCATCGAGCGTTACCATCTGGAGACCAAGCGGCTGTACGGCGTGCTGGAAGCTGAACTGCAAAAACACCCGTACCTGGGCGGCGACAACTACAGCATCGCCGATATCGCCACCTATCCGTGGGTCGTATCGCATCCGCGTCAACGCATCGATCTGGCAGATTACCCAGCGGTGCGCAACTGGTTCGAGCGCATCAGCAACCGCCCGGCGACCGAGCGCGCCTACAAACTGGCCGAACAAGGCTAAGCGCCTTCCCCGACTCCCCGTCGGCCGGGGAGTCACATCGTCCCCTCGTTATCTTTTCCTTACTTTCCGTGTATTCTGAACGCTAATAATCAGACCTATGGAGAATCTCTGATGTCTTTCAGTCAACCCGACGCCGTTATTCGCATTAAAAATCTGCGGCTGCGCACGTTCATCGGTATCAAGGAAGAGGAAATCAACAACCGACAGGACGTCCTGATCAACGTGGTGATCCACTACCCGGCGGACAAAGCGCGCAACAGCGAAGACATCGCCGATGCACTCAACTACCGCACCATCACCAAAGCGATCATCCGCCATGTGGAAGATAACCGTTTCGCGTTGCTGGAAAAATTAACGCAGGATGTGCTCGACATCGTAAAAGAACACGCCTGGGTAACCTATGCTGAAGTGGAGATAGATAAACTTCTGGCCCTGCGCTACGCCGATTCGGTTTCCATGACCATGAGCTACCGCCGGGACTAACTCAGGGAGGTCGACCATGCGGATCCTGATCACCGGCGCAACGGGATTGATAGGCAGCAGTCTGACGGCCAGGCTGCTGGCGCTTTCTCACCACATTACAGTGTTGACCCGAGACGAGCGGCGAGCCCGAGCCCGGCTGGGCGATCGGCCGAGCTATTGGCAAACGCTGGACGACCGGCAGTCGCTGGATGAATTCGACGCGGTGATCAACCTGGCCGGCGAACCTATCGCCGACAAGCGCTGGAGCGCACAGCAGAAAGAGCGCCTGTGCCGCAGCCGTTGGGATCTGACCGAACGATTGGCGCAGTTGATCAAGGCCGGCAGCACGCCGCCCGGTGTGTTGATTTCCGGTTCCGCCGTCGGCTACTACGGCGATCAGGGGCAGGCGGTGGTGACCGAAGAGGAGCCACCGCACGACGAATTCACCCACCAGCTGTGTCAACGCTGGGAAACGCTGGCGCTGCAGGCGCAAAGCGATGCCACCCGCGTCTGCCTGCTGCGCACCGGCGTGGTGCTGGCGCCACAGGGCGGCGCGCTGGCCAAAATGCTGCCGCCGTTCCGCTTCGGGCTGGGCGGCCCGATCGGCGACGGTCGCCAATATCTGCCGTGGATCCATCTCGACGACATGGTCAACGGCATTATTTATCTACTGGATCACGCCACGCTGAGCGGCCCGTTTAACATGGTCGCGCCCTACCCGGTGCACAACGAGCAGTTCGCCGCCCAATTGGCCAACGTGCTCGATCGCCCGGCGTTTCTGCGGGTGCCGGCGTTCGCCATGCGGCTGTTGATGGGGGAAGCGGCGGTGCTGGTGCTCGGCGGCCAGCGGGCGGTGCCGAAGCGCCTGGAAGAGGCCGGCTTCCACTTCCGCTATCTGGAATTGGAACAGGCATTGGATGACGTGATTAATCAGCGGGCCGAAGCCCGCTGATCTGAGGTTACTTCAACGCGCCGGACAGGAACTGCTGCAGGCGCGGGCTTTTGGGGTTGCCGAACAGCTCGGCCGGCGGCCCCTGCTCTTCGATCAACCCTTTGTGCAGGAAGATCACGTGGTTGGAAACGTGGCGCGCAAATTCCATTTCGTGCGTCACCACCACCATGGTTTTTCCCTCCTCCGCCAGCTTCTGCATGATGCGCAGCACCTCGCCCACCAGCTCGGGATCCAGCGCCGACGTCGGTTCGTCAAACAGCAGCACCTCCGGCTCCATCGCCAATGCGCGAGCAATGGAGACGCGCTGCTGCTGGCCACCCGACAGGTGCACCGGGTACTTGCCGCGCGCCCGCTCGTCGATGCCCACTTTATCCAGGTAACGCACCGCGCGCTCATGCGCGTCGGCCTTGCTCAGCCCCAGCACCTGCACCGGCGCCTCCATCACGTTCTCCAGCACCGTCATATGGCTCCACAGGTTAAAGTGCTGGAACACCATGGTCAGGCGGGTGCGCAGCAGCTGCAGCTGCTTCTTGTCGAACACTTTCAGCTGGCCGTCCTTGTCGCGCACCATGCGAATATCTTCGTTGTTCAGGCTGATCGAGCCTTCGCTCGGCTTCTCGAGGAAGTTGATGCAGCGCAGAAAGGTGCTTTTGCCGGAGCCAGAGGAGCCGATGATGCTGATCACATCCCCGGCGTTGGCCGCCAGCGAGACGCCTTTCAGCACTTCGTGGTCGCCATAGCGTTTGTGCAGTTCCGTGACGGCTAATTTATTCTCAGACATGGTTTTTCTTCCCGTCATTTATCAGTGACTAACGTGTGCCATCCAGCGTTTTTCAGCTTTGCGGAACAGGCTGATTAACACGTAGGAGATGATCAGGTACAGCACCGCCGCGATGCCGAAAGCGTAGAACGGCTGGTAAGTCGCGGCGTTGATGTCGCGCGCGATCTTCAGCAGATCCGGCACGGTGGCGGTAAACGCCAGCGCGGTGGAGTGCAGCATCAGGATCACTTCGTTGCTGTAAGCCGGCAACGCGGTGCGCAGTGCCGAAGGCAAAATGATGCAGCGATACATCTTGAAGCGCGAGAAACCGTAGGCGTTGGCGGCCTCGATTTCACCGTGCGGCACCGCGCGGATCGCCCCGGCGAAGATCTCGGTGGTATAGGCGCAGGTATTGAGCGTCAGCGCCAGGATGGTGCAGTTAAGCCCGCTGCGGAAAAACGCATTAAGAAACTCGGTGCCGCGCACAATCTCGAGGCTGTACATGCCGGAGTAGAACACCAGCAGCTGCACGTACAGCGGCGTACCGCGAAACACATAGGTGTAAAGCCACACCGGGAAACGCACCCAGCGAAGGGAAGAGACGCGCGCCACCGCCATCGGGATCGCCAGCAGCCCGCCCATCACCACCGAGGCGGTCAGCAGCCACAGCGTGACTGCCACGCCGGTGAAACGGTAGCCGTCGCTCCACAGCAGCGACTGCCAATACTGTTGCAAAATCTCGATCATAGCTCGGCCCTCTTGACGCCCAGTGAGTAACGCCGTTCAAGCCACAGCAGCACGCCGTTGGAAACGGTAGTGAAGATCAGGTACACCACGCCGGCCACGATGGCGAAGAAGAACGGCTGATAGGTGCCTTTCCCCGCCAGCTGCGTGGCTTTCACCACGTCGTTCAGGCCGAGGATCGACACCAGCGCCGTCGCCTTCAGGATCACCTGCCAGTTGTTGCCGATGCCCGGCAAAGCGAAACGCATCATCGCCGGGAACAGAATGCGCCGAAAGATCTGCGCGCCGCTGAAGCCGTAGGCCGTCGCCGCTTCGATCTGCCCTTTCGGCACCGCCAGATAGGCGCCGCGGAAGGTCTCAGTGAAGTAAGCACCGTAGATAAAGCCGAGGGTAATGATACCGGCGCCGAGCGGATCGATATCGATCTGCGAGAAGCCGAGCAGCGTGGTGATGTTGTTCAGCGCGATTTGCAGGCCGTAAAAGATCAGCAGCATCAGCACCAGATCGGGCACGCCGCGGATCAGCGTGGTATAGGCGCCGAACAGACCGGAGATAAAGGGGTTATGAGACAGTTTGCCACCGGCGCCGATCAGGCCGATCACCACCGCCAGCAACACGGAACTGAGGGCCAGCTCCAACGTCACCAGAGCCCCCTCGAAAATCAGTTGGGAATAGCCTTGCAGCATCTACTTCACCCTGTGGTCTAGGATCCGAACCATCGGGGCCGGCACGCCGGCCCCGCAGTCACAGCATGGAACGGTAAGCGGATTACCCGCCGTAGACGTCAAAGTCGAAGTACTTTTTCGCGTATTTGTCGTAGGTGCCGTCTTTGCGCATCTCGGCGAAGGCTTTGTCCAGCGCCGCTTTCAGCTCGGTATCGGTCTTGCGCAGCCCCATGCCGGTGCCGACGCCGAAGAACTTGTCATCCTTCACCGATTCGCCGGCGAACGCATAGTCTTTGCCCGGCGGCTGTTTCAGGAAGCCGTCGCTGCCCGCCACTTCATCCTGGAAGGCGGCGTCAATACGGCCGGAAGCCAGATCGGCGTAAACCAGATCCTGGT
Organism: Serratia sp. OLAL2; assembly: GCF_002752475.1. Classification (NCBI taxonomy): domain Bacteria; kingdom Pseudomonadati; phylum Pseudomonadota; class Gammaproteobacteria; order Enterobacterales; family Yersiniaceae; genus Serratia; species Serratia sp. OLAL2. The sequence goes on along the minus strand of NZ_MSTL01000005.1, from coordinate 101,870 downwards.
TCTGGTAAGGCACGACGGTGATGCCCTTCGGCTGCCACATGGCGTTGGCGTAGGCTTCCTGGGTGGTGCCCTGCAGCACGCCCACGCTCTTGCCTTTCAGAGCGTCCACGGTAGGCAACAGCTTGGACCCTTTCGGCGCGATCAGACGCGCGTTGGCGGCATACAGCTTGTCGGTAAAGGCGATTTCCTGCTGGCGTTTTTCAGTGATGGACAGCGAAGAGATGATGGCGTCGATTTTCTTCGCCTTGAGGGAGGGGATCAGCGCGTCGAAGTCGCTCTCCACGAAGGTGCATTGGGTATTGATGCGTTTGCACAGCTCTTTGGCCAAATCAATGTCAAAGCCAACCAATTCGCCTTTGGCGTTTTTGGATTCAAACGGTGCGTAAGTCGGATCGGTGCCAATCTTCAGCGTGGAAGGAATGGCGGCAAAGGCGCTGCTGGCGGCGCTCAAAGCCAGAACTAACGGCAAAATCAAAACCCGCTTTTTCATAAATTACCCTCAAATTGATTTTTTTGATGCCACTACGGGCATTACTTTCCCCACCAAATCAATTTGCAGTAATCGTGCCACATTAGGTGCTACGGGCGGAGGGAACGGCTCCGGCCTTCACAATACTGTTTCCTGGGACGATAACCGCAAAATTAAATCGGCCGGTTGGGGCCGCGCCACTGGCAACCGCAATAAGGCGGCGCCATGAAACAGTGAGCGTGATGAAGTGGGATCATTATGGTGCATACTCCGCCCTAATTCAGTGCGGTGTTGCACAAATGTACCAATTTAGGGATAAAACTGTTAATTAGCACCCTGCCAGCGGGTGAACAGATCGGTCGGCAATTCGATATCAAACTGGTCGATCACCCGATTGACGGTTTGATCGATGATGTCTTCCACGCTTTTCGGCTGGTGGTAAAACGCCGGCACCGGCGGCATGATCACCGCGCCCATCTCCGCCGCCTGCGTCATCAGCCGTAAATGGCCAAGATGCAACGGCGTTTCCCGCACGCACAAGACCAAACGGCGGCGCTCTTTGAGCACCACGTCGGCGGCGCGGGTCAGCAGCCCGTCGCTGTAGCTGTTGACGATGCCGGACAGGGTTTTGATTGAGCATGGCAGGATCGCCATACCCAGGGTTTTGAAAGAGCCGGAGGAGATGCCGGCGGCGATGTCGCGCGCATCGTGCACCACGTCGGCCAGCGCCTGCACTTCACGCAGGCTGTACGGCGTTTCCAGCGCCAGCGTCTGCCGTGCAGCATTACTCATCACCAGATGGGTTTCCACCTCTGCGACGTCGCGCAAAACCTGTAACAGGCGCACGCCGTAGATAGCGCCGCTGGCGCCGGAAATGCCGATGATGAGTCGTTTCATGAAGAATGGCCTCTGCCGTAAAAAGTAAGATCAGGCAGACTTTGCCGCAATGGCGAGGGATAAGCAAGTCAGAGGAACAAGGTGCACCGCCGCAGACGCGGCGATGCACCTTGAGGGATCAACGCAGACCGTTAGCCTTCGTTGTGCAGTTCCAGATTTTCCGCTTCGGTTTGCACCCGCATCGCCTTGGCATCGTCGCTGCGCAGCGACTCCAGGTATTCCAGATAGCTTTGGTCAACGTCTTTGGTCACGTAGATACCATTGAAGACCGAGCATTCGAACTGGATGATGTCCGGGTTCTCTTCGCGCACCGCTTCGATCAGATCGTCGAGGTCCTGGAAGATCAGCCCGTCGGCGCCGATAATCTGACGGATTTCATCCACTTCACGCCCGTGGGCGATCAGTTCGTTGGCGCTCGGCATGTCGATGCCGTAGACGTTAGGGAAACGCACTTCCGGCGCGGCGGAAGCCAGATACACGCGCTTGGCGCCCGCTTCGCGCGCCATCTCGACGATTTGCTCAGAGGTCGTGCCGCGCACGATGGAGTCATCCACCAGCAGCACGTTCTTGTCGCGGAACTCGGCACGGTTGGCGTTCAGCTTGCGGCGTACCGACTGGCGACGCGCCTGCTGGCCCGGCATGATAAAGGTACGGCCAACGTAGCGGTTTTTCACGAAGCCCTGGCGGTAGGGCTTCTCGAGAATACGCGCGATCTCCAGCGCGATATCGCAGGAAGTTTCAGGAATCGGGATCACCACGTCGATATCCAGATCTTCCCACTCGCGGGCGATCTTCTCACCCAGCTTCTGGCCCATGCGCACGCGGGCGCTGTAGACCGAGATCTTGTCCATAAAGGAGTCTGGGCGCGCAAAATAAACATATTCGAACAGGCACGGGTTGGTTTTCGGGTTCTCTGCGCACTGGCGGGTGAACAGCTGGCCCTTGGTGGTGATGTACACCGCTTCGCCCGGCGCCACGTCGCGCAGGAACTCAAAGCCCAGGGTATCCAGCGCCACGCTCTCGGAAGCCACCATGTACTCGCTGCGGCCATCCTCCAGCGTGCGCTTACCGATCACCAGCGGACGAATGCCGTTGGGATCGCGGAACGCCAGCAGGCCATGACCGATGATCATCGCCACGCAGGCGTAAGCGCCGCGCAGTTGCTGATGCATAGCGGCGACCGCTGTAAAGATGTTGTCGGCTTCCAGCGGATAGTGCGGGAAGCGATCCAGCTCGCTGGCCAGCACGTTCAGCAGGATTTCCGAGTCGGAGGTGGTGTTGACATGGCGGCGGCCGCTTTCGAACAGCTTTTGGCGCAGCTCATGGGCGTTGGTCAGGTTGCCGTTGTGGGCCAGCGTAATGCCGAACGGCGAGTTGACGTAGAAAGGCTGGGCCTCAGAGGCGCTCGAGCTGCCGGCCGTCGGGTAACGCACATGGCCAATGCCCATGTTGCCCTGCAAGCGTTGCATATGGCGCGCCTCAAACACATCCTTCACCAGGCCGTTGGCTTTACGCAAACGGAACCCGTTGTGGGCGTCAATGGTGACGATGCCTGCGGCATCCTGGCCACGGTGCTGAAGCACCGTCAGCGCATCATAAATCGACTGGTTTACCGGCATGAAACCGGCGATACCGACAATACCGCACATGTTGTCTTTTCCTCATCAGCGCTACCGCCCCGGCAATTGGGTCGGCAAGAAACTCGACGTGCTCTGCAGGTAGTCAAAGAACCACCTGATGACGTAACTGAACTGGGGGATCAGCTGCGACTGTTTCCAGTCGGCACTTTGTGAAAAGCCGGTAAAGGTATCCAGGAAGAACAGGATCGCCGCGACAATCAACACGCCGCGCAGTGCGCCGAAGCAGATGCCCAGCACCCGGTCGGTGCCTGACAACCCGGTTTTCTCTACCAGTGAGCTAATCACATAGTTAACAATAGCCCCTACGATCAGGGTCGCGATGAACAAAATCGCGATCGCGATGCCGTTTCGCACCAGTTCATCTTCAAAACGAGTGAAATAGACCGCAAGGTAAGAGTAGAAATGGCTGGCAACAAAAAACGCACATCCCCATGTCACAAGTGACAATGCTTCGCGAACAAACCCTCGGATCAGGCTCACCAGAGCCGAAAATCCAATCACCGCTATAATGACGTAATCAATCCAGACCATGAACTATTCCAATGATGAATCGCCCCTGCATCCAATTCGCGGCGAATTCTAACAGAAAAAGAAAACGTTTGCGTAGGGGATTTCCTACCACGTTACAAATAAAAAGCGGCGATTAAAAAATTCCCAATCGCCGCGCCTACATAGGTGATTTCGCCTGTAAAAGGCGCGGTTTCTCTCGCTTTCTCTCCACTACTCCTGAATTCAGGGGCGCATCCTGCTGCGCCCCCGCGGGGTTTAACGGCCGTACGGCTTCACCTGCCCGCTCAGCCCGCTGATCGAGTTCAGCGACGGCAGCGCCGCCTGCAGCTTCTGCTTGGAAGCGTCCGGGCCAACGTAGATGCGGGTGATCTGCCCTTGCACCGGCGTTGACGGCACGGTAAAGGCGCGATAGCCCGAGAGACGCAGCGAAGCGACAATCTCGTTCGCCTTGGCGGCGTTCTTCAGCGCCCCGAGCTGCACGACATAGGCTTGCCCGGACGGCGCTTTTTCTTCCGCCGGTTTGGGCTGCGGCGCCGGTTCTGGTTTCGGCGTCGGTTCCGGCTTCGGCACCGGTTTCACCTCCACCGGCTTCGGCTGCGGTACCGGTTTTGGTTTCACTTCCACCGGTTTGGTTTCCACCGGCTTCGGCTTAGGCTGCTGCACCGGCTGAGGACGCGTCTCGACCGGCGGCGCCACCACCTGCGTCGGTTGCTGAGCGCTCTGCCGCACCGCCTGTTGCGCCGCCGCTTCGTTGGCCGCCTGCTGCTCGACCAGCGCGCCCGCCCCTTCCGGCGGCTGCGCCGGCAACGGCTGCGTCACCGGCGGCAGCACGTCGTTCTCTTCGACGTCGCCCGCCTTCGGCACCAATGGAATGGCCGCGAACTCATCCTCGTAATGCTTCTTTTTGCCGTCCAGCAACCCTGGCAGGATGATTACCCCCAGCGCCACCAGAATCACGGTTCCAACCAGTCGGTTCTGAAATTTACTCGCCACTCACACTCCCCGCATCTCGTCTAACGCCGCCATCACCTGCGCCACGGTGTGGAACGATCCACAGACGATCACAATATCCTGTTTATCAGCATCCTGCATAGCCTGCCGCCAGGCAGTTTCGACATCATTAAAGCGGCGCGGTTCCGTCAGATGCTGCGCCAGCTGTTCGACGCTGGCACCGCGCGGCCCGTCGAGCGGTGCGCAGTACCATTCATCCACCTGCTCGCTGAGGCAGGCCAGCGTGCCGGCGATGTCCTTGTCGGACAGCATGCCCACCACCGCGCGCACCTTGCCGCCGTCGCGCGGCAGCTTGGCCAGACGCCCGGCCAGATAGCCGGCGGCGTGCGGGTTGTGTGCCACGTCGAGGATCAGCATCGGCTCCCGCCGCACGATCTGGAAACGCCCCGGCAGCGTCGCCTGCTGCAGCCCGGTGAAGATCGCGCGTTCGTCGATTTCCAGCGGGGAACAGTTCAGCGCCGCCAGCGCGGTAGCGGCGTTGGCCAGCGGTACGTTCGGCGTCGGCAGATCGGTCAGCTGCGTGTCACCGCCCTGCCACTGCCAGCGATCGCCCTGCTCGCTGAAGCTCCAGGCTTCACCGCGGCGATACAGCGGTGCGCCCAGCGTTTCGGCGACCTGGCGAATGCTGTTCGGCATGTCGGGTTCGCCCACCACCGCCGGCTTGCCGCTGCGGAAAATACCGGCCTTTTCACGGCCGATGCTTTCGCGATCGTTGCCCAGCCAGTCGGTATGATCGAGCGCAATGCTGGTGATCACCGCCACGCTCGGATCGACGATATTGGTGGCGTCGAGACGCCCGCCCAGGCCCACTTCCAGGATCACCACGTCGAGCCGCGCCTGTTTGAACAGCTGCAGCGCCGACAGGGTGCCGAATTCGAAATAGGTCAGCGACGTTTCGCCGCGGCCGGCTTCAATGGCGGCGAACGAGCGGCTATGCTCTGCTTCGCTCAGCTCTTCCCCCTGAATGCGCACGCGTTCGGTATAGCGCACCAGATGCGGCGAACTGTAGACGCCGACGCGCAGGCCGGCGGCCAGCAGAATGGCTTCGAGGGTACGACAGGTCGTGCCTTTGCCGTTGGTGCCGGCAACGGTGAACACCGTAGGAGCGGGGGTCAGTAAATCCAGATGCGCCGCGACGCGCTGTACGCGCTCAAGACCGAGTTCGATCGCCTGGCTGTGCAGACGTTCCAGATAGTAAAGCCACGAGCTCAATGGCGACGTGGCTTGGGGAATTTGGTGGTTTTGCATGAGTCCCGTCACTGAACTTGGGTTCATTAATCCATCAGGGCACCACCCTCACCGCGGTAAAGGCGATGCGCTTCGTAACCGCCGCCAACCCGCAAACCATGGCGCGATAGGCCACGGCCGGCAGGGAACGGGCATCAGCCGTCACTTAGCCACAAAGTGGCGGCTGAACCCGGGCGGGATCTGTCTTTGCCTCAGGCGTCGGCCTGCGGCTCCGGCTCAATGACCGGCGCGGCCTCATCGAAATGCGGCTGCGGTTGGTTGGTCAGCTTGGACAGAATGCTCGCCAACGTTTGGCGCATCTCCGGACGGCGAACAATCATGTCGATCGCGCCTTTTTCGATCAGGAACTCGCTGCGCTGGAAGCCAGGCGGCAGTTTCTCGCGCACGGTCTGCTCGATGACGCGCGGGCCGGCAAAGCCGATCAGCGCTTTCGGCTCGGCGATATTGATGTCGCCCAGCATCGCCAGGCTGGCGGAGACGCCGCCCATGGTCGGGTCGGTCAGCACGGAGATGTACGGCAAGCCGCGCTCCTGCATCTTAGCCAACGCCGCGCTGGTTTTCGCCATCTGCATCAGCGACATCAGCGCTTCCTGCATGCGCGCGCCGCCGCTGGCGGAGAAGCACACTAGTGGACAGTTGTCCTCCAGCGCCTGCTCAACCGCACGCACGAAACGCGCGCCGACCACGGAAGACATTGAGCCGCCGATGAAAGCGAATTCGAAGGATGCGGCGACGATCGGCATGCCGTACAGCGTGCCCTTCATCACCACCAGCGCATCTTTCTCGCCGGTCGCTTTCTGTGCGGCGACCAGACGATCTTTATAGCGCTTGGAATCCTTGAATTTCAGAACGTCCTTCGGCTCCAGATCGCTGCCCAGCTCCACTTCACTGCCTTCGTCCAGCAGGGTATGCAGACGCGCGCGCGCGCCCATACGCATGTGGTGGTCGCACTTCGGACACACTTCCAGATTACGCTCCAGCTCGGCGCGGTAGAGAACCTGGCCGCAGCTGTCGCATTTGGTCCAGACCCCTTCAGGAATGCTCGCCTTACGGGTTTGTGTGATATTGCTCTTGTTAAGAATTCGTTCAATCCAGCTCATCGATGACCTTTCTGTTTGAACCTGGCACACGCCAGTCCGCTGTTCATGCTTTAACAATCCCCCTGAAAACACCCCAATGAAAAAATGCCCGTTCGCGGCGCGGCAAGCGCGGCGACTGAGGCATCGGCTTCAGGGTTGTTCGCAGGAACAGACCATAATGTCGCTCATTAAACCATATCGGCCCGGCGCTGTGGACAAAAAACTGGTCGAACCGACAGGTTAAGCGATGTTTTTACTGTTTTTGCTGGCGGGCGGCCGCGCGCTTGTGACGCCAAATTTCAATCACGCCCGGCAGAATCGAAACGATGATGATCCCGACGATCAACAGTTTCAGGTTCTCCTGCACCACCGGCAGATCGCCGAACAGGTAGCCAGCATAAGTGAAGAGCAGCACCCAAACCAGTGCGCCAATCACGTTGTAGGCGGCGAAGTGGCGATAGGACATATGCCCCATGCCGGCGACGAACGGCGCAAAAGTACGCACGATCGGCACGAATCGCGCCAGAATAATCGTTTTCCCACCGTGCTTCTCATAGAACTGATGCGTCTTGTCCAGGTAGCTACGGCGGAAAATTTTCGAGTTCGGGTTGCTGAACAGCTTCTCGCCGAACAACCGCCCGATAGTGTAGTTCACCGCATCGCCAATGATCGCCGCTACGGCCATCAACGCCACCATGGTGTGCACGTTGAGATCGTTGGTCGGCAACGCCGCCAGCGCGCCGGCGACAAACAGCAAAGAATCCCCCGGCAGGAACGGCGTCACCACCAGGCCGGTTTCGCAAAACAAGATCAGGAACAGAATAGCGTAGACCCACATGCCGTATTGTGCGACCAGCTCGGCCAGGTGCACATCAATATGCAAAATGAAATCAATAATAAACTTGATGATGTCCATAAATTCTCTCATTGATACCGGGTGTTTCAATCACCCGGCAGAAGCACAAGGGAGCGACGCTTTCAGGCGTGCCGGCGTTTAATCGTCGGGCAAAAACAGCGGCCCCATCGGCGGCCGCGGTAGACCAAAATGATCGGGATAGTCCACGGCAACCAAATACAGCCCCTCGGCTCGCGCCGTCGCCGCCGCCAGATTGCGATCCTTCAGCGCCAGCAACTCGGCCATCCAGTTCTCATCCTGATTGCCGCAGCCGATCTCCATCAGGCTGCCGACGATATTGCGAACCATGTGATGCACAAAGGCATTCGCCTTGATATCTACCACAATATATTCGCCGTAGCGCGTAACCTTAACGTGTTTTACGCAGCGCCACGGGGTGCGCGACTGACACTGCACCGCGCGGAACGAGGTGAAGTCATTCTCGCCCAGCAGCGCCTGCGCCGCCCGGTGCATGCGATCGGCATCCAGCGGGTGATAAAAGTGCGTCACCCCCTGTTGCAACACCGCCGGCCGGTAGCGATGGTTGAAAATAATATAGCGGTAACGGCGCGCGGTAGCGCTGAAACGCGCGTGAAAATCGTCGGCGACGGGGCTCACCCAGCGCACCGCGATGTCCGGCGGCAAATGGGTGTTCACGCCCATCGTCCAGGCGGCGTCCTTGCGACGCGCGGTGGTTTCGAAATGCACCACCTGCCCGGTGGCGTGCACCCCGGCGTCGGTGCGCCCGGCGCACAGCACGTTGATCGGCGCATCCGCCACCTTGCTCAACGCCTGCTCAAGGCGCTCCTGCACGCTGGCCACTTCTTGCTGCCGCTGCCAGCCGTAGTACCGGCTGCCGTCATATTCGATGCCCAGCGCTACCTTCAGCGTCGGCTGAGCGGACGAGACCACCTCTGACATCAGTACATCTGCTCCTGCACCAGACGCTCGGCGGTTTCGATCGCCATTAACGCGCCGCCGAAGCGCACGTTGTCCGCCACCGTCCAGAACTGCAGCAGCTCGGGGATGCCGTAATCGTTACGCAGGCAACCGATGCTGAGCGCATCGCTGCCGGAGGCTTCGGTCACCTGAGTCGGGTAATCGTCCTCTTCGCTCAGCTGAATGTCCTCGACTTCTTCAAGCTCGCTGCGCGCCTCTTCGGCGGACAGCGGGCGCAGCGCTTCCAGGTGCACCACCTGCGCATGGCCGTAAAACACCGGCGACTGAACGCAGCTCACCGAAATCGGCAATCCTTCGTCCTGCAGCACCTTGCGCACCTGATCGACGATCAGACGCTCTTCGCGCACGCTGCCCTGCTCGTCGGCAACGAGCGGCAGCAGGTTAAACGCCAGCTGTTTAGCGAAGACGCCTTCCTCGGCAGGAATGCCGTTCAGCAGGCGCGCGCTCTGGCCAGCCAGATCGTCCACCGCGGCCTTGCCGCGCGAGGATACCGACATCAGCGTGGTAACGTGCAGACGCGAGAGCCCCGCCTGTTCGGTCAGCGGTTTGATCGCCGTCAGCAGCTGGCTGACCATGCTGTCGGCCACCGCGACGATATTGCGGTTGCGGTAATCCGCCAGCACCTGCGGGTTAACACCCGGTACCACCAGCGGCACATCCGGCTCCATCGCGAACAGACCGCTGGTGTCGATCACCAGGCAGCCCATGTTGCCGGCCTCTTCGGCATAGCGAGCGGAAGCGTCGCTGCCGGCGACGAAGAAGGCCAGTTGGGCCTGCGACCAGTCGAACTCTTCGGCGTTCTGCACCAGAAGAGACTTGCCGTTGAAGCGCACATTGGCGCCCGCGCTGCGTTCGCTTGCCAGAGGATAGAGCTCACCCACCGGGAACTGGCGTTCCTGCAACAATTCCAGCAACGCTTCACCTACCGCGCCAGTGGCGCCGAGCAGCGCGATATTCCAGCCGTCAGACATCGGGTTTTCTCCAGAGTATTTCATTCATAAAAGCAGACGGGCAGTGCAATCACCGCCCGATAATCTTTACCGCTCACTGTAGCGGCGTTGGCTTAAGACAACCTTACGCGCTACGCCAGGCTAAAGCCCAGCTTGCCGAGCAGCTCGGCGCTGGCGCTGTCATCGCATTGCACGGCCAGCGAAGACCACTCGCGGCGCTCCTGGTAGTGCTTGCGCAGGCGATCGAATTCGCCCGGTTGCCCAGCGACTTTGCGCAGCGGCGCATCATCGCGGCGCACATCATACACCAAGTGCATCAATCGTTTTAACCGCGCTTCATCCAGCGGCCCATTGAGGCGGATCTGGCTGAATTCCGGCACCGGCAACAGCGAGGCCAGCGCCACCTGTTGCGGCTGCCCCAGATGGCGGCTGAACGCCTCGAACACCTGGGTGGTGCCGCGCGCCTTGCCTTCCAGCGTATACCCAGCGATGTGCGCGGTACCGATATCCACCCGCGCCAGCAGCGGTAAGGCGAGATCCGGCTCCGGTTCCCACACGTCCAGCACCGTGCTCAGCTTTTTGCCCTTTTCCAGCGCCTGCAGCAAGGCGGCGTTATCCACCACCGGCCCGCGGCAGGCGTTGATCAGAATGCGGTTGTCCGGCAGGGCCGCCAACAGCTCGGCGTCCGCCAGATGCAGCGAATGGTATGGGCCGGATTTATTCAGCGGCGTATGGAAGGTCAGCACGTCGGCCTCGGCCACCAGCTTCTCCAACGGCCAGAATTCCCCGGCGTCGCCGCGATCGGCACGCGGCGGATCGCACAGCAGCGTGCGCACGCCCAGCGCTTTGAGGCGAGCATCCAGACGGGAACCAACGTTGCCCACGCCGACGATGCCGACGGTTTTATCCCGCAGGTGGAAGCCGTCGCGTTCGGCCAGCAGCATCAAGGCAGAGAACACATACTCGACCACCGCGATAGCGTTGCAGCCCGGCGCGGCGGAAAAGCCGATGCCCTGACGTTGCAGCCAGGCTTCATCGACGTGATCGGTGCCGGCGGTGGCGGTGCCGACAAAGTCGATATGGCTGCCGGCCAACAAGGCTTCATTGACCTTGGTGACCGAACGCACCATCAGCGCATCGGCATCCGCCAGCGCCTCGAGCGGGATCGGGCGGCCCGGTACCGCCTGCACCTCGCCCAGGCGGCTGAACAGCTCGGCCGCGTACGGCATATTTTCATCAACCAAAATTTTCACTGCGTTCTCCGACGGTTTACGGCTATTTGTCTGCGAAATAGTGTGCCACTGAATCAGGCACGGCGAAAGCGCTCAGGGGTAGTGCCGGCGATCTGCTGGAACATGACGATAAAGGCCGACGCGGAGCTGTAGCCGACGTCCAACGCCACGTCCTGCACGGTCTTGCCCTGCTCGAGCAGGGAGACGGCATGCAGGAACCGCAGGCGCTGGCGCCATTCGCTGAACGACATGCCCAGATCCTGTTGGCAGCGTCGCGACAGCGTGCGCTCGGTGGTGTAGACCCGAGCCGCCCACGCCGCCAGCGAGGTGTTGTCCGCCGGACAATGCTCCAACGCTTCCAGCACCGGCGCCAAGAACTTGTCGTCCGACGACGGCAGATAGGTTTGCTGGCGCGGCGACAGGCGCAGCTGATCGATCAGCACCTGGCAGAGACGCAAATCCGCCTCCGCCTGCGGAATGTACTGCTTGCGCGCATAGAAATCCTCGGCGATGGCGCGGAATATCGGCGTTACGCTCACCAGACAGGGGTCGGCCGGCATGCCGGTGCACAGCGCCGGCGTGATGTCCACCATGCGGCACTGCGCCAGCCGCTGGTTATAGCAGGAGTGTTCGATGCCGGCCGGCGCCCACAGCACGAACTCCGGCGGCGCCAGAAAGCGCTGCCCGCCGATGCGCAGCACCATCACCCCGGCTTTAACCCACATCAACTGACCCCAGGTGTGGCTGTGCGGCTGGAATTCGGTGCGCGCGTTGAACTCCTCGCAGCGGAACTGTACCGGGTTGGGCGCCGGGATCAACGACTCGGGGAAATGGCGGATTTCTGGCATGGTTTCGTCCCGTGATTTGTCTTGTTTACGCCGATTTTTGTCTGGATATCACTATATATGATAAACCGGACACGCGTAGACTAGCCAGCATGTTGGACGTTATTGAGAATAATTATCATGAATATGCTCTTCCCGCTGTTGGCCGTGCTGATTTGGTCGATTAATGCCGTCGTCAGCAAACTCTCCGCCACCGCCATCGATCCGGCGGCCATCTCGCTCTACCGCTGGCTGCTGGCGCTGATTGCCCTCACGCCGTTCGTGCTGCCGGGCGTGCTGCGCAACTGGGCGCAGGTGCGCGCCAACTGGTGGAAGCTGATGATCCTCGGCCTGCTGGGCATGGTGCTGTACCAAAGCCTGGCCTATTACGCCGCGCACAGCGTCAGCGCGCTGTTTATGGGCATCATCGTGTCGCTGATCCCGCTGCTGACCATCCTGATCAGCATCGTTCTGCTGCGCATTGCGCCGACCGTCGGCGTGCTGCTCGGCAGCATACTCTCCTTCTGCGGCCTGATCTGGCTGGTCAGCGGCGGTCAGCCCGGCGTGCTGTTGCAGCACGGTATCGGCAAAGGGGAATTGATGATGCTGCTCGCCACCGCCTCGTACGCGCTGTATGGCGTGTTGACCAAACGCTGGGCCATCGCGCTGCCGAACTGGCAATCGTTGTACGTGCAGATCCTGTTCGGCGTGCTGTTGTTACTGCCTAATTTCCTGATGGCGCAGGATGTCGGCTTGAACGGCCATAACCTGCCGCTGGTGCTGTTCGCCGGCATTCCGGCTTCGATCATCGCCCCGTTCCTGTGGATCCAGGGCGTGATGCGCCTGGGCGCCAACACCGCCTCGATCTTCATGAACCTGGCACCGGTGTTTACCGCCGCTATCGCCGTGCTGTTCCTGCATGAGCAGTTGCACGGTTACCACCTGATCGGCGGCGGCATTACCCTGCTGGGCGTTATCCTGTCGCAGCGGCTGCGCACGCCGCTGACGCGTAAAGCCAAAGCCCCGGCGGCCAACGCAGAGTCCTGCAAAGAACAGGCTTAAGGCAGCAGCCTGAAACGCACCCGCACCAACAGGCCGCCCAGCGCGGCAGAGCTCAACAGCTCCGGGCGGGTGCCGTGATACGCGGTGATGTCTTTCACCAACGCCAGTCCCAATCCGGCGCCCGGCTGATCGCCCACGTTGTCCAGCCGGTGAAACGGCTGCAGCGCCAGCGCCTTGTCCTGCAAGGCGATGCCGGGGCCGCTGTCTTCTATCTCCAGCACGCCTTCCCCTGCCGCCTTATCCTGCGTGAGGCGAGCGGTCACCACGCCCTGACGCGGTGTATATTTCAGCGCGTTGTCCAGCAGGTTGGCGCACAGCTCGGCCAACAGCAGCGGCTCCCCCGCCACCTGGCACGCCGCCTCGCCTTCGAACCCGAGATCGATCTGTTTACTGCGCGCCTGCGGCAAGCGGGAAAAGCAGGCGTCGCGCAGCACCTGCGCCAGGTTGACCGGTTGCAACTTACGATCGGCCTGGTGCTCGCTGGCCTTCAGGCGTGAAAGATGCAGCAGGCGGTCGGTCAGCGACACGGTATTATCCAGCGTCGCGCTCATCGCCTGCAGGCTTTCGCGCCACTGCTGCGGCCGGTCACTGGCCAGCGCTACCCCAACCTGAGTCTTCAACACCGCCAGCGGCGTGCGCAGTTGGTGCGAAGCGTCGGCGCTGAAGCGCTCCTGACGTGCCACCATCAGCCGCAGCCGTTCGATGTAACGATTAAACGCCACCAGCAGCGGCTGCATCTCCGACCATGGCAATACCCGCGGCAAGGGCGTCAGCTCGCCCGGATCGCGCCGAAGCATGATACCGGAGAGCTTACGCATCGGCTTCAACACCCGCTTGAGCAATGCGAACGCCAGGATCAGGGTTAACGCCACCACCGTGCCCTGGCTCAGCAGCGCCGCGATCATCATCTGCCGCGCCAGGTAACGGCGCGACTCCAGGGTTTCCGCCACCAGAATGGTCGCCATGCCGCTCACGCCCGACTCGTTGACCGGTTGAAACAGCGCCGCCACGCGGATCGGCCTGCCGAGGTATTCCGCATCGTAAAAATGCACCAGCGCCGGGTAGAGCGTGGAACGCGGGATATGGGGCGGCAAAGGCGGCAAATCGTCATAGCCCGAGATGCTTTTCCCCTGCGGCGAGATCACCTCGTAATACAGCTGATCGTTCATGTTGCGCTCGAAGCTGTCGAGCACCACATAGGGCACATCAACCGCCAGCTTGCCTTCGCGCACCACCAGTCGCTCCGCTACGGTGCGCGCCGACGCCAGCAGCGTGCGATCGTAAGCCAGGGTGGCGGCGCTCATGGCGCTGAAATAGTGGGTGTAGATAGAGATGCCGCCCAACGCCAGCAGCGGCAGGCCAAAAAACAATAGCAGTTGATAGAACAGCGAACGCGGCGCGTTAAACCACCGCATCGCACAGCTCCAGGCTGTAACCCAGGCCACGCAGCGTGACGATCGCCACGTCGCTGCCCTGCAGCTTTTTCCGCAGGCGGTGTACGTAAAGCTCGATGCTCTCCGGATTGGCCTCGTCGGACAACGTAAATACCTGCTCGAACAGCTGTTGCTTGGCCACCGGGCGGCCGCGCCGGTGCATCAACGCGGTCAACACCGCCAGCTCGCGCGGCGTCAGCGCCAGCGGTTTGCTCTCCAGCAGAAAATAGCCTTCGTCGTGATAGGTCAACGCGCCGTACTGCAACGCCGGCTGCGGGGCGCCGACGCTGCGGCGCAGCAGCGCCCGAATACGCGCTTCCAGCTCGTCCAGTTCGAACGGCTTGGTGAGGTAATCGTCCGCCCCCAGATTCAGGCCTTTTACCCGGTCGGCCACGTCGGTGCGCGCCGTCAGCAGCAGCACCGGCAGATCCTGCCCGCGCTTGCGCAGGCGCGCCAGCAAATCCAGACCGTTCATACGCGGCAGCGCCACATCCAGCACCGCGAGCGCATAGCGTTCGTTGAGCAGCAGGTGATCCGCTGCCACGCCGTCCGGGGCGACGTCGACGGCAAAGCCGGCGCCGGTCAGCGCCTTTTGCAACCAGTGAGACAGCTCGGGGTGATCTTCAACCAATAACAGTCGCATGTTCCCATTCCATTGATTTATCTGAACAACCTGGCGCCAATATCGCGCTTGTTAACAGGTCGATAACAGAGAATGGCATGGAAAATAAGGGGATAAAAGAGCGCCGCGCCGCCAGTTTTGGGAGCTGGCACACAATTATGCGTATAGAGCGCGATCGCAGGACGATGTCAGATCAGCGGAATGGGGCTATCGGCCACGGCAATGTCCAGTACCGGGCGCAGCTTGTCGGCGGTAAACGGCGAAGAAACCAGCACGGAGCGATTGTTGACGGCAAATACCAGATCGATGCCGGTCACGCAGGCGGTCATCTGGCAGGCATACTTTTCACCGTCGGCGTTGACGAAATGCAGTTCAAACACGCCAACGTCGGCACGCAGTCGCTTCAAACGGCACTGCCCGGTTTCACCGACCATCTCCGCATAGACCTCAGGCAACCGTTTAATCGCGCATACTTTGGCGCTGTCCCTACCACCAAATAATTTCCCTAACGAAAACATATCACTGCGTCTCTATTCATTTCACTGATCATGATTTTATCGCGAAAGCAGAACGGCAAACCTGATATTACGCAGGATTTTGGCCGGTTTTGCGCCCTGTTCCTGCCCGCATTTCTATGGTAGCGCACCCGTGATTCACTGGCGACAAGAGACCCTAATCACAGACTGGAAACTTTTCCGGCCACTGAAAGGTAAATGAAAGGTTGTTGTTTTAACAATCCTGCAACCGCGCTCTGCGGGATTCACAACCAGAACAATACCGAGGGCAAGCCACAATGAAAAAAATAATGACCCGTACCTTTACCGCCGCCGCACTGTTGCTGGCAGCCTCTCAGGCCTTTGCCGTGGAAGCGCCCAAACGCACCGAATGTATTGCGCCGGCCAAGCCCGGCGGCGGCTTCGATCTGACCTGCAAGCTGATTCAGGTGTCGTTGCAGGACACCAAGGCCATCGATAAACCGATGCGCGTCACCTATATGCCCGGCGGCGTCGGCGCGGTGGCCTACAACGCCATCGTCGCGCAGCGCCCGGCGGAGTTCGGCACCGTGGTGGCCTTCTCCGGCGGCTCGCTGCTCAATCTGGCCCAGGGCAAGTTCGGCCGCTATAACGTGGACGACGTGAAATGGCTGGCGGCGGTCGGAACCGACTACGGCATGATCGCGGTGCGCGCCGACTCGCCTTACAAGACTCTGAAAGACCTGATGGACGCCTTCCAAAAAGATCCCAACAGCGTGGTGTTCGGCGCCGGCGCCTCCATCGGCAGCCAGGACTGGATGAAAACTGCGCTGCTGGCGCGCGAAGTCGGCGTGGATCCGCGCAAGATGCGCTACGTGGCGTTCGAAGGCGGCGGCGAGCCGGTCACCGCGCTGTTGGGCAATCATATTCAGGCAGTTTCCGGTGATCTGAGCGAGATGGTGCCTTACCTGCAGGGCGACAAAATCCGCGTGCTGGCGGTGTATGCCGAACAACGTTTGCCTGGCCAGTTGGCCGACATTCCAACCGCCAAAGAACAGGGGTACAGCCTGGTGTGGCCGATCATTCGCGGCTTCTACGTCGGGCCGAAAGTCAGCGATGAAGAGTATCAGTGGTGGATCGACACCTTCCAGAAAATGATGGCGACCGAGGAATTCAAGCAGCAACGCGATCTGCGCGGCCTGTTCGAATTCAACATGACCGGCAAAGAGCTGGACGCCTACGTGAAGAATCAGGTTGCCCAATACCGTGAGCAGGCGAAAGTGTTCGGCCTGGCCAAATAACCGCAGGGGAAAACCATGAGCGATCGTATTTTTGCCGGCTTTTGGCTGCTGCTGTGTATCGGCGGGCTGTTCATCGGCTGGGGCATTCAAAGCGAATACAGCTATGAACCGCTGGGGCCGCGCCCTTTCCCGCTGGCGATCCTCAGCCTGATGGCGCTGTGCGCGGCCCTGTTGTTGCTGCGCCGCCCACAGGCGGTGGAATGGCCGCACCACAAGGTGCTGCAGCGGCTGCTGGTGCTGGTGATCACCCTGGTGCTGTATGCCTGGGGCTTTGAATGGCTGGGCTTTCCACTGGCGACCGCGCTGCTGACGTTCAGCATCGGCCTGTTGTTTCAGGCCAGCCTGCCGGCGGCGGCCCTCTCCGGCGTCGTCATGGGCGCAGCGCTGTACTACGCCTTTGACCAACTTCTCGATGTCACACTGCCGCTCGGCATCTGGCTGAGCTAACGGGAGCGATGATGGATACCTGGATGTATTTGACCCAAGGGTTCGAAGTGGCACTGGTGCCGCAGAACCTGATTATCGCCCTGATCGGCTGCTTCGTCGGCACCATCGTCGGCCTGCTGCCGGGCCTCGGGCCGATCAACGGCGTGGCGATCCTGCTGCCGCTGGCATTTGCCCTCAAGCTGCCGGCCGAATCGGCGCTAATCCTGCTGGCGACGGTGTATATCGGCTGCGAGTACGGCGGCCGCATCTCGTCGATTCTGCTCAACGTGCCGGGCGACGCGGCGGCGATCATGACCGCGCTGGACGGCTACCCGATGGCGCAGCAGGGGCGCGCCGGCGTGGCGCTGTCCATCTCGGCGGTCAGTTCGTTCGTCGGATCGATGATCGCCATCGGCGGCATCATCCTGTTCGCGCCGCTGCTGGCCCGCTGGTCGCTGGCCTTCGGCCCGGCGGAGTATTTCGCCCTGATGGTGTTCGCCATCGCCTGCCTCGGCAGCATGATGAGCCAGAACCCGCTGAAATCGCTGCTGGCGGCGCTGATCGGCCTGGGGCTGGCGACGGTGGGCGTCGACGCCAACACCGGCGTTTACCGCTTTACCTTCGACAGTGTGCACCTCTCCGACGGCGTGCAGTTTATCGTGGTGGTGATCGGCCTGTTCTCGGTCAGCGAAATCCTGCTGATGCTGGAAAGCACCAGCGCCGGGCAAAAGCTGGTGCGTAAAACCGGCCGGTTGCTGTTCAACCGCAAAGAGGCGGCGCAGTGCGCAGGCCCGACCCTGCGCTCGTCGGTGATCGGTTTCTTCGTCGGCATTCTGCCGGGCGCCGGCGCCACCATCGCCAGCGCGTTGACCTACATGACCGAGAAGAAAATCAGCGGTAACAGCGACACCTTCGGCAAGGGCGACATCCGCGGCGTAGCGGCGCCGGAAGCGGCCAACAACGCCTCGGCCTGCGGCTCATTCATTCCGATGCTGACGCTGGGGGTGCCGGGTTCCGGCACCACGGCGGTGATGATGGGGGCGCTGACGCTGTACAACATCACCCCCGGCCCGGCGATGTTCACCGAACAGCCGGATATCGTCTGGGGGCTGATCGCCGCACTGCTGATCGCTAACGTCATTCTGCTGATCATGAACCTGCCGCTGGTCGGCCTGTTCACCCGCATGCTGACCATTCCGCTGTGGTTCCTGGTGCCGGCGATCGCCGCAGTTTCCGCGGTGGGGGTTTATGCGGTGCACAGCACCACCTTCGACCTGCTGTTGATGGTGGGGTTGGGCGTGTTCGGCTATATCCTGCGGAAAATGCACTTCCCGATGTCGCCGCTGATTCTGGGCTTCGTGCTGGGTGAGATGCTGGAGCAGAACCTGCGCCGCGCGCTGTCGATCAGCAACGGCGAATTCGGCATCCTGTGGAGCAGCAGCATCGCGCAAACGCTGCTGGTGCTGGCGGTCGCGGTACTGGCGCTGCCGCCGCTGCTGCGCCTGATGCGTAAACGCCGCCAACCGGCGGCCGAGGCCAAGGCCGAGTAATGCGAAACGGGCGGTGTTATGATCTCTGATGCCGATCGTTTGAGAGAGCTTGAATAAGCCGACCAGAGAAAAAATCCAGAGCCAGACTTTTGACTCTGGATTTTTCATGTCTAAACACGCAAAAACTTTTGTTGTCCGCGATTGATCCATTACAGATGTCCGTTACCTTTTTGATACCGTTTTTTAACCTGATAACGGCTATCAATTTTTGCCACTACATTTGGCCCCTCCTCCTCCCCCCACACACACTCTACGTGACCCTTTTATATCGTTATTGACGGAGAGAGTGAAGAAAGTAACCTGAGCTATTACATTGTCATTAATTATACTTTTTATTTAATCATAAAAATAAAAACCCAGACTAAATCAACCAGCTAATTCGAGAACCCAAATTATTGCTGTTCACTCAGACACATGATAATGTGATGCCGATATTCTCTATAAATCCACCAAAACATGGGCGGCATTATAGATGACAATCAATAGGGAAGATAAATATAAAATCAGGAGTTATAATGTTTATAATATTTATTTTTTGCTGCACATTTTTATTATCTCAACAAGCTATAGCTGGCGCATATATGCTTCCCGTATCTTTTGTTAACCTAACGGTTGTTCAATCGTTGGTTGCGTGGGATGAGAACCCTTCCGATCTCAATCCTTGTTATGGATGGTCGTCTTGTTTTATTGGCCCTGATGTCAAATACAGTACCCGAAATCCTGGGCTACATGGCTCATGTATAGACTCTAAAAATTGTCTTCGAATTGAAAAATATAGAACCGCAAAAGAAATAGAGATCGCCTGGAAAAACTCCTTTGGCATTCCATGGACCTCGCGACCCTACCTGGTGAACGGTAGGGATGCCAGTTGCGTTGGGCTTTTTTATGTACATACGCCATCACTAGCCGGGGGGGCGTTTTTATGGCCTAATTCTGTTTGCGGCAAATTGCCTCCCCAAAACCAATCTTGTGATGTGAATCTCCCTCCTGTGATAGATTTTGGTACGCTTTCGCAGGACGAGATTTCCGGGATGGAGAGAACGATTTATGGAACAATCGGATGCACTCAGTCAGGCACGGTAAAAATATATGCCCAATCTACATTAGGCGATGGAAATATTTATTTCAGAAACACCAAAAATTTTTATTCGACGCTTTTTTTAGATGGAAATTCCGCATGGACAGGCGTGGATTATTCTTTGACTGGCGGCCAACAGAAAAATATCAATCTAAAAGCAAAACTGACAGCCAATAATACCGTAGACCCAGGACCTTTCTCAGGCAATGCTATTATATACATTGCATTTCTATAATGCAGTTATACGGCTGCCGTGGAGCGAGGATTAACAGTCGGAGAGTTTCTGGTACACTTGGCCCGATTATCTCAGTCACACTCGGACGGGGTCATTACCCCGTCCTTTTCATTTAATAACGCTTAATGTTGCATATCGCCCGCTCTACGGCCGCAATATCATTGTCGACCAGCAAAGGCTGTACCACCGCAAAGTCCGCCTCGGACAAGTCATAGAGGCGCAACGCAAGCAACCGCGCGATGATTTCCGGCGCGAATCGCCAACGGATAAACCTCGCCGGGTTACCGCCGACGATGGCATAAGGCTCAACATCGCCGGCCACCACGCTGCCAGCGGCGACGATCGCCCCTTCGCCTATCGATACCCCTGGCATCAACATCGCCCGCATGCCAATCCAGCAACCGTCCCCCAGCCGGGTGTCGCCTTTGGGGCGGTACGCCCGTTTGATGGTTTCCATAAAGGGGTACAGGCTCAACCAGTCGATACGGTGGGTGTGATTGCCCCCCATCAGGATCACCGCTTCGGCCGCGATGCACACATAATCGCCGATCAGCAAGCGATCTATGTCACCCAGCGGCTGCCATTGCCGGCTGACCGCGTCGCCGTGCAGATAGCGCACTACCGAGCGTTCGAAGCCGTTATCCCAACAGTCGCTGTAGTAGCTGTGGGTGCCTTTGACGATGATATTCGGGTTGGTCACCGTCTGATGCAGCAGCTCGGTTTTAGACCAGTGTTTTTCGGACATGGCGTATTCTCTTGTTACGGGAATAAAAGCCACGGAACGGAATGTCTGTGGCCGTGTTGTCGTTCACTCAACACGGCCATTCAAGCGATAAGCGCTCGTTTCAATCTCGGGTTATTCATCATTACCGCCTCTCTTGCGAGGCGTAATGGTAGCCGATCACGTCTCGGCGGTCTTGCTTTTCAACAGCAGCACCCCGCCCATCACCAGCGCGCTGCCCAGCAGCTGCAGCTGATTCATGCTCTCCCCCAGCAGGAAATAGGCGATCGCCGCGGTGAACACCAGTTCCAGCGACAGGATCAGGTTGGCTACGGCCAGCGGCAGCGTTTTCAGGCTGATATTGTACAGCCCGAAGCCCAGCAGCGTCGGCCCGGCGGCCAGCGCCAGCAACAACAGCCAGCCGCTCCACTGAATGCCCTGCGCGCCGTGCGACAGGAACCACAGAGAGCCGGCCATGCCGTGGAACGCCGCCAGCGGGAACGCCGTCAGCGCCGCGTTGAACACCAGCTGATACAGTGCCGAAAAACCGAAAACGTACAAAATGGTGTTCCACACCGGATAGCCCCGTTCGCTGGCCACCCGCCCGCCGAGGGTATACAGGGTATAGCCGATGCCCGACAGCATCCCCACCAGCAGCCCCAACAAGTCGAAGTGCTGGTTGCCCATGCTGTCGCCGTTGCTGACCAGGAAACAACCGCCCAGGCTGATGGCGATCACCAGCAGTTGGCGCAGCGTCAGGCGTTCGCTGTACATCACCCAGCCGAGGAACACGGTAAAGCCCACCGAGCAGTAGGTCAGAATGGTCGCCACCGATGCGCCGTTCAGCGCCACCGACAGCGTCCACAGGCTGTTGAACAGCGCCAGCAGCAGCCCGTAAAGCGCGTAGAACAATACCTGTTCACGGCGCAGGCGCGCCCACTGCGGTTTCACCACCAACAGCAGCGGCAACAGCACCAGCGCCACCAGCGCCGCGCGCCAGAACGCCAGCACGAAAGTCGGCAGGTGATAGTACTCGGTCAGCGCGCGAATGATGATGGCGGTAAAGGCCAGCAGCATGGCGCTGATAATGGCGATGACGTAACCCTGGCGGCTGCCCTGAAAGAGACGCGCGCTGGGCAGCAAAGGCCGGGCGGAAACGCCTGACGGTAATGACATGAGATCCTCGGAGAAATGGCGACATAAATACTCAGGCACAGAGTGTAACTCGGCCATTTTTTCTCACTATAGCCACTTTACGGCGTTGTCATGCAGGCCACTTTTCTGCGCTTGAAGCCCCGTTGACATGGGTTATAGTAAAAAGCTCTCTCCCTAACCGGGCCAATTTCGCATGCACATTCCGTTAGATCGCGAGCAGGACGTTCCGCTCTATTTACAGATCGAAGAAGCGCTGCGGCGCGCCATCCTCACCGGCGTGTTCGTCGATGGCGACAAGCTGCCCTCGACGCGCACGCTGGCGGCCGAGCTGGCGGTCAGCCGTTTAACGGTGGATAACGCCTACGCCGAGCTGGCGGCCAAGGGCTTTTTGCATCAGCGGCGCGGCAGCGGCGCCTATGTTGCGCACCCGCAGACGCAGGCGCGCCCAGCCCGGCCGAGCAGCGATACCCCCTTCCCGCTGGAAAGCTTCACCACCCTCACCTCGCGGCTGGACGGCTATGCCGACGCCCCGCTGCCCGAGGGGCTGATCAACTTCGCCGCCGGCGTCGGCAGCCCTAAGGTGTTTCCGCTGGAGGCGTTTCGCAAAGTGCTGCTGTCGGTGCTCAGCCGCCACGCGGAAGAGGCCTTCAGCTACGGCGAATACTGCGGCTACTACCCGCTGCGCGATACGCTGAGCCGCATCCTCAGCGCACAGGGTATCCCCACGCAGGCGGAACAGGTGCTGATCACCAACGGCTCGCAGCATGCCATCAGCCTAGTGGTGCAAAGCCTGCTGACACCGGGCGATACGGTGATCGTCGAAGAGCCGACCTACGCCGAAGCGCTGGGCCTGCTGCGCCAGCACCGCATCAATATCGTCACCGTGCCCGGCGATCGCCACGGCATGCTGGTCGAACGATTGCCCGAGTTGCTGGAACGCCACCGCCCTAAACTGATCTACACCATCCCCAATTTCCACAACCCGACCGGCCGCTGCCTGAGCGAGGTGCGTCGGCGACGCCTACTGGCGATCGCCCAACAGGCCGGCGTGGTGATCCTGGAGGACGATTTCGTCGGCGATCTGCGTTACCAGGGCAAGCAGCTGCCGTCGCTGCGCGCGCTGGCGCAGCCGGGCGCGGTGATCTACGTCAGCACTTTCTCCAAGATGCTGCTGCCCAGCATGCGCATCGGCTATCTGGTGGCGGACAGCGAACACTATCAGCGTTTTGCCAGGCTGAAACACGTCGACAGCTTCACCAGCTCCAGTCTGATCCAGCGGGCACTGGACGCGTTCGTCACCGTCGGCCGTTACGACAAGCAGCTGCGGCGCGCCGGGCGCGTCTACCGCCGCCATCTGGAAGTGATGATCGACGCGTTGCAACGGCGGTTGCCGCCGGGGTGCCGTTTCGAAACGCCGCAAGGCGGCTTGTTTATCTGGCTGACGCTGCCCGCGACGGTAACCACCACCGAACTGATGCCGGTGGCCTGGCGACACGGCGTCACTTTCGCGCGCGGCGAATGCTTTTATGCCCAGGAACAGCTGGGCGCGCACAGTCTGCGGCTAAACTTTGCCGCCAACTCGCCGCCGCAGATTGAAGAAGGTATCGCCCGGCTAGGCCGGGCGATTGAGGAAGTGATAACAGAGAAAAACGCCGGTTAGACGGCGGCCCACCACAGCCGCAGCTTCATCCCCCAGTAACTGGTCCAGCCGGTGGTACTCTGCACCACTTTGCCCTGCGAGATCACCACGAAGGTCGGCGTCACGCCAATCTGCCACTGCGCCGAGAGCGTACCGGCCGGATCGTTGACCACCGGCAGCGCCAGCCGTTTGCGTGCCAGCCACTGTTTCACCTGGGTATCGTCGCCCGAGCGCAGCGCGACGGTCAGCACGTTGCCGCCCGTCGCCTGCAAACGGGCGACGTCCGGCGTGGTGAAACGGCAGACGCCGCACCAACTGGCCCAGAAGTAAACCAGCAGCGGCCGTTCATGGCTGAGCTGCGCCAACGATACGCGATCACCGTCCAACGTGGTCAGCGTCTGGGCATCGAAGGCCGGCGGCGCCTGCGGCGCGTTCAGCCAATCCATTACCGTGACCACCGCCAGTACGATCAGCGCCAGCAGCAGCAACTCGCGCCCCCAGCGCTTGAGCTTAGCCATGGTTGGCCTTCGCCAGCTGCTGCTTCACCATCGTTTCCAGCTCTTCATAGGACACCGCCCCCGGCAGCATCCGATCGCCGATCAGCGTCGCCGGCGTCCCTTGTACGCCCAATTGTTCCGCCAATTCCATATTGGTGCGCAGCGTGGTCATGCTTTGTTCGCTCGGAGCCACCGCCTTGACGCCGGTTTTCTCCTGCGCGGCGGCGATGCTGGCCTTGTCGTGGAAGCCCTTTTTCGCCATCAGCCGCTGGTGCAAAGCCCAGAATTGATCCGGATGCTGCTGCCAGGTGGTGAGCGCCACGCGCGCCGAGCTGACCGAGCTTTCGCCCTTGAACGGCAATAGCTTCACCACCAGCGCCACATCCGGGTATTGCTTGACGATCTTCTCCAGCATCGGATCAAACCGCTTGCAGTACGGGCAGTTATAGTCGGTAAAGGTCACCAGCGTCAGTTTGGCGTTGGCGGCGCCCAGGCGCGGGCTGGCCGGATCCTGATACAGCGTTTTGGCATTCTGCTTGATAGCCTGGCTGATTTGCTGGCCTGCGGTCTGCTGCTGCCAGGCGTCCACCGCCTGCGCCAGAATGTCCGGGTTGGACACCAGCGTTTCGCGGATCATCTCTTTAATGCGCGCCTCTTGCGCCGGGGTGAAAGGCTCGGCGGCCCACGCCGGGGCGGCGATGATCATCAGTAAAATCAGTAGCTTTTTCATTGTTCGGTTCCTTTGGCATGGGAGAGCGTTTGCAGCACGGCGTCACGGGTCAACAGCGGGGATAACACCTCGCCGTCCGGGCTGCCGGGGCCATAGATTTGGTTGAAAGGCACGGCGACGCTGCCGCGCTTTTGCAGAAAGGCGCTGATGTCGGCCGACGGGCGGCTCCAGTCGCCGCGCAGCGCGACCACATCGTCGGCGCTCAGCGCGCGCTGTACGTCATCGCTCAGCAGCACATTGAATTTGTTGGCTTTACAGGTCACGCACCAGTCGGCGGTCACGTCGACGAACACCCGCTTATGCTGGGCCAGCGCCTCGGCAATCGCCTGTTCGCTCAGCGGTTGCCACTGCACCCGATCCTGCAACGGTTGGCGCCACAGGCCGGCGGTCAGCGAGCCGGCCAACAAGGCCACGCCAGCCAGCACCAACGTGCCCGCCGCCAGCTTGGCCGCTAACCGTGCTCCCTGCTGACGCCATACTGCCAGCAGCAACGCCAGCAGCGCCAGCGCCCCCAGCCACAGCGTGGCCTGCACGCCGATATGATTGCTCAGCAGGCTCAGCAGCCACAGCGACGACGCCAGCATCAACAACCCCATCGCCAGCTTGACGGTATTCATCCAGCGGCCGGGGCGCGGCAAGCGCAGCGCCAGCGAAGGCCAGGCGGCAATCAGCAGCCACGGCAGGCTCATGCCGATGCCGAGTGCGATGAACATGCCCCACAGCACCGGCAGCGACGCCGCCAGCGCGAAGGCCACCGCCGTGCCGAGAAACGGCGCCGAGCACGGCGTCGCCAGTAGCGTAGCGAACGCGCCCTGCCAGAAATGGCCGCTCAGACCGTGCCCGTTATGGGTGGCCAGTGAGGTATTCAGATCGGATGAGAGGCGCAGATGGAACAGGCCAAACAGGTTGGCGCTGAACAGCAGCGTCACCAGCACCATAAAGCCGATAAACCACGGATTCTGGAACTGAATGCCCCAGCCAAGCGCGTGGTTGCCGAGTCTCAGCAGCGTCATCAGCAAGGCCAACGCCATAAACGAGGCGACGATACCCAGCGACGACGCCAGGAACTGCAAACGAACGCTGCGCCGATCGCGATGCTCCACCTGCAGGATAGAACCGAGCTTGATGCCCAGCACTGGCAGCACGCACGGCATCAGGTTGAGGATTAACCCACCCGCCAGCGCCATCAATACCGCTTGCCATAACGGGAACGCCGCACCGGCAGGCGCGGCCAGCGGATCGCCAATCGGCAGCGTAATCTGCTGCGCCATGCCGCCGTCGTCAATCACCAACGTCAGCGTTTTGCCGCGCAGATCCGGCGCCGCATCGCCCCAACCGTCGCTGACCGGCACTCGCGCCAACAGCTGAGCACCGTCGGTCTCGACCTGCGGCTTGCCGAGATCGGCATCCGCTAGCGTATCGAAGAACAGCGCGGGTTGCTGCCAACCGGCGGCACGTTCGGCGGAAATCTGCAGCTCGCCGCTGCGGTAACCGGCCTTGACGCTTTCCGCCAACCCAGCGGCGATCGGCACCTGCCCCATCGCCTGCGCGAAATCGTGGTTAAACAGCGGATCGTTCGGCGTGGTCAGATCCAGGCTGAACGGGTAGTCGGTCAGAATGCAGACATTGCTGCAAGTGGACAGCGTCAGGGTGCCCGCCAGCGGGCCGGACACCTGGCCTGGCATCACGATCGGCAGCGTGACCCGATCGTGATAGCCCTGGGTGGAAATGCCGGCCACCTCGAAACGCTGCGGCGTCGGCCAGTGCCAGGTTGCGGGCGGCGGGTTGCCCTGCCAGACGATAGCCGGCGCGATGCCGCCTTCGCCTGGAGAGCGCCAGTAGGTTTTCCAGCCTTTTTGCAGCTCGACCGACAGCAGCAGACGGGTCTCTCCCGGCTGTGACGTGTCGGCGCGCAGCCGCACCTTGGCATGATCGTTGGCCGGGTTCTGCAGCCAGCCGCTGTCCGCCGCCTGCAAGGCAGGCAGCCACAGCATAAACAGGCAAGCGCAGGCCAGCCTGATAATTTTCAACATGTTAATTCTCCATAAATGATTAATTCACCGCGAAAAACGGGCGATTAACTCATTCACGGAAGACGCATAATCGAAGGTGCACCCTGAGGGTGGGCGGAGAAATGGCGCGAGGAGGAGGAATGCGCAGACGCGCGGCCATGGTCGGCGCCAACAGAGCCAGCAGCAGACCCAGCCCGAACAGCACGGTTTCGAACATTACCGGCGGCGCGGCCAGCAATGATTTGGCGCTCAGTTCACAGGGCGTCGGCTGCGCTTCGGCGGCGGCATCACTGGACTGAACGGCGGTAGCGGCCGGGATCCCCAGCGTTTGCTGCAGCGCATGCAGGCCCGCCATGCGCTGGGTCATGCACGTCAGCACCACCAGGCAAGCCAGGCATAAAAACCATTTTGCAATCCGCTGCCGTTTAACCATGCCATCCTCATGTTCAGATCTGGGGTTATCTTAGCGGCGCAGACGCGATTAGCAACGTTTTGTCGGTAAAGAAATGTCTGAGCGGCGGTATTGATGGCGGCGAATTACAGGTATCATAGAGGGTAAGCCTGCGCTTTTCGCCGGGTACGATGACGATTCTCTCCTCCAGGCACACTGCGGGGATACACAGCGAAGGACTGGTGATATGCAACCTTTGAGTGGGCCGGGCACCCCAATCGCCGGCGAGCGCCCCCCTTCCCCGGGCAAAACGGCGGCCACTGACGATCAACCCCTCTCTCCGGCGCAGCGCACAACGCTGGAAAAACTGATCGTGAAAATCATGACGCTCAGCCCGGTAAAATCGGCGGAGATCTGGGCGTCTCTGCGTCACGATCTCGGCGCCGACAACGGCGGCGAACTGCTGGCGCGCCATTTTCAACCGGCGGAACAGCTGCTGCAAACGCGCCTGACGCAGGCGCAGCAAAACCACGCCGGGCGCCAGCTGTTGCAACAGCTGGCCGAATTACTGCCCCTGGGCAACAACCGCCAGGCGGTCAGCGACTTTATTCGCCAGCAGTTCGGCCATACGGTGCTGAGCCAGTTGAGCCCGCCGCAGCTGCAGCAGGTGCTGAATCTGTTGCAGACCGGCGGCCTGACCATTCCCCAGCCGCAGCAAACCGCCACCAGCGATCGCCCGCTGCTGCCCGCAGAGCATCAAAGCCTGCAGCAGCAGATCACCAAACTCAGTGCCGCCACCGGCGAAGCGCCGGCTAAAATCTGGCAAACGCTGTTCGATCTGGCGGGTGTGAAAACCAACGATCCGCTGCCGGCGCGCCACTTCCAGCTGCTGAACCAGTTTTTACAGGTGAAAGTGGCGCTCAGCCCGCAGAGCGCACCGACGCTGAACAACCTGCTGGCGGCGCTCAAACAGCCGGCGGACGAGCAAGAACTGCAGCAGATGAACGACTATTGCCAGGCGCGCTTCAACTGCGGCGCCAATGCGCCGCTGACGCACCCGCAAATGAGCGACGCCATTCATCAACTGTTTGCCCGCCGTCTGGAGAAGGCCGGCCAGGCGCAGCCGATCGCCAGCCACCCTGTCGAGCCACAGCCGCTGCTCAACCCGCTGATCGCCGCCCTGCCTCTGCCACTGCAAAAAGCGCTCAGCAAGCCGGCCGTGGCGCTGATCCTGCTGCTGTTGGTGCTGGCCGTGGTGCTGGCGCTGGTATTTTAACGCCTCAGGCGCAGCCGCAGTCCGCAACAGCCGCCCGATCGCGCAGCGATCCCGGCTGTTCGCCGATGGCCAACGGATGGCCGTCGCGCAGCCAGAAATCCAGCCCGCCAATCAACTCCTTCACCCTGAACCCCAACGTCGCCAGCTTGTAGGCGCCTTTGGTGGAACCGTTGCAGCCAATGCCGTCGCAGTAGGTCACATACACCTTTTGGCGATCCAGGTGCGCCGTGCCGGCTTCATCCATCAGGCGATGCGGCAAGCTGAACGCGCCGGGGATATGCCCGGCGGCGTACAGCGCCTCCGCACGGGTATCGATCACCACCATCCCGTCCACGCCATTGCGCAAATCTTCCGCCACGTCCCAGGCATCCGCATAGCGGCTCAGTTTAGCCGCCAGATAGGCCAGGCTCTCTTCCGGCGCTGCCGGTGGAAAGGCCAGCACCAAGGATTCTTTCGACATATCACTCACTCCCGTTGATCAAGACAGATGACAATAGTGCCCGATTTTGGTCTTATGATTGATACCCATTTTTTACTCATGATAAGACCCATTATGCGGCACACGCTGATCACGCTGTTTCAGCAATCGCCCCAGACCATCGGCACGCTGCGCGAACGTCTGTGTGCGGCATTGCGGCAGGCCATCCACCACGGCGCATTGAGCGTTGGGCAACGGCTGCCCTCCAGCCGAGTGCTGGCTGGGGATCTGAACCTCTCAAGGGTGACCGTCGAAGCAGCGTACGGCCAGTTGGAGGCGGAAGGGTATTTGCAGCGCCGCGTCGGCCAGGGCACATTTGTGGCGATCCGTATCGCCAAGTCGCCACCACCGGCGACCGGCTCCGGCATGCCACGTCTTTCACAGCGCGGCCAACAGATCGTGCAAACCGGCGGCTGCCGCGATCCGCAGTATCCTCAGGCCTTCGCTGCCGGCTCGCCGGACCTGCGCGCGTTTCCGCTGGCCTTATGGAAGCAGCTGACCGCGCAGCGCCTGCGGCTACAGGGAGAAAGCCTGCTGCGCTACGGCGACCCGCAGGGCTATTTGCCGCTGCGTGAAGCGATTGCCGCCCACGTCAACCAAACGCGCGGCGTAATCTGCGATGCAAACCAGGTTATCGTGCTGACCAGTTCGCAGCAGGCGCTGCAACTGATTGCCACGTTACTGCTGGACAGCGGCGACAGCGTCTGGATGGAAGAGCCGGGTTACGCCGGGGCGAGAAATGCCTTCATCAGCGCCGGCGCCGCGCTGACGCCGGTGGCCGTAGACGGCGACGGCCTGCGAGCAGAACCTTCCTTGCCCGATCCGCGTTTGATTTATCTGACGCCCTCGCACCAGTACCCGACCGGCGCTGCGCTCAGCCTGGCGCGCCGGTTAGCGTTGCTGGCGCTGGCGGAAAGGCAGCAGGCCTGGATCATCGAAGACGATTACGACAGCGAGTTTCATTACGACGGCCTGCCGATACCGGCGATGCAGGGCCTGGATCGCCGTGGCCGGGTGTTATACCTCGGCACCTTCTCCAAATCGCTGTTCCCTTCGCTGCGGCTGGCGTACCTGATCGTGCCACCCGCGCTGGTCGAACCGTTCGTCACCGCGCGCACGGTCTATGACGGCCATAGCGCGCAGCTGATGCAGGCGATCACCGCCGAATTCATCCGTCAGGGGCACTTCGCCGCGCATATTCGCTATATGCGCCAGCTCTACCACAGCCGGCGCGATGTGCTGCTGACGGAAGTACGCGAAAAACTCGGCCACTTCGCCACACCCGCCCCTGCCGCCGGCGGTCTGCAGCTCAGCGTTTGGCTGCCGCCCGGCCGGGAGGCGGCACTCAGCCAACAGGCGCGGCGGCTCGGCGTCCTTACGCCCGGGTTAACTGCGCAATACCAAACGGTTCAGGCCCAGCGCGACGGATGGCTGCTGGGCTTTTCGGCCCTGACACCGGGCGAGATCCGCAGCGCCGTCGAGCGGCTGGCGCGGATCGTTGTGGCTTAGCCCTGCCCTGGAAAGACGCCGGCCGGCTTATTGCTCGGTCAGGCGCATCTCCGCCACCAGCGGCAGGTGATCGCTCACCGCCGGCCAGTGCACGCCATTCCAATCGCCGCTGGCGTTCGGCACCGTCAGGCTGTCCAGATGCCAACGCTGCGCATTGCCGGTGAAGATATAATCCACCTTGATCTCGGCGTTTTCCGCCGGCCAGCTGCGACCGTCCTGCCCGTTGGGCATGATGTCGTTCCAATAGCGGCTCAGCTCCAGCCAGGTGACGCTGCCCGGCACGTCGTTCATGTCGCCGAACAGCAGTTTGATGCCGCGCACTTCGATAGTGCGATCGTTCAGCTCCCGCACCTGATCCAGACGCATCGTCGGATCTTCCTTGGTATCGAGATGTGCGTTGAACAGGGTGATCGGCGTCGGGAACTCCGGCACGTCAACTTTGGCGCTGAAGGCGATGCGCTGCTCGCGCTGGCCGGACGGCAACGGATAGATTACGGCATCGTGCAGCGGATACTTCGAGAGAAACGCCAGGCCGTATTCACCGCCGTCGAAATCGATCGCCCGGCCGAACACCGCCTGCATGCCGGTCAGCTTCGCCAGTTCCGCCGCCTGATCGACCCGCCCGCTGCGGGCGGTGAGTTTATCCACCTCCTGCAGCGCCACCACGTCGACGTTCATCGCGCGAATCGCCTTGGCGATGGCGGTCATGTCGCTGACCTTGCCGGCGGCGATATTGAAGCTGGCGACGCGGATCTTCGGCGCCTGCTCCAGCTCGTAGGTTTTGTTCTTCAGGCCGCCCAACGCGCTGGCCACTTCGCGGCTGTTGGCGTTGCTGTTGGCGTGCCCGGTATCGGCGGACGACCAGGCGCTGTGAGAGATGCCCAGGGACAGTAAAGTGATAAGCAGAGCGTGACCGGTATGCATGAATTCTCCTTGAGGGACAGATAAGTGTTATGTGGGCGCTTCCCGGCCCACAGCTAACACCGATTTTGCCGCAGAAACCTGCGACTATTTCCTAGTTGCACCGCTATTTTTCGTTTCTGCGCGATGCTTCGCATTCTGGCGGTTTACGCATTGCGCCGTTGGACAAACGGCTGATTTCGTTTTAAAACCGGTAGATTGCCAACCGCGAGGAATTCCGATGACCAGCTCGATTGCCGAACAGCTTACCGAACGTTTCTTCCGCTACCTGGCGGTCACCAGCCAGAGCAACGCCGCCGCAACCGCCCTGCCCAGCACGCCGGGGCAGCATGAGATGGCGCAACTGTTGGCGGACGAGCTGCACCGGCTCGGCCTGGCCGACGTGCAGATCGACGAGCACGCTACCGTCACCGCCCGCAAGCCCGGCACCCAACCCGGCGCGCCGCGCATCGGCTTCATCACGCATATCGACACCGTGGACGTCGGCCTGTCGCCCGAGATTCATCCGCAGCGCCTGCGCTTCACCGGCGAGGATTTATGCCTGAACGCCGAGCAGGACATCTGGCTGCGTACCGCCGAGCATCCGGAGATCCTGCCCTACCGGAACGAAGAGATCCTGTTCAGCGACGGCACCAGCGTGCTGGGCGCCGACAATAAGGCGGCGGTCACCGTGGTGATGACGCTGCTGGCCAACCTGACCGCGGCCGATCGCCACGGCGATATCGTGGTGGCGTTCGTACCGGACGAAGAAATCGGCCTGCGCGGCGCCAAGGCGCTGGATCTGCAGCGTTTCCCCGTCGATTTCGCCTACACCATCGACTGCTGCGAACTGGGTGAAGTGGTGTACGAGAATTTCAACGCGGCAGCGGCGGAGATCCGCATCGAGGGAGTGACCGCCCACCCGATGTCGGCGAAAAACGTATTAATCAACCCGATACGCATCGCCAACGACATCATTAACCGATTCGATGTACTGGATACCCCGGAGCACACCGAAGGGCGCGAGGGCTATTTCTGGTTCACCGATCTGGCCGCCAACGCCAATCAGGCGACGCTGAAGGTGTCGATTCGCGACTTCGATCGCGCGGCGTTCGAGGCGCGCAAGGCCCGCCTTGAGGAGACGGTGCGCCAGGTGGCGGCCAACTATCCGCGCGCCAACGTTAGCTGCAACGTCAGCGACATCTACAGCAACATCAGCAATGCCATCGGCGAGGACCGGCGCGCCATCGATCTGATCTTCGGCGCCCTCGCCGCCCACGGCATCCCGCCGAAGGTGATCCCGATGCGCGGCGGCACCGACGGCGCGGCGCTCTCCAGCCGTGGCATCCTGACGCCCAATTACTTCACCGGCGCGCATAACTTCCACTCGCGCTTCGAGTTTTTACCCGTCAGCGCCTTCGTGAAATCCTATCAGGTGACACGCAGCATTTGCCTGCTGGCCGCGCGACAAAGCGGCCAACCGGCTTAGCTCATCACCCAGCCGAGCAACGCGGCCCATACCAACAGCGGCAGCGAATAATAGTGGAAGCGCAACCAGATCTTGCGCTCCCCCGCCATGCGCAGCGCAATCAGGTTGGCGAGCGATCCGATCGCCAACCCGAAGCCGCCGGCGTTGACCGCATAGGCCAGCTGAGCGCTGGAGGGCACATAGTTGAGCAACAGTATGGTGGCCGGCACGTTGCTGACGATCTGCGACAGCACAACCCCCAACGCATACACGCTCCCCTCGCTCAGCCCGGCGATGGCGGCAAATGCCGGCTGAAGCGGCGGCAAGCGGGTAAACAGGCCGACATCGATGAACATGGCGGCGAACACGAAAATCAGACTCCAGTCGATCTGCAACAGTACCCGGCGCGCCAGCAGCAAGAAACCGGCGAACACCGCCAGCAGCCCGTACAACGGCAGATCGAAATCAAGACACAGCAGGAAAACTGCATACAGCCCTACGCAGCTCAGCAACAGCGGCCGCTGGTACGGATACCCCTCGGTATTCGGCGTTTTCACGATGTCGCGCGCCGGGAAGCTGAACCAGGTCAGCGCCAGCAGGCTCAACATCATTGCGGCGCCAAACGGCGCCATCTGGCCGATAAAATCGAGGAAAGAGAGGCCGGATCGGCTCCACAGCAGGATATTTTGCGGGTTGCCGATCGGCGTCAGCAACGAACCGGCGTTCACCGCCAGCGCCTGGAAGATGATCAAGCGGCCAACCGGCAGCGCCGACAGCTTTTTTAGCGTGATGGTGAGCGGAATGACGATAAACAGCGCCACGTCGTTGGTCAGAAACGACGACAGCAGCGCGGCTGAAAACACCAGGAACAGCGCTAGCCGTCGTTCGCTGTGCAACCGGTTGATAATCTTACGGCCAACGAAGTCGAAGTAGCCGCTGACCTCAACGCCTTTGGTCAGCAGCATCAGCCCCAGCAGGGTGATGAGGGTGCGGCCGTCGATAAAGCCGCCCAACGCCGCCAATGGCTGCGGATGAAAGACGAACATCGCCACGCCGGCCAGCAGCAATACATGCAAGAAGCGATCTTTGACAAAGGGATGGATAATCCGGGAAATGGCGGTTGCACTCATGGTGGCAGCTTGAAACCTCAGCGAAAAGCATGAGCGAGACGTTAGCTCAGGCGCGGCTTCAGCGCCAGCAAAATGCTATTTTACCTTTATCCGCTTTTCATTTGCCGCGCTTTACTTTATTTGTAGCGGCTTTCACGATTTCAAAGGACATGTTATGGCTTCCCTGTTCGCCAAAGGGGCGTTGCTCAGCGCCTTATGCGCCCTGCTCGCCGCCTGCGACGATGCCGCCTCTCGCCCGCAAATCGATATCGACGGCAAGACCATGGGCACCTTCTACAGCGTTAAGGTCAGCGGTGACGTCGCGATCGGCAAACAAGAGTTGCAGCGGCAGATCGACACGGTGCTCGAACGGGCCAACGACGATATCTCTACCTACCGCGCCGATTCGGTGCTGTCGCGGTTTAACCGCAGCGCCAACCTCGAGCCGCAGCCTATCCCGCGCGGCATGGCGGACATCGTGTTGATGGCCCAGCGTATCGGCCGCGATACCGGCGGCGCCATGGACATCACCGTCGGCCCGCTGGTGAACCTGTGGGGGTTCGGCCCAGACAAGCATCCGGTCAAGGTGCCGGAACAGGCGCAGATCGACGCGGCGAAGCAGAACATCGGCCTGCAACACCTGAAGCTGATCAGCGACAGTCGCGGGGAGTGGCTGCAAAAAGATCTGCCGGGCATGTATGTCGATCTCTCGACGCTGGGCGAAGGCTATGGCGCGGA
Organism: Serratia sp. OLAL2; assembly: GCF_002752475.1. Classification (NCBI taxonomy): domain Bacteria; kingdom Pseudomonadati; phylum Pseudomonadota; class Gammaproteobacteria; order Enterobacterales; family Yersiniaceae; genus Serratia; species Serratia sp. OLAL2. The sequence goes on along the minus strand of NZ_MSTL01000005.1, from coordinate 67,352 downwards.
TGAGTTGGTGCGCCTGATGAACCGTCACGGCATTACCAACTACCTGGTATCGGTCGGTGGCGCGGTCTCTTCGCGCGGCGTCAACGGCCAGGGCAAACCCTGGCGGGTAGCGATCCAAAAGCCGACCGATCGTGAAAATGCGGTGCAGGCGCTGGTGGATCTGCACGGTTACGGCATCAGCACCGCCGGCAGCTACCGCAACTACTTTGAACAAAACGGCCAGCGCTACTCCCATGTCATCGATCCGACCACCGGCAGGCCGATCAACCACCGGCTGGTTTCCGCCACGGTGATCGCCCCCACTGCGCTCGAGGCCGACGGCTGGGATACAGGCTTGATGGTGCTGGGCCCGGAGAAAGCGTTGCAGCTCGCCGAAGAGAAAGGGCTGGCGGTCTACCTGATCAGCAAAACCGACGACGGTTTCAGCGCCGTGATGACGCCGCAATTCAAAGCGTTTTTGGTGCAGTGAGATAAAAAAGCCCGGCGCGCAATGGCCGGGCTTATTCCTGTTCCGCGCCGATCACTTGGTCAGCGCGATGATACCGAGGGTCAGACCGGCAACCGCCGCCGCGCCGCCGGCGATCGCGCCCGCGGTTTCCCAGTTATCCTGAGTGGTGCCCTTCATACAGGTGTTGGTGTGCACCAGACGCCCCTGGTCATCGTAGACCGGCACGCAGGGAGAATCGGTGGCGCATCCGGCCAACACGGCCGACAGTAACCCAACCGCAATTAACTTTTTCATACTTCTTGCCTCAATGTTCGATCACTTTAGAAAGCTACGCCGAGCGATAATCACGCTACCTGGCTATTGTATGCCCAACGCGTGTAATGGCGAGGTAATGATGTGTCAGGGGATGTGATTTGGGAAAACTCCGAGCGCTCGCCCGGCGGGCTTTGGGCAGTAAAAAGCCCGCGAAAACGCGGGCTTGATAGCGAAGTGACGCTCCGGCGGAATTATTTCGCCAGTTTGCGCATCACCAGGGTGGCGTTGGTGCCGCCGAAACCGAAGCTGTTGGACATCACGGTGGTCAGCTCGCGCTGAGTCGGCTGGGTCACGATGTTCATGCCGGCCGCCTGCTCATCCAGGGTTTCGATGTTAATGCTCGGCGCGATAAAGCCGTGCTCCAGCATCAGCAGGCTGTAAATCGCTTCCTGCACGCCCGCGGCGCCCAGCGAGTGACCGGTCATCGCCTTGGTGGAGGAGATGGCCGGGGTATTGTCACCGAACACTTCACGAATAGCGCCCAGCTCTTTCACGTCGCCTACCGGCGTAGAGGTGCCGTGCACGTTGATGTAGTCGATCGGCGCATCCAGATCCTGCATCGCCATCTTCATGCAGCGCACTGCGCCTTCGCCCGAAGGGGCAACCATGTCGGCACCGTCGGAAGTCGCGCCGTAGCCAACGATTTCTGCATAGATGTGCGCACCGCGCGCCAGCGCGTGCTCCAGTTCTTCAACCACCACCATGCCGCCGCCGCCGGCGATGACGAAACCGTCACGATCGGCGTCGTAGGTGCGGGAGGCTTTTTCCGGCGTGTCGTTGTACTTGGTGGACAGCGCGCCCATCGCGTCGAACTCGCAGGCCATTTCCCAGCACAGCTCTTCACCGCCGCCGGCGAACACGATGTCCTGTTTGCCCAACTGAATTTGCTCAACCGCGTTGCCGATGCAGTGCGCGGAGGTCGCGCAAGCGGAGCTGATGGAGTAGTTCACGCCATGGATTTTGAACGGCGTTGCCAGGCAGGCGGAAACGCCGGAAGCCATGGCTTTGGTCACCACGTACGGGCCAACCGCTTTCAGGCCGCGCGGGCTGCGCATCGCATCGGCGCCGAACACCTGGAAGCGCGGAGAACCGCCGCCGGAACCGGCAATCAGGCCTACACGCGGGTTGTTTTGATACTCTTCTTCCTTCAGGCCGGAAGACGCGATCGCTTCTTGCATCGCCAGGAAGGCATAAATGGAAGCATCGCTCATGAAACGCACTGCCTTGCGGTCGATCAGGCCGGTCGTGTCGAGCTTAACTTGCCCCCATACGTGACTACGCATGCCGGAATCTTTCAGCTCCTGGGAGAAAGTGATCCCAGAACGTCCTTCCTGCAGGCTTGCCAGGACCTCCTGCTGGTTATTACCAATGCTGGAGACAACTCCCAGGCCAGTAATCACTGCACGTTTCATTCAATACCTCTTCCACTATTTACCTACGGGATTTTGCATCGCACTTTAGCGTACAGATGTAAGCCGAACAAGTCCGATCAGCGTTTTTCAGCTTTATTGTTGTCCAGTTTGCGCCGGGGCGCCAGCGCCGTTAGAATTCGCGGCATCCCTTGAATTTCGAGCCATTGACCGTGAACCACGCCCCCATCCAAACCGCAACGCTAACCTGGAACGAACAGGGTACACCTGTTTCGAAACAGTTTGATGACGTCTATTTTTCCAATCAGGATGGGCTGGAAGAAACCCGCTATGTCTTCCTGCATGGCAACCGGCTGCCGCAGCGTTTTGCCACTCACCCGCGCCCGCTGTTGGTGGTGGCGGAAACCGGGTTCGGCACCGGGCTTAATTTCCTCACGCTGTGGCAGGCCTTCGCCGGCTTCCGCCAGGCCGAGCCGGACGCCGCGCTGCAACGCCTGCACTTTATCAGCTTCGAAAAATTTCCCCTGCAGCAGGCTGACCTGGCGGCGGCGCATGCGCGCTGGCCGGAGCTGGCGCCTTATGCCGACGAGCTGCGCGCCCAATGGCCGCTGCCGCTACCGGGCTGTCATCGTCTGCTGCTGGCCGAAGGCCGCATTACGCTCGATCTGTGGTTCGGCGACGTCAACGATCTGCTGCCGCAGTTTGACGCCAGCATGAATAACCAGGTGGATGCCTGGTTCCTCGACGGTTTTGCGCCGGCAAAAAATCCCGACATGTGGACCGAGCAACTGTTCGCCGCCATGGCGCGTTTCGCCCGGCCGGGAGGCAGCTTCGCCACCTTTACCGCCGCTGGCTTTGTGCGCCGCGGCTTGCAACAGGCCGGTTTTCAGGTCAACCGCTGCAAAGGCTTCGGCCAAAAGCGTGAGATGCTCGCCGGCGAGCTCCCGGCCGATGCGCAGCCCACCCCTCATCCAGCGCCCTGGTATCGGCGCCCGGCGGCGGACAACACCGCCGATATCGCCCTGATCGGCGGCGGCGTCGCCAGCGCGCTCACTGCGCTGGCCTTGCTGCGGCGCGGCGCCACCGTCACGCTGTACTGCGCCGATGAGCAGGCGGCGGAGGGGGCATCCGGCAATCGCCAGGGGGCGATTTATCCGTTGCTGAACGGCAGCGGCGACGCGCTGGAGAGCTTCTTCAGCGCCGCGTTTCCCTTCGCCCGCCGCCAGTACGACGCGCTGTTGCAACAAGGCGTCGCCTTTGATCATCAGTGGTGCGGCGTCAGCCAGTTGGCCTATGACGACAAGAGCGGCGCTAAGATCGCCAATATGCTGAAAACCGACTGGCCGCAGGCCTTGGCGATGGCGGCCGACCGCGAGACGCTCAGCGGACTGTGCGGCGTCGATACCGGCTTTGGCGGCATCACCTACCCCCAAGGCGGTTGGCTCTGTCCGGCCGAGCTGACGCGCGGCGTTCTCGCGCTGGCGCAGCGCCAGGGCTTGGTCTGCCACTACCGGCACGATGCACAGAGGCTGAAGCAGGAAGAAAACGGCTGGCGCATCGACTTCGCCCACGGCGAAAGCCGCAGCCATGCGACGGTGATCCTGGCCAATGGCCATCGGCTGGCCGAACTGGCGCCGACGGAAGCCCTGCCGCTGTATTCGGTACGCGGACAGGTGTCGCATATCCCAAGCTCGCCGGCCCTCGGTCAATTGAAACAGGTCTTGTGTTACGACGGCTACCTGACGCCGGTTAATGCCAACAACGGCCACCACTGCATTGGCGCCAGCTACCAGCGCGGCGACATCACCACCGACTACCGCGAGCAGGAGCAACAGGAAAACCGTGAACGCCTGCTGCGCTGCCTGCCGGAGCAGGCCTGGCCGCAGCAGGTGGACGTCAGCGCTCATCAGGCGCGCTGCGGCGTGCGCAGCGCCACCCGCGATCATTTACCGATGGTCGGCGCGCTGCCGGACTATCAGGCCACGTTGACGCAGTATCAGGATTTGCAGCGGCAGAACCAGCGCGGCGAAACCGTCGCCGATGCGCCGGTCTATCCCGGCCTGTTCGCTATCGGTGGGTTGGGATCGCGCGGGCTGTGTTCGGCGCCGCTGGCGGCGGAAATTCTGGCGGCGCAGCTGTTCGGCGAACCGTTACCGGGCGACGCGCGCCTGCTGGCGGCGTTGAATCCGAATCGAATGTGGGTGCGAAAGTTACTGAAAGGACGTGCGGTTTAATTCATGGATGAGGGGCGCGGCGGCGCGCCCCGGCATGGCGGTCAGGCGGCAGGGGTGGCAGCCTGATAGAGGTTTTCCCACATGCCGCGCACCAAAATCTGATCCGGCGGCGAGAGTTCCCCAGCGGCGATCGCCTTGTGCAGGCTCTCTTCCACCCGCGCTTTCAGCGCTTCGGCAGTATGCTCGCCCTGTTCTTCCGCTTCGGCCACCGCCAGCGTCAGATGACCGCGCAGGTAGCCACCGGCAAACAGTTCATCATCGCTGGCGTGCTCTACCATGTCATCAATCAGCGCCAAAATGCGCGCTTCAAATTCTGCGATCATCAAATTTCCTCATTAAATAACGGGCTGTGGCGTCAGTTGAGATCTTCCGGATACGGAAAATGCTCGGCCGCCAGCGGTGGCGTATTGTAGAACGATTGCAACGCCTGAATAAAGCGCGCAGGCCGTGTGGGTATTCCCTGCTCCAGTAGCATCAATACCCGGGCGCGCACCTTGCGCTGGAACGCGATGCGATCCGGCTCGCAGTCGCCGTTCAGGTTGTCGCAGCTGACGTTGAACGGGAAACCGGCCGCCACGCAGAACATCCATTCCAGCGCCTGCGGTTTGATCTCCACCGCTTCGAATTCACTCTGGGTTTGCGCGTCGCGCCCGTCCGGGCAATACCAGTAACCGAAGTCCACCAGTTGGCGGCGCGCTTCACCGGCGATGCACCAGTGCGAGATTTCATGCAGGCCGCTGGCGTAGAAGCCGTGGGCGAACACGATGCGGTGATACGACAATTCGTCGTCGGCCGGCAGGTAGATAGGTTCGTCGTCGCCCTTCACCAGGCGGGTGTTGTAGTCATCGCTGAAGCACCGATTGAAGATCTCGATCAACTGCTCATAGTGATGGCGGGTCTGCATGTCTGACATAAAAACTCTATAACCACAAAAATAAAGAGGCCATTATACCCGATAAGACAGGGCGCGTAAGCAACGCCCCCTCTTCATCTTTAACCGTGCACCAAGGTGGTCAACCACTGCTGAATTTCCGCGCCGTGATTGTCGTACAGCAGCTTGAGGCTCATCACCAGCGAGACGATCACGATCATCGGCCGAATCAATTTCTGGCCGCGGGTCAGCACCATGTGCGCGCCCAAACGCGCCCCCAGCACCTGCCCCACCAACATCACCAGACCAATGCTCCACACCACCTTGCCGCCGATGATGAACAGCGCCAGCCCGCCGACGTTGGAGGTAAAGTTCAGCACCTTAGCGTGCGCCGTGGACTTGGCGAGGTTGAAACCGCACAGCGTCACGTAGGCCAGCGCGTAGAATGACCCGGCGCCGGGGCCGAAGAAACCGTCGTAAAACCCGACGCAACCGCCGGCCACCAGCCCGAACGGCAAGGCCCCGAGACGGCGTTGACGATCTTCCTCACCCAGTCGCGGCATCAACAAGAAATAGAGACCGATGCCGATCACCAGCAGCGGCAACATCTGCCGCAGCAAATCGGCGCGCATATGCTGCACCAAAATGGCGCCGGCGATCGAGCCGATCAGCGTCAGAAAAATCGTCAGCTTCTGGTCGTTGAGGTTCACCGCTCGCCGACGAATGAAGTACAGACTGGCGGAAAAGGAGCCGCCGACCGACTGCAGCTTATTGGTCGCCAGCGCCTGCGCCGGAGGAACCCCCACCGCCAGCAGGGCCGGCACCGTCAGTAATCCGCCGCCGCCGGCGATGGAGTCGATAAACCCCGCCAGCAGCGCTACCGCAAACAACACCCCGAGCATTTCGGGGCCAATGACGAACCAGTCCATGTGTTATTCCGCTGAGAAATGGTGATCCAGCAATGCCTGACAGGTCGGCGGTAACGGCGGCGGCACGGGTTTGCCCGGCTTCGCGTTCGGCTGATGCGGCACGAACCAGCTCGCCAGTTCGGCGCCGCAGCCGTCGCCCGGCGGCGGCGTATCCTGCTCCTGGCACTCCAGGCTGCCGGCCGGACAGCGCAGGCGCACGTGCATGTGCGCACGGTGGCCGAACCACGGCCGCACCTTGTGCAGCCAGGCGCGATCGGCGCCGGCGTCCAGACACAGACGCTGCTTGATCGCCGGGTTGACGAAGATGCGCGTCACGTCCGCGTCCTGCGCCGCCAGTTTGATCAGCGACTCAATTTGCGGCTGCCATTGGCTCGCCACCACCTGCTTGCCATCCCCTGACACCAGGTCGATCGGCTGCGGTTTGAGCAATTGCTGCGCGCTCCAGCGTTGGCGCGGCAACTGCAGCCAGATGTCAACGTCGAGCCCCGACTGGTGGCTGGCGTGGCCGCTGCTGAAGCGCCCACCGGCCGGCATCGCCATGTCGCCGATCAGCACCGTGCCCAGTGCTTTCTGGTTCGCTTGGCTGCTGAGGCGCTGTATGAACGCCAGCAGATCCGGATGGCCGAAATAGCGGCGCTGGTCGGTACGCATCACCTGGTAGTCCGGTGAATTCAGCGGCAATGGCTGCGCGCCGATGACGCAGCCGTTGGCGAAACCGCCCACCGCCTGCGGCGCGCCGGCCACCGGATGGTCGATTTTCTGCCACGGCGTCAGCGCCATGGCGGAAGCGGAGGCCGTCAAGGCCACCAGGCCCAACATCCAGTTTTTCATGGCGATTACCAGCGAGGTACGTCGGAAACCACATCACCGTTTTGCGCACGCTGGCGCAGCAGGTGATCCATCAACACGATTGCCATCATCGCTTCGGCGATCGGCACGGCGCGGATGCCCACGCACGGATCGTGGCGACCGCGGGTCACCATTTCCACCGCTTCCCCGTGGCGATTGATGGTGCGGCCCGGCACCATGATGCTGGAGGTTGGCTTCAGCGCCAGATGCGCGATCACCGGTTGGCCGCTGCTGATGCCGCCGAGAATGCCGCCGGCATGGTTGCTTTGGAAGCCTTCCGGGGTGATTTCATCGCGGTTTTCGCTGCCGCGTTTGGTCACCACGGCGAATCCGTCGCCGATCTCCACGCCTTTCACCGCGTTGATGCTCATCAGCGCGTGCGCCAGATCGGCATCGAGGCGGTCAAACACCGGCTCGCCCAGGCCAACCGGCACGTTTTCCGCAATCACGCTGACTTTGGCGCCGATGGAGTCACCCTCTTTTTTCAGCGCGCGCATCAGTTCGTCCAGCGCTTCCAGCTTGTCCGGATCCGGGCAGAAGAACGGGTTCTGTTCGACCTGATCCCAGTCTTTCAGCTCACAGGTCACATCGCCGATCTGCGCCAGATAGCCGCGCACCTGCACGCCGAACTTCTGCTGCAGGTATTTCTTGGCGATGGCGCCCGCCGCAACGCGCATGGCGGTTTCGCGCGCCGAAGAGCGGCCACCGCCGCGATAGTCGCGCAGACCGTATTTCTGTTCGTAGGTGTAGTCGGCATGCCCCGGACGGAACACGTCTTTGATGGCGCTGTAGTCTTGCGAGCGCTGATCGGTGTTTTCAATGATCAGACCGATGCTGGTGCCGGTGGTCACGCCTTCGAATACGCCGGAGAGAATGCGCACCTGATCCGGTTCGCGACGCTGGGTAGTGTAACGCGAGGTGCCCGGACGACGACGATCCAGATCGTGTTGCAAATCGGCTTCGGTGAGCGGAATGCCGGGCGGTACGCCATCGACGATACAACCCAGCGCCACCCCGTGAGATTCACCGAAGGTGGTGACGCGGAAAATCTGCCCAATACTGTTTCCTGCCATCACGGCTCCTTACCGTTAGTCTTTTATCGTTATGAGGCCCGCCGTGCGGGCCCTGGAAATGCGGTTTAGCTGCGATAGAGGCTGAAGTGATCCTTGCAATCCACCAGCTGCTGTTTGGTCAGCATGAACACGCCGTCGCCGCCATTTTCGAATTCCAGCCAGGTGAACGGGATGTCCGGATATTGTTCCATCAGATGTACCATGCTGTTGCCCACTTCACAAATCAGCACGCCGTCGTCGGTCAGGTAGTCCGGCGCGCAGGCCAGGATGCGGCGCACCAGCTTCAGGCCGTCGCTGCCCGCCGCCAGGCCCAGTTCCGGCTCAAAGCGGAACTCCTGCGGCAGATCGGACATGTCTTCCGCATCGACGTACGGCGGGTTGGTGACGATCAGATCGTACTGGATCGCGGGAACGTCGCGGAACAGATCGGAACGGATCGGGATCACCTGATGTTCGACGCCGTGCGCCTGAATATTGCGCTCGGTCACCGCCAGCACTTCGCTGGAGATGTCCACCGCGTCCACTTCCGCTTCCGGGAAAGCGTAGCCACAGGCGATGGCGATGCAGCCGCTGCCGGTGCACATGTCGAGAATATGGCGTGGCGGGTGCGGGATCAGCGCGCTGAAACGATCGTTGATCAGCTCACCGATCGGCGAGCGCGGCACCAACACGCGTTCGTCGACGTAGAATTCCATGCCGCAGAACCAGGCCTTGTTGGTCAGGTAAGCGACCGGGATGCGTTCGTTGACGCGGCGGATCACGCGCTCAACGATGCGATGGCGCTCGCTGGAGGTCAGACGGGCGGTGTGCATGTCCTCAGGAATGTCCAACGGCAGGAACAGGCTTGGCAGCACCAATTGCACCGCTTCGTCCCACGGATTGTCGGTTCCGTGACCATAATAGATATTGGCGGCGTTGAAGCGGCTTACCGTCCAGCGCAGCATATCTTGAATGGTGTGCAGTTCGTTCACTGCTTCGTCGACGAAAATTTTGTCCAATTTGCCCTCCGGCAGGCGCTGTGTTTCATGATTTAGCCGCATAGTTTGCCATGAAGCCCGCGACAAATCACGCGCGCCCCTCGCGCTTTTCACTCTGGCCCGAGTTTTGCGTCGACAGCGCTCATTCACAAGGTAAACTAGCGAAATAAACGATTTCCGGTGAATGAAGCATGAAGAACAAGCCCCCTCTGAGCAAAGACGAACAACAGCTCTTCAGAGAGTCGGTGGCGGGCGCAAAAAAGCTGCGCCAGGACACTATCGTCCACCGCCCGCCGAAGCTCAAGGTCAAACAGGTTGCGCCGCAGCGGCTGCTGCAGGAGCAGGTCGATGCCAGCTATTATTTTTCAGATGAATATCAGCCGCAGCTGGAAGAGGAAGGCCCGACGCGCTACGTGCGCCCCGGCAGCAGCCCGTATGAGCTGAAGAAGCTGCGACGCGGCGATTATTCGCCGGAGCTGTTTCTCGATTTGCACGGCCTGACCCAGCTGCAGGCCAAGCAGGAGCTGGGGGCGTTGATCGCCGCCTGCAAACGCGAGCACGTGCACTGCGCCTGCGTGATGCACGGGCACGGCAAACACATTCTCAAACAGCAAACGCCGCTGTGGCTTGCGCAGCATCCCGACGTGCTGGCGTTCCATCAGGCGCCGAAGGAATGGGGCGGCAACGCCGCCGTCCTGCTGTTGGTGGAGCTGGCAGAATAGCCCCCCGCAGAAACGACTCAGGGCGATGTCAGACATCGCCCTGAGTTTATTCCGCACCGCATCCGCGGCTCACACTTTGGCCATCACCTGCGACGGGCTGACCTGCCATTCAAATTTGCCGTAGCTGCCGTCCGCCGGCAGATCGACGTTAGCGATCGCCGAGGTCGCGAACATCGGCGGGCACTCGCCCGGGCACAGTTCAGCCACCAGGTAGCCCACCAGCGGCAGGTGCGACACGATCAGCACCGAGCTCACCCCTTGCATCGCCAGCGCCTGCAGATAGCTGCCGACCTGTTCGGCGTTGCCGCCCGGCGTCAGCTCGGGCAGCACTTCTTCGCCCTCCGGCAGCGTCAAGGCTTCACGCACCGTCGCCAGCGTCTGTTCGGCCCGCAGATAGGGGCTGACCAGCACGCGTTCAATATCCACAGACTTGGTGTTCAACCAGGCCGCCATCTGACGGGACTCGTCGCGGCCGCACAGGGTAAGGGGCCTTACCGCATCGCTGGCTGCCTCGAGCGCCGCCTCTCCGTGACGCATAATCAAAACTTGCATATTGCACCGCTGTTGTTGACAAAGTAACGCTATACAGAAACGCCGTGCGTGCTGTACCGCCGAGTTTTACAACCCAAAGCCAAAGCTTTAAAACGATAACGCGCCGTCTCTTTATGGCGGCCGGGCATTTTGCCTGAAAGTTTGCCTAAAGAAAATGCTGTTTTTTACAGCAACCCTCCCCTGGCAAACCTCGATTGCTCACAGAACAATCAATTCAACGGGTTAAATTTTAACCTTACCGCCATGAAATTTATTGATGACGGTCAAGCTAACTTACCGCTGCCTACGCCTTGCTGTACAGCCTCACCGGCTGACGCTGTTACAAGGAGTGATGGCGATCACAACGCGGCCCTGTTGCAACTATAGTGCAAATCGGGCCGCCCTGCGTTCAGCTCCCCAGCGGGTAAAAACGCTCGCCCTGCTGCGCCATGCGCTGCAAGCGTTCGCACGGCGCGAAGTGCTCGCCGTGCTGCTGGCGCAGGTATTCCAACGTTTTCACCACTTTTTCGGCGCCGAGCTCGTCCATATAGCGGAACGGGCCGCCGAGGAACGGCGGGAAGCCGATGCCGAACACCGCGCCGATGTCGCCGTCGCGCGCGCTGCGGATCACGCCTTCATCCAGGCAGCGCGCCGCTTCGTTCAGCATCATCATCACGCAGCGCTGGGCGACGGTCGCCGGCAGCATGTGCGCCTTCGGCGTGACGCCGAGCAACGTATACAATGAGGTATCCGCACGTTTACGCCGCTGCCGCTGCTGCCCTTCGCTCGGGTAAAGATAGAAGCCGCGGCCGTTCTTGCGCCCTTTACGCCCGTCCTTCAGCACCGCATCGAACGCAGCCGGCGCGGCGAAGCGCGGCCCCAGCGCCTCGACCAGCACCGGAATGATCTTGGTGCCGACGTCGATGCCCACTTCGTCCAACAGGGTGATCGGGCCGACCGGGAAACCGAAGTCCACCAGCGCCTTGTCCAGCGACTCCATCGGCTCGCCTTCCAGCAGGCAACGGGCCGCTTCGTTGATGTACGGCGCCAGGATGCGGTTGACATAAAAACCCGCGCTGTCGCCCACCACGATAGCGGTCTTGCCCTGCTTGTGCGCCAGCGCCACGGTGGTCGCGATAGTCTCTTCGCTGGTGCCAGCGTGCGGGATCACTTCCACCAGCGGCATTTTGTCCACCGGGCTAAAGTAGTGCAGACCGATCACCTGCTGCGGCCGCTGGGCTTTTTCGGCGATGTGGCCGATAGGCAACGAGGAAGTATTGGAGGCAAACACGGTATGCGGCGCACAGTTCGCTTCGACCTCGGCCACCATCTTCTGCTTCAGCGCCAGATCCTCAAACACCGCCTCGACCACGATATCCACCTGCTCAAAGCCGGTGTAATCGGTAGAGCCGGAGATCAGCATCATCTGTTTTTGCCGTTCCGCCGGGCGCATGCGCTTGCTGCGTACCCGTTTGCCAAGCACGTCCCAGCTGTATTTCAGCGCGTGATTGATGCCGGTTTCATTAATGTCTTTGATACGAACCGGCAAACCGCCGCGCGTGGCGGTGACGCAGGCGATGCCGCCGCCCATCAGGCCGCCGCCGAGAATGCCGACACGATGCAGGACATGCGGCTTGGCATTGCCGCCCCGCTCTTTTTTCAGCGCAGTGGAGGCGAAGAACAGGCTGCGCAGCGCCGCCGACTGCGGCGTCATCGCCAGTTCGCCAAAGGCGCGCGCTTCGGCTTCATAGCCGCTGGCGCTGCCGTGATCCAGCCCGGTGCGCACTACCTGAATGATGCGTTCCGCCGCCGGGTAGTTGCCGTGGGTTTTCGCCAACGTTTTTTTGCGCACAATGCTGAACAGCAGATTTCTGCCCAGCGGGCCATTGAGCAGGCGATCCTGCCACGGCAGCTCGCGCTGATGCTTCCAGCCCTGTTTCACCCGCTCGATGGCGGTCTGCAACAGGATCGACTGCGGCACGGCGTCGTCCACCAGCCCCATGCGCAGCGCCTGGCGGGCGCGAATGTGCTTGCCGGTCAGGATCATGTCCAGCGCCTTGGCGGCGCCAACCAAGCGCGGCAGGCGCTGAGTGCCGCCGGAGCCCGGCAGCAGGCCCAGCTGCACTTCCGGCAGACCGAGCGCGGTTTTGTCATCCAACGAACAGACGCGGCCGTGGCAGGCCAGTGCCAATTCCAGGCCGCCGCCCAGGCAGGCGCCATGAATGGCGGCCACCACCGGCACCGGGAAGGCGGCGATCTGCGCTAGCGTGCTCTGCCCTTTCTTGGCCAGCGTTTCCGCCTCTTTGGCGCTGGTGCAGGCGGCAATCATGGTGATGTCGGCGCCGGCGATAAACGAGTCCGGCTTGCCGGAAACGATCACCAATCCTTCCAGCGCGGTATGCTGCTGCGCCCGGATCAGCACGTCGTTCACCTGTTCGACGAACTCGGCCTTGAGCGTATTGACCTTATCGCCCGGCACGTCGATGGTGATCACGCCGATGTTGTCGGGGCGAATCGTCAGCTGAAAGGCCGACGGTTTGGCCCGCTGTTCGTGCAATGCGTTTTCGGCACTCATCATTCCACCTCCACGATCATCGCGGCCCCTAACCCGCCGGCGGCGCAGGCGGTGGTCAGGCCCAACCCGCCGCCGCGGCGTTTCAGCTCGCGCAACGTCTGGGTGATCATGCGCGCGCCGGTGGCGGCGAACGGGTGACCATAGGCGATAGAACCGCCCAATACGTTGAATTTGTCCATGTCCACTTCGCCGATTGCCTGGCTGCGGCCAAGCTTCTCGCGGGCGAACGCTTCGCTGGCGAACATCTTCAGGTTGGCCAGCGTTTGCGCAGCGAAGGCTTCATGCATGTCGATGAGCGTCAGATCGGCCAGACCGATGCCGGCGCGATCCAGCGCCAGCGGCGTAGCGTAGGAAGGCCCCAGCAGCATGTCTTCCCACACGTCGATGGCGGCAAAGGCGAAACTGCGTAGATAGCCGAGCGGCTGCAGCCCCAGCTCTTTGGCGCGCGATTCGCTCATCATCAGTACCGCCGCCGCGCCGTCGGTCAACGGCGTGCTGTTGGCCGCAGTGACGCTGCCGTGTTTGCGATCGAACGCCGGTTTCAGCTTGGCGTAGGAAGCCAGGCTGGAGTCTTTGCGGATATTGTTGTCTTCAGAAAGCTGCGCGCGGTAAGGCGGCACGTAGGCCGTCATCACCTCATCGCGCAGCCACCCCTCACGCCAGGCCCTGGCCGCCAGTTCGTGGGAACGGTGCGCCAGCGCATCCTGCGCTTCGCGGGTGATGCCGTGGCTTTTCGCCATTTGCTCAGCGGTATCGCCCATGCGCAGACCGGTGGAATACTCCGCCACCGCCGGCGGCACCGGCATCAGATCGCGGAATTTCAGCCGGCTGAACAGTTTGAGACGCTGCGACAGCGTGCGCGCCTTGTTGACGTCCACCAGCGTGCGCGCCAACGCCTTGCTGACGCCGATCGGCAAGACGGAAGAAGAGTCCGCCCCGCCGGCGATACCGACGCTGATGCTGCCGGCCATGATGCTCTCCGCCACGTTGGCGATCGCCTGGAAGCTGGTGGCGCAGGCACGCGACACGCTGTAAGCGTCGGTATGAACGCTCATACCGGTACCGAGCACGATTTCACGCGCGATGTTCGGCGCCTCGGGCATTTGCACCACCTGGCCGAACACCAGCTGTTCGATCAGCTGCGGATCGATGCCGCTACGCGCCAACAGCTCGCTCACCGCCGTTTTCCCTAAATCCACCGCCGGAATGCCGTGATAGGCAGTTGCCTGTTTGGCAAAGGGGGTACGCAGTCCATTCACAATCGCAATGCGGTCACCATGACGGGTCACCAACGGCAGTGCCTTACTCATAAATGCTCCTGAAGAAAATAACGTCAGCGCAATGGGCAGAAAGAGGTCTGACCTGATGAGGTCATTGTTAACCAAACGGTTACATTTGGCAAACCGGCAGAGATCAAAACTGCGAGCAGGCGCACTTTCTATCGGGGCGGCACGGGGAAGGAAATCCCCGGCGCGCAGCAGGCGGCGCCGGGGGTAAAGCGGGGATTAACGCAGGCCGAGCTGGAAGATCAGGGTTTCCGCCTGGCAGGCGAAGGTGAAATCGGCCTCCAACTGCACGCCACCGTCAACCGGTTTAATGCTACTGCTGATGTCACAAGGATCGGATTCGACCGCGCGCGCCTTTTCGCTCAGGGCGGCCAGCATCGCTTCCGCATCTTGTTGATTACTGAACACCTGGCTGTAGGACGCGGTGCAATCGGTGTTATCCATCACGGTGCCGACATCCACGCAGCAACACGCGGCGGTTTCCTGGGCGCTGCATTTATTAATTGCATCTGACATGATTGGTTCTCCTCAAGGGCCTCTGTTATCAGCCCAAATTGCCGTTTCACTCACCGGCACAAAGCCACAAAATTCTGCGGGTATTTTACGCTTCCACGCCGGCAATCACTAGCACTTACTTTTACTGGGTGTTTTAAGTGATGGAAATCACAAATAAAAATGAGCGTCTGGTAAGGAATGGTAAGAATTTTGTTATTTACCGCTGGCTTTTTGTTAAGCAGATCTCTTTTTTGATATCAGGTTGGAAATATTTCAAAAACAAACTTGCAACATTTTCACAGGTCAGACCTATACTTCAGCCACTGGTCTGATTTGTCTGAACGATAACGGACCCTACAATCCCGCGCTCCTTGTTACTTCGTGTAACAATAGTTTAAATAATAAACACATAATGAGGTTTTGGTCATGAGCCAGAAAAACCTATTGACTAAATCAGCTCTCGCAGCTGCAGTGGCAATTATTTCTTCAAACGTGTCTGCCGCAGGATTCCAGCTGAATGAGTTCTCATCAGCTGGTTTAGGACGTTCGTATTCTGGCGAAGGCGCCATGGCGGATACGGCGGCCTCCGCAAGCCGCAACCCGGCATTGCTGATGATGTATACCCGCCCGGAACTTTCTTTCGGCGCAGTCTTCATCGATCCGGACGTCGATATCAGTGGCCGATCTCCTTCCGGCGCCAGCCTGGATGCGAAAAACATCGCACCGACAGCCTGGGTGCCGAACCTGCATTATGTTCACCCAATTAACGATCAATTCGCCGTAGGCGGCTCGGTCACCAGCAACTTCGGTTTGGCGACCGAATATAACGACGGTTACGCGGCGGGTTCCATGGGCGGCAAAACCGATCTGGAAACCCTGAACCTGAACCTGAGCGGCGCTTATCGCCTGAACAAAAACTTCAGCTTCGGTCTGGGTTTTGACGCCGTCTACGCCAAGGCTAAACTCGAGCGTTACGCCGGCGATCTGCCAAAATTGATCGCCGGTTCAGGCAAATTGCCGCCACAGTTGGCCGGCCCGGTTTCGCAGATCCCGGCAGATACCCAAATTTCTCATCTGAAAGGCGACGAATGGGGCTTCGGCTGGAACGCCGGTATTCTCTACGAAGTGGATGAAAACAACCGTTACGGCTTCACCTATCGCTCAGAAGTGAAAATCGACTTCGACGGCGATTACAAGAGCAGCCTGCCTTCAGCCTTCAACCCGTTGCTGGCCTCTCAAGGTCTTCCGTGGGGCACCAACGGCACCACCATTCCGGGTTCTCTGAGCCTGCACCTGCCGGAAATGTGGGAACTGTCCGGCTATAACAAAGTGGCGCCGCAGTGGGCCATCCACTACAGCCTGGCCTACACCAGTTGGAGCCAGTTCCAGGAGCTGAAAGCCACCGGCAACAACGGCCAGACCCTGTTCCAGAAGCATGAAGGCTTCAAAGACGCTTACCGCATCGCGCTGGGTACCACCTACTTCTACGACGATAACTGGACCTTCCGTACCGGTATCGCCTTCGATGACAGCCCGGTGCCTGCCCAAAACCGTTCGATCTCCATTCCCGATCAGGACCGTTTCTGGCTGAGTGCCGGTACTACCTATGCGTTCAACAAAGACGCCTCGGTCGACGTCGGCGTGTCCTACATGCACGGCCAGAAAGTCACCATCAACGAAGGTCCTTATACCTTCACCTCCGAAGGCAAGGCCTGGCTGTACGGCGCCAACTTCAACTACCGCTTCTAATCTCACTTGAGATGGATGCCAAAGCGCCCCCTGGGGCGCTTTTTCTTTGCCTGTCGCTCGCGCGGGCATAAAAAAACCCGCCTGACGGCGGGTTTTCATTGGCATAATGCCCGGGATTACTGCGAGTCGATCTCGTCCAGTTCGCCCTGAATCGCCTTGGCGTTCGGGTTCTCTTCCGGCTTGAGCGAACCGCCGTTGGCGATGAAATCGTGGCGCTGGAAGTAAGCTTCGCGCACCATGATGTAAGGATCGGAGGAATTGCGCAGCAGACCGTCGGAATCCAGCAGTTGAGCGCGGGTTTCGATACCCTCGACCACCCATTTGCCCGCCGACATCCAGAAGGTCAGGTAGCTCAGCATCGGATACAGCGTATCCGCAAAGTCGCCACCTTCGTCACGCAGCGTGAAGCTGCCGTAGCCCGGCAACATCACGTACGGGCCGTAACCCACATCGTAATGCCCCAACGTGCTGCCGAAGCGATTCGGCTCTTCGCGCGCCAGTTTCGGGTTGGCCATGCCGGCCACGTCGATCAGGCCGCCCATCCCGAGTAGGGTGTTCAGGAAGAAACGGTTGAAGTGGATCATCCCGCGGTAAGGATCGCCCTTCAGGAAGGCGTTGACCATGCTGGCCGGCTCTTCCAGGTTGGAGGTGAAGTTGCTGATGCCGTTACGCGCCGGCATCGGCACGTAGTCACGCCAGGCCACCGCGACCGGACGCAAGATATAAGGATCCAGGACGTTGTAGTTGAAGTCGAACATCGTCCGGTTAAATCCTTCCAGAGGATCAGAACGCCCTTGCGGCTCATTGTCTGGCGCGCTGGCACAGCCCACCAGTAATGCCGCTGCGAATGCCACCCCAGTCAGGCGAAAGTTCATATTTTTCTCCATAAAAACACGTTCGGTCTTATTTTTCAGGGACCTGCTTGTTTATCTGAACGCTAACCTGCTCTTTACCGCTGAATGTCTGCAGCGAGCTTTCGCCGAACCAGTCCCCCGGTTGCGGCGTGGCCAATCCGTCCTGTGAGAGGCGCACACGCACCTGCACCTGATGCTGCGCCGAGAGCAGACGCTCGGGCATCATGGCGTTGCTGTCATCCAGTGAGAAAGACAGCGGAAAACGGCTCAACGGCAATTGTTTTACTGCGACCGGCACCGGGCTGACGCCGTCGGTGACCGAAATGACCAGCGTCCCCTGCGGCGGCATGGCTTTCGCCGCCTGCGGTGACAGCGCAACGGTCACATTCAGTTTAACAGTTTCTCCGCCGGCCTGGGCTTTTGCTTGTGCAATACTGCGCTTTATCACTTCCGCGCGCGGATCGTTGGCCGGCAGCAGCTGCAGCATCACTTGCCAGGCGCCGATCGCCTGCTTGAAATCGCCCTGTTCGAAGGCATTGAACGCCAGCAGGCTGAGCACCCGCGGATCGCTGTGGTTTTCCGCGATCATGCGCCGCAACAGCTGCGTCGCCTGCTTGTTATCCTCCGGATCGTTGGATCGCGTCAAGACCTCGGCATAGCCGAGCCGCACTTCCAGACTATTCGGATCCAATTGATAAGCATGAGCAAAGGCCTGCGTAGCGGTAGTGGCATTGTTCAACGCCATGCCGACGCGCCCCAGCATCATCCAGTCGTTGATATTGCGATCGTCCTGCTGCAGCGCGGTGCGCAGCCCCAGTCCGAGACGGGCAATCTCTTCCATGCTCAGCGGTTTGGCGCGCTCGTTGGCGACGCGCTCGCGCAATTCCGGCATTTGCGCCTGCACCAGACGCCAGTCCAGCACCTGCGCCAACCCGCCGGTTTTCAGATAAAAGCCAACGGTCACCGCCAGCAATAACAGCACGCCCGGCACCAGCGCCCAGCGGTTGATCGGCTTCGCCTGCGCTATCTGCTCGGCCGGGATGTCGTTCAACAGGTTCTGTTGCAGCTCTTTGACCAGTTCCGGACGCTCGGCCACCACGCCCTGCTGCTCATCCTGCTCCAGCTCGCTGAGGCGATCCTGATAAAACGCTTTGTTCAACGCATCGCGCGTGGCGGCGCTCTGCTTGCCGTGGCGCATCGCCGGCACCACCAGCAACGCGGCGGCGCCGGCCAACAACACGCAAATAATCAGCCAAAAAGCCATTAGGGTTTCTTCCTGTCAGTCTCTTGCAACAGCGCCGCCAGGCGCTGCCGTTCCCGTTCGGAGAATGCATCGTCCACCACCGCGTCGGGCTTGCGACGGGTACGCAGGATCACCACCGCCCCGCCGATCAATACGAACAGCAGCGGGCCGATCCACAAGATCAGCGTCGCCGGCGTTACCGGCGGTTCGTAGGTGACGAAGTTGCCATAACGCGCCACCATGTAGTCGATGATCTGCTGCTTGTTTTGCCCCTGCATCATCAGCTCGTACACCTTGGTGCGCATGTCGGCGGCGATGATAGCGTTGGAATCGGCAATGCTGTTGTTTTGGCATTTCGGGCAGCGCAGCTGTTCGGTCAACTCGCGATACTGCTGCTCCTGCTCGACGGAGTTGAAGCGATAGGTATCGATCGCAGCGGCGGTGCTCCAGCTCAGCAGCGCGGCGCACAGCAGAACAATCAACCTCATGCCTCGCCCCCGTACTTTTTATACAGCGGCAGCACTTCCTGCTGCCAGACGCGCTCGTTCATGTCGCCGGCGTGGCGATAGCGAATGATCCCCTGGCCGTCGATAAGGAAGGTCTCAGGCGCGCCGTACACCCCGAGATCCAACCCCAGCATGCCGTCGCCGTCGTACAGGCTGAGCGCATAGGGATTGCCGAGGGAATTCAGCCAGGTCACCGCCTTGGCACGATCGTCTTTATAGTTCAGGCCGACCACCCGCACGCCGCGCGCCGCCAGCGTATTGAGATACTGGTGCTCCGCGCGGCAGGTCGGGCACCAGGTGGCCCAGACGTTGAGCAATATCGGCTTGCCGTCGCGCAGCACCGCCTGATCGTAGGTTTTGCCGGGCTGATCCAGCGATTCCAGCCTGAAGGTCGGCACCGGTTTGCCGATCAGCGCCGACTCCAGCATGGTCGGATCTTCGCCGCCGGCGTTGCGCGTCAGTTGCACCATCAGGGCCGCCACCAGCAGCAGGAAGAGCACCAACGGGATAAACAGCAGCTTACGCTTCATGATTGCGCCTCCAGCTTGCCTTCGCGCTTGAGCTTTTTGCTCATGCGATAACGCGGGTCGAGAATGCACAGCAGGCCGCCGATCGCCATAAAGACGCCGCCGAACCAGATCCAGCGCACGAAGGGTTTGTAATACAGGCGCACCGCCCAGGAGCCGTCTTCCAGCTCCTCGCCCAGCGCCGCGTACAGATCGCGGCTGAACCCGCCGTCGATCGCCGCCTCGGTCATCATGCTGCGCGCCACGCTGTAGTAGCGTTTCTCCGCATGCAGCGTCGCCTCCGGCTTGCCGTTGCGCGTCACGTCGATGATACCGACGCCGCCGCTGTAGTTCGGGCCGCGGATGTCGTGCACGTCGCGGAACACGAAATGATAATTGTGGATATCCACGCTGTCGCCGGCCTTCATCCGCACGTCACGCTCCACGCTGTAGTTCTGGCTGAAGGCGATGCCGATCACCGTCACCGCCACGCCGAGGTGGCCGAGCACCATGCCCCAGTGGCTGCGGGACAGCTGCCGCAGGCCGCGCCAGAAACCGTGACGATGGGTGGCGCGCTCATGCAGCTCCATCAGCGTCAGGATGATCACCCACAGTGCCATGATCAGGCCCACCACCGTCATGCCGGCGATGCTGTCCTGCAGCAACCACGGCAGCAGAATCGACAGCACCAGCGTCGCCAGCAGCGCTACGCCGAGGCGCCGCCACAGCTTGCGCGGCTCATCGCGGCGCCAGCGCACCAGCGGCCCAATGCCCAACAGCAGCGCCAGCGGCGCCATCAGCCAGGTGAACATGGTATTGAAGAACGGCTCGCCGATCGAAATGCTGCCCAGCCCCAGCTGTTTGTGCACCAGCGGCAGCAGCGTGCCCAACAGCACCACCAGCATGGCGGCGATCAGCAGCACGTTATTGCCCAGCAGGAAGGTCTCGCGCGAGAAGGTCTCGTGCTGTACACGGCTACGCACCTGGCCGCCCTTGACCGCGTACAGCAGCAGCGAACCGCCGATGACGATCACCAGATAGGCGAGAATAAACATGCCGCGCGCCGGGTCGGAGGCGAAGGAGTGCACCGAGACCAGCACGCCGGAGCGCACCAGGAAGGTGCCCAGCAGGCACAGCGAGAAGGCGGTGATCGCCAGCAGCACCGTCCAGGCTTTGAACGTGCCGCGTTTCTCGGTCACCGCCAGCGAATGCATCAGCGCGGTGCCGGCCAGCCACGGCATAAAGGAGGCGTTCTCCACCGGATCCCAGAACCACCAACCGCCCCAGCCCAACTCATAGTAGGCCCAGGCCGATCCGAGCACGATGCCCAGCGTGAGGAACACCCAGGCGGCGGTAGTCCACGGGCGTGACCAGCGCGCCCAGGCGGTGTCGAGCCGGCCGGCCATCAACGAGGCGATGGCGAACGCGAAGGCGACCGAGAAGCCGACATAGCCCATGTACAGCAGCGGCGGGTGGAAAATCAGGCCGATATCCTGCAGCAGCGGGTTGAGATCGCTGCCGTCGATCGGGAAGTTCGGCAGCGTGCGGGTGAACGGGTTGGAGGTCATGATGATGAACAGCAGGAAACCGGCGGTGATCATGCCCATCACCGATAGCACCCGCGCCACCGCGTCCTGCGGCATCGCCCGGCTGCACAACGCCACCGCCAGCGACCAGCAACTCAGCAGCAGCACCCACAGCAGCAGCGAACCTTCGTGCGCCCCCCAGGTGGCGGCGATGCGGTAATACACCGGCAGTTGGGTATTGGAGTTGGTGGCCACGTAGGCGACGGTAAAGTCGTTGACCACGAAGGCATGCACCAGGCACAGGAACGCCAGCGCAATCGCCGCGAACATGCCATAGGTCAGCGGCCGGGCCACCGCCATCATGCGGCTGTCCTGCCGCGCCGCGCCCCACTGCGGGTAGATGCTCAGCAACAGCGCGATCGCCAGCGCCAGGCACAGCAGAAAACTGCCCAGTTCCGGCATCATGACTTGGCACCCTCCGCCTGCGGCGCGTTATACGCTTCCGCCGGCCCTTTGTGATTCTCTTTCATCGCGTCGGCCACTTCTGGCGGCGTGTATTTCTCGTCGTGCTTGGCCAGCACTTCGCGCGCATTGACCACGTTGCCCTCGCCCAGCACGCCCTGCGCCACCACGCCCTGCCCTTCGCGGAACAGGTCCGGCAGAATGCCAGTGTAGGTCACGCCGATCGCGCCGCGCGCGTCGTAAATCTTGAAGCTGACCTGCAGCGTATTGGGATCGCGTTTCACCGAGCCGGGCATCACCATGCCGCCGATACGCAGCCGCTGGCCGACCTCGGGCTTCTCATGATTTTCGCCCTTGCCCTGCAGGATTTCACCCGGGGTATAGAACAGATCGATGTTGGAGCGCAGCGCGTACAGCATCAGGGTTGCGGTCAGCGCAATGCCGATCAGCACAACGATCGCCAGATAAAGGCGGCTTTTACGACGTGGATTCACAATGATTTCTCCCGCGGTGCGGCGGATTTTTGTTTTGATTGTTGCGCATGGCGAATGCGCCGCTCGCGCGCCTGACGGCGGCCGATCTCGGCGAGCAACTGCCGCCGCTGCCAGACGGTGTGTGCCACCAGCCCCAACAGCGAAATCAGCGTGACGGCGACCGCCAGCCAGACATAGAAGGCATAACCGCCCATGGCGAAAAACGCCGGCCAGGAATCGAATGCGGCATTCATGACTGACGCTCCTTATTCACCAGCCCGGCAACCCACGGGCGCTGGCGCTCCTGGAACAGAATCAAATTGCGCAGACGCATCAGCGTCAACGTAACGAACAACAGCAGGTAGCCGAGGATCGCCCAACGCAGCGGGGTGCGCATACTTGGCGCGATGGATTGCTGCATGTTGGTCGAGCCCTGATGCAGCGTATTCCACCATTCGACGGAGAAATGGATGATCGGAATGTTCACCACGCCCACCAGCACCAGAATGCCGGCGGCCCGGCCCGCCAGGCGGCGGTCTTCGAAAGCGTTATACAGCGCGATGACGCCCATATAAAGGAACAGCAGCACCAGCTCGGAGGTCAGCCGCGCGTCCCACACCCACCAGGTGCCCCACATCGGCTTGCCCCAGGCGGAGCCGGTCACCAGCGCGATAAAGGTGAACACCGCGCCGATCGGCGCCATCGCCGCCACCACGGTATCGGACATTTTCATCTGCCACACCAGGCCGATAAACGCCGCCACCGCCATCGAGGCATAGATGCCCATCGACCACATGGCCGCCGGCACGTGAATATAAATGATGCGGAAGCTGTCGCCCTGCTGATAATCCTTCGGCGCGAAACCAAAGCCCCATGCCCAGCCAAGCAGCAGGCAGGCCGCCGCCGCCAGCCCCAGCCAGGGGACAAAGCGGCCGCAGACGTGATACAGCCGTTCAGGCCGCGCCAGTTGATGTAACCATTTCCACATTGTCGTCAGTGCTCACGGTAATTTTTATGCGTCGGCCGCCCCGAGCGATCGAAACGGCGAAAATCTTCTGCAGGGTACGCTCTTGTCGGCCTTGCCCCGTCTGTTCATTCAATACGTTAGCTAGTGCACGCTCACTCGCAGCGCCGCTGCGGTGGCAAACGGTGCCAATGTCACGCTGCCCGCCAGCATCGCACCGAGTATCGCCAGGTAACCGTCAATCGGCATGCCCATCGAGGCGGCGTCGATCGCGCCGGTGGCGAAGATCAGCACCGGGATATACAGCGGCAGCACCAGCAGGCTGAGCAGCACGCCCCCTTTGCGCAAGCCGACGGTCAACCCCACGCCGATAGCGCCGATCAGGCTCAGCGTCGGCGTGCCGAGCAGCAGCGTACCCGCCACCGCCAGCCAGGTTTGCATATCGAGCGACAACAGCAGCGCCACCAGCGGCGACAGGATCAGCAGCGGCAATCCCGTCACGACCCAGTGAGCACACACTTTGCCCAGCACCGTCATCGGCAGCGGCGTCGGCAGCAGCAACAGCTGCTCCAGCGATCCGTCGAGAAAGTCGTCGCGAAACAGCCGCTCCAGCGACAGCAGCGAGGCCAGCAGCGCCGCCACCCACACGATGCCCGGCGCAATGCGCGCCAGCAGCTGCGGTTCAGGGCCAATCCCCAGCGGGAACAGCGTGATCACAATCAGGAAAAACCACAGCGGGTTGACGATCTCCGACCCTTTACGGCAGGCGATCTTCAATTCGCGACGCACCAGAGTCAAAAACATCACAAACTCCCCGCGTCGTGTTCCGCCAAACGAATTTTGCCCACCGTTTGGCTGACGCCGGCCAAATCCTGATGCGTGGTCAACAATACCATGCCGCCACGCTGCGCATGTTGTTCAAAAAGGCTAATCAACTCGGCCACGCCCTGTTTATCGATCGCCGTCAAGGGTTCATCGAGGATCCACAGCGGCGCCGCGCTGAGCCACAATCGCGCCAGCGCCACCCGCCGCTGCTGCCCGGCCGAAAGCTGCGCCACCGGCAGATCCTCGTACCCCACCAACCCGACCTGCTCCAGCGCGCGCCAGATGGCCTGATGCTCGGCCGCGCCGCGCACCGCCTGATAAAACTGCAGATTTTCGAAGGGTGTCAATACGGCTTTGATGCCAGGTTGATGGCCGATAAACAGCAAATCTTGCTGATACGCCGCGCGATCGCGCAGCGTGTTGCGCCCGCGCCAGCACACCTCACCGCCGTCCGGCCGCGCCAAACCGGCGAGGATGCGCAGCAAACTGGTCTTGCCCGCGCCGTTCGGCCCTTCTACCTGAATGATATCGCCCGGCTGAACTGAAAAGCTTAGCTCGCTAAACAGGATGCGCTCATCGCGCACGCAACTCAGACTTTTGGCTTCCAGCATCAGGGAACTCATATTTTTCTTTGGGATAGCGAATCATAGCATAAGCCTTTCCCCACACGCAGCCTGCGGCGGGCGCGCCGAGGGGCCAATATGGCGAGCAGGATCAAGAATGCGTGGAAAAAATCGGCGGATTTTAACTCTTGTTACCTTTTTCTGTATTTCGCCGCATTTTGGCCGGGCAACTACGCTTAATGACGTGACCTCACCCTTATTGAGCAGGAGCGATAGCATGAACGACCAGCAACGCCAGCAGCACGAGCCGGATGAGACAATGCAGGTAGAGAGCGAAGAGCAGGAACAGGGCAAACGCGAAATCGAAGTCAGGGAAGAGAATCTGCCGTCACGCGCGGCGGCGGTGCATGAACAGATCCGAATGGAAGGCGAAAAAGAGCTGGAGCGCGACGGGCTGGCGCTGCTGTGGTCGGCGATTGCCGCCGGGCTGTCGATGGGCGCCTCGCTGGCGGCGAAAGGCATTTTCCACGCCCGCTTGCCGGACGATCCCAGCCGCTTTTTCATTGAGAACCTCGGCTACACCTTCGGTTTTATCATTGTCATCATGGCGCGCCAGCAGCTGTTTACCGAAAACACCGTCACGGCGGTGCTGCCCATTATGCATAAACCCACGCCGCGCAACCTGCTTATCCTGCTGCGCCTGTGGGGCGTGGTGCTGCTCGGCAATCTGATCGGCACCGCGCTGGCGGCGCTGGCGTTTACCCATATGCCGCTGTTCGACGCCGAAACGCGCCGCGCCTTCATCAGCCTGGGCGAAGAGGTGATGCGCCATACGCCGGGAGAAATGTTCGCCAACGGCATCCTGGCCGGCTGGATCATCGCCACCATGGTATGGATGTTCCCGGCCGCCGGCGCGGCGAAAATTTGGGTGATCGTGTTGATGACCTACCTGGTGGCGATTTGCGATTTGACGCATATCGTGGTCGACTCGGTGGAGATCCTGTATCTGGTGTTCAACGGCACGATTGGCTGGCAAGCATTCGTTTATCCGTTCGCCCTGCCGACGCTGGCGGGCAACATCATCGGCGGCACCTTTATCTTTGCGCTGATCAGCCACGCGCAAATCCGCAACGATTTGAGCGCCAAAAATAAGGCGGCGCGCCTGCAAGAGGAAAAACGGCGCCACGGCGGGGAAAAACCGTGATCGCCGTCGGTTAGCCGAGGAAATTTCGGCGCGAACTGGCGAGGTATTGAGCAAACGCGCCGCTAAGCGCTTATTCTGCGGGTAAAAAAAGGTATAATGCCCCGGCAGCTTCGGTTGCCGGTCCGCAGCGTCCCCGTAGTTAAACGGATATAACAAGCCCCTCCTAAGGGCTAGTTACTGGTTCGATTCCAGTCGGGGACACCATTCTTTCTCATCAAGCCATTCCCCATCATCTGCACCCGCAATTCCCCTTTTCCCCTGTTCAGACCCGGTTTCTCCCGCGCCTTATGATGGGCATTAATTGAAAAACTTGATATCCGTCGGCGTTGAGATCGTCGCCGCCTCACCTCTGGCCTGCAACTCACCCTTCTCATCATCGAAATCGAACAGCGTAACGCTATTGGTGAACACATTCGTGACATAGAGGCGGTTGCCGTCGGCATCAAAAGCGAGCGCCCGCGGTTCAATGCCGCCGGCCTCATAGCGCGTCGGCACGCCTGGCAGACCGTCCCTGCCTATTTTAAATACCAGCAGGTGGTTATCGGTACCGCGATGGGTGGCAATAAGATATCTGCCGCTCGGGCTCAGGATAATAGCCCCGCCGCTTTTCGCCTCCGCCGAATCGAGGCCGCCGTTCAGTTTCACTTTCCCTTGCCGCGTCAATCGATGATCGCTGACGGCAAACGCCTCGATCTCGCCCGCCATTTCAGTGATGACATACGCATATTCGCCTTCTGGCGAGAACACCATGTGCCGTGGACCGGCGCCGGGCGCAAAGCCGACATCGCGCGAAGCATCCGCCTGCTGCGGCTGCGCGTTATCCGGGCGATAGCGATAGGCGTGCAACTTATCGCCGCCGAGATCCGCCGCGTACAGGTATTGGCCATCGCGGCTGAAGGTGGTGGAGTGCGCATGCCCGCCTTCCTGGCGCCCCTGCACGATGCCGGAGCCGGGTATAAACGGGTAATGCTGCACGCGTTCACCCAGTGTGCCGTCGCTGCGAATCGGCAATACCGTCACCCCCGCGCCGCCTTTGGCGACGGAGTAGTTGGCGACAAACAGAAACTTACCGTCCGGGCTGAGTGTGGCATGCGTCGGCTGCTGGCCCGCACTGCTCACCGTATTCAGCACCCGCAGGCTGCCGTCTTTGTCTATCGCCAACGCAGTGACCGTTCCCGCATCCTCTTCATTGGTGACATAGGCGAAACGGCCATCGCGGGATGTTACGACCCATGACGGGCTTTTCATCTTAATCACATTGAGCAACGTTAACGTGCCGTCGCCATTTACCCTCAGACGATAGAGCCCTTCACTGGGGTGCGCCGGTTTCTGCACCGCAGGCGCATCCGGAATATGGGTCCAGGTACCGACTAACGCTATTTGTTGAGGCTCCCGATTATTGGCCATCGCATTTCCTGAAAACATGAAGAGGGTTAATGCCAGCATTAATTGAATGACCTGCCAGCCTAAACCGGCAACGTTC
Organism: Serratia sp. OLAL2; assembly: GCF_002752475.1. NCBI lineage: Bacteria > Pseudomonadati > Pseudomonadota > Gammaproteobacteria > Enterobacterales > Yersiniaceae > Serratia > Serratia sp. OLAL2. Next base: position 40,319 of record NZ_MSTL01000005.1, on the reverse strand, counting down.
ACCCAGCCAGACACAGACAACGTTAAAGGTAGCATACCGAAAGCGTAATGGCGTTTATTCATCGAATCGGGGGATTTCTCTACACTCATGATGTCTCCTTTTCTCAACGCTACACCACAGGAATCAGTATATCGACATTAACAACTTCGCTGTTTAAATGCTCGTTTCTATATAGCTCGATAAAAAAGCTTTCCCTCATTTTGACATTAATGGCCGGCAGGTAAGCGTCATAGATGCTTTCAAAAAAATCAATGTACTCAGGCAACGCTCCCATAAAGGGAATAACAATATATTTCCCTCTGGGTATGTAGAAGTTAAAAATAGAGTGAAAAACCTCTTGTCCCTTACTATTTGAATGCCATTTACCCGCTCTGGTTTTTTCCACACCATAAGCTTTTCCATTCTTGCTTAACCATTTTTCATTAGTCTGCGTAATGTCACTGGCATCTCTGTATTTCCTTATGGAATGGAAAATCAATGCTTTGTACTGCTTTAACAACTCAATATCATCCGGCATGACCGTGTGATAAAAATAGGGCTTATTGTCATTGCCATACGGTGGGATCTGGATGGAGAAATCCCATCCCCGGCTGTTTCTAAAGCTGTTGGGCGTTTCGCCAAAGAAACGTTTGAATGCCCGCGTGTAACATTGCTGAGAGGCAAAGCCCGATGCCAAGGCGACATCCAGTATGTTCCCTTGATGTTGTTTAAGCAAAATTGCGGATCGGCTCAGCTTTCTGTGCCTGATATAAGTTCCGAGCGTCATACCAAAATAATGTTTAAACAGCCGTTGCAAATGCCATTTAGAATACCCTGAGATAATAGACACTTTCTCAACGGAAAGGCCCTCTATAATATTCTTCTCCATATACTCTAACACCTGTAAAAGAATATCTTTCCGATAGTCCATGCGCGCTCCTTGCTTTTATAAAAATTGTGTCCTTTTCATTAAAATCGTTAACCAACCAAACCAAGTCATTAAGATTAATCCTAAAAAAAATCACCTTGGCAGCGCCATTTTTGCGGCATAGGAAAAGTCATTACTTAAATAACTGAAAATGATCATGTTATATAAATCCACCCGCAAAAAAACGGCAAAACAAAAACAACCCACATAAAGTGCTCCCGTCAAAGATGCATTTACATCTCCAGGGAGAATCACACTTTTTGCCAATTGTTTTATCTTAACGTGTTTTTTACACTCCACTGGCATGGCCGAATAGGAATTTCATCATCACAAATTAAATCGTGAATTTATTGTTTGGTCGGCTGATAAAATTATTGAACCTAATGCGAAGAAGTAGGAACAATGTCGAGGGAGGATGCGGTGGATAAACGCAAGGCCTTAACCTCGGGCCAGATAATCGCAGAGCTTCATAGCGCGTTTCTTTTTTATCTTTTCCCATACAAAGCAGAATCGATGTTTCAACAAACCTTGTTCGATGCCCTACGTTACCCTCCACGCCAATTGGGGCGCCATTTATGCCTCGCTCTTCCCTCGTAACAGTGCCGTGTCTGCATACGCTGTGCTTTGTTGCCACAGCACGGCAAAAAGCCCGGCTCGCCAGGCCGGGCTTTTCATTAACGGACTGATTAATCAGCCAGGTTGTCGATCTCTGCCGATCGGTGCTTGCGCAACAGATACAGCAGCAAAGATACCCGCCGCTCGGTGCGTTCCGGGGTATCCGGCGGCAGGTTGTAGCGCAAGGTGTAGCGCTCGTTGTTCTCGTTGCAAAAATCGATGACGAGCACGGGAGCAGACGCTCCCGCCACTTTTCGATAGTTCAGCGAGATGCACGACAGGTTTTTCCTCATCTCAACTTACCGCGACGGTACGGCGGGTTGATTCGGCAATCCGCCCCACGCCGGCGCTCAGCGCAGCGCCCAACAGCAGTATCAGCAGTGAGCCCCATGCGGCGCGAGACAGTTGTTTGGCCGCTTCATCAGCCGCTTCACGCGCTTTCTGCTCGGCCTCGGCCTTGAGTTTCTCCACTTTCTGCACCGCTTGCTGGTAAGCCTGAGCATAATTATCGACGATTTGGCTCGCTTCATCGCGGCTCTTGCCGGTGCGTGCCGCAACGATATTCACCAACGCATCCTTGTCGGCGGCGCTCAACGTCGGCTCACCGGACTGCTTGACGCGCTCGAACCACTGCTTAAGCTCGGTGGCGGCCTGCGCCGGATCTGCCGCGGCATCCACGGCCGACTGTTTGCCGTCGGCGGTCGCCCTATCGGCCTTCTGTTCCAACCGAGCCGGATCCAATTCCGGCTTGCCGGTCTGCTTGAGCGTGGCGTTCAACTGATTTTCCAGGCTTCCCCAGTCAAGGCTGATGCCCTTTTTATCCAGCTGTTGCTTGAGGCCTTCACCCACGTTTGGCGCTGCCGCCGCCAGGCCGCTGCCCGCCAGTGAGAGCCCTTTACCCACCGCGCTGCCCGCCAGCCCCACCACGCCGCTTGCCAATGAAACCATCAGCCAGGTGGTCAGCAAGGTGGTGATCGCCCAGCTCAGCAGGCCATGCAAACCGCCGCGGTTCGGCGCAGTGCGTCCGGCGACGAACGCGCCGGCGGCCAGCGATGCCAGCGTGGAAACCAGCAGCCAGATCCCGGTGCCGGTGCCAAAGCCGCTCAGCGGATTGCCCTTTTGCATCATATCTACGGCCTGGGCGCCGATCGCCGTGCCCAGTACGCTGAAGATCAGGTAGGTCACCAGCGCTACGGCACTCCCGGCCAATATCGAGCCCCATGACACCTGAAACGCAAAGCGATTTGATTCATAGACAGTGGTCATCGTTGTTCCTTATATTTTCTGGACAAGTGATTGCACGCACGGTGGATAACCGCGCAGACAAATTCAGTCTGCCGCGCGGCGGCGTCGGCCGTCCCAGTTCATTTGCGCCAGAATGCCTAGTGCATTCACACCCTGCGAATACGCACGTTATGCACTAAGCTGCTCAGCGAGTAGCGTAACCCGCGGCCCCGATCAGAGGCCGCTCCCCTTCTGTCTAGCGGAGAGCACATGAACCCATCCGTCCTGGCCAGCGAAACCCACCGCGGCCACCTGCAGCAAATCATCTCCGGCTTGTCCGACGGCGTGATCCTGACGGATACCGATCAAACGCTTCTCTGGGCTAACGAAGCCGCGTTGGCCATGCACGGCGTGAGCCACCAGAAAGCCCTGGGGGCTGATGCCGGCGAGTACGCGGCGCGTTTTGCACTGCGTTATCGCAACAACCACCCGCTGGCGCTGGAACAGTACCCGCTGAGCCGGGTTGCCGATGGCGAAACCTTCACCGATGTGGTGGTGGAGGTTCGGCAGGTCGACGATCCGGAGAGCTTCTGGGTGCACCGCCTGCGGAGCCTGATCATCACCGATGCGCAGGGGCAGCCGGAGCTGCTGGCGCTGATCCTGAGCGACGCAACGGAGTGGGCCAGCGCCGAACAGCGCTTTGAAAAAACCTTCAACGCCAATCCGGCGCCGGCGGTCATTTGTCGGCTAAGCGACCTGCGTTACGTCAAGGTCAACCAGGGGTTCCTCGATATGACCGGTTACCAGCGTGAACAGGTCATGGGGCGTTCGGTTTATGAACTCGACGTCTTGGAACAGGCAGAGCACAAAGAGCTGGCGGTTCAGCGCCTGGGGGAAGGCGCCACCATTCCGCAGATGGAGGCCGAGCTGAAACTGCCCGGCGGAGGAAGCAAGCTGGTGGTGGTTGCCGGTCAACCGCTGGATATCAATGAAGACGACTGCATGCTGTTCACGTTTACCGATCTCGAACCCCGGCGCCTGGCGGAATCGGCGCTGCGAGAAAGTGAAGAGCGGTTCGCCAAGGCATTTCGCCTGAGCCCGGTACCGACGTTGGTGTGTACCGCAGACGAGAGGCGCGTGCTGGACGTCAACGAAGCGTTCACCCGCACCACCGAGTACGACGCCGAAGCGTTGATCGGCAAAACGGTCGATGAGATCCAGTTTATTGACGATCCCGAGGCGAACCGCCGTTTGTTTGCCGCACTGGAAAAAAGCGGCAACGTCGAAGGGTTGGATATCCAGGTGCGAAAGAAAGGGAGCGAGCTAATCGACTGCGTAGCCTCGGCGGATGCCGTCAGTATCCATAATGCGCCCTGCTACCTGTTGGTGCTCATGGACATTACTGAGCGTAAACGATCGGAGCTGGAGCTGGTGAATGCCATCGAAGAAGTGATGCAGGATGCCTCGTGGTTCAGCCAAACTTTGATCGAAAAACTGGCCAACGTAAAAAGCATCAACCGGCCCGACCAGGCTGGATTCACCACCAGCGACCTCACGCCGCGCGAGCGCGATGTGCTGGAATTGATTTGCGAGGGGCTGCCGGACAAGAAAATCGCGGCGCGTCTCAATCTGGCGCTCAACACCATCCGCAATCATGTCGCGACGGTCTATTCCAAACTCGGCGTGCACAGCCGCAGCGAAGCCATCGTCTGGGCCAGAGAGCGCGGGCTGTTTACCGGCGGAGCGGCCTCCAGGAACGGCAAGTAGCCTGCAAATGCACTACCCGCACCGATGCAAACGCCCCTTATGAGCGCAGAGTGAAGTGCATAACATGGCGGTGCAAATGCAGGCTTTCGCTCTGTGCGAACGCCAAACGGATCGAACCTTAGGAGCACATCATAATGAACAGCGAAAAAGCCAATGGCATGATGGACAAAGTGGCGGGCAAAGCGCAGGAAATCGCAGGCGACGTCAGCGGTAACGAACGTTGGCAGGCCGAAGGCGTCACGCGCCAGGCAGTGGGCGCGCTGCAAGAAAAATACGGCGACGCCCTGAGCTGCGCCGGCAGTATGATGAAGAAAAACCCCCTCGCCGCGTTGGCACTCGTTGCCGGCGCAGGTTTGTTGGCCGGCCTGCTGCTGCGTCGCCGTTGATTAGCGCCGACGATCAACCTGCTTTTCCCTGAATGTTGTGCCCGGTGGGTAACCACTGGGCACGGTTCTCTGGCCAGGCGGGGCTCAGCGTTATCGATTGCTACCTCCATCTCGTTGGCATCCGGGCTTAACGCGTACTCAACGTCGCCATGCGACGGATGATTATGGCGAAACCGTTATATCCCGCAGGGAATATGAGCTTTTATCGTTCAGGCTGCGGTACACCGCCTTTACTCGCTGCTTAACGGCACCTCTTTTTATTATATTCGTCCTATTGCTGATTATCATCGCCCCCACCGCCTGTTATTTCCGGTTGTTATGCAATTCTCTTCAACATATCGAAATCCCTCGGCATAAAAACTGAATAGATCAATCAGGCTGGGTTTATCCTCCGCGCCATTAAATGTTAATATTGCCAGATTGTGCGCACGGAGAAATAGCATGTTCCCCAGTAAAAAACATTCACAGCGGGCGACCCCGCTGACCAGCTATCAATTTTCCCGGCTGCATACTTTTGAATGCGTCGCCCGCCATTTATCTTTTGCGCTGGCGGCGCAAGAATTGTCGATCACCCCCAGCGCCGTAAGCCACCGCATTAATTTGCTCGAAAAGGAATTGGGCTTTCTGCTGTTTCAGCGCTTTCATCGCAGAATTACCCTGACGCCGGAGGGCGAGCGCATGCAATGGGCGCTGGACAGTTCCTTCAACACCTTGAATCAGGAAATTCTGGACATTAAAAATCGCGAGTTGACGGGAACATTGACCCTCTACTCACACCCGTCTCTGGTGCAATGTCTGCTGCTGCCGCGCATCGGCGACTTTATCGCCCAGCACCCCACCATTCACCTCAACATTTTGACCGGGCAGGAAATCATCAACCTGGCCAACCGCGGCGTGGACCTGGCGATGTACTTCGGCAAACTGCCCTCGGGGCGGCATCTGGACGAGGCCTTTATGCAGGAATCGATGGTGCCGATTTGCACGCCGCAGTACGCCGCTGCACATAACCTGTACGATGCGCCGGAAAACCTGGCTCACTGTACGCTGCTGCACGATCGCTACAACTCCGGCGAAGATGAGTGGCAAACCTGGTCACAACACTTTGCGTTGGGGCTGGATACCGACAGTAAAAGCATGGAGTTCGACCGTTCCGATCTCGCGGTACTGGCCGCCACACGGCACCTTGGCGTCGCCATGGGGCGGCTTAATCTGGTGCAGGACTGGATAAAAAGCGGCGAACTGATCATTCCGTTCACCAACATGACCGTGCCCTGTGAGCACTGCTATTTTACCTCGACCATTTCCGAACGGCAGTGGCCCAAGATCCTCGCGTTTAAGCAGTGGATCATGAAAATCTCCCCTCTGGTCTGATGGCCAGAGGGTTAGCGCTCTACTTTGGGGGAATAAGAAAAATGCAGCGCGCAGGCGTAGAGCCGGCCGGCCTTTGAATAAGAAATATATTTGCGACTTTTATCCCAGGTCAGCAGGGAATTATTGGCAAAATAATAAACCTCCAATCGCATCCCATTCGCCAACCTCGACCAGCCTCGGCTTCTTATCACGGTAAAATCACCGTTATCGCTGAGCGTAATCAGCGGCACGCCCCAAGCATAGCGGGATATTTGCAACTGAATAATGAATTGGCTTTCGCAGCTTATTTGGTAGTTCTGTACATCAACATCCATAATTTATATTTTTGGTGCCACCCTTCGGTCAAAATAAAGAAGATATGAACAACTCACCACGATTAACCCCAGCACGATCAGCACGGCACCCAATACAAACTCAATTTGCAGTGGTTCGCCGAGAATGGCGACCCCCGCCAGGATGCCGAATATCGGCGTCATAAAGGTGAGAATGCCCAGCGAGGAAGCCTGATAACGGCGCAGCAGTGAAAACCAGATCAGGTAGCTGAAAAACGACACGATCAGCGTTTGGAACAGCAGGCTGCACCAGGCCACCGGGCTCAGGACGACGTGCAAATTGCCCGTCGCTATCGCCAGCAGCGACAGCAGCACGCAGGCGCCCGTCAACTGGAATAACAACGTCTGTTTGGCCGGGCACTCCGCCAGACGCGTGGTACGGATCACCAGGGTAGAACCGCCCCAGGCGATCCCCGCCAGCAGGCCATAGAAATCGCCTTTCAGCCGATCGGCTCCGCCACTTCCGTCAGCCATGCCCGATATGGCCAGCACCACGCCGCCAAAGGCGATGAGCATGCCCAGCCACTGCACCGGCGACAGACGCTCCTGAGGAAGGAGAAAATGCAGACCGAGGGCGGAAAATAGCGGCGCGGTGTACAAAAACACCGCCATATGCGAGGCGCTGGTGTAGCGCAGCCCTTCGGAGACAAAAAAGAACTCCAGCGCGAACAATGCCCCTACGCTCAAACCGGCGCTCAGCGTGGCGCGATCCCAGGTGAAGCACTCGCCGCGGCAACGCGCCAACAGGTATACCCCCAGCGCGGCGAGGCCCGAGCGAATGGCAATTTGCAGCACCGCCGACACATCCTGTTCGGCGGCCTTGATCGCCACCTGCTGCATCCCCCAGATGGCGCAAAGCAGCACCATGGCGGCGGCGGCCCTGCCGTCAATACCGACTCTTGCATTCATAATAGAATTCTCGCCACCGTTGAAATAATCACAGGCCACCGTAGAATTATTCTTTATACACCACGATTTCCTGATAAAGTTTAATAACCTCACCATCGCTGTCGACGGAGTCGGTATATTCAGTTTGCTGCGCTAAATGAATCACCCGCCATCCTTTACGTGCCAATTCCGGGATCGTCAGGCGCCCCACGCCGCGGCAGGTAAACAGGGTGTCGTCAGATAACCTGAGTTTGCTAACCTCTGCATAATCATAAGCTTGAGAATGGCAAACGTGCGACTCCGCCGCCATCGCCGGTAATGAAAACAGCCCCACCAACAACATTAACAGATTTCTCATGGCGACCTCCCAATCGCTTATTCCTGCCGACCGATTACGCAGAAGAAGGCAAACGTTAATACGGCGGTGACAGGCTGAAATTAATTATCTCTTGCACGACTAAAATTACAGGCTGACGCCGATGACTGACAAATGAAAAATATAAACCTTGGCGTTAGATGAATTCATCCGAATCGAGAGACATAAATAATGGCGCTTTTCACCGCACGAAATGGTCAAAAACCGGCCAATAATTAGCAAGAAAAGTAATTATTTATCTCACCGTTTATGTTACAAATGCCGCCCGCCGCTAAAACACCAAAAAAACCGTCAAAATGCGTGAAAACGCAGCGTTCTGCGCAAAACATCGGCATGGCGGCGCTGATGGGGCGGTCATACATAAAACAGGGATAACACATGGCAATGAAATTGCGCGTAGTGACTCAAGCGGTGGCGCTGGGTCTGGCGATCGGCAGCGCGTCGTTCGCCGCTCAGGCAGAAATCACTCTGCTGAAGCAAGATCCACAGGCCGGCGATCCGCTCAGCCGCCTGAACTTTACCGTTGGCGGCAGCATCCGTCCGCAGTTCAACAACATGACGGGCGACGGTGACAAGGGCTCGTATAAGCGTAACGGCTTCGATGGCGGCACCCGTTTCCGTTTCGCAGCGGACTACTACCTGTTCGACGATATCAGCTGGATCAGCTACTACGAGCTGGGTGTGAACATTCCGGCGCTGTTTGACTGGGATCACCACTATGCCGACGGCGCGAGAAACACCAGCCGCCGTATGCTGTATACCGGCCTGAAAAGCAACACCTGGGGCCAGATGACCTTCGGTCAGCAAAACAGCGTTTACTATGACGTGGTTGGCGCCAAGACCGATATCTGGGACTACGACATGCTGGCCCAGGCACCGGGCAACGGCATCAACGGCGACTACGACGGCTCTTACCGTTCACGCAAAATGCTGAAGTACAAGAACCGCTTCGGCGATGCGGACGTTTACGCCTCGTACCTGTTCAGCGACAGCGACTACCTGCCGGGCAACGGCCTGCGTTATAAGCGCAAAGGCGGCGGCTCACTGGGTGTGGATTACCACATTACACAGGATCTGACCTGGGGTACCGCCTGGAACTACACCCGCGCCGAAATGCGCAACCCGTCCACCAGCGGCAGCAAGAGTTATGACCAGAACATTTTCGGTACCGCCATCAGCTGGAAACCGGACAACTGGACGCTCACCTTCGGCGGCGGTTACTACAACGACTTCCTGACCACCAAGAAAGCCGACGTCAACAATTACTTCGCCGGCGATGCGTGGGGTATCGAATACCTGGCCGGTTATACCGTGCCGGTGGGCCAGTACGCGGTGAAATCGGTGATGCCGTACTTCATGGGCGACCGCCTGGAATACATCAGCGGCCGCAACTACCAGCGCATCGACAACGGCCTCGGGGTTACCGTACAGTTTGACTACGGTTTCCGCGTTGACGTAGAGCACGTGCTGACATCGAGCACCGACAACCTCGGCGATATGACCGTGGTCCGTCTGCGCTACGATTTCTGATTGCTCAGAACGTAAAAAAGGCCGCGCAAGCGGCCTTTTTCGTTGTTTGAAGCAGCGGTCAGAAGCCGCCGCGCGCCGAGCGCCCTACCGCTTCGCCCAGTTGCCATACCGCCATGGCGTAATGGGTGCTGTGGTTATAGCGGGTGATAGTGTAGAAGTTCGGCAGACCGTACCAATACTGGTAGCCGGTGCCGACGTCCAGCCGCAGCAGGCTGGCCTCTTGGTTATCCCCGAGTGAACCCTGCGGGCTCAGGCCGGCTTCAGCCAGTGCGGCGACCGAGTAGCGGGTCTTGAAGCCGTTTTCCAACCCCGGCGCCTGGCCGTTGGCCTGAATGGCGACCGGCTCGCCCTTGGACCAGCCGTGCGCCTTGAAGTAATTGGCCACGCTGCCGATGGCATCGACCGGATCCCACAGGTTGATATGCCCATCGTTGTTGAAGTCAACCGCGTAGCTTTTGAAGGAAGAAGGCATGAACTGCCCATAGCCCATCGCGCCGGCGAAGGAGCCGCGCAGCTCGAGCGGATCGTCACCTTCGGTGCGCGACATCAGCAGGAAGGTTTCCAACTCACCGGCGAAGTAATCGGCGCGGCGCGGGTAGTTGAAGGCCAGCGTCGCCAGCGCGTCGATAATGCGGGTTTTACCCATTACGCGGCCCCAGCGGGTCTCCACGCCAATAATCCCCACGATGATCTCCGGCGGCACGCCGTACACCTGCCAGGCGCGCTGCAGCGCATCCTGATATTGATTCCAGAACACCACGCCGTTTTGCACGTTATCCGGGGTGATGAACTTGTTGCGGTAGCGCAGCCAGGAACCGTTCGGCCCGGTTGGCCCCTGAGTAGACGGCGTCGGCGCCTGTCTGTCCATCAGCCGCAGCACCGAGTCCAATCGCCGAGCCTGCGCCAGCACGTCGTGCAGCTGCTGCCGGTCAAACCCGTGTTCCTGCACCATCTTATCGATAAAGCGCGCGGTATTCGGGTTATTGGCGAAATCCCCTCCCAGCGGCGCGCCGCTGTGCGCCGGGCTCAGCAAAAAGCCGCCCTTTACCGGGGTGCTCTGCGGCGTAGCAGTGGTACTGGGTTTCGGCGTGCTGCTACAGGCAGCAAGCAAGGTAATCAGCGGTAAAAGCGCAACCAGGTGACGCATCGGATATCCATAGCCATGCAAGAGATAAGTGGGAGTTATGTTAATGCATTGTTCAACGCGAACAAACAGGATTATGCCGCCAATGACCGCGTCAGGTAGCCAAACGTGCCAAATTGTGACGTTTTGCTCGGTGAAAGGACGCCCTGTGCGGCCGCGTGGAATCTCAACCGCGACTAAATGAGAAAAATTATCACCTTGACGCCCCCGTTTACCCCGCTAGAATGCCCGGCTGCTTGCCATCCGGCCTCCGCCGGGCGGCCAATGATGACGACAACGGACTGTGATGGAATCTCTCGGACAACTCACCAAAGACCTTTACCGCGGGCGCATCTCGCGCAAACCCTTTGTTTTCTCGCTGGCGATCTTCGCCGTTGGCATCGTGCTGCTGTCGTTTCTGTCGACCTATCTGGATAAAAACCATTTTCGCGCCCATGCGCACGGCGACACCGAGGAATTCGTCTCGGTGCTGCTGTATCTGCTGTGCATCATGGTGTGGGCGCTGTTCTGTTTTGGCCTGGTGGCGTGGTTTATGGCCAAAACCGCGTTTCGCCTTAATGATATCGGCCTGCCCGGTTGGGTGCTGGCCGTCACATGCTACGTTTGCTCGGTGCTCAACAACTACTCCCCCGGCCCGGTGGCGCGCTGGCTGCCGCTGTTCAGTCTGGCCGTCATGATCTGCGCCCTACTGTTGCCGCCCGACGGGCTGCGTCGCAAGCCGCGTGAACATGCCGATTGAGCGCCATTCCGCTCAAGGCTATGGCTATCCGCCGGCCGCGCCGTCACAATAGCGCCTCATTCAGGTTTCAATCAGGGATTGCCATGTACAGCCACTACCCCGCCCATTACACCTTCGATAGCGACAGCGACGCCTGGCAGATCGGTTTCCACGACTTCCCCGAGTGGCAATCTGCCTGCTATAAACGCGAAGACATCGAGCTGGAAGCGCAGGAAAGCCTGCTGGCCGCCATCGCCGCCGCGATGGATGAAGATCTGCCTCTGCCCGCCCCTTCTCCTGCGCAAACCGATGACTTGAAAGTACACCTGCCGGCGCTGGTGGCGCTGAAGATCGAACTGCACAATGCCATGCTACGCAAAAACACCGGCAAAGCGGCGCTGGCGCGCAAGCTGGGATTCAACGGCGGGCAAATGGAGCGGTTGCTGGATATCGGCTACGCCTCGAAGGTTGAAGCGCTGGAGCAGGCGTTGTATCTGCTGGGCTACGAAGTGCGCGTGACAATAAACGAAGTTTGCCAATGAGTTAGCGCTAAGTTAGCGAAATATTCGCCAACAGGACTAAATTTTCCCCGTTTTGCGCCGATATGATGGCTACCTAATCACCTGTCGCAACAACGAAGGCTAAAAATGGAGTGGAGTCGCCGTCATATTTGGGCCGTTATTCTGCTGTCTTGTCTCGTTTTTTGGGTCATTCTGGCGACCGGCATCAACGCCGTCGCCTGAGCGCCCGCCGCTGCATTGCTTCATCCCCTATTTAACAGCCCGCCACGGCGGGCTAGTTCCTGTCGCCCGCCCATAAAAAGCGTTATAAAACAGCGCACCCTGTTCAAAAAACAGCCGAAAATTGTGATCAAAAACACAGTATTGAAATCAGACCAGTATTGAGAGTACATTAGCGCCGATCCTGTCGCGGTTCGGATTTTACCTCACGGAGCATGAGGCGCGACAACCGGACAGCCCGCGCTCGAGGACGTTGTTCTTTCGCTTGGAAGAATCCGCCCGACAAGCAGGCTGCCCATAAAATACTCAGCACAACAATCGGGATCATTGCTGGCGAGGACTCCAGACAGGAGTTGTTCAGTGAAATATTTTTTGATGGGCGTGTCATTCATGCTGGTTGCCTGGGTTGGCACCTTCATGTTGATGGTTGCCTGACGGTAGCCAGACCAGGAACACAGCCAAAGGGACGCGCAAGCGTCCCTTTGTCGTTTCTGTTAACGATCATTTGCCCGGCATCATGCGGCGCAAGGTGTCGTCCTTACGCAGGTAGTGATGAAACAGCGCCGCCAACGCATGTGCGCCAATGATAAAGTAGCCGATATTCGCCAGCGTCTCATGAACCGTTTTGACCAGCCTGCGCATCACCGGATCCGGCGTCACCCACTGCGGCATCGGCCAGCCCAGCAAAGACCACGATTTCCCGCCGTAGGCCAGGGTTAACATGCCCAGCAACGGCAACATCAGGAAGACCACGTACAGCAGCCAATGGAAGATCTTGGCGCCCACTTCCTGCCATTCCTCCAGCGGCGGCGTGGTCGGCGGCGCAGCGTGGAAAGCGCGCATGGCCAACCGAATCAGCATCAGGGCAAAAACCGATACCCCAAAATTAAAGTGCAGAGTTTTGACCAGCGGCGCCCACGCCTCCGGCACTGAATCCTTCAGCAACATCGCCGCATAGGTGAGGATCACCATCAGCAAAGTCAGCCAATGTAAAACGATTTGCGATCGCGCGTAGCGGTTGCTCATACACTCTATCCAAAAAATAAAATTCAGCGTAGTTGAGCATAATGGGGAAATAATGAAGAAAACCTTGGGACGGAAAAAATAAGGCCGGGCGAACGCCCGGCCTGACAGGATTATTTGGCGCTGCCGGCTTTGCCCGGCTTCAGCAGCCCGTCCGCGCGGAACATCGCCTTGATACCGCGCACCGCCTGGCGGATACGGTCCTGGTTCTCGATCAGCGCGAAACGCACGTGGGTATCGCCGTAGTCGCCGAAGCCGATGCCCGGCGAGACGCAGACCTTGGCTTCCGCCAGCAGGCGTTTGGCAAATTCCAGCGAACCGAGGTGGGCATAAGGCTCGGGAATTTTCGCCCACACGTACATCGACGCCTTCGGGTTTTCCACCATCCAGCCCGCCTCATGCAGCCCCTTCACCAACACGTTGCGGCGCTGCCGATACTGCTCGGCGATATCGCGCACGCACTGCTGATCGCCTTCCAGCGCGGCGATGGCCGCCACCTGCAGCGGCGTAAAGGTCCCGTAGTCGTGATAGCTCTTGATGCGCGCCAGCGCGCTGACCAGTTCGGGATTGCCGACCATGAACCCGATGCGCCAGCCGGCCATGTTATAGCTTTTCGACAGGGTGAAGAACTCCACCGCGATGTCTTTCGCCCCCGGCACCTGCATGATCGACGGCGCTTTCCAGCCGTCATAAACGATATCGGCATAGGCCAGATCGTGGATCACCAGCACGTTGTACTGTTTGGCCAGCGCCACCACCCGCTCGAAGAAATCCAGCTCCACGCACTGCGCGGTCGGGTTGGACGGGAAGCCGAGGATCATCATTTTCGGGCGCGGAATGGTTTCCCGAATGGCGCGCTCCAGCTCACCGAAGAAATCCACACCGTCCACCAGCGGCACCGAGCGCACCTGGGCGCCGGCGATCACCGCGCCGTAAATGTGGATCGGGTAGCTGGGGTTCGGCACCAGTACCGTATCGCCGTGATCAAGGGTCGCCAGCATCAGGTGCGCCAGCCCCTCTTTCGAACCGATAGTGACGATGGCTTCGCTTTCCGGATCGATATCCACCTGATAACGATCGGCATACCAGCGCGAAATGGCACGGCGCAGGCGTGGAATGCCGCGCGAAGTAGAGTAACCGTGGGTATCGTCGCGCTGGGCGACGGCGCACAGTTTTTCCACGATGTGCGGCGGCGTCGGGCCGTCGGGGTTCCCCATGCTGAAGTCGATAATATCCTCACCGCGACGGCGTGCGGCCATCTTCAGTTCGGCGGTGATGTTGAATACGTAAGGGGGAAGGCGTTCAATGCGCGTAAAACGGCGCTGTGGACTGTTATCAGCCATAGGGGATTCCTCGATAGACGTTAGCGCCCGGACCGTCCGAGCGACGCTGGCCAGCGAACTGACCGAATATCGAACATAGCGCAGCGCCGACGAGCTTGTCGATACCTGGCGCGATATTTTTATTTGCCGCCCTGAAACTCCGCCGCCAACAGCCCGAACAACCAGTCATCGCACCACTGATCCGCCAGACGGTAGTTGTCGCGCAGCGTGCCTTCCAGCTGAAAACCGCACGACTCCAGCAGGCCACGCGAGGCGAGATTGCCCACGGTCACGGTGGCGGTCAATTTGTGAAAACTGCAGGCGTTCACCGCAAAATCCAGCACTGCCCGTAGCGACTCCTTGCCATAGCCCTTGCCCTGGCCGGAAGGCAAACTCCCGTATCCCACTTCCGCCTGCCGATACGGCGCCCAGTGCGGACGAAAGCCGGTAATGCCCACCGCCTCTCCGCTGTGCTTCTCACGCATCACCAGACACAACCACTGCTCGCCGTGTTTGTCCCAGGCCGGCAGCCGCTCTTCGAACCGTGCGCGGATCTCCGCTTCGCTGCGCGGATCGGAGATGTAACGGATCACCTCGGGATCTTGGTACAGGCGCAGAAACAGCGGCCAATCCTCGACGGTTATCGACTGTAAGTGCAGACGTTCAGTGACCAGCTTCATAAAATCTCCGAAAAACGAAAAAGAGGAACTTACGAATGAAAGATATCTCTTTATTTTCCCCGATTGGTTGCCGATAATCATTCACGTTAAAACCACAAAACCTTAACGTCTTGCCCGATTCCCTACAACTGCCCGCCGCCGTTATCCACGCGGCACCAGGAGAACACCATGGCCTCTTTAGTCATCGACGATATTCCGCAGACGATCGTTAACGTCAAGCGCCAGCTGCGCCAGGCATTGCCGAACTACCGCGACGTCTTTCTAGCGCTGGAAGAGAACATCCGCGGCCAGGTCGAACAGATCCGCCGCGAGCTGGCCGCCGGCCATAATCCGGTGCCGCAGATCGACGCAGAAGATATCCTGCAGCAGCGCGTCAGCGAGCAGCAAATAGCGCTGATCAAACAGCGCGGCGCCTGCGCCATTCGCGGCGTGTTCCCCCGCGCCAAGGCCGAAGGCTGGAACCGGGAAATCGGCGACTACCTTGAGCGCAACAACTTCGTCGAACGGTTGAAAAACGCCGCCGAAGACAACTATTTCGGCAAGTTGGCCGCCAGCAAGCCGCAGATTTACGGCATCTATTGGTCAAAACCGCAGGTTGAAGCGCGGCAGGATGCGCGCATGCATGCGGTGCAGGTGTTCCTCAACAGCCTGTGGGCCACCGAGAGCAACGGCAAACAGCATTTCGATCCGACCCGCGTCGCCACCTACGCCGATCGCACCCGCCGCCGCCCGCCGAACTCCTCGTCGCTGGGCCTGTCACCGCACGTCGACAGCGGCACCATTGAGCGCTGGCTGGACGAAAACTTCCGCTATGTATATCGCCACGTTTTCTCCGGCGACTGGCAGCAGTACGATCCCTTCGCCGCCGACGGCCGCACCGAGGTGCGCGAAATAGCCTCCCCGGCGGTCTGCTCGATGTTCCGCACCTTCCAGGGTTGGACGGCGCTGACGCCGCAGCGCACCAACGCCGGCACGCTGAACCTGGTGCCGATCGCCAACGCCATGGCCTATGTGTTGCTGCGCGCGCTGCAGGACGACGTCGCCGACGACGATCTGTGCGATGCGGCACCGGGCCGCGCGCTGTCGATCTCGGAAAAGTGGCATCCCCTTTTATTAAGTGGGATTTCCCCCATTCCCGATCTGGAGCCGGGCGACACGGTCTTTTGGCACTGCGATGTGATCCACGCGGTGGAGAACGAGCATAACGGCGAGTTCGACAGCAACGTGATGTACATCGCTGCCGCGCCGGGCTGCGAGAAAAACGACGCCTATCTGCAGCGCCAGCTGCCGAGCTTTATCGACGGCAGAACGCCGCCAGACTTCGCCCCTGACGACTTCGAGGTGGATTTCGACGGCCGCGCCACCGTCGACCTGCTGACGCCACTGGGCAAAGCGCAGCTCGGCATGGGCTGATCCCCCGCCCGTGGCGCACGCCACGGGCCCCTTTCGCTGTGGTATACTGCCGCCATCCGTAAGCCGCAGCGAGAACCCGTCGTGCACCCTTTTTTTGAAATGCTGTTGGCGGTGTTTGATCGCGCCGCGCTGATGTTGATCTGTCTGTTTTTCCTGACCCGCACCCGGCTGTTCCGCCAACTGCTGCAAAAAGAAGACCATACGCCGCTCGAGCTCGGCATCGTCACGGCGATCTTCTCGCTGTTCGCGCTGTTCAGCACCTACTCCGGCATCAACGTCGAAGGATCGCTGGTTAACGTGCGCGTCATCGCCATCATGGCCGGCGGCATCCTGTTCGGCCCCTGGGTGGGGATCGTCACCGGCATCATCGCCGGCGTGCACCGTTATCTGATCGACATCGGCGGCATCACCTCGGTGCCTTGTCTTATCACCAGCATCATCGCCGGCATCAGCGCCGGTTACATCAACCTCAAGGTGAAAAAAGAGCAGCGCTGGCGTGCCGGCATCGTCGGCGGCATGCTGTGCGAATCCCTCACCATGCTGCTGATCGTGCTGTGGGCCAAGCCGACCGAGCTTGGGCTGGATATCGTGTCGCAGATCGCCCTGCCGATGATCCTCGGCACGGTGTGCATCGGCCTGATCGTGCTGCTGGTGCAGAGCGTCGAGGATGAGAAAGAAGTGATCGCCGCGCGCCAGGCTAAGCTGGCGCTGGATATCGCCCACAAGACGCTGCCCTATTTCCGCAACATCAACAGCGAATCGCTGGCCACCATCTGCGATATCATTCGCCAGGACATCCGCGCCGACGCGGTAGCGATCACCGATACCCATCAGGTGCTGGCCTACGTCGGCGTAGGGCGCGAAGCCTACCCGATCGGCCGCGAAGGGCTGAGCCGCGTCACCCGCGAAAGCATTCGCCACGGCAAAATCATCATCAAGAACAACCTGGAAAACCCGGCGGCGCCGCAGATCCATTCGCAGCTGGTGGTGCCGCTGTGGGAAAAAGGCGAAGTGACCGGCGCGCTGAAAATCTACTACTGCCACGCCCACCAGATCACCAACACGCTGAAGGTGATGGCGGTCGGGCTGTCGCAGATCATCTCCACGCAGATAGAAGTGTCCCGCATCGAGCACCTGCGCCAGATGGCGGACAAGGCCGAAATGCGCGCGCTGCAGAGCAAGATTAACCCGCACTTCCTGTTCAACGCGCTGAACGCCATCTCTTCCTCTATTCGCCTGAATCCGGACACCGCGCGCCAGCTGATCATTAACCTGTCGCGCTACCTGCGCTACAACCTGGAGCTGAACGACGAACTGATCGATATCCGCAAGGAGTTGCATCAGATTCAGGACTATATCGCCATCGAACAGGCCCGCTTCGGCGCCAAGCTGACGGTGATCTACGACATCGACGACGATGTCTCGGTGCGCATTCCGAGCCTGCTGATCCAGCCGCTGGTGGAGAACGCCATCGTGCACGGCATCCAGCCCTGTAAGGGGAAAGGGGTGGTGGTGATCGCGGTGAAGGATCAGGGCGATCGGGTGAAAATTTCGGTGAAGGATACCGGCCACGGCATCAACCAGGAAACCATCGACCGGGTGGCGCGCAACGAAATGCCGGGCCACAATATCGGCCTGCTCAACGTACACCACCGCGTGTCGCTGCTGTACGGTGAAGGGCTGCATATCCGCCGCCTGGAGCCGGGCACCGAAATCGCGTTCTACATCAGCAAAAACGGCGGCAAGCTGCATCAGGAGCCGAGCGCGCCGCCGGTCGGGGAGGCCTCATGAAAGCCATCATCGTGGAAGACGAATTCCTCGCGCAGGAAGAACTCAGCTACCTGATCAAGAAACACAGCAATATCGATATCGTCGCCACCTTCGAGGATGGCCTCGACGTCCTCAAATACCTGCAGACTCACCAGGTCGACGCCATTTTCCTCGATATCAACATCCCGTCGCTGGACGGCGTGTTGCTGGCGCAAAACATCAGTAAATTCGCGCATCGCCCGTCGATCGTGTTCATCACCGCCTATAAAGAGCACGCGGTGGAAGCGTTCGAGATCGAAGCGTTCGACTATATCCTCAAGCCCTATCACGAGGCGCGCATCGTCACCATGCTGCAAAAACTGGAGGCGCTGCATCATCGCCCCGCCGGCGCGACGGAGCCGGCCAGCGCGCCGAGCCGCGGCAGCCATAGCATCAACCTGATCAAAGACGAGCGGATCATCGTTACCGACATCAACGACATCTATTACGCCGCCGCCGATGAAAAGGTGACACGGGTCTATACCCGCCGGGAAGAGTTCGTGATGCCGATGAACATCACCGAGTTTTACGGCCGGCTCCCGGAAGAACATTTCTTCCGCTGCCATCGCTCTTACTGCGTTAACCTGGCGAAGATCCGCGAGATCGTCCCCTGGTTCAACAATACCTACATTCTGCGGCTGAGCGATCTCGAGTTTGAAGTGCCGGTCAGCCGCAGCAAGGTGAAAGAGTTCCGCAAGCTGATGCGCCTGTAAGCGCTTACCAGCGCGGGCCCGGACGGTAGTAATAGCCGGGCGGCGGCGGTGGCGGCATGCGGTAATGCGGCCGATCTCGCCAGTCGCGCCGCGGTGGCCCGTAGTAAATCACCCGTGGCGGCGGGCCGTAATAGTACCCGCGCGGGCGTTCATACCGGTGATGATCGGCCCACCAACGCGGATCGCGCCAGCGATAGCCGTCCCAGTAGTGGCCGCGATTATCGCGATCGCCGATATGCAACGACAGGCCAGGCACGTTCACGCCGATGGACACGTCGGCCTGGCTCGCCAGCGGCAGCGCCAGCAGCGCGGCCAGTAACAACAGCGTTTTTTTCATTTCATGGACTCCTGCAGAGCGGACCTCGTCCGATCGCAGATAACATAGTCCCGCGCTCGCCGCCGCTCTATAGGCGCAATGCCGATTTACGCCTTTCAGACGCATCCTTCACAATTTCACCACAATCGTTCACCGGCGATTAACAATAAATCGTTGATATCTTTGATGTAGATCACGTGTCTCCCCCGGCATTTCACGCGCTTTTCGGCGCAAAAACGGCAACTCACGCCGCATAACATGCATTTCATTCCTTCCGTCGTGCAACTCATTCCCAATCCGCCGCCCGCCGGAGGAGCCGGCCATATAATAAGCCCATACCGCGGGAACACAGATTCACCCCGCAAATTTCAGCCAACGGCTCACGCCCGGCAACGCACACATAGGAAGGAGACCGGCCATGAACACCAAACCGGCAAATCGCAGCTTAATCGTTCTCGGCACCATCATCTGTCAGATGGGTCTGGGCACCATCTACACCTGGAGCCTGTTCAACCAGCCGCTGGTCGACAAGTTCCACTGGGGGCTGGCAGACGTTGCCACCACCTTCTCCATCACCAGCTTCTTCCTGGCCTTCGCCACGCTGTTCGCCGGCAAGCTGCAAGAACGCTTCGGCATCCGCAATCTGACGCTGTGTTCCGGCATCCTGGTCGGCCTGGGTCTCATCGCCAGCGCCCACGTCAGCTCGCTTGACATGATTTACCTGCTGGCCGGCGTGGTGGTGGGCTTTGCGGTCGGTATCGCCTACATCTCCACCCTGTCCAACCTGATTAAGTGGTTCCCCGCCAACAAAGGCCTGATTTCCGGCATCTCCGTCGGCGCCTTCGGCAGCGGTAGCCTGCTGTTCAAATACGTCAACGCCGCCCTGATCGCCGACGTCGGCGTTTCCGGTGCCTTCTTCTACTGGGGTGCCATCGTGATGGGCCTGATCGTCGTCGGCTCCCTGCTGCTGAAAGAGCCGGTGCTGGCGACCAACGCCGCACAGCCAGGCGCCAACGGTCTGGGTAACGACTACAGCGTGCGTCAGATGCTGGCCACCAAAGAAGCCTACCTGCTGTTCACCATCTTCTTCGCTGCCTGCATGAGCGGTCTGTATCTGATTGGCATCGTGAAAGACATGGGCGTTCAACTGGCCGGGATGGACTTGGCCACCGCCGCCAACACCGTATCCGCCGTCGCCATCTTCAACACCGCCGGCCGCATCATCCTGGGTACGCTGTCCGATAAAGTGGGCCGCATGCGCGTCATCAGCTTCACCATGCTGGTTACCGTGCTGGCGATTGTCGCCCTGAGCTTCATGACCCTGAACCACACGCTGTTCTTCATCTGCGTCGGCGCGGTGGCCTTCTGCTTCGGCGGCAACATCACCGTGTTCCCGGCGATTGTCGGCGACTTCTTCGGCCTGAAAAACCACAGCAAGAACTACGGCATCATCTACCAGGGCTTCGGCCTGGGCGCGCTGGCCGGTTCGTTCGTCGCCAAATACTTCGGCGGCTTCCACGCCACCTTTATGGTGATTGGCGTCCTGTCCGCCGCTTCTCTGCTGATTACGCTGTTCATCAAAGCGCCGAAGGCGGTGGCAGCGGAAACGGTAGAAACCGCCCAAACGGCGGAGCTGGCCAAAGCCTGATACCCCACGAAAACGACAAGGGGCGCAATCTGCGGATTGCGCCCCTTTTTTTATCGTGCCGCCGCATTGCTTACAGCTGCATGCCCAGCGTCTGGCGCAGATGCGCGCCGGCCCCCAGCAGGCCCGGTTGGCCATGGGTTATCATGAACACCGGAATGTCTCGCACATAGTCGCGGAAGCGCCCCTTGTCTTCGAAAGCGGCGCGGAAGCCCGAGGCCTTGAAGAATTCCATAAAGCGCGGCACGATGCCGCCGGCGATGTACACGCCGCCAAAGGTGCCCAGATTCAGCGCCAGGTTGCCGCCGAAGCGCCCCATGATCACGCAAAACAGCGACAGCGCACGGCGGCAGTCGATGCAGCTGTCCGCCAGCGCCCGCTCGGTAATGTCCTTCGGCTCCAGTTTCTCCGGCAGGCGGTTGTCCGCCTTGACGATGGCGCGATACAGGTTGACCAGGCCCGGCCCGGACAGCACGCGCTCGGCGGAAACGTGCCCCACTTCACCGCGCAGCACCTCCAGAATAATGTCTTCTTCTTCGCTGTTCGGGGCGAAATCGACATGGCCGCCCTCGCCCGGCAGGCTGACCCAGCGGCGATCGACCTGCACCAGGTGGGCAACACCCAGCCCGGTGCCGGCGCCGTACACCGCGATCGGTTTGCCCGGCTGCGCATCGCCGCCGCCAAACTGCAGCACGTCGTCCGGCGAGAGCATCGGGATCGCCATCGAGACGGCGGTGAAATCGTTGATCACTTCCAGATGACTCAACCCCAGGTTGGCCTTCATTTCTTTGATAGAGAACGCCCAGCTGTGGTTGGTCATCGCCACCCAGTCTTCCGTCACCGGGCAGGCGATCGCGATACAGGCGTCCTGCACCTCGATATCGCACGCTTTCAGGTAGTGGCGGATCACCGCCTCCAGGCTGTCGAACTCCAGGCCGGAATAGGTTTTCGCCTGGGTAATCTCACCCGTCGCAACAGTGCACAACGCCAGGCGGGCATTGGTGCCGCCAACATCACCCACGAGGGCATAGGTCATTGATTTCGTCTCCGCAAAATGAAAAATAAAAAGCTGCCCACACTGTAAAATCCTGCTGCGAAAACAACAATCACCCGCCTCGGATCTGCGCCCCAATAGCGATCCGGATCACAAAAAACGTTTCAGCTTGCCCGTGATGCCGCGATTTGAAACAAATTGCGGCAAAAAACGCGCCGCCGCGACTGTTAACCGTCATCGACGCCGGGCAATATCAATGCGTGCCTGCTCGCCGATAGTCTGGCAAGCTGTGGCCACTGCCCAACCACCCGCTCTCCCTGCCCTGCATGGAGGCATCGACAAGGGATTATCCATGCTGCATCCGCGCGCCAATGCCATGTTGGCCTTTGCTTTGCCTGCGCTGATTATCGGTTCCGCCTCCAGTCTGGTGCTGCTATTGATGATGAAAGTCGCCGCTACGCTGCAGCAATGGCTGTGGGTGACGCTGCCCGACGCGCTGAGCCTGGACGCCCAGGCACCCTGGTGGCCGCTCGGCATGCTGACGCTGACCGGCGTGGTGGTCGGCCTGATCGTGCGCTACATGCCGGGCCACGCCGGGCCGGATCCGGCGACGGAATCGCTGATCGGCATGCCGCTGCCGCTCTCCGCCCTGCCGGGGCTGGGATTGGCGCTGATCGTCGGCCTGGCCGGCGGCGTCAGCCTGGGGCCGGAAAACCCGATCACCGCCATCAATATCGCGCTGGTGGCGGCGGCGGGGGCGCGCCTGCTGCCGAAGGTGCCGCGCATGGACTGGATCATCCTGGCGGCCGCGGGCACCATCGGCGCGATGTTCGGCACGCCGGTCGCCGCCGCACTGATCTTCTCGCAAACCCTGGCGGGCAATAACGAAACGCCGCTGTGGGATCGGCTGTTCGCCCCGCTGGTGGCCGCCGCCGCCGGCGCGGTCACCACCCAGATGTTCTTCGTACCCAATTTCGCCCTGCAGCTCGACGCCTACGACGTAACGCGACTGCCGGACATCTTCAGCGGCGCCATCGTAGCGCTGATCGCCATCGCGCTCGGCATGGTGGCGCTGTGGTGCTTCCCACACGTTCACCGCCTGTTCCATTCGATGAAGAATCCGGTGTTGATGTTAGGACTGGGTGGCTTTGTGCTGGGCCTGCTGGCGCTGGTGGGCGGAGAGATTACCCTGTTCAAAGGGCTGGATGAAATGAAGCGCCTCGCGGCAGACGGCAACTATTCGGTGCCGGCGCTGTTGACCGTTACCCTGACCAAGCTGGCGGCGCTGGTGATCGCCGCCGCCAGCGGCTTTCGCGGCGGGCGCATCTTCCCGGCGGTGTTCGTCGGGGTGGCGCTGGGGCTGATGCTGCACCAGCACGTTCCGGCGGTGCCGGCGGCGATCACCGTCTCCTGCGCCATTATGGGGCTGGTGCTGGTGGTCACGCGCGACGGCTGGCTCAGCCTGTTCATGGCAGTGGCGGTGGTGCCGGATCTGCACCTGCTGCCCGTCTTATGCATCGTGATGCTGCCCGCCTGGCTGACGCTGGCAGGCAAACCGCTGATGCTGGTGAACCGCCGGCAACCGCCGCACGACGATTAGTCCAGCGCGAACGCGGCGGCAGCGCGGGCGTGGATCGCGGTGGTGTCGAACACCGGCACCGACGCATCCCGCTCACTCACCAACAACCCTATCTCGGTGCAGCCGAAAATAATCCCCTGCGCGCCCTGTTGCTCCAGATCGCTGATGATCCGGCGATACTCATCGCGCGAGGCGTCGCGAATGTTACCGAGGCACAGCTCGTCATAGATGATGCGGTGCACGATGTCACGATCGGCGCTGACCGGCGTCACCACATCAATGCCGTGCAATTCCTGCAGGCGGCCGCGGTAGAAGGTCTGCTCCATGGTAAAACGCGTGCCCAGCAGCCCGACGCGGCGAATGTTTTTTTCCCGCACCTGCAGCGCCGTGGCGTCGGCGATGTGAATCAGCGGCAGGCCGCTGGCCTGCTCGACCGCCTCCGCCACCTTGTGCATGGTGTTGGTGCAGATCACGATGGCTTCGGCGCCGGCGGCGCGCAAAGCCACGGCGGACTCGGCCAGCAGCCGGCCGGCACCATCCCAATCGCCCTGATGCTGCAAGCGTTCAATTTCCTGAAAATCGACGCTGTAGAGCACGATTTTGGCCGAATGCAGCCCGCCGAGGCGCGCCTTTACCTGCTCGTTGATGGTGCGGTAATACGGAATGGTGGATTCCCAACTCATGCCGCCCAGCAGACCCAACACTTTCATCCTTCGTTCCTCAGCATTTCCGACAATCCTCTGACCTTACCTGAGAATCGCCGGGCTGACGACGCCTTATTTGGCGCCGGAATTGATCGGCTGGCGCGCTTCGAACCAGCGCTGGCGCAGCGTGTCGTACAGCCAGTTATAGGCCATGGTGTACGGCAGGAAGAACAGGAAGAAACCGATTTCCAGCATAAACGCCTGCGCCCAGGAGATACTCAGCATCCAGGCGGCGATCGGCACGCCGATCAGGATAAAACCGGCTTCAAAGCCGACGGCGTGCAGCGCACGCACCTTCAGGTTACGCACCACCCGGCTGACCGGCCACAGGCGGTCGAACACCGTGTTGTAAACCATGTTCCACAGCATCGCGACGGTGGAGAGCATCACCGCCAACGCACCGACCTGCACCATTGAGCGGTTCAGCAGCCACGCGCCCAGCGGGGCGCAAACCATCACGGCGATGGCCTCGAAACCGACGGCGTGGACGATACGTTCAATGAGAGACTTGTTTTGCAGTTGCATACATCACCTTTTTTTCAACAGTTGTTGCGAAAGCCAGGTGATTATCATCGCTTTTTTGGGTAGATTAAAAATAGATTCCATCGATAAAGTAGATATATGCACTATTCACCGGAAGCGTTACAGGCGTTCGTGGAAGCCGCCGCCCTCGGCTCATTTTCCGCCGCCGCGCGCAAGCTGCGTAAAAGCCAATCCACCGTCAGCACCGCCATCGCTAATCTGGAAGCCGACCTGGCATTGACGCTGTTCGATCGCAGCGCGCGCCAGCCGGTGCTCACCGCCGCCGGCCGCAAAGTGCTGGGGCACGTACAGGCGATCCTCGCGGCCAGCGAACGGCTCGACGCCCTGAGCATTCAGCTGGCGGGCGAGGTTGAACCGCGCCTGAGCATGGTGTTTTCCGATACCTACCAGCCCAAGCATCACGATCGGTTAATGCAGCTGTTCGAACAGCGCTACCCGGAAATTGAGCTGGAATGGATGATCGCCGAGGAAGACGACGTTATCGATCTGCTGCAAAGCGGCCGCGCGCATTTGGGCATGGTAGAAGTGCAAAAACGTTATCCGCCGGATATCGCCTTCTCCCGGCTGCCTGAGCAGACCGAAATGGGGCTGTTCGTCGCCCATCAGCATCCGCTGGCGCAGGTCGCCGCGCCGACGCCAGAGCAATTGTCCAGCACCCGCCAACTGATCCTCAATACCTACACCGGCGCCGAGGCGGCCAGACAGGGTGGCCTGGTCTGGTCGGCGCCCAGCTATCTGCTGTTGCTGGAAATGGCGGAACAAGGATTCGGTTGGGCGGTGTTGCCGCACTGGCTGGTGCAGCAATACGGCCACGGCAGGCTCACCCAGCTGCGGCCGCGCGGCTGGCCAAAACTGATTTCGGTGGATGCGGTATGGTCCAAACTGACCCCGCCGGGCCCGGCGGGGTTCTGGATGCTGGAGCGCCTACTGGGCGATACCCTGCCCTAAGCGGCGGCGTTGCGCGCCTGAATGGCGCGGGAGACGGTATCGAGAAGTTCCGGAATGTCCATCTTCGGCAGCATCACTTCGATGAAGGCCAGCCGTTCGTCGTCCGCTACCTCGCGCAGCGCCTGACGCAATCCGTCCGGATCGCTGACCCGCAACGCCTTCACCGGCCGCTCACCGGCCAACGCAGACGGCAGCTGCGTCCAGTTCCAGCGCGCGATATCGTTATAACGTTGCTCCGGCCCGTGGATCGCGCGTTCAACGGTATACCCCTGATTGTTCAGCACGAAGATCACCGGCTTAAGCCCGTCGCGCAGCATCGATCCCAGTTCCTGCACGGTCAACTGCGCGGCGCCGTCGCCGATCAGCAATACTGCCCGGCGCTGCGGTTCGGCGGTCTGCACGCCGAACGTCGCCGGCAGGGTATAGCCGATCGATCCCCAGAGCGACTGCACGATCAGCCGGCAGCCGCGAGGCAACGTCAGCGCCGCCGCGCCGAAACAGGCAGTGCCCTGATCGGCCAGCACGATATCCCCCGGCCGCAGGAAATCCTGTATCTGCCGCCAGAAGGCGTGCTGATCCAACCCTTCCCCATTGCCTTCCGGCAGGGCCGGGCGGACGATCGGCGGCAACGGCCAACGCGACGCCAGCGACAGACTCAGGCGATGCAGCGCCTGTACCGCCTCGCGCATCGGGATGCGGCTAAAACACCGCCGCCCAACCCAGGCTTCGAACGGCTGAATATCGATGCATTTTTCCACCGGCAGATGATGCGTGAAACCGGCGGTAATGGTGTCGGTCAAACGCACCCCGACGTTGATCACCACATCGGCGTTTTCGATAAGCTGTTTCACCGCCGGATCGCTGGCGCCACCGCAGTAGGTACCGACAAAACCGGCGCGGTTTTCATCCAGCACGCCCTTGCCGAGCAGCAGCGTAGCGTGCGGAATGTCGACCTCCTGCAGCCACTCGTCCAGCGCCCCTTCGGCGCCGAAGCGATCGGCCAGGAAATCCGCCAACAATGACACCCGCCGCGCCGACAGCAGCTTTTCGCGCGCCGCGGCGATAAATGCCTGCAATGCGTTCTGCGACAGTTTGGCCTGGCGCAGCATCAGCGGCGCCGGTTTACTCGGCAGCGGCGCCTGCGCGACGTCGCTGGGCAACATCAGATAAACCGGGCGATGTTCCAGCAAGGCGACGCCGATCAGGCGGTCTATCTCCATCGCGGCGTTATCGGCGGTCAGATTGGCCTGCGCGACGGTCACCTCTTTGGCGATCCGGGCGAAGTGGGTGAAGTCGCCATCCCCCAGCGAATGATGCAACAAATCACCGGCGCGCTGGGCGCGCTGCGCCGGGGTGCCGACCACGTGGATCACCGGCAGGTATTCGGCGTAGCTGCCGGCTACCCCGTTCAACGCGCTTAGCTCGCCGACGCCAAACGTGGTGAGCAGCGCGGCCGCCGGTTTGCAGCGCGCGTAGCCATCGGCGGCGTAGGCGGCGTTCAATTCGTTGGCGCAGCCTACCCAGCTGATTTGCGGATGAGCGAGAACATGATCAAGAAATTGCAGGTTGTAATCCCCCGGCACGCCGAAGAAATGACGGATGCCGATTTGGGCCAGACGATCGAGAAGATAATCGGCCACCGTATAGGTCTGAGTCATGATCATCACCTGTCTGCAGCTGGAGCGATTATCTTAATTATCGAAGATGCCGTTCAAATTTCGAACAAACGCTCCGGCATCGAACGGCAACCTGGCGTTACATGCCGGCGCTGTGATCGCTCCCCCGGCAGCGCGGTGTGGAAACGTATACACTCAAAGCACTTCACCTCTCGCCGACAAGGATAACTATGTCCTACCAAGCCTCCCCTACGCGTTATCAAGATATGGAATACCGGCGCTGTGGCCGCAGCGGGCTGAAGCTGCCCGCCGTCTCGCTCGGGCTGTGGCACAACTTCGGCGACGCCACGCTGTATGACAACGCCCGCGGCCTGATCCGCTGCGCCTTCGATCGCGGCATTACCCATTTCGATCTGGCCAATAACTACGGCCCGCCGCCCGGCGCCGCCGAGGAGAACTTTGGCCGCATGCTCAACGCCGATCTGCGGGCCTGGCGCGATGAGCTGATCGTCTCATCCAAAGCCGGTTACACCATGTGGCCCGGCCCCTACGGCGATTGGGGCTCGAAAAAGTACCTGGTCGCCAGCCTCGATCAGAGCCTGAAGCGCATGGGATTGGAGTATGTGGATATCTTTTACCACCACCGGCCGGATCCGGACACGCCGCTGGAAGAAACCATGGCGGCGCTGGATTTGTTGGTGCGCCAGGGCAAAGCGCTGTATGTCGGCCTGTCCAACTACCCGGCCGAGCGCGCGCGGCAGGCGTTCGACATTCTGCAGCGGCTCGGTACGCCGTGCGTGATCCACCAGCCCAAGTATTCGATGTTGGAACGCACGCCGGAGGCGGAATTGCTGGATACGCTGGCGGAGCATGGCGTCGGCGCGATCGCCTTCTCGCCGCTGGCGGGCGGCCTGCTGACCGACCGCTACCTGCACGGCGTCCCGCAAGATTCCCGCGCCGCCAGCGGCAGCCGCTTCCTGCAGCCGGAGCAGTTGACCGACGAGCGGCTGGACAAGGTGCGCCGCCTCGATGCGCTGGCGCGGCAACGCGGGCAGAAGCTGTCGCAGATGGCGCTGGCCTGGGTGCTGCGCGGCGATCGCGTTACCTCGGTGCTGATCGGCGCCAGTAAGAATGCGCAGATAGAAGACGCGGTGGGCATGCTGGCCAATCGTCACTTCAGTGAAGAAGAGCTCGCGCAGATCGAGAAAATCTTATTGTAATCGCTTACAAATTCCGCCGCTCAATCGAGCGGCGAGACTCCAGAAAAATCTCAAATCTTGGCCTCCCGCACCGTTTTCAGAGTGGCTCTCAGATTCAACCCTATGCGCTGGCGCTATGATGCCGATATTGCAGCAAAATAACGATAAGGCCGCTTTTTTAAACTGATGAACGCGCTTCATAAAGTGACAAACGGCCAAGCCGCGCAAGCGGGAAGGAGAAGCCATGTTTAAACCTCTGCTCTTGGCCGCCATCTTGGCGGCGACGGTACTGCCCGCCGCACAGCAAGCACACGCCGAAGGGATCAGCATCGATCTGATGCCGGGCGTTTCACTGCGCATCGGCGATCAGGACAATCGCGGCCGTTACTGGGACGGTTACGACTGGCGCGATCGCGACTGGTGGCAAGGCCATCAGGGGCGCTATCTCGGCGACCGCAGCCGTCGCGGTTACTACTGGGACGGCTATCGCTGGCGCGACCGCGACTACTGGCGCAAACACTATTACTATCATGAAGGACGCTATCGTAAATACGACAAGCATTACGATAAGCACCATTGGAAGAAAGAGAAAAAGCACCACCACGATCATGACCGCGATCGCTGGCGCCGCCACGGCGATGACGACCGCGATTAACGACGACGGGCCGGCGTAATGCCGGCCCGCGTTTTTTTTGCCTACAGCACGCTGCCGATCAGCAGGTAGCCGTTCAATCCCACCACCACCAGTACGATCAGCTTGCCCAGGTTTTGCACCAGCGGGCCGTTGACCATTTCCCCCATCAGCGCCCGATTACCGGTGAAAGCCAGCAGCGGCACCAGCGCCAGCGCAATGCCGAAGCTGAGCAGCACCTGGCTCAGCACCAGAATGCGCGTGGCGTCCATTCCCAGCATGATAACGATAAACGACGGCAGCATGGTCACCGCGCGACGCAGCCACAGCGGGATATGGAAATGCACAAACCCCTGCATCACCACCTGCCCCGCCAGCGTGCCCACCACGGTAGAGGAGAGACCGGCGGCCACCAGGCTCAGGCCAAACACGGTGGCGGCGGCTTGCCCGAGCAGCGGCTGCAGCGTCAGGTAAGCCACGTCGAGATCGGCGATGCCGCTGTGGCCGCTGAAATGAAACGCGGCGGCGGCAGTGGCCATCATCGCCAGGTTGACGAAACCGGCGATGGTCATGGCGACGGCGACGTCGACTTTGGTGGCGGCATAGCGCTCCGCCTTATCGTGCTCACCGCCGACTTGGGTAAGCGACGAATGCAGATAGATCACGTGCGGCATGATGGTGGCACCCAATACCCCGGCGGCCAGAAATACCGCATCGCCGTTAGGCAGATCGGGCAGCGCCATCCCCTTCAGCAACGGCGCAAACTGCGGCTGAGAGAATGCCAGCTCGACGATGTAAGCGGCGGCGACGAACAGCAGCAGGCCGCCAATCACCCGTTCCAGCGGCTTTTGCCCGCGTTTTTGCAGCATCAGAATTAAAAAGGTGGCGATGCCGGTCAGCACCGCGCCCTGCAACAGGGAAATCCCGAGCAGCAGCTTGAAGCCGATCGCCGCGCCGATAAACTCGGCCAGATCGGTCGCCATGGCGATGATCTCCGCCTGCACCCAATAGGCCCACACCGCCGGCCGCGGAAAGCGATCGCGAATATGCTCGGCCAGGTTTTTCCCGGTGGCGATGCCCAGCTTGGCAGACAACAGTTGGATCAGCATCGCCATCACGTTGGCCCAGACCACCACCCACAGCAGGCTGTAGCCGAACGAGGCGCCGGCCTGGATGTTGGTGGCGAAGTTACCGGGATCGATATAGCCGATAGCGGCGATGAAGGCGGGCCCCATCAGCGAGAGTTTGATTTTTCTGGCAGAGCGACCGGGGGTGGTTTCAACCACGCGACTGTTCAGCATATGTTGAACCCTTACTGAAATTACGTTTATCTCCACTCTATATAAATGATAATAATTATCAAGCGCATTTAGAGCGGTAAAACTTATCTCTGTAATAGCCAACATTAATGGTTTTATCGAAGGGTCCGACACCAAGCATGCCGATTTCCGTGCTTTTGGGATGGGATTTTAGCTGCAATACCCCTGAAAGACAGGTTAGCACAAGAATACGAATTTCCTATCTCTGCGTTAACATCTTGATTTCTTATGCTTTTGCGCAACACTTTAGGAGAATTCCCGCTATGATTTTCCATATTTGCAATAGAAGTCTCGTTTTTAAACGTAGCGTTACATAAAATGACAGCCGAAATTCAGCCTGCCTCAAATTTGGAGCAAACATGTCCCATATTGCGCACTTTGCGTTGGCGATAGTAGTGGTGGCGATCCTGGCCCTGTTGGTGTGCCGCGATCGTAAAAGCATCCGCATTCGCTATGTTATTCAATTACTGGTTATCGAAGTACTGCTGGCCTACTTTTTCCTGCATTCGGAAGCGGGTTTGGGCTTCGTAAAAGGATTCGCCGCGCTGTTTGACAAACTGCTCGGGTTTGCGGGACAAGGGACTGATTTCGTGTTCGGCGGCATGGGCGACAAAGGCCTGGCGTTCTTCTTCCTGAAGGTGCTGTGCCCGATCGTCTTCATTTCGGCGCTGATCGGTATTCTGCAGTACATCAAAGTGCTGCCTTTCATCATCCGCATTATCGGTACCGTGCTGTCGAAAGTGAACGGCATGGGCAAGCTGGAGTCGTTCAACGCCGTCAGCTCGCTGATCCTGGGCCAATCCGAAAACTTCATCGCCTACAAGGATATCCTGGGCAAGATGTCGGAAAAGCGCATGTACACCATGGCGGCAACCGCGATGTCTACGGTGTCCATGTCTATCGTCGGCGCCTACATGACCATGCTGGACGCCAAATTCGTGGTGGCGGCACTGGTATTGAATATGTTCAGCACCTTTATCGTGCTGTCGCTGGTCAACCCGTACGACACCAATAAAGAAGAAGAGCTGCATCTGGGCAATCTGCACGAAGGCCAGAGCTTCTTCGAAATGCTGGGTGAATACATCCTGGCCGGCTTCAAAGTAGCGATTATCGTCGCCGCGATGCTGATTGGTTTCATCGCCCTGATCGCCGCGCTCAATGGCGTATTCAGCGCTATCTTCGGCCTGAGCTTCCAGGAAATCCTCGGTTACTTCTTCTATCCGTTCGCCTGGATCATGGGCATTCCTAAACACGAAGCCCTGCAGGTCGGCAGCATCATGGCCACCAAGCTGGTTTCCAACGAATTCGTGGCCATGATGGAGCTGCAGAAAGTGTCTGCCGAGCTGTCGCCGCGCAGCCTGGGGATCCTGTCGGTGTTCCTGGTGTCCTTCGCCAACTTCTCTTCCATCGGCATCGTGGCCGGTGCGATCAAGGGCCTGAACGAACACCAGGGCAACGTGGTGTCGCGCTTTGGTCTGAAGCTGGTGTACGGCTCTACGCTGGTCAGCATCCTGTCCGCTTCCATCGCGGGTCTGGTGCTGGGCTAAGCCTCGAACCGACGACGATAACAAGGCGCCTGCGGGCGCCTTTTTTATTGCTTGGCATTCGGCGAAGGATAAATGACGAAAAGCAAAAAGCCGACCCTAAGGTCGGCTTTTTAAATGGTGGTGGAGCTAGACGGGATCGAACCGTCGACCTCTTGCATGCCATGCAAGCGCTCTCCCAGCTGAGCTATAGCCCCACAAAAGTGGTACGCGTTGACCGGCGTTACGGTATTCCCCAACCTCTCTGAGAAGAAGGTTGGTGGAGCTAGACGGGATCGAACCGTCGACCTCTTGCATGCCATGCAAGCGCTCTCCCAGCTGAGCTATAGCCCCGTTCCACAATCACTTTGTGCTGTGAACGGGGCGCATAATATGAAACCCATTCAAAGCTGTCAACGGCTAAATTGAATTACTGAATCAAGCGTTGAAAAAGCCGCCAAATCAGCATGTTTGGCGCCAAAAAATCATCAGTTTGTGCAGAGTTCATCCATTTTGCGCGCTACATCTCAAAATAGCAAAAGACCCTGCATATCACGTTGATTTTTAATTAACGGAATGTTAGCGAAATGCGCTTGAGTCGGGCTCCCGAGCGGCATAGACTGCCCGCGCCATAAACTTTATTACTATAAACCGAGTCCGTCATGTCTTTGCATTCACCAAAAGAAATCGCCGCCCTCGCCGTTCAGGCCGGGGTAAACAAAAGCCGCGCCCCTCTCGCTAATCTGTTGATTCTGGGCTTTCTCGCCGGCGCCTTTATCGCCACCGGCTTCCTGCTGGATATTCACGTCATCGGCACCCTGCCGGCTGAATGGGGCTCTTTCGGCGCCCTGTTGGGCGCCGCGGTCTTCCCTATCGGTTTGATCCTGACCATTCTGGCCGGCGGCGAACTGCTGACCGGCAACATGATGACCTTGCCGATGGCCTGGTTTGCCCGCGAAATCCCCGCCATCGCCGTGCTGCGCAACTGGTTTTGGGTCACTCTGGCCAACCTGGCCGGCAGCGTGGCCGTCGCGTACTTCTTCGGCCATTTGCTGGGCCTGACCGAAGGCGCGTTCTTGCATAAGACGCTGGCGATCGCGCAGGCCAAAGTGGATGCGGACTTCCTGCACGCCTTCATTTCCGGCGTCGGCTGCAACTGGCTGGTGTGCCTGGCGGTGTGGTTAGCCTTCGCCAGCAAAGATGTGCCGGGCAAAGTGATCGGCATGTGGTTCCCTGTCATGGCTTTTGTCGCCATCGGCTTCCAGCACGTGGTGGCGAATATGTTCATCATCCCGGCGGCCATCTTTGCCGGCGGCATGGGTTGGGAACAGTATCTGCCTAATTTCGTCGCGGTATTTCTCGGCAATGCGCTGGGCGGCGCCGGCTTTGTCGGGCTGATGTATTTCATCGCCTACCGTCCGGGTTTGCCGGCCGGCGAACAAGCCTGACAGCAAGCAATAAAAAAGCCCCGGGATCGCTCCACGGGGCTTTTTCATTTACGGCGTATCAGCCTAATCAGGCCTGGGCTTCACGCTCGGCGATGTAAGCCAGCGCCATATCGATACGCTGCAGCGAGCGCTTCTGGCCGATCGCATGCACGGTCACGTCCATGCCCGGCGACTGGCCGGCGCCGGTCACCGCGACGCGCAGCGGCATGCCGACTTTGCCCATGCCGACACCCAGCTCATCCGCCGTGCCCTGAATGGCGTCGTGCACATTTTCCGGCGTCCAGACGGTGATGGCGGCCAGCTTGGCACGCACCGCTTCCAGCGGCTGACGCGCGACCGGGCGCAGGTGCTTCTTGGCGGCGTCGGCGTCGAACTCGCTGAAGTCTTCGTAGAAGTAACGGCAAGACTCCGCCATCTCTTTCAGCGTCTTGCAACGCTCGCCCAGCAGCTTGACAAGGTCTTTCAGTTCCGGACCGTTGCGGGTTTCAATGCCCAGTTGCTCAACGTGCCATGCCAGATGCACCGCCACTTCTTCCGCCGGCATATGGTTGATGTAGTGGTGGTTCAGCCACTGCAGCTTCTCGGTGTTGAAGGCGCTGGCGGATTTGTTGATCGCTTCCAGCGTGAAGAACTCTTTCATCTCATCGATGGAGAAGATCTCCTGATCGCCATGGGACCAACCCAGGCGCACCAGGTAGTTCAGCAGCGCCTGCGGCAGATAGCCGTCGTCGCGGTATTGCATCACGCCCACGGCGCCGTGGCGTTTGGACAGCTTTTTACCGTCGTCGCCGAGGATCATCGACACGTGCGCATATTCCGGCACCGGCGCACCCAGCGCTTTGAGAATGTTGATCTGGCGTGGGGTGTTGTTGATGTGGTCTTCACCACGGATCACATGGGTGATTTCCATATCCCAGTCATCGACGACGACGCAGAAGTTATAGGTTGGCGAACCGTCGGTGCGGCGGATGATCAGATCGTCCAGCTCCTGGTTGCTGAATTCGATCGGGCCGCGAATTTTGTCGTCGAAGATCACCGACCCTTCCTGCGGATTGCGGAAACGCACCACGTGCGGCTCGTCGTCGGTGTGGCTGCACTGGCTGTCGCGGCAGTGGCCGTCGTAACGCGGCTTCTCGCCATTTTCCATCTGCTTCTCGCGCAGCGCTTCCAGACGTTCCTTGGAGCAATAGCATTTATAGGCCGTGCCCTGCTCCAGCATCTCGTCGATGACCGCGTTGTAGCGATCGAAACGCTTGGTCTGGAAATACGGACCTTCATCCCAATCCAGGTTCAACCAGTTCATGCCATCCATAATTGCGTCGATCGCATCCTGGGTCGAACGTTCCAGATCAGTATCTTCGATACGCAGAACGAACTCACCGCCCGCATGGCGGCTGAACAACCAGGAGTAAAGTGCGGTACGCGCGCCGCCGACGTGAAGATAGCCAGTCGGGCTCGGTGCAAAACGGGTTTTGATTTTCATTGGGTTCACTGCCTTATTACGCAACGCGTGTCGGCGATGGCCGACGATTGCTCGGAATTGAAAAAAGAGTGGACGACATTGTATCACCACGCGCTAATTCCTCAACGCCGACACGATATTGCGCCGGTCGATTTCGCGCGTTTTGCGGCGAGTTTCGCATAGCATCGCGCAAAGAATCGGCGCTGCTGGCGATAATTATCGCGCCCTGCCTAAATTTGCGGCGAACGATTGAAATCATTTTAAAAAGCGTTGACTCACTTTGAACTATCCCTATAATGCGACTCCAACAAGACGGGGCGATTAGCTCAGTTGGTAGAGCATCTCCTTTACACGGAGGGGGTCGGCGGTTCGAGCCCGTCATCGCCCACCATCTTGTTGAGAAAAATGAGAACGAATGAGGGTGATTAGCTCAGTTGGTAGAGCATCTCCTTTACACGGAGGGGGTCGGCGGTTCGAGCCCGTCATCACCCACCATCATTCTCTCGCTTAGCAGTACCTGGAAGTCCTGAAGTGGGTGATTAGCTCAGTTGGTAGAGCATCTCCTTTACACGGAGGGGGTCGGCGGTTCGAGCCCGTCATCACCCACCACTTCTGCGGGTCGTTAGCTCAGTTGGTAGAGCAGTTGACTTTTAATCAATTGGTCGCAGGTTCGAATCCTGCACGACCCACCAATTCAGAAAAAAGCGCCTTTTGGCGCTTTTTTCGTTTCTGCCTCACTCACTGCCCCTATCTCCTTATTCTTTCTGTATTCACTACGCGCTGAGATACGAATGGTTATCATTTTGGCGGCTTGAATGGTAAATTAGCGGGCATCCACCACGCAGCCAATCCGCCGCCGGATTGATACGCCTTAGTTCAAGGAAAGAAAGAGCCCGCTCATGACCCTATCCTTACGCCAGCTGTTCATTGCATTCATCGCCACTTCCAGCCTGTTGCTCAGCGGCTGTGGCCCGGACGACAAGAGCGACGGGCAGAAACCGTCCGCCCCCGCTGCCGACAGCAGTTGGCCGCGCACCATCGATAGCGCCAAAGGGAAGTTCACGCTGGAAAAACCGCCGCTGCGCATCGTGTCCACCAGCGTCACCATCACCGGTACGCTGCTGGCGATCGACGCCCCGGTGGTCGCCAGCGCCGCCACCAGCCCAAATCCCCTGGTGGCCGATAAACAAGGCTTCTTTACCCAGTGGAGCGAAGTGGCCAAACAGCGCCACGTCGAACGGCTGTATCAGGTGGAGCCCAATGCCGAAGCCGTCGCCGCCGCCGCGCCGGATTTGATCGTCGTCGCCGCCACCGGCGGGGATTCAGCGCTGAAGCTGTACGATCAGCTGTCCGCCATTGCGCCGACGTTAGTACTCGATTATGGCGACAAAAGCTGGCAACAGCTGGCCAGCGAGCTCGGTGAGATCACCGGTCACGAAGCCGGCGCCAAACAGGCGGAAGATCGTTTCGAACAGCGTGTGGAGCAAGTGAAGCAGGCGATCACCCTGCCGCCACAGCCGACCACGCCGCTGGTGTATGCCGACAACGGCCGCGAGGCCATGCTGTGGACACCGGGCTCCGCCCAGGGCAAGCTGCTGGCCCAGCTTGGCTTCCAATTGGCCACCCCGCCGGAAAGCGCCAAAGGCAACGCCAGCATGGGTAAACGCCATGACATCATCCAGATCTCCGGCGAAAAAATGGCCGAAGGCCTGAACGGCAAAACCCTGATCCTGTTCGCCACCAATGAGCGCAAAGTGCAAGAGGTGCTGACCAACCCGTTCCTTAAACATCTGGAGCCGGTGGAACAGCGGCACGTCTATGCCGTCGGCAACGACACCTTCCGCCTCGATTATTACAGTGCCACCAACATGCTGAACCAAATCGAACGGCTGTTCAAAAAGCCCTGAACCACGCCGTCGGCAGGCCAGGCTCCTGCCGACGCTTTCCGCAAACGGGGCGACCGTTCACATTCAATCAATTGAAATATCAATAGTTATTAACATCGTCAACGCACCTTTGCCACCAACCGGCGGGTGCATGCGGGCGTAAACTCGTGCTACTATTAGCGCCCGCATGAACGCAAATAACAATGAGAATAAAAATCATACAGGAGTTACCGGTGTGAACGTACCCACTCCGACTGAGCGGACGCTTTCGTCCGCACCGCACGCAGCTTACGCCAGTGGCTTCAAACGCCTCGCCGGGTTCGGTATCGGTTTGGCGCTGTTGCTGCTGTGCATCATTGCCAGCCTGATGCTGGGTTCCAAGGCCATCCCCTTCCATACCGTCTGGCTCAGCCTGCAGGGCGCCGCGAGCGGTTCCGACAGCACCATCATTCTCAACGCCCGGGTGCCCCGTACGCTGGCGGGCATTTTAGCCGGCATGGCGCTCGGTGCCGCCGGCGCGCTGATTCAGGCATTGACGCGCAATCCGCTGGCCGATCCTGGCGTGCTCGGCATCAACGCCGGCGCCAGCTTCGCCGTGGTCATCGGCATCATGTTTTTCGGCGCCGCCACCACTGAAAGCTATATGGCCTATGCCTTCGTCGGCGCTGCCCTCACCACCCTGCTGGTCTACCTGATCGGCACGCTGGCGGGTGGGCGCATCAACCCGGTGCGGCTGACGCTGGCCGGCGTGGCGATCGGCGCGGTACTGCTCGGCATCACCACCGGGCTGTCGCTGATCGATCCGCAAACCTTTGACCAACTGCGCTTCTGGCAGGCCGGCACGCTGGATATCCGCACGCTGTCCACGCTGCCGGTCACCGCCCCCGCCATTTTGCTCGGCTGCCTGCTGACGCTGCTCATCGCCCGGCCGCTGAATACCATCGGTATGGGGGAAGATTTGGCTATCGCGCTCGGCGCGCGCGTAGTGCTGACTCAGATTGTCGCGGTGATCGCCATCACGCTG
The DNA here is from genome assembly GCF_002752475.1 of Serratia sp. OLAL2. Taxonomy (NCBI): domain Bacteria; kingdom Pseudomonadati; phylum Pseudomonadota; class Gammaproteobacteria; order Enterobacterales; family Yersiniaceae; genus Serratia; species Serratia sp. OLAL2. The sequence continues at coordinate 2,524 of NZ_MSTL01000005.1, read as the reverse complement.
CTGTGCGGCGCGGCGACCGCCACCGTCGGCCCAATCAGTTTCATCGGCCTGATGGTGCCGCATATCGCCCGCTGGTGGGTCGGCCCCGACCAGCGCTGGATCCTGCCCTACTCCATGCTGCTGGCGCCGATTTTACTGCTGTGCGCCGACGTGGTCGGCCGCTTGCTGGCGGCCGGTGAACTGCGGGTTTCCATCGTGGCGGCCTTCATCGGTGCGCCGGTGCTGATCTGGCTGGTGCGCCGCAAGAAAACACTGGGGGGTCTGTAATGAGTCTGCCCCACACGTTGCATATCGGCCGCCCGGACGGCGTCGTCAACTGGCGCATGCCGCTGCGCCTGCTGCTGGTCAATCTTTCGCTGCTGGCGTTGTGCCTGGCGATGGCCGTTGCCGCGCTGTGCTACGGCACGCTGCAACTTTCGCTGGAACAGGTCTTTGCCGCGCTCAGCGGCGAGGCGCCGAAAAATCTGGTCACCGTGGTCACCCAATGGCGTTTGCCGCGTATCGCCATGGCACTGTTGTTAGGCGGCGCGCTCGGCATGAGCGGTGCCATCTTCCAGTCGATTATCCGCAACCCGCTCGGCAGCCCGGACGTGATTGGCTTTAACATGGGGGCTTACACCGGCGCGCTGATCGCCATCACCCTGTTCAACGGCGGCTATTACTACATCGCCGGCGGCGCGCTGGCCGGCGGCATTCTCGCCGCGCTGGCCATCTACCTGCTGGCCTGGCGGCAAGGCATCGCCGGCTTCCGGCTGATCATCGTCGGCATCGCCATCAGCGCGGTCTTGGTCTCCACCAATACCTGGCTGATCATCACCGCTTCGCTGGAGCGCGCCATGGACGCCGCCATGTGGCAGGCCGGTTCGCTCAACGGCATGACCTGGCAGAAAGCCCAGCCCGCCACGGCGTTCATCCTGCTGGCGGCCGCGGCCGCGCTGCTGATGGGCAAACGGCTGCAGCTATTGGAAATGGGCGACGACACGGCGCGCGCGCTGGGCGTGAACGCCGAAGGCAGCCGGCTGTGGCTGATGCTGTTCGGCGTTACCCTCACCGCCGCCGTCACCGCCACCGCCGGGCCGATTTCCTTTATCGCGCTGGCGGCGCCGCAGATCGCCCGCCGCCTGGCCGGACAATCCTCGGTCACCCTGACGTCATCGGCGCTGATGGGCGCAGCGCTGCTGCTCAGCGCCGACGTGGTGTCCCAACATCTTTTCGCGCCGATCCAACTGCCGGTCGGGGTCGTGACCGTCTGCATCGGCGGCCTGTACCTGATTTGGCTGCTCATCCGTGAGGCCCGCAGATAATGAAGAGTGATAATGCCATGAGCCACCGCCTGCACGCCTCGCACCTGAAGCTGGGCTACGACAATAAAATCATCGCTAACGATTTGAGCGTGGCGATCCCCGACGGCGCTTTCACGGTGATCGTCGGGCCGAACGCCTGCGGCAAATCGACGCTGTTGCGCGCCCTGTGCCGCCTGCTGAAACCCAGCGCCGGCGAGGTGATGCTGGACGGCAAGAACATCAGCAGTTTCGCCACCAAGGCGCTGGCGCGCGAGCTTGGCCTGCTGCCGCAAACCTCGATCGCACCGGACAGCATTACCGTGGCGGACCTGGTGTCGCGCGGCCGCTATCCGCACCAGAGCCTGCTGAAACAGTGGACACAGGCCGACAAACAGGCGGTGGAAGCCGCCATGGCGGCCACCAACGTCAGCCAGCTGGCGGATCGCAGCGTCGACGAGCTGTCCGGCGGACAGCGACAGCGCGTCTGGGTGGCGATGGCGTTGGCGCAGCAAACGCCGCTGCTGCTGCTGGATGAACCGACCACCTACCTCGACATCGCGCACCAAATAGAGCTGCTGGATCTGTTCCGCCAGCTCAACCGCGAGCGCGGCCAAACCCTCATCGCGGTGCTGCACGATCTCAACCACGCCTGCCGCTATGCCGATCACATCATCGCCATGCGCGACGGCAAGATCGTGGCGGAGGGAAACCCGGCGGAAATCATTACCGCCGAGCTGGTGGAACGGGTGTTCGGCATGCCGTGCATGATCATCGACGATCCGCTGTCCCACACGCCGCTGGTGATCCCGCGCGGCCGCTACCACTGCGACGCGCCGCACGCATGAAAAAGGCCGGGTTACCCCGCAATGCCGCTCACTTAAGCCTGAGTGGCATTTTTTTATCCAGCCTCTGGGCGTTCTGTGCTGGGGAATTGCCGTAAATGTCCGCATTTCTCTGTGGCCAATATGAACGGCAATTGGAGGGGCCGATAGCGCGGCCCCTCCACCCGCGCCTTCGCTTAACACCATCTGTCCGCTACGCGGATACCCTCGCCGCGTCTGCGTTGTCGGGCGGGTCGGCTGCGACAAACGTCCCTGTTAGTCTCGCCTCAACCGGCCTTCCCTGGCCGGTTGACCCTGACAACGCCGTCTTGCTCGGCAGCCGGTGATGCGCGCCCAAGGTCAACACCTGAGCTGGCTGCTACCGGGAAATCTGTCGCTTATGAGGTTCTGGTAGAGAAG
>NZ_MSTL01000004.1:0-214309 GCF_002752475.1 Serratia sp. OLAL2 | reverse complement strand
TTTGCCTGGCGGCAATAGCGCGGTGGTCCCACCTGACCCCATGCCGAACTCAGAAGTGAAACGCCGTAGCGCCGATGGTAGTGTGGGGTCTCCCCATGCGAGAGTAGGACACTGCCAGGCATCAAATTAACGTTATCAGTGTGACGACTGGTAATGCGCAAATCGCAAAGCGCGAATTTGCCGGCATCGAGAGATGCAACGTAAAAGAATCGGTGGAGCGGTAGTTCAGTTGGTTAGAATACCTGCCTGTCACGCAGGGGGTCGCGGGTTCGAGCCCCGTCCGTTCCGCCACTTATTTAATTATGCCTGCTTTATTAGCAGGCATAATGTTAAGCGAGATTTAGGGGCGTAGCTCAGTTGGTAGAGCACCGGTCTCCAAAACCGGGTGTCGCGAGTTCGAGTCTCTCCGCCCCTGCCATATTAAGAACCCTTTGCGAAAGCAAAGGGTTTTTTTTTACCTATTATCCCTTCCCTTAGTGCATTCCCGCTTTGGAAAAGAGCGCTTTTGACGCTATATGCCGAGGTTTGCCCGATCCTGGCTGCTTCATGTTCTTCCGAGCTTTACCCTGCACGCCTCCGGATTCTCTTATCGTTTTGCATTATCTTCTCTCAGAAGGCGATGGGCGGCTTTTAGCATGATAGACAGTCATTACCACGATGACGGCATTTAAGGCCGCCATAATGCTTTAGGCTGCGGTATTTAAAGGTATTTTAAGTAATTGCCGAATCAAAGGTTGTTGATCGCTGTTTTGCAACCAGACGGCATACAGTGGGCGGACAATCGGCGGGATCTCGGTGGCGGCAAGCAACTGCGGATACTCTTTTTCCCACTGGCTGGGCAGGAAAGCGCATCCGCCTGTGGTTTCCAGCAACTGACGCGTCAGGTGTGCCGAGGTGGTCGTGAGTACCGGCACGTTATCACCTTCCAACATGCGGTTTTCCTGTTGGTGGAAGTCGGCCCCCCATTCCAGCTTGATGTACGGCATGGGGGATTGCTTGTCACGACGCGCGGATGAGAACAGGCGTAATGAGAAATTGCCCAGCTGCTGGCTGGCCAGTTCGTCCATCTTTGGCGGCTCAGTGGTGATCAGTAAATCGAGCTGCCTTTCATGCAGTTGCTTTACCAAAGAGTGCCTTAAGGCCACCCTGGCTTCGAGCTGCAGCGCCTCTCTTTGTTGATAGAGAGACTGCAACCAGGGGGTCAAATAAGCCTCCCACAACGAGGCAGTCGCGCCGATCGACAGCTCGGTATGTTGCAGTGAACGCACGACCTCTTTCTTCGCCAACTGCCAGGTGTTCATCAGGCTTTCGGCATAGGGCAGAAGCCGCTCGCCGGCAGGCGTCAGGCGGATGTTATTGCGATGACGGGTAAATAAATTTGCGCCCAACTGGTTTTCTAACTGACGGATGCGGAAACTGACCGCGGACTGCGTTAAGTACAAAGATTCTGCGGCTCTGCCAAAGTGACGCGTTCTACTGACCTCCAAAAAGGTTTTCAGTAATTCGGTATCCACACCTATCTCCAAAAAAATTTGTCGTTAAGATTTAAATGTTTTGTTTTACACGCTGTCAAGCCTATCTAATACTCCGCGCCATAAACAGCACGGCCATAAGAGAATTAGGAGCGTGTCAGATGGCGGATAGCTTCACCACGACCAATCGTTTTTTTGATAATAAACATTACCCTCGCGGGTTCTCCCGTCACGGCGATTTCACCATTAAAGAGGCGCAATTGCTAGAGCGTTTCGGCTACGCGTTTAACGAGCTGGACTCGGGTAAACGCCAGCCAGCGACTGAAGAAGAACAGCTGTTCGTCGCAGTGTGCCGAGGTGAGCGCGAAGCGGCTACCGAGCAGGAAAAAGTATGGGCTAAATATCTGGCGCGCACACGTCGCCCGAAGAAATTCCATACTCTGTCCGGCGGTAAACCGCAGGCTGACGCAGTGGAAGATTACAGCGACAGCGAAGACTAAAGACGATGGGGCCTGCGGGCCCCATTTTCATTCCAGACTGCGATGTAGCTGTAACAACAGACGATCCATACTGCGATAGCCCAGCGCTTCGCTGAGGTGGCGCCTGTCGAGTTCAGTATCTCCCGCCAAATCCGCCAGCGTGCGAGCCACTTTCAGGATGCGCTGCCAGGCGCGTACCGATAACCCCAGCGCGTTTAATGTCGTCTCCAAAAACTCGGCGTCCGCCGCCTGCAGAACACAATCACGTTCCACTTCACGGTTGCTCAACAGCGCGTTGACTTTACCGGCGCGTTCGAGCTGCCGGGCGCGTGCCTGCTGCACCCGTTTCCGCACCTGCTCACTGCTTTCCCCATGCGTTTTCCGCTGGCTGAGCGTACCCGGCGGTAACAGCGGCACTTCGATAGACAGATCGAAACGGTCGAGAAAAGGCCCTGACAGCCGGGCCAGATAGCGCAACACCTGCTGCGGCGAGGCGCGGTTGTGCAACCCCTGATAATGCCCTGTCGGGCTGGGGTTCATTGCCGCGATCAACTGTACTCTGGCAGGGAAACAGACCTTGGCGTTGGCGCGTGAAATCACGATCTCGCCGGATTCCAACGGCTCGCGCAGCGCATCCAGGACCTTACGCTCGAATTCCGGTAGCTCATCCAGAAACAGCACGCCGTTATGCGCCATCGAGATCTCGCCCGGACGCGGCAGTGAGCCGCCGCCGACCAATGCCGCCATCGATGCGCTGTGATGCGGCGCGCGAAACGGCCTCTGGCGCCATGGCAGAGCGCTCAGAACAGGGTGTTGCAAGCTGGCGATCGCCAGGCTTTCCAGCGCCTCAGGCTCCGTCAGCGGCGGCAGTAAGCCCGTCAGTCGGCTGGCCAGCATGGTTTTGCCTGTGCCCGGCGGCCCAATCAGCAGCAGGTTATGCCCGCCGGCGGCGGCGATCTCCAGCGCCCGCTTGGCCTGCTCCTGGCCGATGATGTCGCGCAGATCGGCGTTTTCGTACGCATTGCCGGCTGCGGGGGGTGTGACGGCCACCGGCAGTTCGCCCTGGCCGAGTAAAAAAGCACAGACCTCCAACAGGTGTTGGGCGGTATGGGATTGTGACTGTGCGATCAGGCCGACCTCGGCGGCGTTGTCCGTCGACAGGATCAATTGTCGCCCGGCGTCAGCCGCCGCCAGCGCCGCCGGGATGGCGCCTCTGACCGCACGCAGTGCGCCGGACAGCGCGAGCTCGCCAAGAAACTCGTAGCGTGCCAACGGTGCGAGGGGCAGTTGCTCGGAGGCGGCGAGGATCGCCAGCGCTATCGGCAGATCGTAACGCCCGCCTTCTTTCGGCAGATCGGCCGGTGCCAAATTGACGGTGATGCGCCGGGCGGGAAAGGTGAAACCGTTGTTGATCAGGGCGCTGCGCACCCGATCGCGCGCCTCTTTTACCGTGGTTTCCGGCAGACCGACCAGCGTCAGGCCGGGCAGGCCATTGCTGATATGCACCTCCACCGTCACGGAAGGGGCCTGAACGCCGATGATGGCGCGGCTATAGATTACCGCCAGTGACATATCGCTCTCCTTGCTGAGGGCGGCATGATGCGCGATTTATCCAGGTACCGCGCGGCGTTCTTGGCATTTTTTCCATGAAACTCGCAGCATAATCACTGATTTTCATCGAATTGAACGAGATTGTGCGAACCGCCTCGCAACCTGCGGCAATACCCATTAACAATTCGCTGAAGGCTGCAACACATTAGCGGCCCATACGCATTGCAACCATAGGGTTAACGGGTGTATTTAACAATTGATTAAAAGAAAAATCACTTCTTTAACACACTCCGACCGCCGCCGCAGTCTGCCCGGCAGCCGCTAAACCTCCTGACTTCGTACTCTACGGTAGGGATAACACTATGTTTGGTTGGACCCCGCTGCAACGCAACGCGGCAATTGCCAGTTTTTCAAGCTGGACGCTCGACGCTTTCGATTTTTTCGTGCTGGTATTTTTACTCAGCGACATCGCGCAATCTTTTCACGTCGGTCTGGAACAGGTCACGTTGGCTATTCTGCTCACGCTGGCGGTGCGCCCGATCGGCGCGCTGATCTTCGGGCGTGCGGCGGAAAAATATGGCCGCAAACCGATCCTGATGCTGAATATCGTCTTCTTTTCGGTGTTTGAGCTGCTCTCCGCCGCCGCGCCCTCGTTGACGGTCTTCTTGCTGTTACGAGTGTTGTACGGCGTTGCGATGGGCGGTATCTGGGGTGTGGCGTCGTCATTGGCGATGGAAACCATACCGGACCGCTCGCGCGGCCTGATGTCGGGCATTTTCCAGGCCGGCTATCCGTTCGGTTATCTGCTGGCGGCGGTGGTGTACGGCCTGCTGTTCGAAACGGTCGGCTGGCGCGGAATGTTCGTCATCGGCGCGGCGCCGATCCTGCTGCTGCCGTTTATTTATTATTGCGTGCAGGAGTCGCCGGTGTGGCTGGCGGCACGTGAGCGCAAAGAAAGTACGGCTTTATTGCCGGTGTTGAAGAGCCACTGGAAGCTATGCTGCTATCTGGTGCTGCTGATGGCGGCGTTCAATTTCTTCTCTCACGGCACGCAGGATCTGTATCCGGTGTTTCTGAAAGTTCAGCACGGTTTCGATCCGAAAACCGTCAGTATCATCGCCATTAGCTACAATATCGCGTCAATTATCGGTGGCGTTTTCTTCGGTTCGTTATCGGAAAAAATCGGTCGTAAAAAAGCGATCATTATCGCCGCATTGCTGGCCTTACCGGTGATCCCATTGTGGGCATTTTCCAGCGGTTCGCTAATGTTGGGGATCGGCGCTTTCCTGATGCAATTCATGGTGCAGGGCGCCTGGGGCGTGGTGCCGACCTACCTGACCGAGCTGGTGCCGGCCAACACCCGCGCGGTGCTGCCGGGGTTCGTGTACCAGCTGGGCAACCTGATCGCCTCGGTCAACGCTACGCTGCAAGCCACCATCGCCGAGCATCATGGGCATAATTACGGCCTGGCGATGGCGATCGTCGCCGGTACGGTGGCGGTGGCGATCGCCCTGTTGGTGTTCTTCGGCAAGGATACGCGCGGCAAGGCGATCACCGACGCGGTGAAAAATCCGGGCGTGCGCGCCAACGTGTGAAAGAGAGGCGATTCGCGTGAGGTATGACCAGATTGCGCCGAATAATAACGCAAAAAAAGTGTTGTCATGTCGCGCGCGGCTGTGGTACCTCTGTAAGCATTAGTTCTGAATGAGCACAGTGAACAAACCCATTATGAAAGCCTTTGCCCAAGTGATTAGCCTAGTCGTGATTAGCGTGGTGGTGATTATTATCCCACCGTGCGGGGCTGCACTTGGACGAAGAAAGGCTTAGCAAACAAGCCGGAATCGCAAGAGAACCCCCGCACCGTCAGGTCCGGGGGTTTTTTATTGGCAAGAGAAAAGTGGAGCAAGGGGCAGAGCATGAAAAACAGAACAAAATCCTGCGATTTTCGAAGTAAGGCGGGGAAATAACCATGAATGGCGCTCAGTGGGTAGTTCAAGCGTTGCGTACGCAGGGGGTGGATACCGTATTCGGCTATCCGGGCGGGGCAATCATGCCGGTGTACGATGCGCTGTACGACGGCGGCGTGGAACACCTGCTGTGCCGCCATGAACAGGGCGCCGCCATGGCCGCCATCGGCTACGCCCGCGCCACCGGCAAAGTCGGTGTCTGTATCGCCACTTCCGGCCCCGGCGCCACCAACCTGATCACCGGCCTGGCTGATGCGCTGCTCGATTCTGTTCCCGTTGTCGCCATCACTGGTCAGGTGGGGTCCGCGCTGATCGGCACCGATGCCTTTCAGGAGATCGATGTTCTCGGCCTGTCTCTGGCCTGCACCAAGCACAGCTTCCTGGTGGAATCGCTGGACGCCTTGCCGGGCATCATGGCGGAAGCGTTCGCCATCGCCGCCGGCGGCCGTCCCGGCCCGGTGCTGATCGATATCCCGAAAGACATCCAGCTGGCGCAGGGCGACCTGCATCCGCACCTGATGCCGGTCGATGAAGCGCCGGCGTTCCCGGCGGCGGCGTTGGCAGAGGCGGCCGAGCTGCTGGCGCAGGCGCACAAACCGATGCTGTACGTCGGCGGCGGCGTGGGCATGGCCCAGGCGGTGCCGGCGCTGCGCGAGTTCATCGCCGTGACCCGCATGCCGAACGTCGCCACCCTGAAGGGGCTGGGCGCGCCGGATGCGCAAGATCCGCTGTACCTCGGTATGCTGGGCATGCACGGCACCAAGGCTGCCAACCTGGCGGTGCAGGAGTGCGATCTGTTGATCGCCGTCGGCGCGCGTTTCGATGACCGCGTGACCGGCAAGCTGAACGCCTTCGCGCCGCACGCCAAAGTGATCCACATGGATATCGACCCGGCGGAGATGAGCAAGCTGCGCCAGGCGCATGTCGCCCTGCAAGGCGATTTGAAAACGTTGCTGCCGGCGTTGCAGCGCCCGCTGAACATCGCCGCCTGGCAGCAGCAGGTGATGGCGCTGAAAGCCGAGCACGCCTGCCGCTACGATCACCCCGGCCAGCCGATCTACGCGCCGCTGTTCTTGCGCCAGCTGTCCGCCCGCAAGCCGGCCAACAGCGTGGTGACCACCGACGTCGGCCAGCACCAGATGTGGAGCGCGCAGCACATGACGTTCGAGCGCCCGGAGAATTTCATCACCTCCAGCGGCCTCGGCACCATGGGGTTCGGCGTGCCGGCGGCGGTCGGGGCCCAGATCGCGCGTCCGCAAGATACGGTGATCTGCGTCTCGGGCGATGGTTCCTTCATGATGAACGTGCAGGAACTGGGCACTATCAAGCGCAAACGGCTGCCGCTGAAGATCGTGCTGCTGGACAACCAGCGTCTCGGAATGGTGCGCCAATGGCAGCAGCTGTTCTTCGACGGCCGCTACAGCGAAACCAACCTGTCCGATAACCCCGACTTCCTGATGCTGGCCGCCGCCTTCGGCATTCCCGGCCAGCGCATCAGCCGCAAGGATCAGGTGGAGGGCGCGCTCGAGGCGCTGTTCAATACCGAGGGCCCTTATCTGCTGCAGGTCTCTATCGACGAACTCGAAAACGTCTGGCCGCTGGTGCCGCCGGGCGCCGGTAACGAAACCATGTTGGAGGAAATATCATGATGCAGCATCAACTCTCGATCCAGGCGCGTTTTCGCCCCGAAATGTTAGAGCGCGTATTGCGGGTCGTGCGTCATCGCGGCTTTCAGGTTTGTGCTATGAATATGGTTTCCCCGGCCAACGCCGACAGCATCAATATCGAATTGACCGTTGCCAGCCCGCGCCCGGTCGCCCTGTTGTCATCTCAATTAAGCAAACTGATGGACGTCTCCTGCGTCGAGATCCAGCAGCCAACATCACAACAAATACGCGCCTGAGGCGCTGAGAAGGATAAATAACAATGACTAAGAAAGCCGATTACATTTGGTTCAATGGTGAGATGGTGCCTTGGGCCGAGGCCAAAGTGCACGTGATGTCGCACGCGTTGCATTACGGCACGTCGGTGTTTGAAGGCGTACGCTGCTATGACTCGCACTTGGGGCCAGTGGTATTCCGTCATCGCGAGCATATGCAGCGCCTGCACGATTCGGCGAAAATCTACCGCATGCCGGTGTCGCAAAGCGTCGACGAGCTGATGGAAGCCTGCCGCGCTACGCTGCGCAAGAACAACCTGGTCAGCGCGTACATTCGCCCGCTGGTGTTCGTCGGCGATGTCGGCATGGGCGTCAACCCGCCGGCCGGTTATAAAACGGACGTGATTATCGCGGCGTTTCCTTGGGGCGCTTATTTGGGTGAAGAAGCGCTGGATCAAGGCATCGATGCGATGGTCTCCTCCTGGCACCGCGTCGCACCAAACACGATCCCCACTGCGGCCAAGGCCGGCGGCAACTATCTTTCCTCCCTGTTGGTGGGCAGCGAAGCGCGTCGCCACGGCTATCAGGAAGGCATTGCGCTCGACGTGCACGGTTACATTTCCGAAGGGGCGGGCGAGAACCTGTTTGAAGTGAAAGACGGCGTGCTCTATACCCCGCCGTTCACCTCGTCGGCGCTGCCGGGCATCACCCGCGACGCGATCATCAAGCTGGCGAAAGACATGGGCTTCGAGGTGCGCGAGCAGGTGCTGTCGCGCGAATCGCTGTACCTGGCCGACGAAGTGTTCATGTCTGGCACCGCGGCGGAAATCACGCCGGTGCGCAGCGTGGACGGCATTCAGGTCGGCATCGGCAAATGCGGCCCGGTGACCAAACAGATCCAACAGGCGTTCTTCGGCCTGTTCAGCGGCAAGACCGAAGACAAATACGGTTGGCTGGATCCGGTAAACCCGTAACGACAAGGCTCGCCGCGCCGCGTGGCGGACGACAAGACAGACAAGATAAGAATATCCAGGCGGTTCGTTCGCCGCCTGTCATAAATACATTTGGAGTGAAAAGAGCATGCCTAAGTACCGTTCCGCCACCACCACCCATGGCCGCAATATGGCGGGTGCCCGCGCATTGTGGCGCGCGACCGGGATGACCGACGCCGATTTCGGCAAGCCGATCATCGCCGTGGTCAACTCCTTTACCCAGTTCGTGCCGGGCCACGTGCATCTGCGCGATCTGGGCAAACTGGTCGCCGAACAGATCGAAGCCTCCGGCGGCGTGGCCAAAGAGTTCAACACCATCGCGGTGGATGACGGCATCGCCATGGGCCACGGCGGCATGCTCTATTCCTTGCCGTCGCGCGAGCTGATCGCCGACTCGGTCGAATACATGGTGAACGCCCACTGCGCCGACGCGATGGTGTGCATCTCCAACTGTGACAAGATCACCCCGGGCATGCTGATGGCGGCGTTGCGCCTGAACATTCCGGTGATCTTCGTTTCCGGCGGCCCGATGGAAGCTGGCAAAACCAAACTCTCCAACCAGATCATCAAGTTGGATCTGGTAGACGCGATGATCCAGGGTGCGAACCCGAACGTCAGCGACGCCGACAGCGAGCAGATCGAGCGTTCCGCCTGCCCGACCTGCGGCTCCTGCTCCGGCATGTTTACCGCCAACTCGATGAACTGCCTGACCGAAGCGCTGGGCCTGTCGCAGCCGGGCAACGGCTCGCTGCTGGCCACCCACGCCGATCGCAAGGAACTGTTCCTCAACGCCGGCAAGCGCATCGTCGAGCTGACCAAACGCTATTACGAGCAGGACGACGAGAGCGCGCTGCCGCGCAATATCGCCAACAAGGCGGCGTTTGAAAACGCCATGACGCTGGACATCGCCATGGGCGGCTCGACCAACACCGTGCTGCACCTGCTGGCTTCGGCGCAGGAAGGCGAGGTGGACTTCACCATGGAAGACATCGATCGCCTGTCGCGCAAAGTGCCGCACCTGTGCAAGGTGGCGCCGAGCACGCAGAAATATCACATGGAAGACGTGCACCGCGCCGGCGGCGTGATCGGCATCCTTGGCGAGTTGGATCGCGCCGGCTTGCTGAACCGCGAGGTGAACAACGTGTTGGGGCTGACCCTGCCGCAGACGCTGGAAGCTTACGACGTGATGCTGACCCGCGACGAAAGCGTCAAGAAAATGTACTCTGCCGGGCCGGCCGGTATCCGCACCACGCAGGCATTCTCTCAGGATTGCCGCTGGGATTCGCTGGACACCGACCGCAAGGAAGGCTGCATCCGCACCCGTGAGCACGCCTACAGTCAGGACGGCGGGTTGGCGGTACTGTACGGCAACCTGGCGGAAAACGGCTGCATCGTCAAAACCGCCGGCGTGGACAAAGAAATCCTCACCTTCCGCGGCCCGGCCAAAGTGTATGAAAGCCAGGACGACGCGGTAGAAGCGATCCTCGGCGGCAAAGTGGTGGCGGGCGACGTAGTGGTGATTCGCTACGAAGGGCCGAAAGGCGGGCCGGGCATGCAGGAAATGCTTTACCCAACCACCTACCTGAAATCGATGGGGCTGGGCAAGGCGTGTGCGCTGATCACCGACGGGCGTTTCTCCGGCGGCACCTCCGGGTTGTCCATCGGCCACGCTTCGCCGGAAGCGGCCAACGGCGGCCTGATCGCCCTGGTGCAGGACGGCGACATGATCGCGATCGACATTCCTCATCGCGGCATCCAGCTGGATGTCAGCGAGCAGGAGTTGGCGGCGCGGCATGAGGCGGAACTGGCGCGCGGCGACGCGGCCTGGACGCCGAAAAACCGTGAACGTCAGGTGTCCTTCGCGCTGCGCGCCTACGCCTCGTTGGCCACCAGCGCCGACAAAGGCGCGGTGCGCGACAAGAGCAAACTGGGGGGATAAGCAGCATGGCGGTCTCTCAACCCCTACCCAGCGCCCCCTGCGGCGCGGAATATCTGCGAGCGGTACTGCGCTCGCCGGTTTACGAGGTGGCGCAGGTCACCCCGTTGCAGGCCATGAGCAAAATCTCTTCGCGTCTCGGCAACACCATTTTGGTGAAGCGCGAAGATCGCCAGCCGGTGCACAGCTTCAAGCTGCGCGGGGCCTATGCGATGATCGCCGGGCTGGACGAAGAGCAGAAGGCGCGCGGCGTCGTGACGGCTTCGGCCGGCAACCACGCGCAGGGCGTCGCCTTCTCCGGTAAACGGCTGGGGATCAAAACGCTGATCGTGATGCCGGTGTCCACCGCGGACATCAAGGTGGATGCGGTGCGCGGCTTCGGCGGCGAAGTGTTGCTGCACGGCGCTAATTTCGACGAGGCCAAAGCGAAGGCAATCGAGCTTTCCCATCAGCAAGGCATGACTTTCGTGCCGCCGTTCGATCACCCGACGGTGATCGCCGGGCAGGGCACGCTGGCGATGGAGCTGTTGCAGCAAGACGCGCATTTGGATCGGGTCTTCGTACCGGTCGGCGGCGGCGGCTTGGCCGCCGGGGTGGCCGTGCTGATCAAACAGCTGATGCCGCAGATCAAAGTGATCGGCGTCGAAGCGGAAGACTCCGCCTGTCTGCGCGCGGCGCTGGATGCCGGCCATCCGGTGGATCTGGCGCGCGTCGGGCTGTTCGCCGAAGGCGTGGCGGTGAAGCGCATCGGCGACGAAACGTTCCGCCTGTGCCGTGAGTATCTGGACGACGTGATCACCGTGGACAGCGACGCCATCTGCGCGGCGGTCAAAGATCTGTTCGAGGACGTGCGCGCCATTGCCGAACCTTCCGGCGCGCTGGCTTTGGCGGGGCTGAAAAAGTACGTCCAGCAGCACAACATTCAGGGCGAGCGGCTGGCGCACGTGCTGTCCGGCGCCAATCTCAACTTCCACGGACTGCGCTATGTTTCCGAGCGTTGCGAATTGGGCGAACAGCGCGAAGCGCTGCTGGCGGTGACCATTCCGGAACAGCAGGGCAGCTTCCTCAAGTTCTGCCAACTGCTGGGCGGCCGCTCGGTGACCGAATTCAACTACCGGTACGCCGATGCCGACAACGCCTGCATTTTCGTCGGCGTGCGGCTGACGCGCGGCCACCCCGAACGGCGGGAGATCATCGACGAACTCAACGCCGACGGTTACCAGGTGGTGGATCTGTCGGACGACGAGATGGCCAAGCTGCACGTGCGCTACATGGTGGGCGGGCGTCCGTCGAAGCCGCTGCGCGAACGGCTGTACAGCTTTGAATTTCCGGAGTCGCCGGGCGCGCTGCTGAAGTTCCTGCAAACGCTGGGCACGCACTGGAACATTTCGCTGTTCCACTATCGCAGCCACGGTACCGACTTCGGCCGGGTGCTGGCGGCCTTCGAGCTGGCGCAATCCGAGCCGGAATTCGAGCGGCACCTGCAGGCGTTGGGCTACGATTGCCACGATGAAACCGACAACCCGGCGTTCCGCTTCTTTTTGCAGGGGTGAGTCGGATTGATAAGTAACCGTGACGCATGAGTCAGTTTATGGGTTGTGCGGTTGTGATTTTGTCGTGCATTTTTATACTGCCAAGACTTCTGACGTATAGGGATGCACGACAATGAAAACTGCTTTTTCTACGCCGTTCGGTTCTCCCGAAGACGATTTGACCAACGCCGAGTTTGCCCGCCTGTTGGGCAATACCGGCGTACAAGAATTCTATCGCGATATTAATCTGCAAGCCTTGCAGGACTCGCTGGACTGCAGCCTCGCCTTTCATGGCGTGGGAATTATTTTTTCCGACGGGCAAAACTCATTTTTAGTCCGCCCGACGCAGCACACCGGTTACTCGAACGCTTCGCAGGTTACCCACGTGGTCATCAGCAAAACGGTGGCTCATACCTCGCGCGTTGCCGCGACCAATACGCTGTCGGAAGCGTTGAGCAAACCCAGCGTCAGCAAAGAGCTGGCCTCGGCCGCGCTGTCGTGTGGAACGCTGCTGGTATCGGTCTTTTTACTGGCGTCGGGCAGCGTCGCCGTGCCATTTACCGGCGGTACCAGCTCAGCGGTGGCTTATCTGGGCTATGCCGGCATGGCCGCCAGCGCGTTGCAGTGCGGTAATGGGCTGTACCGCGTCAACAAGCTTTATGACGGGAAAGGCGATGAATTGGCTCAGCTCGATTCAGAGCAGTGGTATATCGCCACCAGTACCGTGCTCGATGTGATCTCGCTGGCCAGCGCCGGGGCCGCCCTGAAGGAAGCGACGATGACCTATCGCGCCATGCGCCGCATTTCGGCGCGCAAGGCGACGGAGTGGCTGAAAAGCATGCCCCGCAGCGAAAGGAAGCGACTGACCGAAAACATCATTCGGGCGGAAAATCCGGGAATTTCCAACAACGTCTTGAAAGAGATGGTGAAGAACGGCCTGTACCCGAAACGCTACCCGACGGAAGCGATCCAAAACGGGCTGCGCCAGCAATTGCACTCTGCGCTCAATAACGCGTTGACGTTTGTCGGCAGCGGCATCAGCGGCACCCTGTCGGCGCCGGTGAATGTGAAAACCACCGGGCAGTATTTTGTGGGCATTATGCAGAAATTGCCGCAGATGGTGAGGTAATGGCGGAGTGGATGATTAAACGCCTGATCGTGCAGGGTCGGGAGATGGAAAGCCAAATCGCGGCGCGCGATCGCGCTCTTTTCGCCGGTGTGGATGCGCAGCTCGAGCAGCATTTCATGACGCCGGGCCAGCGGTTGTCGCCGCCGGGCGTCGGCAACGTCATGTTGCTGATGGTGTGCCTGACGCTGGGGCTGGCGGGCGTGATGGGTCTGGTCACGGATGTGGCGGCCGCCTGGAGCGGCAAGACCTCCGCCGCCGTGTTGATGGGCAGCGGCGCGATCGTGGCGGTGTGGATGACGTTGATCCTGTTCCAACTGGTGCAGGGTAAAAACAGCGGGGTGGTATTGTTGCAATATTACCTTGGCATGCTCGGTCTGTGTTGCCTCGGCGCCGCGGCGGCGTGGGCGGCGGGCATGACCGGCATCGCCACCGGCGCCCTGCTGCTGGGGGGCGTGGTTGGCGGTGCGCTGTTCAGCAACCGGGCGGCGTTCTACCTGTATGTCGCCTATTTCCGCACGCGTCGGCGCGTGTTTATCAAACGCCGTTGGCAGAGGGAAGATCTGCGCAACACCCGATAAACCGTCAGAACGGAAAAACTTATGACGCAACCTTTCTCCGGCTTTAGCCAGCAGGGCCTGAATTTCCTGCAGCAGGTGCGGATCGAGAACGATAAGGCCTGGTTCGACGGCAATCGCGACATCTACGATCGCGAGCTGCTGGCGCCGTTTCGCGCGCTGGTGGAGCAACTGGCTCCCGGCATGCTGGCGATCGACCCGCAGTTCGAGACCCGCCCGGCGATCGGCAAAACGCTGTCGCGCATTCATCGCGATACGCGGTTTTCTCACGATAAATCGCGCTACCGCAGCCGCATGTGGCTGACGTTCAAGCGCCCGAGTAAAGACTGGAAAGACGCGCCGGTCTACTTTTCCGAACTGGGGCCGGACATGCTGCGCTATGGGCTCGGCTACTACAGCGCCAACAAGCCGACCATGGATCTGTTCCGCCATACGCTGAGGCAGCGGCCGCAGCCTTTCCTGGAGGTGGCCGCCTGCTGCCGGCCGCCGTTCGAGCTGGTGGGCGAGCGCTACAAGCGCCCGCTGGTGAAGGAACAGGCGGCGGAGATCGCCACCTGGTACAACCGCAAGTCGTTTGCGGTGATGGTGACGGACAGCGAAGTGGAAAAGCTGTTCAACGCCGATCTGGCGCCGCTGCTGGCCGGGGCATTTTTGCAGCTTGAGCCGCTCTACCACTGGTTGATGCAGGTAGAGACGATGAAGCAGATCGATCCGGCGGACCTTTGAAACCCCGCGTCAGCGAGGATGCAGCAACCGCCAAAAGGCGTCGATCAACGGATCGCTGAGGCGTTTTTTCTGAACGCAGACCCCCAGTTCAAACGGTTCGACCATCGAGATGTTATCCAGCTGCGAGATGCGGTTACGTACCGGCTCCGGGCTGTTGTCCACCACCACGCTTGGGATCAGCGCGATGCCGCAGCCCAGGGCCACCATCGACACGATGGCCTCGTGGCCGCCGACGGTAGCGTAAATCAGCGGATTGCTGATGCGATGGCGGCGGAACCACAGCTCGATGCGTTTTCGCGAGGGGCCGTGCTCCGGCAGGATGAACGGGATCTCGGCCCAGTCGGGCTTGTCGGCGAACGCCTGGCTGCGCACCGCACAGGGCAGCGCCGGCGCGATCAGCACCAGCGGAATTTCGCCGATTTTGGTGAACGCCACGCTGGCGGGCAGCGTTTCCGGCCGGCCGGCGATGCCGAGATCGGCCTCGTTGGATTGCACCTTGTCGACCGCGTCGGCGGCATCGCCGGTGGTCAGCTTAATCTCTACCAGCGGGTGCTGCGCACGAAAGCGATCGAGGATCGGCGGCAGGTGGCTGTACGCCGCGGTCACCGAGCAGAACAGCCGCAGTTCGCCGCTCAGCGAAGGGCCGTGCTGGCCGAGCGAGTGCTTCAGCTGCTGATACTGCAGCAGCGTTTGCTGGGCGAATTCTTTCAGCTGTTCGCCGGCGTCGGTGAGCTGCACGGTGCGGTTATCGCGCAGGAACAGCGGCTGCCCGAGGATCTCTTCCAGCCGCTGGATCTGGCGGGAGAGCGTCGACGGGCTGACGTGCATCGCCTTGGCGGTGCGCCCGAAGTGATGGCTTTCGGCCAGATGCAAGAACAGCTTTAAATCACGTAAATCCATATCGATACGCTCGCAGTGAGAGTGTTGCAAAAATTGCAATGTCACGTTCTCAATATATCAATTTAAGCAACGCATTTCCTGTTATACATTGAGTTTAACGAATCTCCGCACAGACAGGGCGGGGAATGAAAATAACAATGCAAGACAACATCAAACCGGAGTACCACCATGGCTAACTATTTCAACACATTGAACCTGCGTCAGCAGTTGGCGCAATTGGGTAAATGCCGCTTTATGGCGCGCGACGAATTTGCTGACGAAGCCGGCTACCTGAAAGGTAAAAAAGTGGTGATTGTCGGCTGTGGCGCCCAGGGCCTGAACCAGGGGCTCAACATGCGCGATTCCGGTCTGGATGTCGCCTATGCCCTGCGCAAAGAAGCGATCGACGAGAAGCGCGCTTCCTGGCGCAAGGCGACCGAAAACGGCTTTAAGGTCGGCACCTACGAAGACCTGATCCCGCAGGCGGATCTGGTGGTCAACCTGACGCCGGACAAGCAGCACTCTTCCGTAGTGCGCGCGGTGCAGCCGCTGATGAAAGACGGCGCGGCGCTGGGTTACTCCCACGGCTTCAACATCGTTGAAGTGGGTGAGCAGGTGCGCAAAGACATCACCGTGGTGATGGTCGCGCCGAAGTGTCCGGGCACCGAAGTGCGTGAAGAGTACAAGCGCGGCTTCGGCGTGCCGACCCTGATTGCGGTTCACCCGGAAAACGATCCGAAAGGCGAAGGCATGGCGATCGCCAAGGCCTGGGCGGCGGCGACCGGCGGCCACCGCGCCGGCGTGCTGGAGTCTTCCTTCGTCGCTGAAGTGAAATCCGATTTGATGGGCGAGCAGACTATTCTGTGCGGCATGCTGCAGGCGGGTTCGCTGCTGTGCTTCGACAAGCTGGTTGCTGAGGGTACCGATCCGGCTTACGCCGAGAAACTGATTCAGTTCGGCTGGGAAACCATCACCGAAGCGCTGAAGCAGGGCGGTATCACCCTGATGATGGATCGCCTGTCCAACCCGGCCAAGCTGCGTGCCTATGCGCTGTCCGAACAGCTGAAAACCATCATGGCACCGCTGTTCCAGAAGCACATGGACGACATCATCTCCGGCGCTTTCTCCAGCGGCATGATGGCCGACTGGGCGGAAGACGACGTGAAACTGCTGACCTGGCGCGAAGAGACCGGCAAAACCGCGTTCGAGAATGCGCCGCAGTTTGAAGGCAAGATCGGTGAACAAGAGTACTTCGATCATGGCGTGCTGATGGTGGCGATGGTGAAAGCAGGCGTCGAGCTGGCGTTCGAAACCATGGTCGATGCCGGTATCATCGAAGAGTCGGCTTACTACGAGTCACTGCACGAGCTGCCGTTGATCGCCAACACCATTGCGCGTAAGCGTCTGTATGAAATGAACGTGGTCATCTCCGATACCGCGGAGTACGGCAACTACCTGTTCGCCAACGCGGCGGTGCCGTTGCTGAAAGACTTCATGACCACTCTGCAGGCGGGCGATTTGGGCAAAGCCGTGGCGGGTACGGCGGTGGACAACGCGCAACTGCGCGACGTGAATGAAGCGGTGCGCAGCCACCCTATCGAAACCGTTGGCCGTAAACTGCGTGGCTACATGACTGACATGAAACGCATCGCCGTCGCGGGCTGATTTTCCGCAAGGCAAAGCACAAAGAGCCGGCAGCGATGCCGGCTTTTTTATGCTTCCGGCGGTGCGATAAGCTGCCGCTCGAGACAGCGCCGGATCGCGTGTTTGGCGTTCGTGACCCCCAGCTTACGCACCGCATTGCCGATGTGAAACTTCACCGTACGGGTTTTGATCCCCAGGATCAGTGCGATCTCATGGTAGGTTTTGCCCTGGCTGGCCCAGTAGAGGATCTCCCCTTCGCGCGGCGAGAGCCGGTCTGTCCGGCTCGCCTCGGCGCTGGCCAAGGCCAGGGCGTGCTGGTGGGTATCGACCAATACCATCTGCAGGCTGGCCCTCTCGTCTTCCATCAGCTGCCGCAGATCGGCGTCATCGGCCGCCGTGGCGCTGATCGACAGGATCGCCAGGTTGTTGTCGTGATCGTGCAAAACAAAGCTGCAGCCGTGCACGATGTCGTATTCCCGCGCCTGGCTGAAGATCTTCCGGTAATGCCGATCCTCGGTGGTGACGGGGGTGTCGTGCCACATGAAGGGCGCGCAGCGGCTATGGGCGGCGCGCACGACGGGATCGATGCGCTGATAACGATTGGCGCTGTAGATGTCCAGCCATTCTTGCGGGTAGCTTGAGACCAGCAGATGGCGATCGGGACGGTGTTTATTGAAGGTCAAATAAGCGTATTTGAATTGGCTGAAGGCGTGCAGTCGGCCGTCAAGATGCAGTCTTGCGGCGACGGCGTTGGCGAATGCGACGGCCATCGGTAACCTCCCTGTCGTTCGGCGATTCAGCCCGACCTGCACCAAAGTCCAGCTAGTCAGTGCGGCGGATTGAAATTTATACTCGGCTAATAAATTCAAAAAGGCGGCAATGCCAAGACCTGAGCTTAGCAGTTCTGGGTATCAATAAGCCAACGCCAGGGAAATTCTTTCAATTATCCTCTCATCAATATGTCTGGGATCCATTGCGCCGGCGGCGAGGCCACCTCGCCGCCGCCTTATTGGCTATGCGGGCATTGCCGTTGCGGGAATGATGGCGCCGCGATGTTGGATCACCGTCGCGGCAAGCCGGTGGCCGCGCTGTGCCGCCTGCTGGGCGCTGCCGCCGTTCAGGCGTACCGCCAGGTAACCGGCGCTGAAAGAGTCGCCTGCTGCGGTGGTATCCACCACGCGCTCCGGCGGCAGTGCGATCGCCGGTACCTCAAGCCGCTCTCCCTCCACGCTGAACACCAGACAGGCATCCGCGCCGCGTTTGATAACGATCTCGCCGACGCCGAGCGCCTGTGTGCGTGCCACCACCTGTTCAACCGGCTGTGCTCCCCACAGCAACGCTTCGTCATCCAGCGTCAGGAAGGCGATGTCGGTGCAGGCCAGCACCTCGCGGTAGGCCAGCTGCGTTTCCTCACGGCTTTGCCACAGGCGCGGACGGTAGTTGTTGTCGAAGATAACCTGGCCGCCGTTGGCGCGGCAGCGGCGCAACAGCGCCAGCAGCTTCGTGCGGTCGGCAGGCGCGAGGATCGCCAGGCTAATGCCGCTGAGATACAGGTAATCGAACTGCGCCAGCCGGGCACACAGTGCGTCGGCCTGCGGTCCCGCAAGCCAATACCGGGCGGCGGCGTCGTTGCGCCAGTAGTAAAAGGTGCGTTCGCCGGCGGCGTCGGTTTCGATCACGTACAGGCCCGGCAGTTTGTTGTCCAACTGCTGAATCAACCCGGTTTCGATGTTCTCCTGCCGCCAGGCCAGCAGCATCTCGCCGCTGAAGCTGTCGGTGCCGAGTGCGGTGACGTAATGTACCTGCAGCGTCTGTTCCGGCATTTGGCGGGCAAGGTAGACGGCGGTGTTGAGGGTATCGCCGCCAAAGCCGCGCGTCAGCTGTGCGCCCTGCTGTGACAGCTCGATCATGCATTCGCCGATCACGGCGAGATTTCGGATAGTCATCGTCAATAAGCCCTGGCTAAAGAAGAAGCAACAGCCGCCAGTCTCCACGTAAGGCGGTCAGGGAGTCAATAAATTAAAACAGTGTTTTAATTTTTTATGATCGCGATCGACCAACGCCAACAGGGTGAAGAGGAAAGCCTGCGGTAATTCGTGCTTAAAGTTTTACGCGGCGCGGCCGATAAGCTGGGTAAAGAAACAGCGGCAGCGCTCTCACTTCCCCGCCACGGCGATAGTACCGATGATAACCAACCTGATCTCGGGTCTGCTGGCGCCCTGTTTTGCCCTCTATGCCTGCGCCAAATCGCGGCGCTACTGGCGGCAATGCCGGCGCTTGTATACCTTCCAGCCGATTTATCGCACCAGCGGCGCGTTGCTGGCGGTGGAACTGCTGACGGCGGTGTATCACCCAAATGAGCCGGGCAAACGGCAATCCCCGGAACAGTATTTTGCCTCGCTCGGCGTCGCCCAGCGTTTGCGGGTGATCCAGGAGCAGTTGGCGCTGTTGCAGCGCTGGCAGGCGTTGTTCATTCGCCACGCGGTGATGGTGTCGGTCAATATCGATGGTATGGCGCTGCAAGCGTTGCAACGTCATGACGCGTTGCAACGGCAGATCGCCGAGATGCCCTACCTGCGCTTCGAGCTGGTGGAGCAAGCCGCAACGGCGTCAAACCGCCCGTTACAGCAGATCGTCGGCGGCGAACGGTTGTGGCTGGACGATTTCGGCAGCGGGCTGGCCAACTTCTCCGCCGTCGGCGCCTGGCGCTATCAATACATCAAGGTGGCGCGCGAATTGTTCACCTTGCTCAAACAGTCGGAAGAGGGCGTACAGCTGCTCGGCACCCTGATCAAGATGATGAATCAGCACAGCGACGGGGTGATCGTCGAAGGCGTGGAAACCGAACAGGAGTGGCGGCTGGTGCAGCGTTCCGGCGCGTTGGCCGCGCAGGGTTACTATCTTTCCCGCCCGGCGTGCTTTGAAACTTTACACAGCGTACCGACGCTGTTTGCCGCGCCCGGCGCGCCGGCGTGAACTCCGGCCTATCCTCAGCTAGGCTTAAACGGGGCTGCTCATTCCTTTTCCTTTCATTCGGCAGCCCGGTTTATGTGCTGAGGGAGCCCTATGACAAGAACAGGAAAGGTTTTCAGCTGGCTGGGCGGCATTGTGCTGCTGGTGCTCGCCGCGCTGGCGATCTTCATCGCCACCTTCGACTGGAATCGACTCAAGCCTACCATCAACGATAAGGTGTCGGCCGAACTGCGGCGGCCCTTCGCCATCCGCGGCGATTTGGGCGTCGACTGGTCGCGTAACCCTGAGGAGGGCGGCTGGCGCGCCTGGGTGCCCTGGCCGCATATTCACGCCGAAGACGTGTGGTTGGGTAATCCGAAAAACATCCCCGGCGACAGCATGGTGACGCTGCAGCGCGTCGACGCCAGCATCGCACCGCTGGCGCTGCTGAGGAAAGAACTGCTGATCCCGCGCATCTGGCTCAAGCAGCCGAATGCGTCGTTGCAACGCCTGGCCAACGGCGACAACAACTGGACGTTTGACCTGGCCGCCGGCCAGGATCCCAAGCAGCCGCCTTCCGCCTGGTCGTTCACTGTGCACGACATCGTGTTCGACAAGGGACAGATCGCCTTTAAAGACGCCACGCTGAAGGCGGATTTCCGCGCCGTTATCGATCCGCTCGGCAAACCGCTGCCGTTCAGTGAAGTGACCGGCAAACAGAGCGGCGGCAAGGTCGCTACACCCGATTATGTTTTCGGCTGGCAGGTGAAAGGCAAATATAACGGCGAACCGCTGAGCGGCAGCGGCAAGATCGGTGGCATGCTGTCACTGCAGAGCGCCGATCTGCCGTTCCCGCTGCAGGCCGACGTGCGCTCCGGCAGCACCCGGGTGGCGGTGGCGGGCACCTTGTCCGATCCGCTGAACCTCGGCGGCCTGGACGTGCAGCTGAAATTTTCCGGTGAAAGCCTGGGGAATCTCTATGGCCTGACCGGCGTGCTGCTGCCGAACACGCCGCCGTATGCGACCGATGGCCATCTGATTGCCCGCCTGCACCAGCCGGGCGGCGCCGTGTTCGAATATCAGAAATTCGACGGCAAAATCGGCGACAGCGACATTCATGGCGACTTGAAATACGTTGCCGCTAAACCGCGGCCGACGCTGAGTGGCGCGGTGAGCTCCCGGCAGCTGAGGCTGGCGGATCTGGCGCCGCTGATCGGCGCGGATTCCAACGCTGCCAAAGCCGGCCGCGGCGAGAAGAGCCGCCAGCCGGCGGATAAGGTGCTGCCGGTTGAACAGTTCGATACGCAAAGCTGGAGCAAGATGGATGCGGACGTGAAGTTTGCCGCCGCGCGCATCGAGCGCGGCAGCGATTTACCGCTGAGCGATCTGGCCACGCACCTGAAGCTGAACAATGGCGAGTTGCGTCTGGATCCGCTGCGCTTCGGCATGGCGGGCGGCAGCCTGAACGCCGTGGTGCGCCTCGACGGCGGCAAAAAGCCGATGCGCGGCCAGGTAGATATGCACGCGCGCAAACTCCAGCTCAAACAGCTATTGCCTAACGTGGCGGCGATGAAGCGCAGCCTCGGGCAGATGAACGGCGACGCGAGGCTGACGGGCAGCGGTAATTCAGTGGCCGAGCTGCTGGCGACCAGCAACGGCGATCTGCGCCTGCTGATCAATAACGGGGTGATCAGCCGTAGCCTGATGGAGATCCTCGGTCTGAACGTCGGCAACTATCTGGTGGCGCAATTGTTCGGTGACGACGTGGTAGGCATCAACTGCGCGGCGGCGGACGTCGGCATCCGCAGCGGCGTCGCCGCGCCGCGGCTGTTCGTGTTCGACACCGAGAACGCGGTGATCAACATCACCGGTAACACTAACCTCGCCACAGAGCGGCTGGATTTATCCATCGATCCGGAAAGCAAGGGGATGCGCGTGCTGACCCTGCGATCGCCGCTGTACGTGAAAGGCACCTTCAAGCACCCGGACGCCGGGGTGAAAGCCGGGCCGCTGATCGCGCGCGGCGCGGCGGCGGTGGCGTTGGGGGCGGTGCTGACGCCGGCGGCGGCGCTGCTGGCGCTGGTCTCGCCCAGTGAAGGCGGCGAGGAGAACCAGTGCGGGCAGATCCTGCGGGAGATGAAAGGCAAAAAATAATCAGGCGCGCGGCGGTGGCGTAAGCAGCCGGCAGTCGTGATCCTGGATCTCTTCCGCCGAGGCCAGGGTGAACGGCAGCAGGCTGCGCTCGGTCGCCAGCAGCAGGAAATCGCCGTCCGGCAGCGCGGTCATCGCCAGGCCGAAGCTGCCCATGCGCCCGTCGGCGCGCGGCAGGCCGGCAGCCAACAGGCGGAAGGCGCCCTGTTGCTCCAGCTCGGCAGGGGTTACCCGCCGCCCCAGATAGTCATGTCCCAACAGGCCGCCGGGCAGCGGTTGCCATTGCTCGATGAAATCGGGGCCGATCTGCGCCAAGCGCTGTTTTACCGCCGGCAACAGGCAGGAGATATGAATGTGCAGCTGGTTTTGCGTGCGGCCATATTCCGAATTGATGGCCAGTGAAATATCACCGTCGTCGATGGGTTTGCCATAGCGTTCCGCCATCACGTGGCG
The DNA here is from genome assembly GCF_002752475.1 of Serratia sp. OLAL2. Classification (NCBI taxonomy): domain Bacteria; kingdom Pseudomonadati; phylum Pseudomonadota; class Gammaproteobacteria; order Enterobacterales; family Yersiniaceae; genus Serratia; species Serratia sp. OLAL2. Next base: position 191,992 of record NZ_MSTL01000004.1, on the reverse strand, counting down.
CGCGCGCCAGGCCTGGGCGAAGAAATTCGGCGTGGCGGCATCCAGCACCGCCGGGCTTTCTATCCCGGTGATTTTGGCGCTGGGCATCAGCAGGTATTGCAGCGGTCCGTTGCGATCTTTAAACACCACGAAGCCGGCCTGCACATCCACCTGCTTGCAGGGCGCCGGGTTGTCATGCGCTTGCTGATTGGGCAGACATTGCTGGCTGACGATGCGCCACAGCGCATCGGGATGGTCGGGCTTCAACCCGTAATAGAGCGCGATGGCGAGAGCCGCCAGCAGCGCAACGCAGACAAATACCCCACGACGCAGAGACATCGGCCGATCCTGTTACCGAGATAAACATCCAGCATAGCCCGGTTTTATGACAGGAAACGAACAACGCGTGCGGCCCCCGCAGTGAGGGGGCCGCAGGGGATCACAGCGACTGGTGGCGGGTTTCTTTCATCAACAGCAGAGCCAGTAGCGTCAACCCGGCCATTGCCGCCAGGTACATGCCGACGTAGAACAGCCCGTAATGGGCCGCCAGCCAGGTGGCGATATAAGGCGCCACGGACGCGCCGAGGATCGACGCGACGTTGTAGGAGAACGACGCGCCGGTATAGCGCACTTCGGTAGGGAACAGCTCCGGCAGCAGCGCGCCCATCGGGCCAAAGGTCAGCCCCATGATGCTCAGGCCGCACAGCAGGAAGCCCATTACCAGCGCCTGGTTGCCGGAGCCCAGCAGGGTCGGGAACAGAAACGCGAAGCCGATCATCAGCAGGGTAATGGCGATCATGGTCTTGCGGCGGCCGAACGCGTCCGCCAGCAGGCCGGCGATCGGCACCATCACGCCGAAACCGATCACCGCCACCATCAGCATCCACAGGAAGCTGTTACGGGAGTAGCCGAGGCCCAGCGGCTGCGGCGCGGTGCCGTAGGTCATCGAATACACCGTCATCAGATAAAACAGCGTGTAGGTCGCCAGCATGATGAAGGTGCCGAGGATGGTGGCTTTCAGATGCTTGCTCAGCAGCGTGCCGAGCGGCACTTTTACCTGTTTGCCGGCCTTGGCCGCTTTGGCGAACACCGGCGTTTCATGCAGTGATACCCGCACGTACAGGCCAATCAGCACCAGCGCGGCGGAGAGAATGAACGGCACGCGCCAGCCCCATTCCATAAACTGCTGATCGCTCAGCAGCCAGGAGAGCAGCAGGAAGGTGCCGTTGGCGAAGAAGAAGCCGATCGGGGCGCCCAACTGGGGGAAAGAGCCGTATAGCGCGCGCTTTTTGGCCGGCGCGTTCTCCGTTGCCAACAGGGCGGCGCCGCCCCATTCGCCGCCCAGCCCCAGACCCTGGCCAAAGCGCGCCAGCGCCAGCAGGATAGGGGCGAAGATGCCGATGGTTTCATAGCTCGGCAGCAGGCCGATCAGCACGGTGGAAATCCCCATGGTCAGCAGCGAGGCGACCAGCGTCACCTTGCGCCCCACGCGATCGCCGAAGTGGCCGAACAGCGCAGAGCCGATAGGGCGCGCGACAAAGGCGACGGCGAAGGTGGCCAGCGACTGCAGCGTCGCGGTGGTCGGGTCGCCCTGCGGGAAGAAGATGTGCGGGAACACGATCACCGCGGCGGTGGCGTAGATGTAAAAGTCGAAGAACTCGATGGCGGTGCCGACCAGCGAGGCGACGATGACTTTCCCGCGGGAATTCACCGGTGTAGACGCGTCGTCGGCGTCGAGTGGGGGTGCGATGGTGGCTTGCATATCTATTTCTTATTGTTGGAGGGGGTAAAAATCCATCTTAGTGACAGCATTCCGCCTTTTCAACGCTGTAACTCTGGGCTGCGCCGCCGCTAACCGGTTAAAAAGACTAATGTTTTACCGGGCTTCTTTTCTGTAGCGTTAAACGTTGAGAAATGGGTTTCATACAGAGGGAATGGCTGTAAAAACGGGAAAGAAAAGTGAGTGGGTAGTTTGTTATGCTGGTTTTCCGAATGCCATGCCGCATGATTTAGAGGGATTGACTGGATTTTTGCTTATTAACCAGAGGAAAGTGCCGGCGTGTGCGATAACACCGGCACGATTGCATGGCTTCAGGGGGCCGGTGGCTCGCGTTCCGGCAAGGCTTTGTCGCCTTTGTAATCGGCGGTAGCGATCCAGGCGGCACAAAACAGCGTCAAACGGGCGAAGAAGTAGAAGAACGCCATCAGCCCGATCACCGAGCCGAAGGCCGCGCCGGAAGGCGATTTCGCCACCTGCGGCAGCGTCATCGTCATCACGAACTTGATCACCTCAAATCCGATGGCGGCGAGCAAGGTACCGCGCAGCAGCGCTTTTTTCTTCGGTTTGTGGCGCGGCAGCATCCAGAAAATCCACAGGAACAGCAGATAGTTGGCGAAAATCGAGATCGACAGCGCGATCGTCGTCAACGCCGGCCGCAGCCATTCGATGCCGTCCAACCCCAGCGCGTTGACGATCGCCGCCTGTGCCGATCCGGCGACCGAGGTCAGCGACAGCGTAATGATGAGCGCGACCACCAGGCCGGTCAGCGAGATGAAGTCGCGGGTGTACTTGAAATAGATTTTCTCCTGATCCTGCGGATTGCGCTCCCAGACGTCACGCGACTGTGCGCGGATCGCCTCGCGCAGGTTGCCCATCCAACTGATGCCGGAATAGAGCGCCAGCGCCAGACCGGTCAACCCCACGGTGGTACGCTGCTGAATGGCGGTGTTGACGGTGTTCTTCAGCGTGCTGGCCAGCGTCGGATCGCTGATGCTGCCGACGATCCGGTTGATCAATTGGGCCAGCAGATCCGGGTTGGAGGCCAGCACGAAACCGGCGGCGGCGAATGACACCATCAGGATCGGGATCAGCGAGAGGAATGAAAAATAGGTGATGGCGGCGCCGAACTGGCTACCCAGCCGATCGTTAAAGCGTTCGGCCGCGCGCAGCAGGTGCGCAACGCTCGGCCAGGCTTTGATGCGTTCAATCAGACGTGAAAAACCACCAATGCGGCGGTCGAGGGTCTCATGGCCGGTCTTGATGGCGATAAGCGGCTTCGGCGGCGTGTCTTGTGCGGGCTGGCGGCGTTCCTGGTCTGGTCCTGTAGGCATTACTTCACGATTTCCTTAACGTTAAACGGCATGTATCCGTATTGATTATAGCCAAAGCCTCGCGGCGTTTTGAGCGCCGGGACGGCAAACGGTCAATTTCCGAGCTTAACGCGTTAGCGCCTGGCATGAAATGCCGACGATGGCGCGATAGGTAAAATTCCTATGAAAAGCCCGTGGCGCCTCGGTTTTTTTCACTTCCCTACCTCCAATTTTTATCTGTTTCGTCGGCGAGAAAGCGTTTACTCATGATGTGGCGTCGCGCTTTACCGACCGCCGCTCCGCTGCAGCCGTAGGGGCTGGAACGGTCTCATCCGTCATCAACAGAAAAACTGGAAGGTCTTATGAAATTGCTTAATCACCCCACCTGCCGTCCGTTTACCGAAGCGGGCAATCTGTCGCAGCTTTCCGCCTACTATGAAGAGGAGAGGCATATCATGTGGATGCTGCTGCGCGCTGCGCCCCGCCCCTGCTTCAACCAGGCGCTGATCGAAGACATCATGACGCTGGCGCAGGCGGCGAAGGAGTCTTCGCTGCGATTCGATTTCTGGGTCACCGGCTCGCTGGTGCCGAACATGTTCAACGTCGGCGGCGATCTGCAGTTCTTCGCCGAAGCGATCAAAAACCGCAGGCGCGAGGCGATGATGGCCTACGCACGGGCCTGCATCGACTGTGTGCATGCCGCTGCGCGCGGTTTCGACACCGGCGCGGTCAGCATTGCCATGGTTGAAGGTAGCGCGCTGGGCGGTGGCTTTGAAGCAGCGCTGGCGCACCATTTCGTGTTGGCGCAGAACAATGCGCGCATGGGGTTCCCGGAGATCGCGTTCAACCTGTTTCCCGGCATGGGCGGTTACTCGCTGGTGGCGCGCAAGGCGGGCATGCGCTTGGCTGAGGAGCTGATTTGGGGCGGCGAGTCGCACACCGCAGAGTGGTTCGAGAGCCGCGGGCTGGTGGATCAGCTGTTCCAGCCCGGCGATGCCTATATGGCGACGCGCACTTTCATCGATACCATCCGGCCGAAGCTCAACGGCATGCGCGCCATGCTGCGGGCGCGTCAGCGCGTATTGCAACTGACGCGTTCCGAGCTGATGGATATTACCGAGGATTGGGTCCACTCGGCCTTCACCATTGAGGAAAAAGATCGCGCCTACATCGAGCGGCTGGTGATGTTGCAGGATCGCCACACCCTGAACCTGCGTCGTGCCGGCTAACGTTAACGCGCCCGCCTCACGCGGAAGGTGAGCGCGGGCGATAGGACTGCAGCCAATGCTCCAGCTGTTCCGGGAGCATTGGCCGCGCAAACAGAAAGCCCTGTTTTTCGTCCACGCCGACCTCGTCGAGGAAGTGGTTTTCGCTCTCGGTCTCCACCCCTTCGGCGATCACCCGGAAGGCCAGCGCCTCCGCCGCCGCGACGATCGCGCGTACCAGGGATTGCGATACCGGATTGAAATTCACCCCGCGCACGAAGCTTTTATCCAGCTTGATGGCGTCCAGAGGTATACGCGCCAGCTGCGCCAGTGACGAATAGCCGGTGCCGAAGTCGTCGAGATGCACCTGCGCGCCCAGTTCGCGTAGCCGGGTGATCAGCGCGCGCGCGCGGTTCTCGTCTTCAATCAGACTGCTTTCGGTCAGCTCGAAGTCCAGCAGACAGGGGGCCATGCGATGATGGCGCAGCACCCCGAGCAGGTCGTTGACGATGCCGTCGTCGGCCAACTGCCGGGCGGAGAGGTTGACCGCTACCCGCAGGTTCAATCCCTGTTCTTGCCACTGCGCTGCCTGGCTGGCGGCGGTCTGCAGCACCCATTGGCCCAGCGGGCCGATCAGGCCGGACTCCTCGGCGTAGGAGATGAACTGCAGCGGCGGGATCAGGCCGCGCTCCGGCGAATCCCAGCGCACCAGCGCTTCCACGCTGTGCACTTCGCCGCTGCGCGCGTCGATTTTAGGCTGGTAATACAACACCAGCTGATTTTGCTCCAGCCCTTTACGCAGATTGGTGTCCAGCCACATGTATTCGGCGACGCGTTTGTTCATCTCCGGCGAGAAGACGGTATAGGTGCGTTTGCCGTGCTCCTTGGCGACGTACATGGCGGTATCGGCGCTGCGGATCAGGCTGTCGAGATCGTTGCCGTGCTCCGGGCACAGCGCGATGCCGATCGAACAGCCGGTATACACCTCAATCAGGCCGATGCGGAAAGGGGTTTTCAGCCTGTCGATAATGCGCTGCGCCAGCGTTTGCAGGCGCTCGCGATCGGTTTGCGGCGCCAGCACCAGAAATTCGTCGCCGCCGAGGCGGGCGAGCACCTGATCCGGGCTCAGGCAGCCGAGGATCGCCAGCGCGACTTCGACCAGCAGCCGATCGCCGAACATATGGCCGTAGGCGTCGTTGACCTTTTTGAAGTTGTCGAGATCGAGGTACACCAGGCCGAAGCTCTCTTCGCTGCGCGTAGCGATGGCGTGGTTGATCTTATCCTGGATGGCGTTACGGTTAGGCAGGCCGGTGATAAGATCGGTGTTGGCCAGCACCCGCAGCCGTTCCTGCGCACGGCGTTCTTCGGTGATGTCGGTGCCGGAGCAGATCAAAAACACCTCGTTCTTGCCGCTGCCGCTGTGCACGAACTTATTGCGGAACAGAAACAGCCGTTCGCCCTTGACCGTCTTTACCCAACGCTCCACCTCATAAGACGATCCGTTGCGGAAGAAGCCGGCGATGTTGCGCCGCGAGGCGGCGGCTTCTTCCGGGCTCATAAACAGCTGGAAAACGTTTTTGCCGATCACTTCGTGTTCGTGCAGCCCGGTGTACTCCTCGCTCAGCCGGTTGAAACGCTGAATGCGGCCGTGCTGATCGACGATCACGATCACCGAGTTGGCTTCGGACACCACCTGCTCGGCAAAGGAGAGGCCGTGCACCAGATCGCGCGCCACGGATGGGGTGTCGCTGAAGGCGGAAGCGGTGCCCGCCCATTCGAGGTTGTTGACGCGGCGCCCGACCAGATGCAGATGCAGCGGTTCGCCGGCCAGCGTAATGGTCAGCTCAAGGCTGGCGGTTACGCCGGTTAGACGGCGAATTTTCGCCGCGTCCATGGCGCTGAGTGCCACCGCGACGTGGGCTTTGCCCTTAACGGCGGACAGCTCCAGGGCATTGCTGTCAAACGCCAGCCGCCAGTGGGGGCTTTGGGTGCCGAAGTGGGCGTTAAGAAGCTCAGGGCCTTGGTCTGCGGGCATGATGATTCCTCAAAAGAGCACGGGCGGCCGGTCGGCGCAGCTCCGGGCAGCCTGTTGGCCCGAAAGCGATCGCCGTACGCATCTGTGCATCATATAACAGGTTTTTGCAGGCGGGACGGGTGATGGAAACTATTATATAAGCAATGATTAGTTTTGCGGTGTAAACGTCGCCCGGCGGCCGCTTGCCTTAAAGTGTAGGAGAACATCGGATCCTATGATGCTTGTACTGACTTCCCCCTGCTATCGGAAAACGGTTGAGGCAAGATTGCCGTGCTGGCGAGTAAATTATAGCGGTGAGGGGAAAGCGGAAAAATAACTCCACCGGGGGGATTTTTGCCGAGAAATTAAAATTTCCATCAAATAAACGCCATCTTCATAGTTTTCTCATAATTGGTGAATAAATCCGAGACGGGTTTTAAAAAGTTTACACACCCTCGCATTACTTGAATTTTATCAGCCTATTATTATCTCCGACGACGAATGAGCCTGTTAACGTACAGCGCTCCTGATGAAGAAAAACTTTTAAGGAAATGATTATGCGTAAATTGACGGCTTTATTTATTGCTTCCACGCTGGCTCTGGGTTCTGCTTCCGCGGCGTTCGCCGCCGATACGGTGACTGCCCCGGCGGCGGATGCGGCGCCGATGAAAATGATGCATCACAAGGGTGAAGGTAAAGGCGGCCCGTTCGCCGGGTTGAACCTGACCGAGCAGCAGCGCCAGCAGATGCGCGATATTATGAAAGAGTCGCACCAGAAGCGCGGGCCGGGCATGAAAGAAGAACGCCAGGCGCTGCACAATCTGGTCGCTTCCGACAGCTTTGACGAAGCGAAGGCGAAGGCGCAAATTGACGCGATCGGCAAAGCACAATCCGAACGCATGCTGGAACGCGCCAAAGCGGAAAATAAAATGTATAACCTGCTGACACCTGAGCAGAAAAAACAATACAATGAGAATTATCAGAAACGCGAGCAAAAGATGATGGACCACATGAATAAAATGAAGGAGCAGATGTCCTCCGGTCAGTAATATCCGCTCGCGGTGAGTAAAAAAGGGCCAGGCTATTTGTCTGGCCCTTTTTCTATTTGGCGTTATCGCCGGCAGACTTTGTCGTGAGTGATAATCATTCTCCGCCGACAATGTGCTGGAAATGTTCGGCAACGGCCTGCGCAAAGCACGGGTCGTTAATATGATAAGGCGTTTTTATCAACCGGCGTTTGTCGGTGGCGTGCACCGTTTCTTCCAGCGCCTGCGTAAAGGCGGCCAGCGCCGCCGGATCCCAGAACGGTTGCCCGGGCGCATCCAAAGCCGATACGCCGCCTGTCGGGATAACGAAACGCACTTCGCCCGCGCAGGCGTTGATTTTTTCGCCCATCCAACGCCCCATTAACGCATTCTCCCGCGCGCTGGTACGCACCAGCGTCACTTGCGGGTTGTGATGGTGACGCAGACGGTTGGCATAGCGAGCCGGCACCGTATTCGGCGCGCCGAAGTTGATCATGTCTATCGCGCCGCAGGAGAGCACGCACGGGATGCCGGTACGCGCGATGGCACCGAAACGATCCATATTGCAGGGCAGCACACCGCCAAACAGGTAATCGGCCATTTCGGTGGTGGTCAAATCGATGGCGCCGTGCAGTTGGCGGTTATCGATCAGTTTTTCCAACGACCTACCGCCGCTGCCAGTCGCATGAAACGTCAGACAATCCCATTGTGTTCCCAGTTCGGCCACCAACGCCTGAACGCAGGGCGTGGTGACGCCAAACGTCGTCAGGCCGATCGCGGGTTTGTTGTCGTGATAGTCGACGGCGGCGAAGTGCACTGCGCCGGCTATCTGGCGTGCCGCGTTGCCTAGCACCTGTCGCGAGATGCGGTTAAGACCGGCGAGATCGGTGACCGAATACAGCATGTTGATATCGCTGGCGCCGACATAGGCGGAAACGTCTCCTGCCGCCATGCTTGAGACCATTATTTTCGGCAGGCCAATCGGCAGCTGCTGCATGGCCGGCGTGATGATGGCGGTGCCGCCGGAGCCGCCCAGACCCAGCAAGGCGGCGATATCGCGGCGCGTCAGGATAAAACGTTCGAAAGCGGTCGCCATAGCGGCGATCGCCTGGCCGCGACTGGCGCAAAAGACCGCACCGGCGCCTGCCGGATGGTGGCGAGCAACGTCCTCTGGACCGATATCGGCCGGGGAGTCAAACGGCAAGCGACGAGTGGAAAGATCGACGGTTCGCGTGGGTAAATTCAGGGCAGCGATTAGCCGCCGTACATACTCCAACTCTTGTCCTTTCGTATCTGCTGTGGTAGCAATATAGACAAAATTTGAAGTTTCTTTCATGTGTCTTCCTGGGGTGTTTCTAATTTTTATTTAAAAATCATTTTATTATATTTTTTAGGGTGCCCTGGTGTTGGCATTTAAATTAAATTGATTAATGTATTTATATAATGAGACGGCAGTATCATTTTTGCAAGGGCAGCTCAGTGCAAAATGGGACTCCTGTCTCATTTTTGAGCTTTTCAACGTGGCCGGCGCTTTGCCGGCAGCCAGTCGACAGAGGCGCATCCTCTGTTGCGCAAGCGTGTGCAGATGTATGAGGTTTAAGTGCCGATAAATGCTTTTCCCACCCCGTTCGATCCTTCACTGACTTCCACACGGGCAAAAACCTACCGTTTGTTGCTGGCCAGCGCGATGGCGTTGTATGACGAAGGGGCGTTTCCTTCGATCACCGAGCTGGCGGCGCATGCCCAGGTATCGCGCGCGACCGCCTACCGTTATTTTCCGACCCAGAGTGCGCTGATTAGCGCCGTGGTGGCGGAAAGCCTGGGGCCTATTCTGGAATGGCGCCCGCAGGACGACGATGCCCTGAAGCGTATCCAGCAGTTGCTGACCTTCGCCTATCCTCAGATGGAACGGCACGAGGGAGCATTGCGTGCGGCACTGCAGCTCTCTTTGCAGCAGTGGGCGCACGCCACGCCGGGCGAAAAATTCGTGCGCGGCAACCGCAAGCGTCTGTTGGCGCTGGCGGTAGAACCGTTGCAGGGCAAACTGCCGCCGGATTCTCTACAGAGAGTGATTCATGCTTTCTCGCTGATTTACGGCTCGGAGGTATTCCTGGTGTTGAAAGATATCTGGGGGCTGGAACTTGAGGGCATTCAGGACGTCACGCAATGGATGGCCAAAGCCATCCTGCGTCAGGCGGAAGAGGACGCGACGAACCGCAAAAAAACATCAGCAGGATAATCCAATTTTTGCCGATGACCGAGTGAAAAACCAGCATAATTCACTGAGTGAATATTGGCAAAATTTATAATTAAAAGTGATAAAAGACGCCTGTTAAGCACTTTTCAGGCGGCCATCTCCTTCATTCGATCTTTGTTTATATTTTTATTTATCAGCGTATTAAGGTTTTTCCTCTCACTTTTTATCGCCGCTTCGCTACCGGCAAACGTCATTGCCATTTCTTATTGGCGTTGGCCTGATTCACCCCTGAAACGTTCTCTCCCCCCGCCGAACTGCCGAGTAACACATTAAGCGCACTTGAGATTGTTGTGCTTTATTTATTTGGTGTTACCAAACTGTTACACAAAAAATCTTATAAAACATTTGCAAACAACAACGGACGGTATCTGGGATGGAGAAGAAACTTAGAGGAGTCAAATCCGCTCGGGCGGCCTTCGGCTGGCCTGAAATCGGAGTTCATCGCGCACAATGGAGCGCGATGCTGATCTGCCTGACGGCGATCGGCGGGGCGCAGGCCTCCAGCTATATAGAGAACGGCAAAGCGGGCGATCCGGCCAGTTGGCGCAGCAGTGAGTTCAACGCGGAATGGGGGCTGGGAGCGATCCACGCCGACCAGGCCTACGCCGCCGGTTATACCGGAAAAGGCATCAAACTCGGTATTTTCGATCAGCCAGTCTACGCCAAGCACCCCGAATTTTCCGGCCCAGATAAGGTGATCAATCTGGTTACCCATGGCACTCGCGAATACACCGATCCCTATATTCCAGTGAAAAAAGGCGATGACTTCCGCTATGACGGTACGCCAAGCACCGACTCCAGCGGCAAATTAGGCTCGCACGGCACCCACGTGGGCGGCATCGCCGCCGGCAGCCGCGACGGTGGCGCCATGCATGGGGTGGCATTCAACGCGCAGATCATCAGCGCAGAAAACGGCGACCCCGGCCCGGAGGACGGCATTGTGCTCGGTAACGACGGCGCGGTTTACCAGGCCGGCTGGGAGGCGCTGGTGGCCAGCGGCGCGCGCATCATCAATAACAGTTGGGGCATCGGCATCACCGAGAAATTCGATGAAGGCGGGTATGACCCGGCTTATCCGCACTTCACGGTGAACGATGCGCAAAAGCAGTTCGATCAGATCAAAACGATCCTGGGCACCAAGCCCGGTGGCGCCTATCAGGGCGCGATCGACGCGGCGCGCAGCGGCGTGGTCACCATCTTCGCCGCCGGCAACGACGGTAACCTCAACAACCCGGATGCCATGGCCGGCCTGGCCTACTTCGTGCCGGACATCGCGCCGAACTGGCTGTCGGTCGCCAGCCTGCAGGATCCCAACAATACCGGCGATTACAGCATCAGCACCTTCTCTTCCCGTTGCGGCTATACCGCCAGTTTGTGCGTCTCGGCACCGGGTACCCGGGTGTACAGCTCGGTGATCGCGGGCACCGGTGTGGACGACCTGACGACCGGCTATGCCAATAAAAGCGGTACCTCGATGGCGGCGCCGCACGTGGCCGGCAGCGTTGCGGTGCTGATGGAGCGTTTCCCGTATTTGAATGGCGCGCAGGTGGCGGAAGTGCTGAAAACCACCGCCACCGACATGGGCGCGCCGGGCATCGACGCGCTCTACGGCTGGGGGATGATCAACCTGGGCAAGGCCATCAACGGCCCGGGCATGTTGGTGACCGCTGAGGATATTCCCGAAGAGTTCCGCATCCCGGATCCGACGGGCGTGGCTTATGGCCCGACCCAGTTCGTGGTCGATCTGCCGGGCGTCGGCGCGGTGCTGGACAAGGGTAAACCGACCGAGCGCGTCTGCAGCAGCGATCTTTGCGGCCTGGACTTCTGGAGCAACGACATCTCCGGCCACGGCGGCCTGACCAAGCAGGGCATCGGCACCCTGGTGCTGACCGGTAACAACACCTATGCCGGCCCGACGCTGGTCAATCAGGGGCGGCTGGCTGTCAACGGTTCGGTCACCTCGGCCGTCAGCGTGCAGAGCGGCGGTATTGTCGGCGGCAGTGGCACGGTCGGTTCGCTGACCGCCCGTGATGGCGGCACCGTGGCGCCGGGCAACTCGATCGGCACCCTGAACGTGGCCGGCAACGTCAGCTTCGAGCCGGGCTCGCGCTACGCGGTGGAAGTGGGCCCGAACGGCCAGAGCGATCGGATCCAGAGCAGCGGATCGGCGACGATCGGCGGCGGCGAGGTGGCGGTGACGCTGGAGAACAGCCCCAACCTGCTGACGCAAAGCGAGGTGCGCAGCCTGCTGGGCCAGCAGTACACCATTTTGAGCGCGCAGCAGGGGGTGAGCGGGCAGTTTGACGCGGTGGCGCCGAACTACCTGTTCCTCGGCACCGGGCTGAGCTACCAGCCGACCGGGGTGACGCTGAGCGTCGGGCGCAACGGCACGAGCTTCGCCAGCGTGGCGCAGACCTCGAACGAGCGGGCGGTGGCGGCGGCGGCGGATGCGCTGGCGGCGGGCAACCCGGTGTACGAGAGCCTGCTCACCAGCGGCACGGCGGGCGAAGCGCGGCAGGCGTTCCGTCAGCTGTCGGGGCAAATCCATGCGGATATCGCCTCGGCGCTGGTGAACGACAGCCGCTACCTGCGTGAGGCGCTGAACGGGCGTCTGCGTCAGGCGGAAGGGCTGGCGAGTTCGTCGGCCATCAAGGCGGACGAGGGCGGGGCCTGGGCGCAGCTGCTGGGGGCGTGGGACCACGCGTCGGGCGACGCCAACGCCACGGGTTACCAGGCCTCGACCTACGGGGTGCTGGTCGGGCTGGACTCGGCGGTCGCGGGCGACGGGCGGCTGGGGGTGGCGACCGGCTACACCCGTACCTCGCTGCACGGCGGCTACGGGTCGAAGGCGGACAGCGACAACTACCACCTGGCGGCGTACGGCGACAAGCAGTTCGGGGCGCTGGCGCTGCGTGGCGGGGCGGGCTACACCTGGCACCGCATCGACACCAAGCGGTCGGTGAACTACGGAATGCAGTCGGACCGTGACACGGCGAAGTACAGCGCGCGCACCGAGCAGCTGTTCGCGGAAGCGGGCTACAACGTGCAGGGCGAGTGGCTGAACCTGGAGCCGTTCGTGAACCTGGCGTACGTGAACTTCGAGAACAACGGCATCGCGGAAAGCGGCGGCGCGGCGGCATTGCGCGGCGACAAGCAGCACACGGATGCGACGGTGTCGACGCTGGGCCTGCGTGCGGACACCGAATGGCAGGTGAGCGCGGGCACGACGGTGGCGCTGCGCAGTGAGCTGGGGTGGCAACACCAGTACGGCGGGCTGGAGCGAGGCACCGGACTGCGGTTCAACGGCGGCAACGCGCCGTTCGTGGTGGACAGCGTGCCGGTCTCGCGTGACGGCATGGTGTTGAAGGCAGGGGCGGAAGTGGCGGTGAACGAAAACGCCACGCTGTCGCTGGGCTACGGCGGGCTGCTGTCGCAAAACCATCAGGACAACAGCGTCAACGCCGGCTTCACCTGGCGTTTCTAAGCAACATTGACTCAATCCTTGTACGGGAACCGTCTGCGGGCGGTTCCTTTTTCACATCCTGCTAATGAGAACCCGGCGCACCTGGGGCGTCGGCCAATAACAAGCAAAAGGTAAGGAAATGACAACAACAATGGGTTTTGATAGCAAAGGAAACGCTCGCCGCTTGCCGTGGCGGCTGAACGCGTTGGTCTGCTGCATGGCGCTGGCGGGGTATGCACAGGCGGCGCCGCACGAGGTGAACGGCCAACCCGGCGATCCGGCCAGCTGGCGCAGCGCCGAATTCAACGCCAACTGGGGGCTGGGGGCGATCCACGCCGATGAGGCCTACGCCGCCGGCTACACCGGCAAAGGGCAGAAGGTGGGCATTTTCGACACTCCGGTCAACCGTCATCCCGAGTTCGCCGGTGACGGCAAACTGATCAACGTCGTCACCGAGGGCTACCGCGCCTATACCGATCCACACCGGCCGGGGATTAACGCCGGCGATCGTTTTTACTTCGACGGCACCTTCCACTTCTACAGCGGCTCGCAGGGCATGCTGAGCAATCACGGGGTGCACGTCGCGGGGATCAGCGCGGCGAACCGCGACGGCATCGGCATGCACGGCGTGGCCTTCGATTCGCAGGTGATTAGCGTCGATAACGATAACGACGGCCCGGCCTACGGCGAATTCCTCGGCCTGGACGGCGCCGTCACCAATGCCGGCTGGCAGGCGATGATCAACAGCGGTGCGCGGGTGATCAACAACAGTTGGGGCGTCAGTATTCCCGATTTCCTGTCCGACGGCGGCCGCGATCCTAACGCGCTGCACTTTGAGCTGAAGGATGCGCAGGAACAATTCGATCAGGTCAAACCGCTGCTCGGCAGCCTGGCCGGCGCAGGCTATCAGGGCGCGATCGATGCGGCGCGCAAAAACATTCTGGTGCTGTTCGCCGCCGGCAACGACGGCAACTACAACCAGCCGGATGTGATCAGCGGGCTGGCCTACTTCGTGCCGGACATCGCGCCGAACTGGCTGTCGGTCGCCAGCGTGGCGCAGGATGCGGCATCGACCAACAGCGTGCCTTATACCATCAGCAGCTTCTCTTCCCGCTGCGGCTATACCGCCAGCTTCTGCGTCTCGTCGCCGGGCAGCAAAATCTACAGCACCGTGGCCAACGGTTCCGATCCGGCCAACCTGGTGTCGGACTACGGCAATAAAAACGGCACCTCGATGGCGACGCCGCACGTGACCGGCGCGGTGGCGGTGTTGCTGCAGCGCTTCCCGTACATGAGCTCGGCGCAGATTGCCGACGTGCTGAAAACCACCGCCACCGACATGGGTGCGCCGGGCATCGACGCGCTCTACGGCTGGGGGATGATCAACCTGGGCAAGGCTATCAACGGCCCGGGCATGTTCTATACCGTCGAAGATATTCCTGCGGAGTTCCGCATCCCGGATCCGACGGGCGTGGCCTACGGCCCGACCCAGTTTGTCGCCAATATTCCGGGGAGGGGCGCCGAGGTGGATGCCGGTACGCTGCACGCCAGGAAATGTGATGACTTCCACTGTGGATGGGAAATCTACTCCAACAACATTTCCGGCCACGGCGGCCTGACCAAAGAGGGCGCGGGAACCCTGGAGCTGACCGGCACCAACACCTATGCCGGCCCGACGCTGGTCAATCAGGGGCTGCTGGCCGTCAACGGCTCGGTCACCTCGGCCGTCAGCGTGCAGAACGGCGGCATCGTCGGCGGCAGCGGCACGGTCGGTTCGCTGATCGCCCGTCAGGGCGGCATCGTGGCGCCGGGCAACTCGATCGGCACCCTGAACGTGGCGGGTAACGTCAGCTTCGAACCGGGCTCGCGCTACGCGGTGGAAGTGGGGCCGAACGGCCAGAGCGATCGGATCCAGAGCAGCGGAGCGGCGACGATCGGCGGCGGTGAGGTGGCGGTGACGCTGGAGAACAGCGCCAACCTGCTGACGCAAAGCGAGGTGCGCAGCCTGCTGGGCCAGCAGTACACCATCCTGAGCGCGCAGCAGGGGGTGAGCGGGCAGTTTGACGCGGTGGCGCCGAACTACCTGTTCCTCGGTACCGGGCTGAGCTACCAGCCGACCGGGGTGACGCTGAGCGTTGGGCGCAACGGCACGAGCTTCGCCAGCGTGGCGCAGACCTCGAACGAGCGGGCGGTGGCGGCGGCGGCGGATGCGCTGGCGGCGGGCAACCCGGTGTACGAGAGCCTGCTCAACAGCGGCACGGCGGGCGAAGCGCGGCAGGCGTTCCGTCAGCTGTCGGGGCAAATCCATGCGGATATCGCCTCGGCGCTGGTGAACGACAGCCGCTACCTGCGTGAGGCGCTGAACGGGCGTCTGCGTCAGGCGGAAGGGCTGGCGAGCTCGTCGGCCATCAAGGCGGACGAGGACGGCGCCTGGGCGCAGCTGCTGGGGGCGTGGGACCACGCGTCGGGCGACGCCAACGCCACCGGCTATCAGGCCTCGACCTACGGGGTGCTGGTGGGGCTGGACTCGGCGGTTGCGGGCGACGGGCGACTGGGGGTGGCGACCGGCTACACCCGCACCTCGCTGCACGGCGGTTACGGGTCGAAGGCGGACAGCGACAACTACCACCTGGCGGCGTACGGCGACAAGCAGTTCGGGGCGCTGGCGCTGCGCGGCGGGGCGGGCTACACCTGGCACCGCATCGACACCAAGCGGTCGGTGAACTACGGGATGCAGTCGGACCGTGACACGGCGAAGTACAGCGCGCGCACCGAGCAGCTGTTCGCGGAAGCGGGCTACGGCGTGCAGGGTGAATGGCTGAACCTGGAGCCGTTCGTCAACCTGGCG
Organism: Serratia sp. OLAL2; assembly: GCF_002752475.1. NCBI lineage: Bacteria > Pseudomonadati > Pseudomonadota > Gammaproteobacteria > Enterobacterales > Yersiniaceae > Serratia > Serratia sp. OLAL2. The sequence continues at coordinate 176,111 of NZ_MSTL01000004.1, read as the reverse complement.
TACGTGAACTTCGAAAACAACGGCATCGCGGAAAGCGGCGGCGCGGCGGCATTGCGCGGCGACAAGCAGCATACCGACGCGACGGTGTCGACGCTGGGGCTGCGTGCAGACACCGCGTGGCAGGTGACCCCGGGCACGACGGTGGCGCTGCGCAGTGAGCTGGGGTGGCAACACCAGTACGGCGGGCTGGACCGTGGCACCGGGCTGCGGTTCAACGGCGGCAACGCGCCGTTCGTGGTGGACAGCGTGCCGGTGTCGCGTGACGGCATGGTGTTGAAGGCAGGGGCGGAAGTGGCGGTGAACGAGAATGCCACGCTGTCGCTGGGCTACGGCGGACTGCTGTCGCAAAACCATCAGGACAACAGCGTCAACGCCGGCTTCACCTGGCGCTTCTGACCTTCAACGGTCATCACAATGACAACGGAGCCGGCATGCCGGCTCCGTTTTTATTTGCGGCTGCGGGGTGAGTCCGTATGATGGCGCGGCGCCAGGGCAATAAAAAACCGGGACCCTGACGGATCCCGGCTCAAAAGTGGGTAAAACAGATTAGCGCTAAAGGCTCAAGCCCCGTTTTGCTTGTGCAGTCCGAGCGATGTGATCATCGTCTCAGTAGCGGCAACGGAACAAATTTTCCCTGGTGTTACTATGGTTATTATTAAAAAACGTGCTGGTGTTATTTTTTATAGTGTATTGCTGTATGTCTCTTTTGATACCATGTTTGACGATGCAACATGGTATGTCAAGCAACGTTTTTAACGCATAATTGCATCAGATGCTAGTTTTAGATGTGGCTTTTTCAGCGGAAATAATCAAAACGACTGATAAATCAGTAAAAAAAATCGAAGGAACAAATGGATAACAATCACCAAAAATTCGATTCACAGTCGATTGCCAATCGGGTCAGGGAGCTGTTTTTACATTACGGGATTGGAAAACGTCAGCATGCCCGCGAGCTCAGCCGCATCTTGGATCTGAGTTTTTCACATGCGCACCGCAAACTGAAAGGGCAAAGCCCCTGGACGCTGGAACAGATCAACAGCGTCGCGGCCGCGCTCGGAGAAACGCCGGCGGCGATCGCCGATTTGAGCGCCGAACACGAGACTCCCGAGCCAAACATGGCGCGCGATGCCATCTTTGTCGTGGCGGGGGTGGCGATACCTTGCGTCGGGCACATCGGCGACGAGCTTCCTGCCGGGCGGCCGGCGGAATTTGTGGCGCTGCGCGTGGAAGGGCAGTGGCATATCTATCGCACCGATGAGGCGCCGGCAGGCCCGCGTTACGGCGTCGATCTGATCGAAATCCGGCCCGGCTTCGGCGACGACGAGCGGCTGAGCATCGCGGTATTGGACGATTCGCATCAGGCGGCCGATGAACTGGCCAAGTATCTGGGTGGCTGCGGGTTCAACGCGGTGGCGTTTTACGACGTCGACAGTTTCTGTCAGGCGTTGCAGCAAAGCCTGTTCGACGGTTACGTGGTGGACTGGTTGATCGGTGAGGAAACGGCGGATCGCTGTATCGCTACCATCCGCGCCTCCGACAATCCGGACGCGCCGGTACTGGTGCTGACCGGTGAACTGGGCACCGACCGACGCGAATCGGAAATCGCTCAGGCGATGCGCGAGTACGACGTGCTCGGCCCTTATGAAAAACCGGTGCGGCTCCATGTGATCGAAGCCGCACTGCAACGCTGTTTTAATCTTTAGCGGGGAACACCTCGGCCAGCGCGCTCGACAGCGCATCCAGTCGAACCGGCTTCATCAGGTAGTTATCGAACAGGGCGCGCTGATCCGCCGTTAACTGCTCCGGCGTGTAGGCGCTGATGCCGATGATCGGCACATGGCGGTTGGGGCCGCGACGGTTGCGCAACTGCCTGGCCAGAGCAGCGCCGTCGATGCCCGGCATCTGCAAATCCAGCAACAGCGCATCGTAAGGACGTCTGAGCAGCTTCTGCAGCGCGCGTTCCGGCGAGTCGCACAGTTCGTGCTGGTAACCCAGCTTGTCCAGCAGCGCCGCAAAGGCGTCACCCACCGACTTGTTGTCATCCACCACCAGAACCTGCTGCGGCTTATGCTGCAGAGAGGCATTGGCAGCGGCGGGCTCGTCGGCACGTTCGTCTTCACTGATCTGCACCGGAATGCTGACGATAAAGGTGCTGCCCTTCTTGATTTCGCTGTACACCGTGATGGTGCCGTTGAGCAACGTCACCAGGCCGTGCACGATCGCCAACCCCATCCCCACGCCGGCATACTGCTTGGTATGCGACTGATCCAACTGGGTAAAGGGCTTGAAGATCTGATCGAGCTGGTCTTTTTCGATACCGATGCCGGTGTCAGTCACTTCGATAATCAACGAACTGCCGCCCGGTTGGCGGCGCAGGCAGCTGTGCAGCGTAATGCTGCCGCTTTCGGTGTACTTGTAGGCGTTGGTCAGCAGGTTGACGATAATCTGCCGGATGCGCAGCGGATCGGAGTGCACCAGCAGGTGGCTGCATTCCACTTCACAGCTGAGTTTGACCTGTTCTTTGCGGGTCAGGGTGGCGATTTCGTTGGCGGTCTCCGCGATCAGCTTCTGCGCGTCGAACGGTACGATGCGCAATTCCATCATGCCGCTGTCGAGGTGCGCGTAGTCGGTCAGATCTTTCATCTGGCTTTCGATTTGCTGCGCGGCGGTCTCCAGCCGCTGGAAGGTGTCCGCATGCTCTGCCGACACCCGGGTATTCACCAGCACGTCGATGGCCGACATCACGCTCTGCAATGAGGTGCGCAGCTCGTGGCCAATAGCGCCGAGGAAGGCGTTTTTGGTGCGCGTCGCTTTCTCCGCCTCAATCGCCTTGGCCTGTTGGCGAATGGTCAGCCGCTGCTGGCGGAACACGATCAGGGTGATGGCGATCAGCGCGATCACCGAGAACATGACGATCACCAGCCCATAGAAAATAATGTGCCGCTTCTCGATGTAGTCCTCATAGGCGGCGGTGCGCTGCTTCACCTCGGCATGGTCGGTCAGGTTGGCCATTTCGATGGAGTAAGGCTTGATGGCCTTCATGGCCGCGAAAACCTGGTCGAAGTCGATTTTCGGGCTGTCCAGCAGCTTATCGATGCGATCCATCTGCAGGCGCATCTGTTTGACCACTTCCGGGTAGCCCGGCTCGGCGTACAGCGGCTGGGTCGATTCGGAGACGGTTTCCAGCACGTAAAAACGCGAATAGAGGATTTCGAACCGCAGCCGCAGGTTGTCGTTGTCCACCTGCGGCGCGTGACTTTGCTGTTCGACCAGCGTGTCGAACTCCGCCAGCTTGATGGAGAACTTGGCGATCGACCAGGAGTAGTTCTCCTGCGTGCCGGCGATGGCATACAGCCCTTTCTTCGACAGGGTGGCGCTGTAGTAATAGAGCGTGACGGTCGAAGCCACTAAAAACAGCGCGGCAAAGATGGCCGGGATCGCCAGCCTGCTGCCGTTCTTAAAGGTCGTCAGCTTCATTTGATCACGATCCTGTCGACTTGCCAGATAAAGCGTGAATTGTACAACGGCGAGTTCAGTTCAGGCCCGGCGGCGTCACGCGGGTACACCAGGAACAGCGGGCCGAAGTTTCTGAGCTTCAGCATTTCCCCGTCCATCTTGTAGGCCAGGATCATGTTGTATTTCGTGACGTCGGACAGCGGCACGTCGATGTAATAATCGTTCAGCGCGTAGAAGGTCAGCGTCTCGCCCTTGGCGCCGACGCGCTCCAGGATATCGGCCACCGAAATCCCTTCGAATTTTCTCTGCGGCGTCCAGGACGTGGAGGTGGTGATGCTGCGCACCGGCATCGCCAACAGTTGTTTATCGGTGAACAGATAGCTTTTGTTGACCGGGTCGGTCACGTTGTCGATCTTGCCCGCCACTTCCAGGGTAAAGCTGAGGGCGCTGCTCTGGGCGATAATCAGGGCCACGCAGGCTATCGCAAGGGTTTTGCATAGTTTGAACAGCATCGGTGTTCTCCAGAGGCGCGGGGAGGTTGTATCAGTCCCGCTAATTTATCAGGCAGAATAATGGCAGAAAAAGCAGGCGGGTGCGAAGGGAATAGTAAACCGCACAAAAAGAACAGGTCTGGGTCGGTCGGCCCGTGCGCGTAACCTTTCCCTTCCGTTTGTCAGCCGTTCCGATGTGCTTTCAACAGCTGGGCCAGCTGCGTCAGGCCTGCCGTTAGCTCGTCCAGTGAGGGGGAACCCAGGCACAGGCGAATGCCCGATTCACTTTCGCCGTCATTGACCATGACCGCGGCCGGCGGCGTGACTTTAACGCCCGCCAACGCGGCGGCGGCGGCCACAGACTCGGCGGTTTCGTGCGGCATCGGCAGCCAGACATGGTAAGCGTCGGGATGCGATACGCATTCGTCGGCATCGAATATCGAGGTAGCCAGATGCACTCTTCGCTGAGCCTCATGGCGCAACGCTTGCGGTATCGCCTCGATCGCGCCGCTGGACAACCACTCCCCCACCACGGCGCAAGACAGTGGCGAAGGTGCGAAGGGAATATCTTGCAAGGCTTCTTCCGCCGCGGTTTGCATGTCGGGCGGTAGAGTCAGCATACCGATCCGCAACCCCGGGCCGAGCGTTTTCGACAGGCCATTGACATGGAACACCCGCTCGGGTGCCAACGTCGCGAGCGCAGGCACTGCTGAATGCCCTAGGGCATACACGCCATCCTCGATGATCCAGACATTCGCCTGCCGGCATATCTCGACGATAGCCCGCCTGCGCTCGGCGCTCATGGTGGCGGTCGTCGGGTTATGCAGCGTCGGTGTCAGATAGACCGCAATATGGCCGGAGGAGACACGCTCGAGCGCGCTCGCCAGCGCCTGCGGCACCATGCCTTGCGCATCGATCTCCACGCCGATCAGGCGATGGCCTTTACGTCGGGCCAGCGCGATCGCGCCGGGGTAGGTCAGCCTCTCGGTCAGTATCGTCCCGCGTGGCCCGCAGGCCAGGTCAAATGCCAACGAAATCGCCTGACGGGCATTGCTGGTCAGCGCCAGGTGCGACGGTTCGATCGTGACGCCGGCGTTTTCCAGCCAGCGGGCCAACAGACGCCGATGTTCCAAGTGCCCGGTCGGAGGGGAATAGAGGTTCAGATGATCTGCATCCATTTTCCGTGCGATGCCGGCCAGCGTGCGTGCCAGCAAACGGTCAGTCAGCATCGCCGGCGGCGCATTGGACGAGAGATCGATTTCACGTTCTTCACGGGCGCGGCGGATCGCCACGAACATCCCGCGCCCCTTCACGCTGCGGACCAGCCCGCGTCGTTCCAGGATGGCGTAGGCTTTGGTCACCGTGCCCAGACCGATCGCCAATTGCCAGGCGAGGGGGCGGTGTGCCGGCAAACGATCGCCTCCTTGCAGCTTGCCCTCGATAATGTCGTCAGCCAACGCCAGCACCAGCCGTTCGACGGTAGTGGCTTCCACGTTGGCCAGGCGGGGTTGCCAGGGGGATTGAAGCCGCATGGTCGCTCTCCGGAGAAAGAATATAGTGTCACGTGACACTATTTAAATAGGCGAAAAGTGTAACACATACTATGTTGGTGAGGAGCCCCGGCGTTTTCAACAACGGCTCGGCCGTAAGGCGGGTCAGCGGAGTTTTTCCATGATGGTCAGTCAGCTTGCATTGGTTTACGGCGCCTATCTCCTCGCTACCGCCAGCCCCGGCCCCAGCAACATGGCGATCATGGGCGTGGCGATGCGTGACGGCCGCAGGCCCGCATTGGTGCTGGCCGCCGGCGTGATGACCGGATCGCTGTGCTGGGCGATGTTGGCCGCGACCGGCCTTTCCGCCGTGTTGGCCACGTATGCGCAGGCGCTGTGGACCATCAAAATCGTTGGCGGCGTGTATATGCTATATCTGGCGCTGCGCGCTGGAAAGTCCGCGTTACGGACGTCCGCCGCGGCGCCGGGCATGGCCGCAGGGCGCGATGCGAGGCCTTATCGGGCGCTTTATCGGCAGGGCGTGCTGATGCACCTCGGCAATCCCAAGGCCATCATGTCCTGGATGGCGATCATGTCGCTGGGATTGCGGCAAGGCGCGCCTGAGCAGGTTTTACCGGCAATTATTGGCGGTTGCGCGCTGCTCGGCGTGACGATTTTCGGGGGGTATGCCCTGCTGTTCTCAACGGCGCCGATGATCGCGTTTTACACCCGGGTGAGGCGCTGGATTGAAGGAACGCTTGCGCTGCTGTTCGCTTTGGCGGGCCTGGAGCTGTTGATATCGCGGGGGTAATGAACGCCCGGCGTTAACCTGAGGAGAGAAGCGATGGTTTTTGGCATGCAGATGGTGGATGTCTTTGGCGCCGGGCCGCTCGCCGGCAATCCGTTGGCGGTGATCACGGGCGCCGGAGCGTTGTCGACGGAAGACATGCAGTGTTTGACGCGTTGGTTCAACCTGTCGGAGACGGCCTTTTTGCTGCCGCCGACGCACCCCCAGGCGGATTACCGGGTGCGGATATTCACCCTGGATCGTGAAATGCCATTTGCCGGACACCCGACGCTGGGCAGTTGTCATGCCTGGCTCACTGCGGAGGGGATGCCGCGCAATAGGGCGGAGATCATCCAGGAATGCGGGGCGGGCTTGGTGAGCATTCGCCGCGAGGCAGGACGGCTGTGTTTTGCCGCGCCGCCGTTGATTCGCTCCGGGGCGCCCTCAGAAGAGACGTTGGCCGACGCGCTGCAGTTTTTAGGTATCGCGCCTGAGGAGGCGCTCGATGCCGCCTGGATCGATAACGGTCCGGGGTGGCTGGGGATCCGGCTGGCCAGCGCTGAGCGGGTACTTTCCCTGACGCCGGCGAGAAGCTGGCCGCGCAGAGTGGACATTGGCGTCGTCGGCCCACATGCCGATGGTGACGCAGCCTTCGAAGTTCGCGCCTTTTTGAGCGATCATCTTGGCGCTATCGTCGAAGATCCGGTCACCGGCAGCCTCAATGCCTCGCTGGCCCAGTGGTTGTTCGCAAGCGGCGTGGTCAGCGGTGGCTATATCGCCGCCCAGGGCCGCTGCCGTGGGCGCAACGGGCGCGTGCATATCACCCGCGACGAGAGCGGCCGGATTTGGGTGGGCGGCAATACGCGCACTCAGGTCGAAGGGCGGCTGCAAGGGATTGGCACGGCGTAGAAAGCGTCGCCGCACTGTGTGCGGCTGAACGGAATATCGATTTTCATCCGATGATAAGGAGTGAACAGTATGTCTGCGATGCCACCAAACGATACCCCTGTCGAAGCTGATATTACGCAGCCGACGACGGTCACCGAAACGTTGAAAATGCTGGTACGTTACAAAGCGTGGGCGAATGCGCTGACCTTTGACACCGTGATGTCCTTGCCGGCCGGTGAAGCCTTACGGCAGCGGCCGACCCGTTTTGGCAATATGGTGCATACCTTAAATCATGTGTACGTGGTGGACGATATCTTCAAACACCATCTGCAAGGCCGCAAGCACGGCTACACGGCGCGCAACACCGAGCAAACGCCTGCGCTTGACGACTTGCGGTGTGCGGTGGAGGAAATGGACCGCTGGTATATCGAACAGGTGGACAACTGGTCACCCGAGGCGCTGGCGCAGGTGGTACATTTCGAGTTCGTCGGCGGGGGGGAAGGCCGGATGACGCGCCAGGAAATCGTGCTGCATGTCGTCAACCACGCTACCTATCATCGCGGTTTTGTCGGCGATATGCTCTATCAAGTACCCTTCGCCTCGCCGGCGAACGATTTGCCGGTGTTTCTTCGCGATCATTACCGCCAGGCGCGGTGAGGCGAGCGAGAGAAATAAAAAAGCCAGACGCTTTCGCGCCTGGCCTGTTACGCGCCGAAACTCGGCGAGGTTGCGCCTCAGCGCATGGTGACGAACTCTTCCGCCGCGGTCGGGTGGATCGCCACGGTGTTGTCGAAGTCCTTCTTGGTGGCGCCCATCTTCACTGCCACCGCGAAGCCCTGCAGGATTTCATCCATGCCGAAGCCGATGCCGTGCAGGCCGACGATCTTCTCTTCTTTACCCGCGCACACCAGCTTCATGCGGCACGGCTGGCGGTGCTGCGTCACGGCGCTGTACATGGCGGTGAAGGAGGATTTGTACACCTTCACGTTGTCCGCGCCGAATTTCTCGATGGCTTCCGGCTCGGTCAGGCCGACGGTGCCGATCGGCGGGTGGCTGAATACCACGGTGGCGATGTTGCTGTAATCCAGGTGCTCGTCCGGCTTGTTGTTGAACAGGCGCTCGGACAGGCGGCGGCCGGCGGCCACGGCGACCGGGGTCAGCTCTACCGCGCCGGTGTTGTCGCCCACCGCGTAGATGCCTTTGACGTTGGTGTTCTGGAACTTATCGACGTCAATGTAGCCTTGCTCGTTGGTTTTCACTCCGGTGACGCCGAGGTTCAGGTTGTCGGTCGCCGGTTCGCGGCCGATGGCCCAAATCAGGCAGTCGACGGTGAATGCTTTGCCGTTTTCCAGCTGCAGCGTCAGGCTGCCGTCGGCGTTCTTGACGATCGCTTTCGGCACCGATTCGGTGTGCAGGCTCGGCCCCTCGGTGTTCATTACTTCCACCAGGGTTTCGACGATCATCGGATCGAAGCTGCGCAGCGGCGCGTGCTTGCGCACGAACAGGTGCGTTTCCGCGCCGAGCGCGTTCAGCACGCCGGCGATCTCCACGGCGATATAGCCGGCGCCGACTACGGCGACGCGTTTCGGCATGGCGTCCAGCTCAAAGAAGCCGTCGGAGTCGATGCCGTATTCCGCACCCGGAATAGCCGGATGGCTCGGGCGGCCGCCGGTGGCGATCAGGATGTGGTCGGCGGTGATGGTCTCGCCGTTCACCTCCACGGTGTGCGCATCCACGAAGCGCGCGAAGCCTTTGATCACGTCGACCTTGTTCTTGCCCAGCACGTTATCGTAGGAGTTGTGGATGCGGTCGATATAGGCGGTGCGGTTGGCGACCAGCTTCTTCCAGTCGAAGGCGTTGACGGTGGTGTCGAAGCCGTAGTCCGGGCCGTACTGATGGATGGCCTCGGCGATCTGCGCCGCGTGCCACATGACTTTTTTCGGTACACAACCCACGTTTACACAGGTGCCGCCCAGCTCTTTGGCTTCAATCAGCGCACACTTTTGGCCATACATGGCTGCCCGGTTGATCGATGCGATACCGCCGCTGCCGCCGCCAATTGCTAGATAATCGTAATGTTTCGTCATCTGGGATTTCCATGAGTTGTGAATTTGAAGAGGGTAAGAGTTTAACGCCTGACCGGGGTTTGTCGCAAAGATTGCGTCGATGGCTGCGATAGGTGGACGCAGGGCGCGGCAAACCGCGCCCTGATGGGGATTATTCCGGTACCACCCAGTTCACCAGATGGTGACCGATGCCCGACGGCACCAGCACCTTGTGCAGCCACGGCAGCACGTTTTTCATCTGCTGTTCCAGCTTCCACGGCGGGTTGATGACGATCATGCCGGAGGCGGTCATACCGCGCTGATCGCTGTCGGGTTTCACCGCCAGCTCGATCTGCAGGATGCGGCGAATGCCGGTGGCTTCCAGATCGCGCAGCATGCGTTTGATCTGCTGGCGCATCACCACCGGGTACCACAGCGCATAGGTGCCGGTGGCGAAACGCTTGTAGCCTTCCTGAATGCCTTTGACCACGTCCTGGTAATCGGTCTTCATTTCATACGGCGGGTCCATCAGGATCAGGCCGCGGCGCGACAGGGGCGGCAGCTGGGATTTCAGCTGCTGATAGCCGTCGGCGCGCTGCACTTTGGCGCGCTCGTCTTTCTGGAACTCGCTGCGCAGCAGCGGGTAGTCGCTCGGGTGCAGCTCGGTCAGGTGAATTTTGTCCTGCGGGCGCAGCAGCTGGCGGGCGATCAGCGGCGAACCGGGATAGTAGCGCAGCGTGCCGGAACGGTTGAAGTTGTGCACCACGCTCATGTAGGCCGCCAGCTCTTCCGGCAGATCGTCGCGTTGCCACAGCAAGCCGATGCCTTCCAGGTATTCGCCGGTGCGCTCGGCGTGTTCGCCGCTGAGCTGATAACGGCCCGCGCCCGAGTGGGTATCCAGGTACAGGAACGGCTTCTCTTTTTCCTTCAGCGACTCGATGATCAGGCTCTGAACGGTGTGTTTGAGCACGTCGGCGTGGTTGCCGGCGTGGAAACTGTGGCGATAACTTAACATGACGGGTGGCGGTTCCTTGTGCTCCGCAGACGGAGCATTCAATGCAATAAGGCTTATAATCTGCACAGTATAAACTGTCTGGCCGGGAAAAACCGGACTCCGTTGCCGCAGACGTTAACAGAAAGGGACAGGACGATGAGCAAACAGGCGATTTTGGCGAATTACCCCGACGCGGCGCGCTGGGCGTTCGGCGACGGCCCGGCGTTAGCCGACGAACTGCTGGGATTGGTGCTGAGCGGGGATAAAACCGCCACCTGCAGTTCCTATGCGAGCTATCGTCGGGAACAAACCCCGCGGATCGGCGATTACAGCATCGTTCTCGATGGCCGCGGCGAACCGGCCTGCGTGATCAGAACCCTGGCGCTGCGCCTGGTGCGCTACGACCAAGTGACCGCCGAGATGGCGGCCAAAGAGGGCGAAGGCGACAAAAGCCTGGCGTTTTGGCGCGAGGGGCATCAGGCATTCTTTACCCGCGAGGGGAGCTTTGCGCCGGACATGTGGCTGGTGTTCGAAGAATTCGAACGGGTTGAAACGCTGTGAATCACAAGGAGAAAGGATGAGCTGCATTTTTTGCGACATCGTGGCGGGCAAGGCGCCGTGCCATAAAATCTGGGAAGACGACGACCATCTGGCGTTCCTGTCCATCTTTCCCAACACCGACGGCTTCAGCGTGGTGATCCCCAAGGCGCACCACCCGAGCTACGCCTTTGACCTGCCGGACGAGGTGCTGAGCGCGTTGATGCTGGCGACCAAGCGGGTGGCAAAGCAGCTGGATCGCGCGTTCGACGACGTCGGCCGCTGCGGCATGGTGTTCGAGGGCTACGGCGTTGACCATGTGCACGCCAAACTGATCCCGCTGCACGGCACCGCGTCGCTGGAACAGTGGCGGCCGATCGAATCGACCTCGCCGAAGTTTTTCGCGCGTTACGAAGGCTATATCTCCTCCCACGACGCGGCGCGCGCCGACGACGAACAGCTGGCGGCGCTGGCCGCCCGCATTCGCCAATGCGCCGTTTAAGGCACGAACGATCAACGCCGGGCATTGATTTTCCTGTTGCCTGGCTCCATGTTAGAGATTCATACGCATTTTAAGGCTCGCCCCCGTGGCGGGCCCCAACGCTAATCAGGACTGCCCTATGACAAATCCGTTGCTGACCCCGTTTTCCCTGCCGCCGTTCTCGGCGATCCGCCCTGAAGATATCGTGCCTGCGGTGCAATCCGCGCTGGCGGACTGCCGCGCCGCGGTAGAGCGCGTGGTCGCGCAGCCGGGGCCGTTCACCTGGGACAATCTGTGTCAGCCGTTGGCGGAGTCGGACGATCGCCTGTCGCGCATCTGGTCGCCGATCGGGCACCTGAACTCGGTGAAAAACAGCCCGGAGCTGCGTGCCGCCTATGAGCAGGCGCTGCCCTTGCTGTCCGAGTACGGCACCTGGGTTGGCCAGCACGAAGGGCTGTACCAGGCCTACCGCAGCCTCAAAGAGGGCGCGGCGTTCGAGACGCTGAGCGTGCCGCAGCGCAAGGCGGTGGACAACGCGCTGCGCGACTTCGAGCTGTCGGGCATCGGCCTGTCGGCGGACAAACAGCAGCGCTACGGCGAGATCGTCGCACGCCTGTCCGAGCTGGGCTCCACCTACAGCAACAACGTGCTCGACGCCACCATGGGCTGGAGCAAACTGATTACCGACGAAGCCGAGCTGAGCGGCCTGCCGGAGAGCGCCCTGGCGCAGGCCCAGGCGATGGCGCAGGCCAAAGAGCAGGACGGCTGGCTGCTGACGCTGGACATGCCGAGCTACCTGCCGGTGCTGACCTACGCCGACAACCGCGCGCTGCGTGAAGAGATGTACCGCGCCTTCGCCACCCGCGCCTCCGATCAGGGGCCGAACGCCGGCAAATGGGACAACAGCGAAGTGATGGCGGAAACGCTGGCGCTGCGCCATGAGCTGGCTCAGCTGCTGGGCTTTGACACCTACGCCGACAAGTCGCTGGCGACCAAGATGGCGGAAAGCCCGGAGCAGGTGATCGGCTTCCTGAGCGATCTGGCCAAGCGCGCCCGCCCGCAGGCCGAGCAGGAGCTGGCACAGCTGCGCGCCTTCGCCAAACAGCACTATGGCGTGGACGAGCTCGACGCCTGGGACATCACCTACTACGGCGAAAAACAGAAGCAGCACCTGTTCTCCATCAGCGACGAGCAGCTGCGCCCGTACTTCCCGGAACAGCGTGTGGTGGAAGGGCTGTTCGAAGTGGTGAAACGCATCTACGGCATCACCGCCAAAGAGCGTAAAGACGTGGAGACCTGGCATCCGGACGTGCGCTTCTTCGATCTGTTCGACGCCGACGGCGAGCTGCGCGGCAGTTTCTACCTCGATCTGTACGCCCGCGAAAACAAACGCGGCGGCGCCTGGATGGACGATTGCGTCGGCAGCCTGCGCAAGGCCGACGGCACGCTGCAAAAACCGGTCGCTTACCTGACCTGCAACTTCAACCGTCCGCTGGGCGACCAGCCGGCGCTGTTCACCCATAACGAAGTGACCACGCTGTTCCACGAGTTCGGCCACGGTCTGCACCATATGCTGACGCAGATCGATACCGCCGGCGTCTCAGGCATCAACGGGGTGCCGTGGGATGCGGTCGAACTGCCGAGCCAGTTTATGGAAAACTGGTGCTGGGAGCCGGAAGCGCTGGCGTTTATCTCGGGCCATTACCAGAGCGGCGAGCCGCTGCCGAAGGCCATGCTCGACAAGCTGCTGGCGGCCAAGAATTACCAGGCGGCGCTGTTCATCCTGCGCCAGCTCGAGTTCGGCCTGTTCGATTTCCGCATGCATTTCGAATACAGCCCGGAAAAAGGCGCGCAGATCCTGCCGACGCTGGCGGAAGTGAAGAAAATGGTGGCGGTGGTGCCTTCGCCGAGCTGGGGCCGCTTCCCGCACGCCTTCAGCCACATCTTCGCCGGCGGCTACGCGGCGGGTTACTACAGCTATCTGTGGGCGGAAGTGCTGTCGGCCGACGCCTACTCGCGCTTCGAAGAAGAGGGGATTTTCAACGCCGAAACCGGCAAATCCTTCCTCGACAACATCCTGTCGCGCGGCGGGTCGGAAGAGCCGATGACGCTGTTCAAACGCTTCCGTGGCCGCGAGCCGCAGCTGGATGCTATGCTGCGCCATTACGGCATTAAAGGATAACCCGACACGTGAGCGTGTGTTTATTGTGTGAAGCAGGCGCCGATCCCGGCGCCTTGTCTGTTTTGGCGCAGCGCTGGCGGCTGGTGTCCGATGACGATGCGCCGATGGCGCTGGTACTGACGCCGGAACGGCTGGAGCTGCGTAAGCGCGACGAGCCGAAGCTCGGCGGGATCTATGTCGACTTCGTCACCGGCACCATGGCGCACCGGCGCCGTTTCGGCGGCGGCCGCGGCGAGGCGGTGGCCAAGGCGGTCGGCATCAAGGGCAGCTACCTGCCGGACGTGGTGGACGCTACTGCCGGGCTGGGGCGCGACGCCTTCGTGCTGGCGGCGCTGGGCTGCCGGGTGCGGATGCTGGAGCGCAATCCGGTGGTGGCGGCGTTGCTGGACGACGGACTGCAGCGCGGCTATCAGGATGCGGAAATCGGCCCGTGGCTGCGCGAGCGCCTGACGCTGTTGCACGCCTCCAGCCTGACGGCGCTGGCGGATCTCAGCCCGCGCCCCGAGGTGGTGTATCTCGATCCGATGTTCCCGCACAAGCAAAAAAGCGCGCTGGTGAAGAAAGAGATGCGGGTGTTTCAATCGCTGGTGGGCAGCGACGATGACGCCGACGGCCTGCTGGAGCCGGCGCGCCGCCTGGCGACCAAGCGCGTGGTGGTGAAACGCCCGGACTACGCGCCGCCGCTGGCCGACGTGCCGGCGCACGCCGCCACGCTGACCAAAAGCCACCGTTTCGATATCTACATGCCGCTGTAATGTCAGCCGGGCCCGCCGTGTCGGGCCCTCAGTTTTCCTCCCGCAAACTTTTCCCCACGCCGCCGCCCGGATGCACCGCCAGCAAGGTCTCCTTGTCGTAACCGCTGCGCGCCATCAGGCAGGCGCAGGCGGCGTCGAAGATCGCCAGCACCAGCACAATTGAGGTGGTGGCCAGCATGTTCAGCGGATCTATCTCCTTTTGCACCCCGGTGGCGATCGTCAGCTGCGCCGCCTGCGCGATGGCGGAGTGCGGGTTTTCCGTCACCGCGATCAGCGTCACCCCCTTGGCCTGCAGCGTCGGCAGCAGGCGGGTTAGCTCGTCGGAATTGCCGCCGCGCGAGATCAGGATCAGCAGATCGTCGGCGCGCAGAAAACCCAGATCGCCGTGCGCCGCGCCGGTGGCGTCGAGGTAGATCGCCGGCCGTTCCACGCAGGCTAGCATGTGGGCTATCTTGCGCGCCGCAATCCCCGAGGTGCCGACGCCGGTGACGGCGATTTTACCGCGGCAGTCGGCCAGCTGCGCCAGCAGCCGTTGCCAGGTGCGCGCGTCGAGGCGCTCGCCCAGCTGCGCCAGCTCCTGGCTGTAGGTTTGCCAACCCTGCACGGCCTGCCGCCACTCCTGCTGCATCACGCCTCCTCCTGCATCAGCCGGCGGTATTTCATGTGGTCGTTGTACAGCTCATGGAACACCCGGTATTTGCGGTCGTAGTAGCTTTTTATCTGATTGGTCTGCGGCGTCACCGTCTTGCCGATGCGGCTCATGGCGCTCATCGCCTCCGGCAAGGTGTCGAACACGCCCGCCGCCACGGTGCCCATCATCGCACCGCCGAGCAGCATCGCTTCGCTTTCCTCCGGCAGCAGCATGGCGCAGCCGGTGGCGTTGGCGTGCTCCTGCACGAAGATCGGGTTCTTGGTGCCGCCGCCGCTGGCCATGATGGTGTCGATGCTGTAGCCGCTGTGGTTCATGGTTTCGATGATGTGGCGGGTGCCGAGCGCGATGGCCTGAATGGTGGCCAGGTAGTGCAGCGCCATATCCTCCGGCGTGCGCGACAGCTTCAGCCCGGTCAGGATGCCGGTCAGCGTCGGGTTGGCGCGCGGCGAGCGGTTGCCGTGGAAGTACGGCAGCATGTGAATGTCCTGCGTCAGGAAGGCGATATTCTCCGGCTCGCCGGCCATGCGGCGCAGAATGGCGTTCAGCACCTCATAGATGGTCTGCCCCTGGGTTTTCGCCTGCGCCAGCAGCTCCGGGTAGCACGGGTGCGACTGGATGACGTGGTCGATCAGCGCGCCGGTGGCAGACTGGCCGCCCTCGTTCAGCCAGTATTCCGGCAGGATCGCCGAGTAATACGGCCCCCAGACGCCGCCGATAAAGCGCGCGGTGCGCGACATCGCCATATGACCGGTGGAGGTGCCGCCGATCAGCGCGACGCGGCGGTTGAAGTCGGCCACCTCACCGGAGACGCCGGTGGCGCCCAGCGTGCCGAGGGTGCCGGCGTGGGCATCGATTATCGATACGCTCACCGCCGTGCCGGCGATCAGCCCCATCTCGCTGGCGGCGCGCTGAGTCAGGCCGTGGCCCAGCGGCTCGCCCATCATTTTAACGTCGCTGCCGATCTTGGCCGCGTCGTGTTCCAGCACGTCTTCCAGCCCGATCTGCTGGAAGTAGCTCTTGTCCCAACGCTGCTCGTGGCCGAGATAGGTCCACTTGCACACCGTCGAGCACAGCGAACGGGTGGCGTCCTGGGTGGCGCGCCAGGTGAGGAAGTCCGGCAGATCGAACAGGTAGCCGGCGTTGGCCCAGGTGGTGGGCATGTGCTGTTTCAGCCACAGCAGTTTCGGCGTCTGCATCTCCGGCGAGATAATGCCGCCGACGAAGTCCAGCACCCGGTGTTTGGTGGCGTTGATGCGCTCGGCCTGGGCGATCGCCCGGTGATCCATCCACACGATGATGTTCTGTTCGGTGCGGCCGGAGGGGCTGACGGTCAGCGGCTTGCCCTCTTTATCCAGCACCACCAGCGAACAGGTGGCGTCGAAGCCCAACCCCTTGACCTGGATCGGGTTGATGTCGGCCTGGTTGACCGCGTCGCGCACCGCATTGCACACCGCCTGCCAGATGTTATCCGACGACTGCTCGACGAAATCCGCCTTCGGCCGGTACAGATCGATGGCCCGGCTGGCCTGGCCGACCATGCGGCCGTTGAGATCGAATACGCCTGCGCGCGCGCTTCCGGTGCCCACATCTACGCCAATAAAATAGCTTGCCATTATTTTCTCCTCAGGCTTTTCGATTCTGTAACGCGATAAACAGGATCAGCACGCCGCCCCACAGGGCCATGGTCAGGTAGCTGCTGACCCCCAGCAGATTGAGGCCGCTTTCCAACATTTGCAGCACGATCAGCGCCAGCACCAGCCCCAGAATACGGCCGAAACCGCCGTCCGGGTTAATGCCGCCCAGCACCGAGGCCAGAATGGTCACCAGCAGATAAGATTCGCCGTAGCCGGCCTTGGCCGAGTTGAACTTGGCCATCATCAGCAGGGCGGCGCCCCAGCCGAGCAGCGCCGACAGGATATACACCGCGATCTGCACCCGCGCGGTGTTCACGCCGCTGAAGCGGGTGGCCTGCTCGTTGGAGCCGATCAGGTACAGGCTGCGGCCCAGCGTGGTGTGCTCCAGCAGCAGCCACAGCCCGACCGCCACCAACAGAAACAGGATCAGTGCCACCGGCACACCGAGCACGGCGCCGTTGCCGAGAAATTGAATCGCCGCCGGGAAGCCGGAGATCACCGCGCCGTTGGACAGCAGGATATTCAGGCCGGTGATCAGGGTCATGGTGCCGAGCGAGGCGAGGATCGGCGAAACGCCGATCCAGGCCACCAGCACCCCGTTCAGTGCGCCGATCGCCACCGCCACCAGCAGGCCGGCCAGCAGCGCCAGCACCAGGAACAGCGGCTGGTCGGGATGGCTGACGATGATCGCCGCCATCACCAGCGAACAGGCGTTGGCGCCGGCGATGATCGACAGATTGATGCCGCCGGTCAGCATGGTGATGCCCATGCCGAGCGCCAGCAGGCCGAGGATCGGCAGCTGCGAGGCGATCGACTGGAAGTTGCCGAGGCTGAAGAAGCGCGATCCGAGCAGACCGGCGAACAGCAGCGCCACCGCGATGATGATCGCGCCCTGCAGACGAATGATCCGATCGCTTGGGATCAACCGAGTTAACTGCGTCATGTCAGATCTCCTTGAGCAGCTTGCGTTTTTCGTTCCAGGCGGTGGTGCTGATGCTGATCAAAATGATCGCGCCGCTGAACACCTGGTGCCAATAGGCCGAGACGCTGAGCAGCGTCAGCCCATTTTGCAGGAAGGCCAGCAGCACCACGCCGAGCAGGGTGCCGGTCAACGATCCGCGGCCGCCGCTCATGCTGGTGCCGCCCAGCACCACCGCCGCCAATACCGTCAGCTCGAAGCCGAGCAGCGAGTTGGGCGCCACCGACTGGGTGATCTGCGCCTGCACTACCGCCGCGACGCCGGCCAGAATGCCCATATAGCCGTAGACGCAGAAGTGCAGCCGCAGCAGGTTCAACCCCAGGCGCGACGCCGCGTCGCGGTTGCCGCCCATGGCGTAGATCTGGCGCCCCAGCCGGGTGCGGTTCATCAGCACGCCGGTGACGACGATGGTCGCCAGCAGGCACAGCAGCGGCAGCGTCAGGCCGTAGTCGTAACCGTCGGCGCCCTGGAACGAGAACCAGTTGATGCCGTTCATGAACCAGTCTGGGAAGCCGTACAGCCAGGTGCCGTTGGTGGCGTACACCAGCAGGCCGTAGAACAGGTTAAGGGTAGCGATGGTGATGATGATCGCCGGCACCTTCAGCCAGTACACCAGGAAACCGTTCACCAGCCCGAGCAGCAGGCCGACGCCGATCGCCAGGGCGAACGCCAGCGGGAAGCTGCCGCCGTGCTGGATCACCCAACTGGCCATCACATACTGGGCGATGGCGGTGACCGCCGGGAACGAAATGTCGATGCCGCCGGCGATCAGCACCACGAACAGCCCGCAGGCCAGAATGCCGAGAATGGCGTAGCTGGTGGCGACGTCGGTCAGGTTGCCGAGCGTCAGAAACTCATCGGTACCGGCGCTTAGGCCGATCGCCAGCAGCAGCACCAACAGGCCGAGATAAAACTCGTGCCGCCCGGCCAGGCGGGCCAATAATGACTTATCCATTCACCACCTCGGCGATCTGTTGTTCGGTACTCTGGTGCGGCGCGAATTCGGCGAGCAGTTCGCCCTTGCGCATCACCATCACCCGATGGCTGTTGTAATAGGCTTCCGGGATCTCGTCGCAGATCATCAGCACCGCCATGCCTAGCTGCGCCAGATCGCGGGCGATCTGGTAGATCCCCTCTTTGTTGGCGATGTCCACGCCGACGGTAGGCGAGTCGAGGATCAGGATCTTCGGCTGGGTCGCCACCCATTTGGCGATGGCGATACGTTGGGCGTTGCCGCCGGACAGGGTTTTCACCGGCAATGCGCTGTCGGACACCTTGATGTTCAAATCGCGGATCAGCCGGTTGACCAGCTCGGTCGCCTTGGCGTGATCCAACAGCCCGAGCGAGGTATGCAGCCGATCGAAGACGGTGACGATGGTGTTGTCGTAGATCGATTGCTCCATGATCAACCCCTGCGTCAGGCGATCTTCCGACACATAGCCGATGCCGTGGCGCACCGCTTCGCGGTTGTTGTGCAGCTGCACCGTGCGGCCCTCGATGCGGATCTCGCCGCTGTCCGGCCGCGTCATGCCGAACAGGCTGAGGCACAGTTCGGTGCGGCCGGCGCCGAGCAGGCCGACGATCGAAACGATCTCGCCGCCGCGCAGCGCCAGATTGACGTTGCGGTATTTCTCGCCGCGGCTGAGGTTGCGCACCTCGAGCAGCGGCGCTTGTTCAGCCGGCGGCAGCGGCGGCAGCGGGCTGTAATGGAAGCGTTGGCCGGTCATCAGGAACGCCAGTTCATGGCTGTCCAGTTCGCTGGCCGGCCAGGTGCCCACCAGCTTGCCGTCGCGCATTACGCTGATGCGATCGGCGACTTCCATCACTTCGTCCAATCTGTGGCTGACGAACACCACGCAGATGCCGGCCGCCTTCAGTTCGTTAACCACCCGCAGCAGGCCGTCGACTTCCTGGCGGGTCAGCGAGGCGGTCGGTTCGTCCATGATAACCAACCGCGCTTCGGCGGCGATGGCGCGGCAAATCGCCACCAGCTGCCGATCGGCGATCGACAATTTTTCCACCTTTTTATCGGGATCGATGTGTACGCCGACCCGTGCCATGGCGTCCAGCGCCGTCTGGCGCATCACCCGCTTGCGCACCCAGAAGTGGCCGCCGGGCAGGTAACGGTGGATAGCGATGTTTTCCGCCACCGTCAGGTTAGGGAACAGCGACAGGTCCTGGTAGATCACCTGTATGCCGTAATAACCGGACAGCTGCGGCGTCAGGGCGTGGAAGAGTTTGCCTTCCAGCGAAATGTTGGCGCCTTTTTCCGGCTGATAGACGCCGGAGATGATTTTAATAATGGTGCTTTTGCCGCAGCCGTTTTGCCCGGCCAGGCAGTGCACTTCGCCTTTATTCAGCGTCAGGTTGATCTGGTCTAATGCCAGCACGCCTGGGAATCGCTTGCTGATATTCTCCAGGGTGATAAATGCGGGGGAGGCTGTCATAACGTTAACCTGTGCTTGCGTAGCGGCCGAAGCCCTGGGCGCAGCAACGCTGCGCCCCTACGAGGGTTTAACTTCTTTCCCGGTGTGGCGAAATTACGCGAAAAATCAGAATCCGAGCGATTTGGCGTTGTCTTTGGTCACTTCCAAAATCTTATTAAACCGAATCACTTTGTGTTCCATATCGACGTCGGCCTTACCGAGGCCCTCGATCGACAGGTCCTTATTCACTTCCTTGCCCTGCAACAGCTGGTCGGCCACCGTCACCAGCGCATAACCGGCGTCTTTCGGATCCCACAGCAGCGCTTTCTTGATGTCGCCGCGCATCAGGTAAGGGGCGGCCTGCGCCGGCATGGCGATGCCCACCACTGCGATTTTGTCCTTGGCGCGTTTCTTGGCCACCGCCTGGCCGGCGCCGATCGGGCCGAGCGAACCGAAGCCGATGATGCCCTTCATCTGCGGATAGGTTTTCATCAGATCCAGCGTGGTGGCGTAGGATTTGTCGATGCTTTCCGCCACCGGCAAGCGCGAGGTGACTTCAAACATGTCCGGGTATTTTTCTTTCTGGTATTTGATGGCGAAGTCGGCCCAGGCGTTGTGCAGCGGCACGGTCAGCGAACCGACGTAGATCGCATAGCCGCCTTTGCCGCCCATGTCTTTCGCCAGCTCATCGACGTTGGCCTGCGCGTATTTCTCGCTGTCGATGGTCTCGATGTCCCACTGGCCGATCTGTTGGTCCGGGGATTCATGGGTCAGCACCACGATGCCTTTGTCGCGCGCTTTTTTCAGCACCGGTTCCAGCACCTTGGCGTCGTTCGGCACCACGATGATGGCGTTGACGTTCTTGGCGATCAGATCCTCAATCACCTTGACCTGCGCGGCCGGATCCGGCGTAGAAGGGCCGGTCTGGTAGGCGTTGACGTCGAGTTTTTTCGCCGCTTCGTTGACGCCCACTTCCATGCGGTTGAACCACGGGATGCCGGTCACTTTGGCGACTACGGCAATCTCATACTTATCAGCGGCGAACACAGGTGTTGTCGATAACATGCACGCAGAAACCACACATGCATTTAATAATGCGAGGTTAAATTTCATTAGCTGTACCTTTTTTTATCTGTAGGGGTGGCGGTTTTTCCACCGCTGCAGATTACAAAGGAATGGAAGAGGGGGCGTAGCTGAAGTTAATGAAATGTGATCTGCGCACATTTAAGTAAAATATTGGCGTATTTAGTGTTAAATAAATGTTTAATTATTTGATGGTGGTAAATTTACTACCAATTAAATGGTAGTAAATAACTATTTATTAACTTTTATTTAACTAGGTTGCATCATTCTGATGGCGTGAAGGCATAAAATAATGCCGGCGCAGAGGCCGGCATTGAAGCATTTAATCGATGTGTGAACAAGATCACCTTTACGACGGATTACAGCACGCCCTGCGCCAGCATCCCGTCCGCGACCTTGACGAAACCGGCGATATTCGCGCCGTGTACATAGTGGGTTTGCTTGCCCTTGCCGCCGTATTCCACGCAGGCATGGTGAATATCCGCCATGATATGTTGTAAACGTACATCCACTTTTTCCGCCCGCCAGCCGATGCGCGCGGCGTTTTGCGCCATCTCCAGCCCCGACGTGGCCACGCCGCCGGCGTTGGCCGCCTTGCCGGGTGCGAACAGCACCCCGGCGTCGAGGAAGGCGTCGGTGGCCTGGATGGTGGTCGGCATGTTGGCGCCTTCCGCTACCGCCTTCACCCCGTTGCGGATCAGCGTCTGCGCCGCCTCGAGATCCAGTTCGTTCTGGGTGGCGCACGGCAGGGCGATATCCACCGGCACGTTCCACGGCTGTTGGCCCGCCAGATAGGTCAGGCCGCGTTCGCGGGCGTAGTCCGCCACCCGGCCGTAACGCTGGTTTTTGATCTCCGCCAGGTGCGCCAGCTTCTCGGTAGTGAAGCCGTCTTCGTCCACCAGGGTGCCACCGGAATCCGACACGGTGATCACGCGCGCGTCCAGTTCCAGCGCTTTTTCGATGGTGTACTGCGCCACGTTGCCGGAGCCGGACACCGCCACCCGCATGCCCTCAAAGCCCAGGCCGTGGCGCTGCAGCATGGCGTCGGTAAAGTACACCAGGCCGTAGCCGGTCGCCTCGGGGCGGATCAGGCTGCCGCCGAAGGAGAGCCCTTTGCCGGTAAATACGCAGGCGGTGTTGTTGGACAGTTTCTTCATCATGCCGGCCATAAAGCCGACTTCACGGCCGCCGACGCCGATGTCGCCGGCCGGCACGTCGGTGTCCGGCCCCAGATGGCGGTACAGCTCGGTCATCAGCGCCTGGCAGAAGCGCATGATCTCGCCCTGGCTTTTGCCCTTCGGATCGAAATCGGAGCCGCCTTTGCCGCCGCCCATCGGCAGGGTAGTCAGCGCATTCTTGAAGGTCTGCTCAAAGCCGAGGAACTTCAGGATCGACAGGTTTACCGATGGGTGGAAGCGCATGCCGCCCTTGTAGGGGCCGATGGCTGAGTTGAACTGCACGCGGAAGGCGCGATTGACCTGCACCTGGCCGCGATCGTCCACCCAGCTGACGCGGAACTGAATGATGCGCTCGGGCTCTACCAGGCGTTCCAGCAGCGCCTGTTCGCGATAGCGCGGGTTGCGCTCGATAAACGGCCACAGCGAGGTGAACACTTCGCGCACCGCCTGCAGATATTCCGGCTGGTGGGGGTTATGGCGTTGTAACGAGGACAGGAAAGACTCTACCGATACGGCATATTCCATGGATAACTCCTTTTCGCATTAAGTTTCCCCCGCTATTTCTTATAGATTTGGGTGTGGGTGATGCCCGGGGGAGGATGTTGTGTCTTTAGCGACTATATCATCGGAGGGCGGTTGATTATCAAGCGATTAATCGGCGTGGCGGCATGAAAAACGCCCGCAGGGCGCGGGCGTTGGGTAGTTAAGTTAGCAAGCGCTTACTTTATTCGTCTTCTTCGTCGCGCAGCGGCACGATCAGCATATCGATGTGCACGGTATTGATCAGCTGGCGAGCGGAAGACATCAGCTTGCTCCAGAAGTCCTGATGGTGGCCGCACAGTACCAGGTCCATGTCGTATTTCTTGATGGCATCGACCAATACCTGCGCCAGATCGCCGCTGCCGCTCAGGGTCTCGGTGATCGGGTAGCCGGCGTTCTGCGACAGCTCGGTTAGCGCCTGATGGGTTTCCTCGGAGATGCGTTTTTGCATGTCGCCGAGATTGACGTCGATCAGGCCAGTATAGAGGTCGGAATAGTTGACATCGACGTGGATCAGAGAAACTTTAGCGTTGTACGGCCGCGCCATCGAGACGGCTTTTTCTACCAGGATCTTGCTTTCCGGGGATAGGTCCACCGCGATCAGTATGTGTTTGTAAGCCATAAGAATACTCCTTCCATAAACATGCCGATTAAAAAGGGTTAGCAGGCGTTCCGTTTACCCGCCTGGCGCTTTTGGTTCCATAGTATCATTCGGATAACGCAATGATATGTTGGGGCGATCACACTGCGCCGCATCGAAAATCTCTCCGCCCGATACCTTTCGTTGTACACCCGCGCGGCGTAAAAGCCTATGGGTTATGCGGGCTTTAACGGTCTGACCGCTTGAATTATAAGCGTTATTAAACAAAGTATAGCGCTAAATGTGCAATCAGCGCTCCAGATGCGGCTGCAGCAGGCTTTCAAACCACTCATGAAACACCGCCAGGCGGCGCGATCGCTGGCGGCGATGGGGGTAGATCAGGGCGATCGGCATGGAGGCGGCGCGGTAACCGGGCAGGACTTCCACCAGTTCACCGGCGTCGAGCAGGTGTTGCACGTCGTAGCGCGGGATTTGCATCAGCCCCAGCCCGGCGCGGCAGCAGGCGATATAGCTTTCGGCGTTGTTGACCACCACCCGGCTGGGCAGTTCGAGGCGTTGCGTATGGCCGTCGTCGGTCAGGTATTCCCAGGGGGATTCGCGGCCGGTTTTGGGCGAGGCGTAACCGATGCTCCAGTGCCCCTCAGCGAGGTCGGCGGGCTGGCGCGGATGGCCGAATTCGCTCAGGTAGGCGGGGCTGGCGCAGTTGATCAGCGCGATATGGCCGAGCGGGCGCATCACCAGGCTGCTGTCGTGCAGATCGCCGACGCGCACCGCGCAGTCGACCCCTTCCTGCACCAGATCGATGGCGCGATCGGCGGAGCCGAGCACCAGCTGCAGATGAGGGTGGCGCCGCAACAGGCTAGGCAGCGCCGGGGCGATCAACCGGCGAGCGATGCGGCTCGGCACGTCGACGCTGAGCCGCCCGGAGGCCTGCCGCTGGCTGGCCTGAAACGACTGATCGATGTCTTCCACCTCGGCCAGCAGCGGGCGCAGCCGCTCGAGCAGCTGTTCGCCGTCGGCGGTTAGGCGCACTTGCCGTGTGGTGCGGTGCAGCAGGCGCACGCCCAGCTGTGTTTCCAGTTGTTGCACGGCGGCGGACACCGAGGCGCGCGGCACCTCCAGCGCGTGGGCCGCCCGGATAAAGCTGCCCATTTCCGCCACCTGCACGAATACGCGGTATTGATTGAATCTGTCCATCTCGTGACCTGCTGTTCCGTGGCGCCGTTTCTGACAGAGAGTGTAGCCGTATGACGCGGTTGCGCGCGAGCAGGTGCGGGGGCATCTCCGCCCCCCGTCGAACTTATTTGGTGGTGTAGCCGCCGTTGATCAGGATGGTTTGGCCGGTTACCCACCAGCCGTCGCTGACCAGATGGCGGATGAACGGCACCACGTCTTCGATATCGGTCAGGCCGGTTTTGCTGAACGGCGACAGCGCCGCCGCCGTCTTGTGGTAGGCCACGGCGTCCGCACCCTCAGCCGGGTAGAAGAACGGGGTGTCCATCGGGCCGGGGCCGACCGCCGTCACGGAGATGCCACGCTCGCCGAACTCCTTGGCGGCGGCGCGGGTGAAGTGCTCCACCGGCGCTTTGGTGCCGGCGTAAGCGGCGTAAAACGGCGTGAAGGCGCCGAGCAGCGAGGTGACCAGCGTACAGATTTTACCGTTGTCGTTAAGGTGCTTGCCCGCCTCTTTCAGGAAGAAGAACGCGGTTTTGGCGTTGACCGCGGTCATCTCGTCGTACTCGGCTTCGCTGATGTCGACCATCGGCTTTTTCAGCACCTTGCCGACGGTATTGATGGCGATATCCGGCTTGCCGACGGCGGCGACCGCATCGGCGAACAGCTTCTCGACCGCGCCCGCGGTGGTCAGATCGGCCTGCAGCGCGACGCCTTGCGCACCGGCGGCCTGAATGGCGGCGACGGTTTTCTCCGCTTCGGCTTTGGAGGCGGAGCTGTTGTAGTGGATCACCACCGCTTTGGCGCCTTGCTCAGCCAAATCGCGCGCGATCAGCCCGCCGAGGTTCTTGGCGCCGCCGGCGATGAGGACGGTTTTTCCCTTGATTGAATGGTTTGCCATAACAGTTTCCTTGGATGAACGTAACGGAAACCTGAGTCTAGCCAGCGTGGGAGGAAAGATCAGCGGCGTGGCGCGGGATAGACTATCCATAAAAACCGCCTAATCGAAAACGGGCGGTTATCGCTTATAACGTCCCGGCAGGTGACTTTTCGGCACAGGGCGGTAAATTTTATCCACTGCTCAGGCCAGTTTGCGTTTCATTAACCTACAATGATGGATATGGGCCTCATCATTTCCCCTCTGAGTGGAACCACGCCGTGCAAATCTCTCTGTGCGGTGCGGTAACGTCTCCGGAGGCGGTGGGTTATGGGCATGGCCCGTGCAGGCAAAAAAAGGGGATGAGAGCGGTAAGCTCCAGCAGAGTATCGGGTAATGAGGTAGGGCGGTTGGACCCGGCGGAAGGCCGCGGATAACAACGCCTTGAGGGGGTAATCATGATCAGTACCGTCGCGCTGTTTTGGGCCTTATGTGTGGTGTGTGTGGTAAACATGGTGCGGTATTACTCTTCTCTGCGCGCGTTGCTGGTGGTATTGCGCGGCTGTGACCCGTTGCTGTACCAGTACGTCGACGGCGGCGGTTTCTTCACCGCCCACGGGCAACCCAGCAAGCAGCTGAGGCTGGTGCGCTATATCTTCGCGCAGCGCTATGTCGAGCATCACGATCC
Source organism: Serratia sp. OLAL2 (assembly GCF_002752475.1). Classification (NCBI taxonomy): domain Bacteria; kingdom Pseudomonadati; phylum Pseudomonadota; class Gammaproteobacteria; order Enterobacterales; family Yersiniaceae; genus Serratia; species Serratia sp. OLAL2. The sequence continues at coordinate 150,174 of NZ_MSTL01000004.1, read as the reverse complement.
GGAGTTTATCCGCCGCTGCGAGCGGGTGCGCGGGCAGTTTATGCTGACCTCGGCCCTGTGCGGCCTGGTGGTCATCAGCCTGATAGCGCTGATGATCTGGTATTAATGCCTTTCTGTTTCCCTTGATGCAGGCAAAAAAAAGGCGGCCCAGTGGCCGCCTTCCTCATGATGCTTATCGCTTAGATCAGCTTCAACGCAACCCAATACAGCGCACCGGAAAGCAGGATCGAGATTGGTAGGGTCAGTACCCAGGCCAACAGGATGTTCTTCACGGTTTTGCTCTGCACGCCGCCGCCGTCCACGATCATCGTCCCGGCAACCGCCGAAGAGAGGACGTGGGTGGTGGAGACCGGCATGCCGGTATAACTCGCCACGCCGATAGACAGCGCTGCGGTCATCTGGGCCGATACGCCCTGGGCGTAGGTCATGCCTTTCTTGCCGATCTTCTCGCCGATGGTGGTGGCCACGCGTTTCCAGCCCACCATGGTGCCGAGCGACAGCGCCAGCGCGACGGCGACGATGATCCACATCGGCGCGTACTCGACGGTCTGCAGCAGATCCTGACGCAGGTTCTTCAGGAAACGCTGGTCGGCGGATGAGGTTTCCGGCAGCTTGGCGACTTTATCCGCCGTGTCGGTCACGCACATCAGCAGGCGGCGCAGGTGGCTGCGCTGGTCAACCGTCAGCTGATCGTAGCTTTGCAGGTTGGTCAGCATGCCCTGAGCCAGCTCGATCGCCGGCATGGCGCGCGAACTGTCGCAGTGGAACTCGGCAGGCTTGCCAGGCGCGGCTTCGTCATCCGGGCTTGGCACCAGCGGCGTCAGCGACACCGCATGCGACAGCGCGTCGCCGTGCTGCTGGTAATATTGCTGCAGGTGGGTCACGGCATCACGCGTACGGGTGATGTCATAACCGGTTGCATTCATATTGACCACGAAGCCGGCCGGCGCAACGCCGATCAGCACCAGCATGATAAGGCCGATACCTTTCTGGCCGTCGTTGGCGCCGTGCGAGAAGCTGACGCCAATCGCCGACAGGATCAGCGCGATACGGGTCCAGAACGGCGGCTTGCGTTTGCCGTCGACCTTTTCACGTTCCGCAGGGGTCATGTGGATACGCTGGCGTTTCTTGGTGCCACTCCAATAGCGGCGCAAGGCGAACACCATCACTCCCGCCACCATCATGCCGACCAGCGGCGAGAACAGCAGAGAAAGGAAAATGCCAATCATTTTCGGGACGTTAAGCGCATCCACGACCGAGGTGTGGGTCATCAGGGCGTTGGTTAAACCGACACCGATGATTGCGCCTATCAGCGTATGGGAACTGGAGGCCGGCAGACCGAAATACCAGGTGCCGAGGTTCCAGATGATTGCCGCCAGCAGCATGGAGAAGACCATGGCTAATCCGTGTGCTGAACTGACGTTCAACAACAGATCGGTAGGCAGCAAGTGGACGATGGCGTAAGCAACACTCAAACCGCCGAGCATTACGCCAAGAAAGTTGAACAAACCTGCCATCACGACCGCAAGTTGCGAGCGCATGGCGCGGGTATAAATAACTGTAGCGACCGCATTGGCCGTATCATGAAAACCGTTGATGGCTTCATAAAACAACACGAACAACAATGCGAGAATTAACATCAGGCCGGTATGGAAATCCAGGCCAGCGAACAAATGCAGCATAAGCGTTACGCCAGTTTGTGGACATGAACGCCGCGCATTATCAGTGACAACCGGTGCCGGGGAAAAGGAAAATATGACGTTTTTTTGATTTGGACATGACGAAACGATGACGCGCCTATAACAAAAATATGGAATATCAACGCGTTAATCTGCTCTGACCTCTGTAATATTTTCTTACTATGGCGTTGGCGCCGCCGGGGCTTTACAATCTGCCGCCGTGAATTTGGCGGTGACCGGCGGCGAAACGGCGTAATATGGCGCTCTTTTGTCGCGATTGTGGTTTTGATAAGTGAGGCTCAGGTGGAACAGTTTGATGTCGTAGTGATTGGGGCGGGCGCCGCCGGCATGTTTTGCGCCGCGCAGGCGGGGCAACTCGGTTGCCGCGTATTGCTGCTCGACAACGGCAAAAAACCGGGCCGCAAGATCCTGATGTCCGGCGGTGGGCGCTGCAACTTCACCAACATGTACGCCGAACCGGCGGCCTATCTGTCGAACAACCCGCACTTCTGCAAGTCGGCGCTGGCGCGCTATACCCAGTGGGACTTCATCGATCTGATCAACCGTTACGGCATCGCTTACCATGAAAAAACGCTGGGGCAGCTGTTCTGCGACGATTCGGCGCAGCAGGTGGTGGATCTGCTGGTCAAAGAGTGCGAGCTGGGCCAGGTGACGATGCGCCTGCGCAGCGAAGTGCTGGACGTAGAGAAAACCGAGAATGGCTACGCGCTGGCGCTGAATGGTGAAAAAGTGAGCGCTCGCTCACTTGTGGTGGCCAGCGGCGGATTATCCATGCCGGGGTTGGGCGCGTCGCCGTTCGGTTACAAACTGGCTGAGCAGTTCGGTCTTAAGGTGCTGCCGACGCGCGCCGGGCTGGTGCCGTTTACCCTGCATAAACCGCTGTTGGAGCATGTACAGACGCTGTCCGGCGTCTCGGTGCCGGCGGTGATCACCGCCGAGAACGGCGTCAGCTTCCGTGAAAGCATTCTGTTTACCCATCGCGGCCTGTCCGGCCCGGCGGTGCTGCAGCTGTCCAGCTACTGGCAACCGGGTGAGTATGTGAGCGTTAACTTACTTCCTGAGCTGGATCTGGCGGGCTTCCTGGATGAACAACGCTTGCAGCACCCGAACCAAAGCCTGAAAAATACCCTGGCGCTGCACTTGCCGAAGCGGCTGGTGGAGTGCTTGCAGACCCTGGGACAATTGCCGGAGGCGACGCTGAAGCAGCTGAATGCGCCGCAGCAGGCGGCGCTGGTGGATCTGTTGCAGAACTGGCGCGTGCAGCCGAACGGCACCGAAGGCTACCGCACGGCGGAAGTGACGCTCGGCGGTGTCGACACCAACGAACTTTCCTCCAAGACGATGGAAGCCCACAAGGCGCCGGGGCTCTACTTTATCGGCGAAGTGGTGGACGTGACCGGGTGGTTGGGCGGCTACAACTTCCAGTGGGCCTGGAGCTCGGCCTGGGCCTGCGCCCAGGCGCTGGCGGCGCAGGGGCGTTAACGTTCAGCAGTGACGGGTTAGGCCGATTTTTTTGGCATAAAACGCAGACACAACCCCGCGACCGCCGCTGCTGCTGCATAAAGCATTAGCAGGTAGGCGGTCGAAAGCGCTTGCGGATCGCCGAGACCCCATTCATTAGACTTGTGAACCATTTCCCACGCCATGTCCGGTGTCAGCAGCAGCCGAGAGGGAATGATGTTCGGCAAGACAGCGAATACCAGGACAAAAATCACCGAGGCGATCGGTTTTCTCATATGGGGCAGCGCCTCTCGTAGCCAATGACATCGATAGAACCATAAGCTAGCAGCTTATTGTTGGTGCGTGGAACACCTACCCGTGGCGTTCAAACAGATGGGGCCGATAAGGCTCCATTATCTATGGCCCGTTAATCTCATCCCGCCGGCCCTTTCAATTCCACGCGATTACCGTCCGGATCGCTGAAATAAATGGACGGCCCGTCGCCTTCCGCCCCATAGCGCGATTCGGCGGGATCAACGCCGATCCCCTGCGATCGCAGATAGGTCAACAACGCCTCTTCGTTGAACGGATCGATGCGCAGGCAGACGTGATCGACATTTTGCCTATGAGGATCGGGCGCTTCGCCGCCTTTTTTCCCCAGCACGCCATTGATGTCCACCAGGTCGATCATGGAGGCACCGGCGCGCAGGTGCACCAGCCCCAAATCCGGTCGCTGTTTGGCGATATCACAGCCGACGATCTGGGTATAAAAACGCAGGCTGTTCTGCATATCGCGCACGCGCAGAACCACATGATCCAGCCGTTGCAAGTTGAAGGGGCGCACGGTCATCTCCTCAAATGAACATCTCCTTTACAGCATAAGCGGCGATGACGGATTTATCCTGCTTCGCGGCGTGCCCGTTCGTGCGCCCAAACCCCAAAAAAAACGGCCGATGGGTGCAGCCATCGACCGTGGGGCTTAAGCGTTCAAGCGTTAACGAGGGAAGTTGCCGCTCAGCGCATCCAGGCCGCCCTGGTAGATGCCGCTGAACAGGGCGATGGCCTCGTCGTCGCTGATGTTGACCGGCGTGAAGCTGCCCGACCATTCCACGCGCGCCACGTTGGCGTCGTCGGTGGCGTGCACTGACAGGGTGGACAGGTAATTCACCACCGGGAACGGCGCTTGCATGATGGAGTAGCTGTAGCTGCGTTGACGGTTGTCGAACGCTTCCAGCCGCTCGATGACGGTGCCGCCGTCGGCGGTGGTTAAGGTACGCACGCGGCCGCCTTCAGAAACGACGCTTTTCGGGATGAACGGCAGCCAGTCAGGCAAGGCGTCGAAGCCGCCGATCAGTTGCCATACGGTGTCGGCAGATGCCGGGATGTCCATAGAGACGGATGTAGTAGCCATTTTCTTTCTCTCTTAATATCGGTTTCGGATACAGGGTTACATTGCCAGCGTATCTACGACGCCGCCGTCAACGCGCAGCGCCGCGCCGGTGGTGGCCGAAGACAGCGGAGACGCGAGGTAAACGGCCAGGTTGGCCACTTCATCGACGTCCGCCGCGCGCTGAATGATGGAGCTTGGGCGTTCGGTTTTAACGAACTCGTCGGCCTGATCGCGTGCGCTGCGCCCGGATTTGGCCGCCGCATCCGCCAGCATTTCTTGCAGGCCTTCGGTAAAGGTTGGCCCCGGCAGGATGGCGTTGACCGTCACACCGGTGCCGGCGAGGCGTTTCGCCAGGCCGTGAGACACCGCCAGGTTGGCGCTTTTGGTGACGCCGTAGTTGATCATGTCCGCCGGGATGGCGACGCCGGATTCGGACGACACGAAAATAATGCGTCCCCAACCCTGCTCGGTCATGCTCCGCGCATAGTGGCGCGCAAGACGCACGCCCGAGAGGACGTTGACGTTATAGAAGTGCATCCACTCGCTGTCGGGCACGGTAAAGAAGTCTTTATCGTTGAAAATGCCCAGGTTGTTGATCAGCACGTCGGCTTTCGGTTCCGCGGCGAACAGGGTGGCAGCCCCTTGTTCCGTCCCGAGATCTGCGACCACGCCGCGCACCTGCGCGCCGGGCACGTTGGCGCTGATGTCGGCGATAGCGTTATCGACCCCGGTTTTCTGACGGCCGACGATCACGACGGTGGCGCCCGTTTTGGCGAGCCCGCGCGCGATGCCGAGGCCGATGCCGGAGGTGGAGCCGCTGACGACGGCGACTTTGCCTGATAGATCCAGTTTCATCATGTATCTCATCGAGTTAATGGGGGTAATGGGGCCATGCGGCCCCATAAAACTTAACGAATCGGCAGCGGCGCGTTGTCGGCCACCAGTTTCTGACGGCGCATTTCGGCCCAGAATTCAGCCGGGATAACGGCGTCCAGCGCAGCCAGATCTTCGGCCATGCGGCCAGGGCGGCTCGAACCGGGGATCACGGCGGCGACCGCCGGGTTAGCCAGCGAGAACTGCAGCGCGGCGGCTTTGACGTCGACCTGGAAGCGAGCGGCGATCGCTTTGATTTGCGCCACTTTCGCCAACACCGCCGGGGATGCTTTCTGGTATTCGTAGTGCTCGCCACCGGCCAGCACGCCGGAGTTGTAAGGGCCGCCGACGACAATGTCGACGTTGCTCGCCAGGGCTTCCGGCATCAAACGCTGCAGCGCGCGTTCATGATCCAGCAGGCTGTAACGGCCGGCCAGCAGGAAGGCGTCCGGCTGCGTTTCGCTCAGGCCCAGCGCCAATTCGCAAGGCTCGACGCGGTTGACGCCGAGGCCCCAGGCCTTGATCACCCCTTCTTCACGCAGACGGGTCAGCGCGCGGAAAGCGCCGGTGCGAGCGATGTTGAACTGCTCAATCCAGTTGTCGCCGTAAAAGTCCTGGGCCGGATCGTGGATCCAGACGATGTCCAGACGGTCGGTTTTCAGGCGCTTCAGGCTGTCTTCAATGGAACGCAGCGTGGCGTCGGCGGAGTAGTCGTTGACGATCTTGTTCTTCAAACCGTGTTCGAACAAACCGCCTTTCTCACCCAGATCGCGGGCGGAGGTGTCTTCTTCTTCGTCCAGCATGATGCGGCCCACTTTGGTGCTCAGCACATACTCGTCGCGTGGGTATTGCGACAGCACTTCACCCATGCGGATTTCCGACAGGCCGGAACCGTAGAGCGGCGCGGTGTCGAAGTAGCGGATGCCCAGATCCCAGGCGCCGCTGACGGTGGCTTGCACGTCCTCTTGCGGGATGTTGCGGAACATATTGCCGAGTGGCGCGCCGCCCAAACCGATCTTGCCGGGTAAAATATTTTTGATGCTCATAGTCGATCCTCAATACGTTATCTTTTCAGGGAAACTTATGGGGCTCATACCTGTCTGCCCCGTCACGAGGCTAAAGATAACGTGGCAAGTTGTGACTTGATAGGACATAATTCGTCTAAGTTAAGTCCTTTGAGGTCTCACATGATCGATTTACGTCAGTTGAAATACTTTGTCGCGGTGGCGGAAGAGGAGCACGTCGGCCGCGCCGCCGAACGGCTGCACATTTCCCAGTCCCCGCTGAGCAGGCAGATTTCCCAGCTTGAGGAGCGCCTCGGGTTGATGCTGTTTGAGCGCAATCAGCAGCGCATCCGCCTGACGGCCGACGGCCAGACGTTTCTGGCCGAAACCCGCGCGCTATTGACGCACGCCAACCGGCTTGAGTCGCTCGGGCGCCGCCTGGGACGGGGGGAAGACGGCGGGCTGTGCATCGGCTATATCGAAAATGCGATGCACTCCGGCGTTTTGTCGAACGCATTGCGGGCGCTGCGGGTGTCCCGGCCGGATGTGCACATCGTGCTTTACAGCCAGCCTTCTTCCATGCAGCTCGAAGGGCTGCGGCAGCGTAGCCTGGACGTGGCGCTGGTCAATACGGCGCCGGATCGCGACGATCAGGATTTGGACTATACGCAGGTGTTGGACGATCGCATGCTGCTGGCCCTGCCGCAGACGCATCCGCTGGCTGAAAGGGAGACGCTGCAGCCGGCGGATCTCACCGATCAGGCCTGGATCTCGGTGATCCACAAAGAGGATGCCCATTCGCGCGACGACTTCGTGGCGGCCTGCGTGAAGGCCGGGTTTGATCCGGATATTCGGCTGGAAGCGGGCGAGCCGCTGACCGCGCTGGGGCTGGTCGCCGCCGGGTTGGGGATGACGCTGATCCAGCACAGCCTGCGGCATAACGCGCCGCAGGGCGTGGTGCTGCGCGAGCTGCCATGGATGCAATACACCACGCAGCTGTGGGCAGTGTGGCACAAGGCCAACCTGCGCCCGCTGGTCACCCATTTTCGCGAAGTGATGTCGGCCGGGCCGGCCTGCCACTGATCGCCGGCGGCGCCCGGCCCGGATTGCGCCCACTACGGCACAGCGCGCAGGGTGGCGACGATCGCCGCCAGGTCGGCGCGCTGCTCGTCTGCCAGCGCGGGCTGCGCCTGCGCGGCATTCTCCGCCAGCAGGGTTTGCAGGCCGATCAGCCAGTCATAGATATAAAACGCGGTATTCTTGGTCGGCGTCGGCGCCAGCCGGGTTAGCCGCTGCTGGCCGCTCCAATCCACCGCCGGCTGCGGCGGCGGGGTAAAGATCGGCTGGCCGGGATTGACGCGGCTTTCGGGGCGCGTTGCCACATCGCGCCGCGGGAAGCCGAGCCAGGCGACGAAGTCGCCCAGTAGCGCCAGCGCCTGACTGATCTGCCGATCTTCACCCTGTTCCGGCAGGCCCCCGGCGCACAGTGCACGCTCCAGTTCGTCGTCGAGCTGCAGGCGGCAGGCGGCGCCGATCAGCGCATCGACCAGCAATTCCAGGTGTGGTTTCTCGACGCCGAGCAGATCCAGCAACCGGCGGCTGTCCGGCAGCGCACGCAGATGATTGACCCAGTCTGCGAAGATCCGTGCGGCAAAAGGCGATGCGGGCTGCTCGCCGGGCGCCGCAGGGTCTTGCTCGCCGAACAGATCGATATCCAGCCCGAACGGTGAAGGCGCCATCGTCGGAGCCGGTGCGGTGTGCTGCTGTTGCTGATAAAGCTGGCGCAGCGTATCGCGCTGGGGTAGCAACCGCTCCAGCAGTTCGCCGTGGCGGCCGGCCTGTGCCTGCAGTGCGCGCAGCAGCTGTTGCGCGCGTTGCTGCGTCGCGTGCGGATCGGCGGCGGTGAGCCAGTTGCCGAGCAGGCTTTCCGTCAGCTCGCGCTGCAATTCCTCACGCTGTTCGAGCAGGCGCGCTTGCTTGTGGGCCGGACGCGCCTGAGCGGCCAGGTAGTTCACCATGCGGCGACAGTCCTGTTCATCCAGCGCCAGCAGCGTGGCCCAGCTGTCGCCGGGCTCGCCGACCTGACGCTGGACGGCGTCGTCGGGCCGCGCTTTGCCTTCCTGACGCGAGTCGAACGGCGTGATTGCCCAGATTAAACCGGGCTTGCGGCGTTGGCGCAGCGCCGGGGTTTCCCCCTGGGTGTGGTTGACCCAATCGCCGAGCGCCTGGCCGACGCGCGCGGCGTCCTGCGGCGTGGCGGCGGCATCGGTTACCAGCAGCAGGCTGGCGTGCTGGCCGTCCGAGCAGCGGGTCAATAAATGGGCGCGCTTTGCCTGTTGCAGACGCTGCGCCGGCTCCGCCTGCGGACAGCTGCGGCTGCCGGGCAGGTCGATCAGCGCCACCTCGGCGGGCAGGCCCGTCTGCGGCAGAACGGTGGTCACTTCGGCGGTCAGCCAGGCCAGATCGCTCAGTGCGATCTCCCGTTCATCGCCGTTTTCGGTCATGACGGCGATCGTGGCGTTTTCCGGTACGGCGTTTGCGGTCAGCAGCGCCAACGCGCGGCGCGGGGCATGAACCTGTCGGCTGCCGCCGAGGGTATGCAGCGCGTGCGCCAGCTGGCGATAACGCGCCGTCAACGTCGCCTCCTCTCCCCACAGCGGTGCAAACAGGCGCGCGCGATCGTCGATGCTCAGCTGCGGCGCCAGCGCCACGGCCTGCGGCCAGAAGTGCCTGTCGAGCGTGGGTTGCTCTTTGCCGCCGTGGCGGCGTTGGTTGTCCCACAGCGCCAGCACGGCGTTGCCATCGAGGCCATCGAGGGCGACGGCTTGGCGGTGGCGCGCCAACGCTTGCAAATGGCCGGCGATGGCGCGGGCGTCCCAGTCCGGGCGAAAGCCGCGCATCGCGGCGGCGTCGATCGTGATGGCCAACCACTGCGCTTCGTTGAGCAGCGCGAGGGCGATCGGATAATCGGCGGGCCCCGTTTCGGCCGCCGTGCAGTAGCGCACCGCGAGCGACAGGTCCGCGTTGAAGCGTTTGGCGCCAGGCGCCAGCGCCGCCAGCAGATGGGCCTTGGCGGCGGCGTTGTGGCCATACAAACCGATGGCGACCTGCGCAGGCCGGGTGTTTTCCAACTGGACGGCGCGGTTATGGCAACCGCGCAGACGCAGCGTCAGGCGATCGGCTTCCCGCTCCAGGCGGGCGGATTGTCGGCGTGTGGCGTCCACCCAGTCGATCGCCTGCACAATGCCGGCGCTGAGCGCGTTATTCGGAGCCGCTGGGGCAAAGGTGTGCGTTTTCATCGTGGGTAAATGCTCCCGCTGTCTATCCAGTAGTGGGTCGCACCGGAGGCGCTGGCAGCCAGGGTATTGAGTTTCAGTTGCAGGTGGTGAGCCGGGACGGGGCTGCCGTCGGCCAGCACCGCCTGCGCGATCTTGACGCTTTCGGCGCCCTGTTCGGCGCTGGCGGTGATGGCCAGACGCAGGCCGATCACCGCGTCGCCGGCCAGCTTGCGCGCCAGCTGGGCGTCATTGATGGTCAGCGTATAGAGCGGGGAGGCCGGCCAACGTTCGTTGTCCAACTGGCGGAAGCCCAGACGCAGTGGGCCGCGCAGCTGGAAGCTGACGGCGGGATCGAGCGCGAAATCGGCGCGATCCAGATCGATGTCGCGGTAATAGACGTTATCGTCCGCCAGCATGTTGTTGCCGTCCAGCATGCCCAGATAGCGAATGGTGGAGTAGGGCTGGAAATCGCCGACGTTGAAGTAAAAGCTCTCCAGCCGCAGATCGATCGCCAGCAGGCACAGCATGGCGCCCACGGCAGCGGTGGATTTCGGGTTGTCGATGCGGCCGCGTTTGTTGAACGGGTACCAGCTGCGGGTGTGGTAGCCCTCGAGAGGCAGAATGCGGCTGGCGGGCAGTGGCTGCAGGTGGCGCAGCAGCGCCTGCACGCCGGGGAAACGCGCCGGGCGGCCGGTCAGCAGCAGCACGTCGCAGGTATACAGCGCCACCACTTCGGCCAGCAGGCGCAGGCAGCGGCCGATGCCGATGCGATCGGACAAGAAGGCGGCGTGCAGATCGGCCAGGCGGGTCACCAGCGGGGTGTGCAGAATATCGAAGGCGTCGCTGTCGGCTTCGCGCTGCACTTCGCCGTTGATAAACGCCAGCACCTGCGGCGTCGGCGGCTGCGGCAGCAGATCGCCGAGGTTGGCGGCGATTTCCGCCCGGCTGTCCAGCGGATCGTACTGCTCATAGGCGGCGAGCAGCGCGCGTCCGGCGGGCATGAAGATCTGCAGCGCGGCCTGCTGACGCAGGGTGGAAAGCCCGTCCATGCGCCCTTCGTTGCCGAACAGTTTGTCCATCAGTGCCGCGGCGGCGCTCACGCCGGCGGCCTCGAACGCCTGTTGCACGGCGGGCAGGACAAACTGCTGGATGATGTCCAGCAAGATATCGTCGCCGGCGACCTTAAAGCCCTCGCGGAACAGCAGGCGCGGGTTGATTTTGATGTTGTTGCCTACGCCGTCATCGAGCGAGTAGTGCGTGATCGCCAGATCGGTGGTGCCGCCGCCGATGTCGATGGAGGCGATGCGCAACGTCTTGCCGGGCTGTTCACCCGGCGCCAGCGGCCGATCGGGCCGCGCCATGGCGGCGAAGAAGGCGTCGGTGCGGCCGGCGAAGTTCACCTGGGTTTCGTTGTACAGATAGACCATCTGGCCGCAGGTGGCTTCGTCCCACTCGATCTGCACTTGCGGCGCCGGGAAGCGGGTGTGCTCGCCGTTGAACGGCGCATCCTGCGGGTGCCAGCCGAGGGCTTTCCATACCAGCCCAATCGCTTCCTGCATGCGGCGGCGGAAGATCTCGCGCTCCGGCTTCGGCATCGCCGAAGGCAGCGTCAGGATGATGGCGCGTAAACGGCGCGGGGCGGCGGCGTTCGGCATGCGGCTGCGTTGGGCGATGCTGTTGATCTGCATCAGCGCCTGCGCCAACAGCTCGCTCAACATCAGGCTCATCACCGCACTGCGGCTGTAATGGGCGGCGAACACCGGCAGCCGTTCGGCCGTCGGCAGGGCGGACAGCGGCACGCCCTCGTCGTTGATCAGGGTGGTCAACGGCGCGGCGGCGGCCATCGGCTCGTGCCGCTCGTTGAAGCGCCAGCCGGGCGCATAGCGCTCCTCGTCCCACAGATAACGCCGTGGGCTGGAGATGCCGGTGGTGCCTTCATGCCCTTCGCGTCGCTGCGCCAATTGCGCGGCTTCATGGCCGACGCGGGTGATGGACGGCCATTGGAAGGCATCGTCGCGTCCGCTCTGGAAGGACAGATGCGGCTTGCCGAACGCGGCCCGAGAAAACTCCACCCGGCTCTCGAACAGTTCGTTGTAGACCTGATGCGGTTCGGACAGCGAGCGCAGCTGCAGCTCATAGGTTTGCTTCAGGCCGTTGCTCTCTTCCGGATGGTCCTCGACCAGCACGCCGCAGGTGTGAGAATTGCCGACGTCCAGCACCAGATCGACGTCGATCGCCGGTTGTTGCAGCGTCGCCGCCACCATTTTTATCTGCGGCACCGTCAGCTGATGGCCGAGCATGTGCAACAGGTTGAGGTAGTGCGCCTGATACTCGAAGGTTTTCAGCCCGGCGTTGATCTCCGCCTCGGCGCGCTGTTCCCGCTCGGCGGCGCGCTGGCTGAACGCCTCGCGCAGCCAGCCGTCCACCCAGGTCAGATCGAGGAACTCGCCCAGCTCGTGGTTGCGGTGCGCCAGCGTGAAGTTCAGCCCGGTGCCGAGATCGCTTTCGCCCGGCGCTAATGCTTCCTGGCCGGGCGCGGCGGCGCGGGTGTCGAAGGCCAGCACCACGCGCAGCAGGTTACCGTCCTGATCCGGCTCATCCAACTGCACCACCTGCAGACGTGCCCAGTTATCCGGGCCCGATAAAAACATTCCCGAGGTGGTGTAGCGCAGGAACGGCAACGGCAGCCAGAGCTTATCCAGCAGGCGCAGCGACTGCTGCAGCGGGTAGCTGAACTCCGGCCGTACCACTTCGGCGGCCTGGTCGCCCACGGCCGGCAACTGGTATTTGCCGCTCTCGGCCTCCCATTGCAGGCGCAGCAGCGGGCCGCTGGCGGTCTTGCGCACGAATTTGCCGGGAAACTCGGCGTCCAGCCGCGGCGTCAGGGCAAAGTCCAGAAACTGAATGCCGCTGTCCTGAATCAGCGTAACGCCGTGTTTGTAGTCAGTAAGGGGGGCCAGCATCATTTACTCTCGCGCTTGAACGTCATGGGATAGGTGGTGTCCGCATCGTAGCGGCCGGTGCACTCCGCCGCGCCGGTCTCGCCTTGGCGGCAGACGATTTCCGGGATCTGATAGCGGCTGCCGTCGCTGCAGCGCGCCTTGGTGCGGCTGTTGATCACCAGATTGCCGGACTGCATCAGGCCGGCTTCGACCGCCGCCCGGCAGGTGACGCCGTCGCCGTAGGCGATGATGGCGCTGCCTTTGCCCGCGTTCAGGCGGTATTGCAGGCTGGGGCGTTTGCCGGTGATCGGATCTTTCAGCGCCACCGTGGCGCGCCATTTGCCGTTAAGGAAACGGGTGGAGCCAGCCTTCACTGCCTCGGGTGGCAGCACCAGCGCATTTTTGTCCAGCGGTTGCGGGATGGTCGGCGCCGGGGGCGGCGGCATCAGCGTGGCGTGCGCCAGCGGCAAGCGCAGCTTAGGCAATGGCGCGGCGGTTTTTTCCGGTGGTGCCGGAGGGTGCACCTCAGCCGGCATCGCCGGTTGCGGCGTCGGTGAGCGGTGCAGCCAGGCGGCCAGCGCCGCACTGCCTAACAGCAGTACCGGTAACAGCCACAGCGCGTGGCGCCGACGCGGGCGCACGACGGCAGGGGATTCGACGGGGGCCGCCGGAGCGAGCACCGGTTCAGGCTCGGCGGCCGGTGTTGGTTTTGCCGGTTCAACAACGGCCGGCTTGCGTGGTGCGGCGGCGATCGGCGCCGGTTTTTCCACTTCCGATTCGAGCGGGCGCAGGCAGGCTAACGGATCGTCCGGGCTCTGCGCCTGCGGTTTGATAAAGCCCCAAAAGGTCAGCACCGGTCGGTCGTCTACCAGGTAGACGTGGTTGGGATCGGGAATATGCATCGCTTTGGCCAGCAGCGCGCCGAACAGGCGGTGGCTGGGATGATCGGTCGCCCGGGTCTGTTCCGTCAGGCTGCGGAAGGTCGCCAGACAGTGTTCCAGGTGGCGCACCGCCTGCGCGCGCTGGGCGTCGCTTGCCGCCAGCCAGGAGGTCACCTTTCCCGGGAAGGGCGCATACCAGTCGATGCGGGTGCCGCTTTCGTTCGGCTGGGGGATCGCCAGACAGTCGGCGGCCTGCGGCTGCCGGCGAAGACGCAGGGTTTCCCGCAGCTGCTGCGCGCAGGCGTAGATCGGTTGCCCGTTCTCGCCTAAAGCGAGCACATCATCCAAACTGCCACTGCGTAAGAAGGGTTTCACCACGGCACCGCACCTTGTCCTGTTCTGCAAAAACGCATAAAAGTCCATGATACCCCGCAGGCGGCGGCGCCAAACGGCCAAGGACAGCCCGAAAAACGCCCTTCTTCGGCGTTAGCGATGCGCTTTGGCAACCGGCACAGTGAAAATCTCGCTATCTGGACCTGTCCGTGAGCCGCTTTATCTGAAAAATAGAACGCAACCCCGGCAAGCGACGCCGGGGAATGCTGTTCTCTTTCACTATGACCTCGCCTCGCGGGTTGCCGATTTCGGTATGCCTCAGGCGTGCGGAGCGTTCGCATCATGGACAGTCAGTCTGAAAAAACTCTCGTTGTTACCCCCGCTCATCCCGTTGTCGGGCATTCCGCCCAGGGCTGGATGAACGGCTTCCTCGGCATGATTATCTTCAGCGGCTCGCTGCCCGCCACGCGGGTGGCGGTACTGGAGCTCGATCCGCTGTTTCTGACGGCGGTCAGGGCGGCGATCGCCGCCTTGCTGGCCCTGTGCGCGTTGCTGATCACCCGCCAGGCGCGGCCGACGCGGGCCGATTTGCCGCCGCTGCTGTTTGTGGCGCTCGGCGTGGTCATCGGCTTCCCGCTGCTGACGGCGCTGGCGCTGCAGCACACCACCTCGGCGCATTCGCTGGTGTATATCGGCCTGCTGCCGCTGGCGACCGCCGGTTTTGGCGTCTTGCGCGGCGGAGAGCGGCCCAAGCCCGCTTTTTGGGCCTTTTCCGGTATCGGGGCCGCGCTGGTGGGGGCGTTCGCGCTGAGCCAGGAAAGCGGCGGTGCCTGGCAGGGGGATGCGCTGATGATCGGCGCGGTGCTGCTGTGCGGTCTGGGTTATGCCGAAGGGGCGGTGCTGTCGCGCCGGATCGGTGGCTGGCAGGTGATCTCCTGGGCGCTGGTGGTCGCCTTGCCGTTGACGCTGGTGGCGGCGTGGTGGGCGGCGCCGGCCACTTGGCCTGCCGTCAGCGGCGCCGCCTGGCTGTCGCTGGTGTACGTCTCGGTGTTCAGCATGTGGATTGGGTTTATCTTCTGGTATCGCGGCCTGGCGCAGGGCGGCATCGCCGCCGTCGGGCAGCTGCAGCTGCTGCAGCCGTTCTTCGGCCTGATGCTGGCGGCCTGGCTGCTGCAGGAAACCGTTCAGCCGATGATGATCGCCGTGATGGCCGGCGTGGTGGTTTGCGTGTTCGGCGCCAAGCGTTTTTCCCGCTAGGCGCCGCTGCCGGCGCAGGCCAGGATCACTTCGCCGAGCCGTTTCACCGCCTGCTGTACCTGGCGATCATGGTAACCGCCCAATCCCAGCACCAGACCCGGTTCACCGTGGCCGGGCGCATACATCGGCGACACCGCCCGCAGCGCCAACCCGGCTTCGTTGGCGCACTGGGCGACCCGCACGTCATCGAGATCTTTCCTCAGCCACAGCACCATGTGCATGCCCTGATCGCAGGGCTGCACTACCGCCAAATCGGCGGGGATATGCGTGTTGATCGCCTCGATCAGCACCCGGCGTTTCTCAGCGTAGACGCCGCGCATTTTGCGGATATGCCGGTCGAGATACCCTTCGGCGATAAAGGCGGCCAGTACGTGTTGATCCGCGCTGGGCGGGTGACGATCCATCAGGATCCGGGCGCCGCAAAAGGCGTCGACCAGCGGCGGCGGCACGATGGCGTAACCCAGCCGCAGCGAAGGGAACAGCACCTTGCTGAAGGTGCCGAGATAAAGCGTCCGCTCGGGCGCCAACCCTTGTAGCGAGGGGAACGGGTGGCCGGCGTAGCGCATCTCGCTGTCGTAATCGTCTTCCACGATCCAGGCCTGCCGCTCTTTGGCCCAGGCCAGCAGGGCGCTTCGTTTCGCCATGCTCATCGGCATGCCCAGCGGGTATTGATGCGACGGCGTGACAAAGGCGGCTCGGGCGTCGGCGGCCAGGCGCACGCCGGCGGCGACGTCGATGCCGTCGTTAGCGACGGGTACCCTGATCATGTGCCGATCGCGAAACAGGCTGTTAAAAAGGGCGGTGATGCCGGCGTAGGCGGGGTCCTCGACCCAGGCGCTGTCGCCGGCGTCCAGCAGGATCTGCGCGGCCAGATACAGTCCTTGCTGGGTGCCGGCGGTGATGAGGATTTGCTGCGGCGTGCAATTTACCGAGCGGGAACGGCGCACATAGTCGCAGATGGCTTCGCGCAGCGGCAACGCGCCCAGCGGATCGCCGTAGCCCGACGGGGCGCCGGGGCCGCGCGCCCGGATGCGGTTGCCGAGCCGCCGCCAGATATCGTCGGGCGCGGTATCGCCGATCGGCACCGAGACGGTGAACGGCACCGGCGGCAGCGCCCGCACCTGGGCGGCGAAGCGCGCCAGATGCTGCGCCTGTGAAGAAAGCGGAACCGCTACCGCCGAACTCGCCTGTACCGTGGCGCGTGGCGTGCGGCGCGGCGCCTGATAGTGGGCAACCCGGGTGCCGGAACCGGGCTGCGGTTCGAGAAAGCCTTCCGCCGTCAGCTGAGCAAAGGCCTCCAATACCGTGCCGCGCGCCAGATTCAGCGCCGCCGACAGCCGGCGTGTCGAAGGCAGCAGATCGCCCGCTTTCAGATCGCCTTTGTGGATAGCCCGGCGCAGGGCCTGCGCCAGCTGGTGGCTAAGCTGCCCCGCCTGGCGGTCAATCTCGCCGAGGGCGGGGACGTCAACGACTTGGGCTGTTCTGGGCATGTATTCCGGCTCGCTTTGCAGTACAAAAATGAGTATTCAGAGTAAACCACTCTGATATCACTCGCGAGCCTGTTGCCGCTCAGCTTAGCCCCCGCTGATTCAGCAGCACCTTATTCAACTCGCTGTTTTTACGCACGTTAAGCTTGCGCATCGCCGAACGCTTATGGGCGCTGATGGTTTTCTGGCTGCGCTGCAGCAGGCCGGCGATGCTGCAGGCGGACATGCCGCTGCTCATCAAACCCAACACCTTTTTTTCGCAGTGGCTGAGCGCGGCGATGCGGCAGGCCTGGCATTTCCACAGGCCGGCGGCGTGCAGCGCCACCCACGGATGCTGGATGAACTTTTCCAGCGCCATCTGCAGCTTGAGACGGATGGCATAGGCCGAATCGCGCCGATGGATGCTGAACAGCGGCGGCAGGTTTTTCACCTGTTGCTGGGTCGTGTCGTCGAGGATCAGCAGGGTCAGCTGCCGCTGGCGCGGGATGCCGTAGGCGCTCTGGTAGCAGCAGGCGCAACCCCAGCGCTCTTCCGGCGTGCGAAACACGATTTCGATGTTATCCAACGCCTGCAGCGCCAGCGGCGAGAACTGCGGGTACAGACGCTGGCATTCGTTCAGGGAGTGCAGATAGTCCTGCAGCAGCAGACGCAGCCCCTGCTGGTAGAAGTTATCGCTGTCGAACAGCGTGAAGCGAATATCTGGCATGGGTGGCTCCTTAAAAGGCCGCGCCGGAGCGAACGGTGACGGCCAATCGCCGGCGATTGCGCGCCGGTCGTTTTCCTGATTTCCCTGGGGCGGTGCGGGGCTTATTGGTACGCCAGCACAAAATTGGCGACGGACGTGAATTCGCCTTCGGTAAGGGTTTTATCTTTAATCGCGCTCGGCCGCGCCTGGACATAGGCGCTGAACCTCAGGGCATTGGGTCCGTCTTGCAATGTCACCGCATCAGCCGGCGTACCCAGATCAATCGCTTTGCCCGCACCGTCGAACAGCGCGATGGCGGCGCCGTTGGCGCCATTGTTGATCGCCAGTTTGCCCGGCAGTTCGGCATCTTCAGTGCCGGTAAAGGTGGCGGTGACTGATTTGAAAACGGCGGTTTTACAGTCGGTTAAGCGAATGGAAAATGACACGGGGTTGGTATGGCCGTAGTGGTACAACGTTTTGATCAACACCGTATCCATCTCGACGGTTTGGTGAAGAGACTGCGGGTCGATATTGCAGGGCCTGCTTACCACGGAACCGAAAAAGTCTATTTCCTTATTTTCCGCCGCGACTGCGGAGGAAAATAGAAAACCGATGCCGCACAGAGCGGTGATTGTCCGATAGCTATTCATCATCACCCCCCTTAAATATAATTAATCAGCAAGATTACGGTCTTGCGGAAATTGCCTTCCTGTCCTTCCCCGGTGGCCTGCAATGAGGCGCTGTAGGATTTTTGCACCTGATCGCGACCATTCATGTCGGCGAAACTGTCGAACTGATTGTATTTAATCCATTTGGGGTTGGAATTATCGTGGATGCGCAAGGTTGAACCATTATCCATATTCAAGCCGGTAGCGTCGGTCAGCGTGCCGTTTTTCACCATGAAATTGGCGTCCAGCGCGAAGCTGTCGCTGCAGCCGTTTTTGCGGATCAAGATGCTGAAATCCTTGCTCGCTACGGTGCCCGCATTGGGTTTCCAGGTGGGGATTTCACCGAAATCAACGCCTTCCGGGGTTGAAAGCTCCACCGACGCGGCGCACTGGATGACTTTGATCTTATCCAACCCGGTTAGGGTGAAACGGTAATTTTTCCCTGGGTGGACGTTGATGCCGCCTACGCCATCGAGCTGAAAAACGGCGATCTGGCTGGCGCCTCCCGCGATGATTTCTCCGGTTTTTTGCAAATACACCTGGTAATTGACGTGACCGAGCTCCCGTTGCTTGGGGGTACGAAACATATCGGTTTGTACCCGGGAATTGATCAGGCCAAGATCCTGGCCGTTATAAATCACCCCCATGGAGATGCCGGCGGCGAATTGCCGGTTATCCGGATTGGGATAGAAATAAACCCATTCCCCTTTGGGTTTGCTGGAATGCGCCCAGCACATAACGTCGCGGCTCATCGGTTTAGAGGTCCAAAGCCGGCTGCCGACCGGTAAGGTGGCCGGTATTGTCAACCGGCCAATATCCTCGCTCTCTTCGGTAATGCCGTTCTCGGTATTCAGGTGGCATTCCAGCGCCTGAGCGCCGAATGGCGTCGCCAGGCAACCCAGCAACGCCAGGCGTTTATAAATAGACCAACTGGACATGCACCACTCCTTTGAATTGGTTTGCTTCGATGAACTGACGGGTTGATTCCAACTGAGCGCTGAACCACAACGTATTGCCGCCGGGCTGCAAGACATAGGGGGCGCCGGGTTGGTTGAGGGACAATGCGCGGCCCCGTTGATCTTTCAGCCGCAGGCCAACGCCTTGTACGCCGCCGTGCAGCTTCAGCAACTGCGGATTGTCGGGATCGCTTTCACCGAGGAACACCAGCGTGGCGGCCTGCTCCCCCCGCAGGTAGAGCAGGCCGGCATCGCCATTGCGCATCCCGGCCGGATTGTCTGCCAGCGCCCTGGCGCCCAGCAGGCAATGGTTAAAGGCGAGACGAAAACGTACCGGCGCGCTTTGATCGCCGACATGCCGGAAGGCGATCGTACCGATCTCACCGAGATCGACCGACTGATCGCGGCTATCCGGCGCCAGGCTGCAGGGGGAGCTCAGCAGAGCGCCCTGAAAACCGACGGTGCCGCTGGTGCCCTGAACCTCTCCCGGCGGAGAGGCCATTGTGGCGCCGTTGCCGAGCAGCAAGGCGCCGATCAGCAGAGGCCGCAGGCGGCCGGTGAAGTCAGCCATGCCGTATCTCCTTATTTTTTTCCGGGTGCGGCGGTGCAGAGGCTAGCGCTGCAGGTGAAGCGCAGCTCGGGGTGGCCGCCGAAATCATTGATATAGGTGACGACGAAGGCGTCGAACCCATTGTCGCGCAAACGCACATTTTCGCTGGATTTGGGGGACAGCATCACCGGCTTAAAATCGCCGATCGCGCCACTGCCTTGCTTCTGCGTCTGACGGGCGATGCCGGTCAGCGTGATGTGGAACGGCGTCGGGTTTTCGATGGTGAAGCCGTCGACGGTTTTGTGGAACACCAGCTGCTCTTGCCATACCTCACCCTGCGGGGCGACGATGGCCTTCGGGCGGAAGAACAGTTTGATCTGCGTTTGCAGCGCCAGTTGCATCACGTTGGCTTTGCTGCTTTTGGGCGGAATTTCGCGCAAATTGAAATAAAACACCGATTCGCGATCTTGCGGCAATAGCTCAGCTTCCGGCGTTTTGGTAATGCGCACGACGCTGCGTTCTCCGGCTTCCACCCGTTGCAACGGCGGCAATACCACCAGCGGCGAAACGATCTTTTGATGTTGCGCATTCTCGATCCAGGCCTGAGCAAGAAATGGCAACTCTTTGTTCTCATTGGTTATGTTAAGGCTGATCGATTTGGCGTCGCTCACATAGATGGCGCGCGTGCGATCCAACGCGATCGCCGCGTCGGCCGTCGAAGCCAGCGTCATCAACGCCAGGCTGCCCGCGGTTACTGCTATCGAATGTTTGTTCATGTTATTCGTCTACTCTCAATGTGTTGCGGATTACGGTTTGGCGCACGGCAACAGCAGCCGGTCCAGCGGTTTGGCGGCGCCTGGGATGGCGATGTGGCACTGACGGCGGCCTTCCCAGGCGACGTCCAACCGTTCTTCCGGTTGGACGCCGGTCAGATATACCGATCCGCCGTCGTTCACCACCGCGATCTCCCGTCCGGTCGCACTCAGCACCGTGGCGCCGAACGGCGGTTCGCTGCCGTCTGCCAGCTTGATGGTGGCCAACAGCTTGCTGCCTTTCACCACCTCGAAGTGGCGATAACCGATGGCGCCTTCAGTCAGCGTGCCCTGCACCACCGCGCGCGTGGCTTCAACGTCGTCCGCCAGCTTGTTGACGTCGATGCGCGTATCGGTGTTGTAGTAGCTGGTGATATCCGAGATCACCGCCAACCCGAAGCGGTTGCTGTAAGCGCGGCCGTTGTTGATTGGCACGCCGGCGACACCGTTGGTATCCAGCATCATGCGGCTGCCGCCATTGCCGGCGTTCTGGTGCGCGGCGACGCCGTGCCGGGTAGCGGTCAGGCCGCCGCGGAAAGTTCCGCCTATCGAGGAGTAACTGCCCTGCTGATAAGACGCGTTGGCGTTGAGCGTGCCGAACGACGCGTTATGGGTGTAGTAACCGCTCGCCGTCGGTTTGCCGGACTGGGTGACGCCGCTGCCGACCTGCCAGGTATTGTTGATGTCGCTGTTGTCGGTGTAGGTCGCCGTTTGGGTCACGTCGTGATTATTGACCTGCAGCGCGTAGCCCAGGCGGTTGTGCTCGCCGATAGGCACGGTGAAATTGAGCATCGCGCTATCGTCGGTGCGGCCCCGATAGTGAGTGCGATAGGCCGCCAACGAGGCGGTGATGTTGCTGATCCCGCCGAAGTCGAACAGCTTGCTGGTCGACATGCCGTAGCGATTTTGCGCACCGGCGTCCCAGTAAGTCTGGTGTGAGTAGGTCAGATAAGCGGTGATCGCCTGAGCGCTGTCCTCCGCCATAAAGGTTTTGCTGGCGGTGACGGTATACAACTCTTTTTGTCGGCCGCTGTAGCGATCGTCAATGTCGCCGTAGCGCGCCTGCAGGTACTGCGACATGGTCATGAACTTGCGCTGCGAAAAGCGGTAGCCGGCAAAGGTGATTTGGCCGTTGAGTTCGTCGAAACGTTTGGCGTAGTTGACCTTGAATGACATGCCTTTGGCGCTGGGTTCATCGGGCAGGCGCGCGATCGACTGCGTGGCGTCCACCGACAGGGCGCCGAACAGGTTCAGGTCACGCCCCAGGCCGAGGGCCCAGGCGTTGTAATCGCCGCCGAGCAGTGCGCCGCCGTATAGCGACCAGGCGTTGCTCAATCCCCAGGAGAAATCGCCGGCAGAGAACACCGGCCCTTGCGTGCGGTGATCGTAGGCAGACGGCTTGCCCAGCGCCATGTTATAGCGCACGTAGCCGGGGCGGGTCAGATAAGGAATGCTGGCGGTATCTACCTGAAAAGTGGAAACGCTGCCGTCTTGTTCTTCCACTTTCACATCCAGTTTGCCGCGTACCGAACTGCTGAGATCCTGGATGGCGAACGGCCCGGCGGGTACCGTGGTTTGATACAGCGTGCGGCCTTCCTGAGAGACGGTGATCCGGGCATTGCTTTTGGCGATGCCGCGCACTTCAGGCGCGTAACCCTGCAGGTTGGGCGGCAGCATGCGCTCGTCGCTGGCGAGATTGAGGCCGGTAAAACGGTAGGCGTCGAACACCGGCGAATTCAGGTAGGTTTCACCCAGCGTCAGCCTGGCGGCCTGCATCGGCAGCGCGCGGTAGGCGTAGATCTGATTCCAGTCGAAATTGCTGTCGCGGCGGCCGTATTGCTGGTTGAAGTCGGTCTGGTAATCGGCGCGCAGGCGCCAGGCGCCCAGGTTGGCGCCCAACGTACCGTAGCTGCTGAGGCTTTCGGCGGTGCCGTTGTCGTGGTGCTGTTTGCCTATTTGGCCGCTGAGATTGTAATCCAGCAGTATGCCGGGGATGCCATCGTCCCACTGCTCGGGCGGCGTCCAGTCGGGATCGGAATATTTCATCCAGGCCTGCGGAATGGTGATCGCCAGTACGCCGCCGCTGATGCGATCGGAAACCGTTGCGCCTTTGATGCCGCGAATGTCGGCACACTGGTTGTCGTGCCACAGGGTGACTTTTTTGGCCGCATCTTCTTTCAGCGCCATTTTTTCCACCAGGTCAGGCGGCAGGCACACCTGGCTGCCGCTCTTGTCATCCGGCGACGGGAAATACTGAATGCTGCGCTGGGGCAGCGTTTTCTGGTTGATTTTGATATCCAGCAGATAGGTGCCCGGCATGACGTAACCGGCGTCGGAAAAGCGGGATAAGTCCACTTTGCTGCGTTCGCCGATATCCAACACGTCGGTATTGAATTCCGTGGCGGAAAAGACCGGTTTTGCCCAGAGAAAAGAGAGAATGACGATGATGGGCGTTTTTTTTATTGTCAGTAAAGACGTCATAGAATGATCACTCATGGCAAATCCGCGCCTAATAGCAGGTCATCCCGTACGACCTGAATACGTAATGCTGTACAGCGTTCCTAACGAAAACCGGCTACAGATAAGACAGGGTAAATTTGGCCAATGAGCTGAAACCGCCCGCCCGTGCCCTGTCGGGGTGAATGCGCAACTGGGCGCCAAAGCGCAGCGTGTTGTCGCCGGTGACGATCAGATAATCTGCCGTCGTGCTGCCGAGCGGGATCGGGGTACCGGCGTCGGTCAGCAACTCGATAGCCATGCCGCGCGCCTCGCCTTGGACGGCGAGCCATTGCGGATCTTGGCTATCCGCGATGCCGCTGAAGGTGAGGTTGGCCGTGCGATAAATAAAATCGGGCTTTATCTGGCTGGCCAGTTCGCAGTTCACCAGCCTGATGGCGAAGTGGCGGCGGCTTCCGATGAGGCTCGGCTGGGCATCTCGCCCGGCGTCGCTCATTGAAACCAGCCCGAAATCAACGGTTTGATCCAGACTGTCGCCGGCGATGTTGCATGGCGTTTCGACGATTTCGCCGCCCAGGCTGACTTTGCCGTGGCCCTGAGTTTTCGCCGTGGCGCTAGCGCTGCTGATGCTGAGCGCGATCAGCAATGCGCCTCGCCAATGGATGGTCATGCTGGCTTCTCCCTGTCGAGATCGGTTCCTTTGCCGGAGCCGGCGTCGTTAAGCATGGGGATGCCCGTGCCGGCATCCCCAACGAGGCTTACTGATAAGCCAGGGTAAAGTTCGCCACGCTGGTGAACTTGCCCGGCACGACGGCGCCGGAAGCGCTGTTACCTTGCAGGTATGCGGCGAATTTCAGGGCGTTGTTGCCTTCGTTCAGGCCCTGGCCGTCCGTTGCGGTGCCCAGCTCAACGTCCTTGGCGTGCAACTGGTCGTAAATCACGATGCCCGCGCCGCTGGCGGAACCGCTCAACGCCAGCAGTTTGCTGTTGACGGCATCCGGCGTGCCGGTGAAGGTCACCTTGACGTTTTTCATGGTGTTGAGCGCGCAGTCTTTCAGCTCAATGCTGAAGGGTTCGGCGCTGGATTTGCCTTCTTTGGCCAGGATGCGGCTGCTGATCTGGCCCATCGGGACGGTTTGATCGACGGAGTCCGGCGTGATGCTGCAAGGCGCATCGATAATTTCACCGCTAAAGGTTACGGTGCCGCTGCCCTGGTTCGGGGTCGGTGCCGCATGTGCAACGGAGGCGGTGGAAAAAGCAATGACGGTCGCCAGCATTAATTTATTCAGTTTCATTTCTCAGGTTCCTGTAGAGAGTATTTAAATAAAAAGAAAAGCACACCTAAATCCCCGCAGAGCGGCAACGCCTTGTCAGCTGCGCTGCGACGGGAGCCAGATCCTTTTGCTTTGGGCAATACGCACACCCTTCGTTATTTGTTTTCAATAACGAAATGGTTATGTGATGTTTAGTCGGTTTTATTTGATTTTAAAAACCGAATGTCGGCATGGCGTTTTGCTGGGAATATTCTTGCAAACAATAGCATTGCTTGGAAATAGATTTTATTAAAATAAGTCAAATTCAGAATATAAAACCAAAAGGAAAAAGTTAAATATAAGATCAAAAACCAATAGATCGTATGTAAATATTATCCAGAATAAATCACTGTATAAATAAGGTTATGCGAGATATTAGATCGACTGGAATAGCTGTTGCCCTACAATGCACAATATCGCTTTGCTAATATTACGCTTTGACGGCCATTGAAAAATTTTCTTTATGAAACAAAATGAAAAACATAAGCATTTGTTTTATATAATTTTGTGTGGTTAGTTGTCCGTATGGCGTTCCAACGCCAATTCCTAGGTTGCCGAATTGGTTTTAACAAAAAAATAACAACATAGCAGAGGGAAGATTATTCTTATTGGATGCTATTTTTTGGACGCATTTATGTTATTTAACCCATTGTGATTAACCAGAAAAGGGCAGGAAATGCCATGTTCATCATATAATAATGACCTAAGTGATAATGAAAGGATGAACAATGGAATGATTACTGGGATTAATGCTTTAAGCAGAGGTAAGGCGAATGCGTTGACGATGTTGATAATTATTTCTTCACGGTTCGTTATGGGATTGTTTAAACATCTTCGTACCATGATAACCGTGAAAAAAATTGCACAGAAAAATCCTAGTGAAAAATCCGAGGGTCAATGCATGACATTTTATCTGCAAAGGTTGGATTCATTAATAAATATTCATTCTCGCGGTTTTCGACAGCGCCAGGTCTATTTTATCGGAACAACGCTGTTTGCGCGGATACCGCCGTGATTTATCCCCCTGCGCATCGCTGACGTGCAGCCATGAGCGGGGAGCTCAGCAGTAACCACTCAGGAGGAATGCTATGGCCAAGGTGCCGAAAACGTTTGAAAGTAGAAAATCGCTGATGCTGGATGTGTTGCAAGGATTGTGCAGGGAGCGTGTGGAAGGATCCGGGGGCCATCATCCCCCGCCGGAACAGTGGCCGAAGACGCGCGAGCTGGCGGATAAATGCGGCGAAAATATTTATACCACCCGCACCCTGCTGCTGGCGCTGGAAAAGGAGGGCAAGGTCCACTGCACCCACCGCAGCATCAACAATTCTCTCCGTTGGTACAGCTGCGACGAACAGGCAGCGATAAAAAAAGAGTGATTCGACCCTGGTGGTCGCTTTTGACTATTCCCACAGCTAATCATTAATTAAATTTATCATTTGACGGGGCGTTTCGCTCCGTCAATCCTCCCTCTTCGTTCACTGCCATCCGCACAGCCATTGCTAAGATGTTTTTTGCGGCCATATACTTATCGCTCAGACGGGAACAGGTGTAGGGAGCCGGCATCGTAATGAAGGAAAAGAAAGACATACTGAGATTGGATGATATTCATTATCAAATAGACAGCCAGGTGATCCTGGATTCCGTCTCTTTCACGCTGGGTGAAGGCGAGTTCAAACTGATCACCGGGCCTTCCGGCTGCGGGAAAAGCACCCTGCTGAAAATCATCTCTTCCTTAATGGATCCGACCAGCGGAAAGCTCTATTTCGACGGCCAGGCGATCGACGAGATGTCGCCGGAGGCGTATCGCAAGCAGGTCTCTTACTGCTTCCAGACGCCGTCACTGTTCGGCAATACGGTTTACGACAATCTGGCGCTGCCTTACCAGATCCGCCAGGAACCGCCAGCCGAGCGAAAAATGAAGGCCGATCTGGCGCGTTTCGGGCTGCCGGAGGCGATGCTGACCAAAAGCATCAATGAACTGTCCGGCGGGGAGAAGCAGCGCGTGTCCCTGATCCGCAACCTGCAGTTTATGCCGCGGGTGCTGTTGCTCGATGAGATCACCAGCGCGTTGGACGAGGAAAATAAGCGCAACGTCAACGAAATAGTGCATCAACTGGTGGCGGAACACCGGCTGGCGGTGCTGTGGGTGACGCACGATACCGAAGAGATAGCGCATGCGGACGAGGTGATCACCCTGCGCGCGCATGGCGCCGAGCAACAGGAGCAACAGCATGAATCAGCATAACATCACCAACGAATCCTTGGGCTTGTCGATGGTGCTGGTGGTGGTCGCCATCCTGATCAGCCACCGGGAAAAACTGGCGCTGGAAAAGGACATTATCTGGAGCATCTGCCGCGCGGTGGTGCAGCTGATCATCGTCGGCTACGTGCTGAAGTATATTTTCGACCTGGATAACGCCGTTCTCACCGTGTTGATGGTGCTGTTCATCTGCTTTAACGCGGCCTACAACGCCAAGAAACGCAGCAAGTACATCGAACACGCGTTCGTGACGTCGTTTATCGCCATTACCACCGGCGCGGTGCTGACGCTGGCGGTGCTGGTATTGACCGGCTCCATCGAATTTACACCGATGCAGGTGATCCCCATCTCCGGGATGATCGCCGGTAACGCCATGGTGGCGGTGGGGCTGTGCTACACCAACCTCGGCCAGCGTTTCAAAGGCGAGCAGCAGAAGATTCAGGAGATGCTCAGCCTGGGGGCTACGCCCAAGTTCGCGTCGGCGGCGCTGATCCGCGACAGCATCCGCGCTTCGCTGATCCCGACCGTGGACTCGGCGAAAACCGTTGGGCTGGTCAGCTTGCCGGGCATGATGTCCGGGCTGATCTTTGCCGGTATCGATCCGGTGAAAGCGATCAAATACCAGATTATGGTGACCTTCATGCTGCTTTCTACTGCCAGCCTGTCAACCATCATCGCCTGCTATTTGGCCTACCGTAAGTTTTACAACGAGCGCCACCAGCTGGTGGTCGGCAACCTGAAGTAACGCCATGAAAAACGGCCTCCGCGGAGGCCGTTTTTTTACCCTTGCAGCAGGGCGATGCTCTGGCGGATTTCCCGTTCGATATCCGCCTCGCTCCAGCTGTCCAGTTGTGAAGAGAAGGGCTCGAAGGCATAGACGCCGGTGTAGCCCAGGCGTTCGAGGTTCTGTACCTGGCGGCCGCTCTCCAGCCGATCGCCCTCGCTCAGCATAATGCGCTCTTCGTCGCTCAACGTGCCTTTATCCCGCCCGTCCTCCACGCCGGACAGATGCACCAGGCCGATCTGCGCCACCTGGATCTGCGCGTCGAAGTCGGCTTGCGTCACGCCGCTCAGATAGTGGTGGAACGTATCGAGCACGATACGGTACGGCGCGCCCGAGTCGCGGATGAGCGCCTGGGTCAGCAGCGACGATCGCAACGAGCTGATGCCGAAGCCCAACGGTTCGACGTATCCCTGTACGCCATAGCGCGCAAACAGCGGTGCCAGCAGCCGCAACGCGGCGAGGGTGTCGTCGCGTTTTTGCTGCTCGCTGCGCGTGTCGTCGGCGCTGCAGTGCGGGCACAGCACCAGCGCCCGGCTGTGGATGGCCTGCGCCTGCGCCAGCAACGCTTCGGCGCGCTGCTGCAGCGCCGCCGGGTCATCCATCAGATTGAACATGCCGAGGGCGTTGATCGTGACGATTTCAATGCCGTATTGCGCGGCGAGCGCGTTGAGCTGCGCGTCGCTCAGATCGTCGGTCACCTTGCCGCTGGGCATGTCGTTGCGCAGCTCAACTTTGCTGAGCCCGCAGCGTTTCACCAGGCGGAAAAAATGGTCCAGATTGAGATTCGGCGCGATCTTGCGGTTAATGCAGAAGCGGTCCAGCGCAATGTTCATGGGCATGACTCCAGCGGTCAGGGTTGAGAGATCAGGATTTGCCGTTTTCCAGCGGCAGCGGCTTGCCGTCGGGCAGGGATTGGCGGTGGCGTTTGGCCATCACCACCTGCTCCATTTTTTCCAGTGAGACGCCTTTGGTTTCCGGAATATAGCGGCCGATAAACCAGTAGCTGAACAGACAGCAGGCGGCGAAGATCCACATCGGGAAGGCGCCGTGGAAATGCGAGAACAGGTAAGGGTGGTCGTTGATCATCGGGAACGACTGCGACACCGCGAAGTTGGCGACCCACATGCAGCCGACGGCGATGCTCATCCCCTGCGCGCGCATGCGGTTCGGGAAGATTTCCGACACCAGCACCCAGGCGCCGACGCCCCAGGACAGCGCATAGAACACCATGAAGAACAGCATGCCGAACAGCGCGAAATAGCCGGTGGCCTGCGTGTAGAGCGCGTACGAGGTGAGCAGCAGGCCGGCGATGGCGCCCAGCGTGCCGTAACGCATCAGCGGAATGCGGCCCATGCGATCCATCAGCATGGCGCCGATGACCGAACCGACCAGCTGCAGCACGCCGATCCAGATGGTCTGGAACAGCGCTTCCTGCGCGTTTTCGGTGACGGTTTTCAGCACCACCGGCGCGTAGTACATCATCACGTTGACGCCGGTGACCTGCTGTAACATGGCGATCATGCAGCCGACGAACAGGATAAACCGCACCCGCACATCGCCGTAGTTCAGCTTCCGGTGCTGCTGCTGTTGATCCTGCTGCAGCGAGTCTTTGATTTCTTTCAGCAGATTCTGCGCGTGGGCGGCGTTGGAGACCTTGGTCAACATCGCCAGCGCCTGATCGTCGCGGCCCATCATCACGTTCCAGCGCGGCGATTCAGGAATGACGAACACCAGGATGCAGAACAGAATGCAGGGGATCACGCCCGAGGCGAACATCCAGCGCCAGCCCATTTCCACCAGCCAGGCTTCGCTGGCGATGCTGGCGATTTTGAAGTTGACGTAGAAAATCACGATCTGGCCAAAGACGATGGCGAATTGCTGCATGCTGAGCGCCCGCCCGCGCATGTCTTTCGGCGACACCTCCGACATGTACATCGGCGACACGGTGGCGGCAATGCCGACCGCCAGCCCGCCGATGATGCGGTAGATGACGAACCAGGTGAAGGTCGGGGCCAATGCGGCGCCGACGGCGGACACGGTGAACAGCAGCGCCGCCAGCATCAGCGCCTTTTTGCGGCCCCAGCGCGCCGCCAGCGGCCCGGCGGCGAAGGCGCCGACCACGCAGCCGATCACCACGTTGGAGACGGCCCAACCGGTTTCGGCCGGGCTGAGATCGAAATAGGTTTTCAACGCTTCGATCGCGCCGGAGATCACGGCGGTATCGTAGCCAAACAGAATGCCGCCCAGGGCGGCGATGCCGCAAATTCGCAATATGTAGCCGGTATTGTGCTTACGCTGATATGACATGTGTTGCTCCGATTTTTATCCTGGCTTCCGTCCGCACGGTCGGGGTGTCGGGAAGAGGGCGAGCGGAAGGGTGTGAACCGTGCCTGTCATCAAGGCGATGTCGTCGATAAATGCTGGAACAAACAAGAACATTTATTTCATAATTAGTGAATAATGGAATATTGATTTTTAGATCCAGTTCAAAAAAAACCGTCACCTCTGCGCCAGGCGCCTTGGGCGTTCGGGGGCGGACGGTAACGACGGCAGAGCAGGCTCAGTGCGGGTTTTCTGTAGCAAAGTCAGTGTGTATTAGCTCTGTTTTCTCCGCCGCTGTTGTGCTTTCCCTGGCACGACAATGAAAGCGCCAATCCGATCGATACCGCAAAATTGCGACCTCACGCACTAAAAACAAATTTTTCAAAACAATTTATTTGAAACTTTTTTTTCAATGAAATAGAGTTTGCTGCATCCGGTCAGGATTTAGCCGGCTTGCCGACGGAGTTTGGCGAGCGGGACGATTAACGCCGCGCCGCCTGTGAGTGGCCTGGCGACAGCGGACTTGAAAAGAGGGCGTGACATGAAAACCGTGGGTAATTTTATTGACGGGCAGGTGTGCCTGAGCAGCAGCAATCAAACCATCGACGTGCACAACCCAGCCAGCGGGCAGGTTGAGCGGCGCGTCACGCAGAGCACCGCCGCCGAAGTCAAACAGGCCATCGACGTGGCGCATCGGGCGTTCGCCGACTGGTCGCGCACCACGCCGCTGCGCCGTGCGCGCATCATGTTCAATTTCAAGGCGCTGTTGGAACAACACCGCGACGAGCTGGCCGAGCTTATCGTCAGCGAGCACGGCAAAGTGTATTCGGATGCGCTGGGCGAACTGACGCGCGGCATGGAAGTGGTCGAATTCGCCTGCGGTATCCCGCATCTGATCAAGGGAGAGTATTCGCCGGACGTCGGCAGCGGCGTCGACAGCTTCTCGCTGATGCAGCCGCTGGGTGTGGTGGCGGGCATTACCCCGTTCAACTTCCCGGCGATGGTGCCGATGTGGATGTTCCCCATCGCACTGGCCTGCGGCAACACCTTTATCCTCAAGCCGCCGGCGCTGGTGCCTTCGGCCTCGGTGCGCCTGGCGGAGCTGCTGAAAGAAGCCGGCCTGCCGGACGGCGTGTTCAACGTGGTGCACTGCGCCAATGAAGATGCGGCGCAGCTGTGCACCGATCCGCGCATTCAGGCGGTGAGCTTCGTCGGCTCCTCCACCGTGGCGGAACATATCTATACCACTGCCAGCGCGCACGGCAAGCGGGTACAGGCCTTCGGCGCGGCGAAAAACCAGGCGATCGTCATGCCGGACGCCGATCTGGACGCCACGGTCAACGCGTTGATGGGCGGCGCGTTCGGCTCCGCCGGCGAGCGTTGCATGGCGCTGCCGATCGCCGTGGTGGTCGGTGACGATACCGCCGACAAACTGATCGCCAAACTGAAGCCGCTGATCGCGCAGCTGCGCGTCGGGCCGGGCTTGCAGCAGGGTGGCGAAGAGAATGAAATGGGGCCGCTGGTGTCGTCTGCCCACCAGAAAAAGGTGCTGGGCTACATCGATCTGGGCGTGGAAGAAGGCGCAACCCTGGTGGCCGACGGCCGCAATTATCAGGTGCCGGGCTACCCTGAAGGCTACTACGTCGGCGGCACGCTGTTCGACCATGTGAAGCCGAATATGCGCATCTACCGCGAAGAGATCTTCGGGCCAGTGCTGGGCATCGTGCGGGTGCCGGACTATCGCACCGCCATCGACACGGTCAACGGCCATGAGTTTGGCAACGGCAGCGCCATCTTTACCGGCAGCGGCCACTACGCGCGTCAGTTCGTGCAGGAAGTGCAGGCCGGGATGGTCGGCGTCAACGTGCCGGTGCCGGTGCCGATGGCGTTCCACAGCTTCGGCGGCTGGAAGCGCTCGGTGTTCGGCGCGTTGAACGTGCACGGCACCGACGGCGTGCGCTTCTACACGCGCATGAAGACCGCCACCGCACGCTGGCCGGCCGGGCAGCAGACGGTGTCCGAATTCAGCATGCCGACGCTGGGTTAAGCGCTGTCATATTCAGGCCAGGCCGTTGCTCCTTCGGGGCAGCGGCCTTTGCACGGGTCATTAACAGGAGAATCGAGATGTCTTCACTGCTTGCCAAATGTCAGACGCCGAATGCCGAGGGGCGTATTCAGCACGTGACGCCGGAAAATGCCGGTTGGCGCTATGTCGGCTTTGACGTTTACCGCCTGACCGCCGGGCAGTCGCTGCAGCTGGAATGCGGCGACCAGGAACTGTGCCTGGTGCTGGTTGCCGGTATCGCCTCCGTCGCCACGCTGCGCGCCGAATACCCGCATATCGGTAAACGCATGAGCCCGTTCGAACGTACGCCGCCTTACGCAGTGTATGTGCCGCACCACGATCGCATCGACGTGCGGGCAGAAACCGATCTGGAGCTGGCGGTGTGCAGCGCGCCCGGCAGCGGCCACCTGCCTTCACGGCTGATTACGCCGGCGGATATCGGCGTGGAGCGGCGCGGCAAGGGGCGTAACCAGCGGTTGGTGCATAACATTCTGCCGGACAGTGAGCCGGCCGACAGTCTACTGGTGGTGGAGGTTTACACCGACGAGGGCAATACCAGCTCCTACCCGAGCCACAAGCACGATCAAGAAGACTCACCGCACGAAACCTATCTCGAAGAGACGTACTATCACCGCATACAGCCGGAGCAGGGGTTCTGCATGCAGCGCGTCTATACCGACGATCGCACGCTCGATGAGTGCATGCCGGTCTACAATCGTGACGTGGTGAAAGTGCCGCGCGGTTATCACCCGGTGGCGACCCTGGCGGGTTACGACAACTATTACCTCAACGTGATGGCCGGGCCGGTGCGGCAGTGGAAATTCACCTGGGAAAAAGACCACGCCTGGATTAACGGCGACGGCTATCCCGCCGCGCAATAAGCGCCTGAGGCCCGGCTTGCCGGGCTTTTTTGTCAGCCTTACTCGTCCCGGGCGTTATTCAGCGCCAGCGAGACCGCCAGCGTCTGCGCCAGGCACATCGAAGCCACCTGCGAGCGGAACCCGTCCACCTGCGCTTCGCGCACCACGAAACAGACGTCGCTGAAGGCGGCCAGCGGGCTGACCTGGCTGTCGGTGATGGCGATCTGCTGCGCGCCGCGCTTGGCGCCCAATTCCACCAGTTCCACCGCCTCGCGGGCGTATGGCGAATAGCTGATGGCGATCACCACGTCCTTCGGTTTCACCATGCTCAGCTGTTCGGTGAACATCCCGCCCAGGCCGTCGATCAGAAACGCGCGGCGCTCCAGATGGCGCAGCGCATAGGTGAGGTAGGAAGCGACGCTGAACGAGCGGCGCAGGCCGATCACGTAGATGTTTTCAGCGTTGTTGAGCAGCTCGACGGCGCGATCCAACTGCTCGGGAGCGATCTGCATCGCCAGCTGCTGCAGCGCCTGCGCGTTGACCATGGTGAATACGTTGAGAATCTCCGCCGGCTTCTCTGGCGCGACGTTGTCGTCGGTGGAGGTTTGGCGGAACAGGCGCGCGCGCTCGGTATAGTTCACCGTCTCTTCCATCAGATGCTGACGGAACACCTGCTTCATTTCGTTGAAGCCGCTGAAACCGAAGGCGTTGGCGAAACGGATCAGGGTGGAAGGCGGCACGCTGGCCTGTGCGGCGATGGAGGCAACGGTATCGAAAGCGATGCTGTTACTGTTATCCAAAATATAGCGCGCCACCTGTTTCAAACGCTTGCTCAGCGTTTCATAACGGTGGCGGATCTCGTCCTGTAACAGCGAAAGTTGAGTTGGGTTGTTCATCCATTCGGCTCGCAGTGGGGTGAAGGCGCATTGGCCTGACGCCTGAAATATTGACAGGGTATTTTAACAGACGGAGCGGAAATTTCATTTCCTCAAAAAGCGATTTATTCGATCGCACATTGCGCGACTTCACAGAAAATGGGCAAAAAAATCCCCTTAAAGCGGCGAAATGGCCTTAAGGGGACGTGAACCTGCTCTCGCTGTCAGTGCGTGCCGCCCGCCTGTGGACGGTACTGGCGCCAGAAACCGATCAGCGTCAGGTATTTTTGTTTCACCTGCTCGATCAGGGCCGCGTCGTCGATTTCCCCCTGCAGCCAGCGGCGCGAAGGTTGGCCGAAAATAGTGCGGCCGACGGCGAAACCTTTCACCCAGCGCGCATCTGCGGCGGCGGCAAAGCCCGCCTTCAGCACCGCCTCTGGGGAATCGAGCCCCAGGATCAGCACGCCGCGGCAGTCGGGATCGTAGGCGTCGATCAGCGCGCCGACCTGCTGCCAGTTTTCCGCGCTCAGCGGCGGCAGTTTCCACCAGTCCGGCTGAATGCCCAACCGGTAGAAGTGTTCAATCATCTCCAGGTAATAGCGCTCGTCCTTGTCGGCGTTGCCGTCCGGCAGGATCACTTCCAGCAGCAGCTCATGGCCGGATTTGCAGCAGCCGCGGTAGACGTCGGCGATCAGCTCATCCTGTTCGCGGCGCAGTTCTGCCGCGTCGTGCGGATGATAAAACACCAGGCACTTCACCACGTGCTCCTGCGGCCAGTCGATCAATTGCGAACCGATGTTGCCGTGCTCCAGGCGCAGCGGGCGCGAGCTGGGCAGCTCCACCGGCCGGCCAATCCACCATCCCTGACCGGTGATTTCGTTCAGCGCCGCCTGCCCGTAGGTGGTGTCGGCCAGAATGCCGCTGTTGCCGTTGAGGCCGGCCTGCGCGGCAGCCTGTTGCGCCGCCGTTAACAGCAGGGTTTTCAGGCGCGGAATGCGTTCCTCGCTGACGCCGGCTTCGCGCGCCATGTCCGCCAGCTGCTTGCGGTGATCGAAGGCGAATACGCACAATTCCGGCCACTGTTGCTTGCGGGTGGTGACCCGGTGCAGGTGATTCAGGCGTGCGTCGCGGTCCGGGCGCGTGACCTGTTGTTCACGCTGCAGATAGTCATCCAGCTCCCGTTTGGTCGGCATGGCCGGGGCGCAGCCGTGACGCGAGACCACCAATGCGCCGCAGGCGTTGGCGTAGCGGCAGGCCTGATCCCAGCCCTCATCGTTCAGGTAGCCGCGCAGCAGGCCGGACATAAAGGCGTCGCCGGCTCCCAGCACGTTCAGCACCTCCACTCGCACACCAGCGTGCAGCTTCACCTGTTCCCAGTCGTCGGCGATGTCATCTTCGAACACCGAACAGCCCTGCGCGCCGCGCTTGCACACCAGCGTGGCCGCCGTGGCCCGGCGCACGTTTTTCAGCGCCGTCAGCGTGTCGGTGCTGCCGCCGGCGATATGAAATTCCTCTTCGGTGCCGACGATCAGATCGAAATGGTGCAGCACCTCTTGTAGCTCGCGCGTTACCTGATCCGATTCCACAAAGCGGGTTTCGCCGTCGCCCAGCGACGTCAACCCCCACAGCACCGGGCGGTAATCGATGTCCAGCGCGGTGCGCAGGCCGTGGCGGCGCGCGTATTCCAGCGCCTTCAGCACCGCGGCGCGGGTGTTCGGGTGCGACAGGTGCGTGCCGGTGATGGCCAGCGCGCGCGCGGAAGCAATGTAGGCCTCGTCGATGTCGTCGGGCGTCAGCGCCATGTCCGCGCAGTTTTCGCGGTAGAAGATCAGCGGGAAGGTTTCCTGATCCTTGATGCCGAGGATCACCAGGCCGGTTAACCGACGTTTGTCGGTGATCAGGCAGCGAGTATCGGCCCCGACGCGCTGCAGCTCTTCGCGCAGAAAGCGGCCCATGTGTTCATCGCCGACGCGCGCCAGCATGCCGGATTTTAACCCCTGAATGGCGGTGCCGTAGGCCACGTTGCCGGAAGATCCGCCGAGGTACTTGGCGAATGTGCCGGCGTCTTCCAGCCGCGCGCCGATCTGCTGAGCATAGAAATCGACGGCGATGCGCCCGAGACAAATGACATCAAGCTGTTTTTCTTGTGTAGCCATACCCGTTTCCTTCTGTTTAAGCAAAACTCCGGCGGCGGCCCGAGCGTGGCGCCCTGCAGGAAGCATGTGGATAGTATGGGGAATGAAAATTTCAATTTCAATATAGAATGAAATTTACACCCCGAAAATGTGATGCGTTTAAAACATCGACAGGAGAACGGGAAAAGCCGATGAAGCGGCCATAAGACGGCGACCGGGCGCGCGCAGAAAAGGGGGTTAGATCAGGATAAAAGGCTGTCAGCCCGTGTGGTAACGGTTGTTATCGGCCGGTGCGCGGCGCGAAGCCAGTAAAGGCTGAATCACGAGATGAAACGGGCTTTTCATGTAATATGCGATCTTTATCGCAAAATGAAATGTTTCTTCTGTAATGTGATTTTATGAAAAATATATTTGTTTATAATCGCTTCACGTTTCAGGTTGTCGACTTCGTGAGCAGCGGGCATCGCCTGCTCAAGATAATAGCTGCCGCCGCGTAATACAAACACGGGATTGTCGGCTCGGCGCGAGCCCTTTCCGGGGCGGCCCTCAATCTAAAGGGTGAGTAAATGGGCAAGATCAGGCTAACCATGGCGCAGGCGCTCGTCAGATTTCTCGATAACCAGTATCTGCTGGCCGACGGGGTGGAAACCAAATTCGTCGCGGGCATTTTCGCGATTTTCGGCCACGGCAACGTGCTGGGGCTGGGGCAAGCGCTGGAACAGGATAGCGGCGATCTGCGGGTGCATCAGGGCCGCAACGAGCAGGGGATGGCCCATGCGGCGATCGGCTTCGCCAAACAAAAACTGCGCCGGCAGATCTACGCCTGCACTTCATCGGTCGGCCCCGGCGCCGCCAATATGATCACCGCCGCGGCCACCGCCACCGCCAACCGCATTCCTTTATTGCTGCTGCCGGGCGACGTTTACGCTTCCCGCCAGCCGGACCCGGTGCTGCAGCAAATCGAACAGTCTTACGATCTCAGCATCAGCACCAACGACGCGTTCCGCGCGGTGAGCAAATACTGGGACCGCATCGTGCGACCGGAACAGCTGATGAGCGCCTGCATCAATGCGATGCGCGTGTTGACCGATCCGGCGGAAACCGGCGCGGTTACGCTGTGTCTGCCGCAGGACGTGCAGGGGGAAGCCTACGACTACCCCGACTATTTCTTCCAAAAACGCGTGCACCGGCTCGATCGCCGTCCGGCGACCGACAGCATGTTGGCGGACGCGCTGGCGCTGCTGACGGCCAAACGCAAACCGCTGCTGGTGTGCGGCGGCGGCGTGAAATACTCGCAGGCCGGGCGGGCGCTGCGCGAATTCGCCGAGCGCTTCGGCATTCCGTTCGCCGAGACCCAGGCCGGCAAAGGCGCGGTGCCGAGTGACCATGAATTCAACCTTGGCGGCATCGGCGAAACCGGCTGCCTGGCGGCCAACACGCTGGCCCGCCAGGCCGATCTGGTGATTGGCGTCGGCACCCGTTACACCGATTTCACCACCTCGTCCAAATGGCTGTTTCAACACCCGGACGTCAGCTTCCTCAATATCAACGTCAGCGCCTTCGACGCCGGCAAGCTCGACGGCGTGCAGGTGCTGGCGGACGCCCGCGAGGCCCTGAGCGAACTGGGCGCGCTGCTGACGCAAACCGAGTACCGCGCCGGCTGGGGCGACGCCATCGCCGCGGCGCGCGCTGCCCAGCGTGAAGAGACCGAGCGGGTTTACGCGGTGGAATACAGCGGCGCAGGCTTTGTGCCGGAGATCGACGATCACCTCGATCGCGAGCGGGTGTTCGCCGAATTTATCGCTCAGACCGACTCGGCGATGACGCAAAGCCGGGTGCTGGGGGTGCTGAACCGTGAGCTGCCGCCGGACAGCGTGATTGTGGCCGCCGCCGGCAGCCTGCCGGGCGATCTGCAGCGGGTGTGGCACAACCGCGGCGAGCACGGTTATCACGTGGAATACGGCTACTCCTGCATGGGGTACGAGGTGAACGCCGCATTGGGGGTCAAGCTGGCCGAGCCGCAGCGTGAGGTGTACGCGATGGTGGGCGATGGCGCCTTCATGATGCTGCATTCCGAACTGGTCACCTCGATTCAGGAAGGTTGCAAGATCAACGTGGTGCTGTTCGACAACATGACCAACGGCTGCATCAACAACCTGCAGATGGAACACGGCATGGACAGCTATACCACCGAATTCCGCTTCCGCAATCCAGAGGGCGGCAAGCTCGACGGCAAACTGGTGCCGGTCGATTTCGCCATGCTGGCGGCGGCTTACGGCTGTAAAACCTATCGCGTCACCACCGAGCAGCAGCTGCTCGATGCGCTGGCCGACGCCCGCAGGCAGACCGTGTCCACGCTGCTGGACATCAAGGTGCTGCCGAAGACCATGGTGCACAAGTATCTCAGCTGGTGGCGCGTGGGCGGCGCTCAGGTGGCCGACAGCGAGAAAATCGTCGCAGTGGCGCGCAAGCTGCAGGAAAACATCGATAAGGCGCGCGATTACTGATTCGTTTTCGAACACAACACACTTTCCAGAGGGTAGCGAAAATGACATTGAACATTGGGGTTATCGGCACCGGCGCCATCGGCCGCGATCATATCCGTCGCTGCAGCAAAGTTTTGCAGGGCGCCCGCGTCGTGGCGGTGAACGACATCAATCGCGACAACGCCGCCAAGGTGGTGAGCGATCTGCAGCTGGATGCGCGGGTGTATGACAACGGCCACGATCTTATCAAGGCCGCCGACGTGCAGGCGGTGCTGGTCACCTCCTGGGGGCCAAGCCACGAAGAATTCGTGCTTGCGGCCATCGCCGCCGGCAAACCGGTGTTCTGCGAGAAGCCGCTGGCGGTGACCGCGCAGGGCTGCAAGAACATCGTCGATGCCGAAGCGAAGCACGGCAAGCGGCTGGTGCAGGTCGGCTTTATGCGCCCCTATG
Organism: Serratia sp. OLAL2; assembly: GCF_002752475.1. Classification (NCBI taxonomy): domain Bacteria; kingdom Pseudomonadati; phylum Pseudomonadota; class Gammaproteobacteria; order Enterobacterales; family Yersiniaceae; genus Serratia; species Serratia sp. OLAL2. The sequence goes on along the minus strand of NZ_MSTL01000004.1, from coordinate 111,911 downwards.
ACCAGGGCTATCGCGCGCTGAAACAGGTGCTGACCAGCGGCCAGATCGGCGAACCGCTGATGTTGCACTGCGCGCACCGCAACCCGACGGTCGGCGAGGCCTACACCACCGATATGGCGATCACCGATACCTTGATCCACGAAATCGACGTGCTGCGCTGGCTGCTCGACGACGACTATGTGTCGGTGCAGGTGGTGTTCCCACGCAAGAGCCCGAAGGCGTTCCCGCATCTGAAAGATCCGCAGATTGTGTTGTTCGAAACCGCCAAAGGCACGCGCATCGACGTCGAAATTTTCGTCAACTGCCAGTACGGCTACGACATTCAGTGTGAAGTGGTGGGGGAAACCGGCATTGCCAAACTGCCGGAGCCGTCCTCGGTGCAGATGCGCAGCGGCGCCCGCCTGTCGACCGAAATCCTGACCGACTGGAAAGATCGCTTTATCGACGCCTATGACGTCGAGCTGCAGGGGTTCATCAACGACGTGGCCGCGGGCCAGCTGACCGGGCCTTCCGCCTGGGACGGCTACGCCGCCGCCGTGACCGCCGACGCCTGTGTGGCGGCCCAGCTCAGCGGTGAGATCGTACCGGTGACCCTGCCGGCGCGCCCGGCGTTTTACAACAAGCCATCGGCTTGAACCCCGTACCCATGATTGCAGAGGAGTGACCATGAAGATCGCTTTTGATGTCGACGTTATCCGGGATTTGGGCGTGACCAAAATGGTTCAGCAGGTGGCGGACTGGGGCTATAAATACATCGAGCAGTCGCCGCACCCGCAGATCAACCCGTTTTACAAGCATCCGAAGGCCAGCCGCGAAATCATGGCGGAGTATAAAAACGCCCTGAAAGCGACCGGCGTGGAGATCTCCTCATTTATCGTGGTGTATCGCTGGTCCGGGCCGGGCGAAGATCGCCGCCAGGCGGCGGTCAAAAACTGGCGACGGATGATCGAGATCGCAGTAGAAATGGGCGTGCAGGTGATCAACACCGAACTGGCCGGCAACCCCAACGAGCCGGAGATCTGCGAGGAGCTGTGGTATCGCTCGATGGAGGAGCTGCTGCCGATCATCGAGCGTGAAGGTATCCGTATGGAGATCCAGTCGCACCCGTGGGACTTCTGCGAGCTGAGTAACGAAACCGCCGATCTGGTGAAATCGCTGCGCAGCGACCACGTCAAATACCTCTACAGCGTGCCGCACACCTTCTACTACGACAAGGGGCAGGGCGATGTGGCCGGCATGTTGCAGTACGCCGGGGACGATCTTTCCCACGTGCTGATTGCCGACACCATGAATCACACCAAGCATTGCCGTTATATCGTCAATCCGCCGGGCGTTGACGCCGCGGTGCATCAGCACGTCGGCATCGGCGAAGGTGAGGTGAATTTCGACGCCCTGTTCCAGACGCTGCGCGACATGGAATTTGCCAACCGCAGCTTCAAGGCCGGCGGCGAATCGATCATCTGCACCTCGCTGTTCGGCTATCCGGAAAAGATGCCGAGCCAGGCGGTGGCGACCAGAGAGCGCATCGAAAGAGAGCTGTTGGGCAAATAATCTTATTTGGCTCGCCGGCGTCATTTGCACCGGCGGCCCTCCAAGGACCGAGGCAGACCATGAATAAAGACAACGTGAAATTGGCCATCGCGCCAATCGGCTGGACCAACGACGACATGCCCGATCTGGGCAAGGAAAACACCTTCCAGCAGTGCGTCAGCGAAATGGCGCTGGCCGGTTTCACCGGCAGCGAAGTGGGCAGCAAATACCCGCGCGATCCGGCGGTGCTGAAACCGATGCTGGATATTCGCGGCATTCAGATCTGCAACGCCTGGATCAGCACCTTTTTCGCCGACGGCCAAAAAGACAAAACCATCGATGAATTTATCAACCACATGAATTTCCTGCATGCCATGGGCGCCAGGGTGATTGGCTGCTCCGAGCAGAGCAAGAGCATTCAGGGCACCACCAAAGGCGTGTTCGAAGAGAAGCCGTATTTCAGCGATGAAGAGTGGCAGCGCGTGGCCGACGGTTACAACGAGCTGGCGAAGATCGCCGCCGGCAAAGGCATGCAGGTGTGTCTGCACCACCACATGGGTACCGGCATTCAGACTACCGCCGAAATCGATCGCTACATGAGCATGGTCAACGACGACGTTTACCTGTTGTTCGATACCGGGCACGCCTACTATTCGGAAGGCAGCCAGCAGGCGATGATGGCGATCCTGGAGAAGTATCTGCCGCGCATCAACCACGTCCATCTGAAGGACGTGCGCGATGAGGTGGTGGCGGAAGTGAAGGCCAACAAGCTGAGCTTCCTCGATGGCGTGAAGAAGGGCACCTTCACCGTGCCGGGTGATGGCGTGATCGACTTCAGGCCGGTGTTCAAGCTGCTGGACGAGCGCGGTTACAAGGGATGGATGGTGGTGGAGGCCGAGCAGGATCCGGCGCTGGCCAACCCGTTCGAGTATGCGGTGAAAGCGCGCCGCTATATTCGGGAAACCGCCGGTATTTAAGCGGTAAGGGTGAATAAAGATCGAGGGGCGCTGTTAGCGCCCCTTTTTTGATGGCGGCGCGTTAGCCGCCGAGCGTTTGCCAGGTTGCGACCTGGCTGCCTGGCCATGGTGTAGCGGCATGCACGCCACGGGCGATCGCCCGAGCGAGGGTATCCGCCGCCAGCGCGCCGATTTGCAGCACCGCCAGTTCGCGGCTGCCCTGTACCTCGCGCTGCCCGGTGGACAGGGCGAACACCACGTCGCCGTCAAACGGGCTGTGCAGCGGGCGAATAGCGCGCGCCATACCGTCTTGCGCCATGATGGCCACCCGTTTCAACTCCACTCGCGTCAGCGCCAGGTCGGTGGCGATGCAGGCCAGGGTGGTGTTCTTTCTGCCGCCCTGCGGCTCTTGCACCATCCCGTCTTCACCCTGCGCATGCAGTTGCGCCAGCGCCGCCGCGCCGCCGTTGCCAAATTCACCGTTAATTTCATAAGGCGTCGCCCAGAAGGCGCGGGTGCCGGGTGCGACCACCGCACCCAAACTGTTGACCGCCACCAGCGCGCCGACGGTAGCGCCGTTGGTGGTCACGATCGACGCCGAACCGAGGCCGCCTTTCAGCTTGCCCATGCCGGTCATGGCGCCGTAGCCGGCCCCGACGGTGCCCAGCGGAAAGTCCAGGCCGGCCTTGCCGACCGCCTCGATGCCCAACTGGCGATACGGCGGCGTGAGCTGCCAGTTTTTGTCGCCGCCGTTGGCCAGATCGTACAGGCAGGCGGTGGGCACGATAGGGGAGACCGGCACGCCGGGTGCTGGGCGCAGCGCGTAGCCTTTACCCTGTTGCCCCAGCCAGGCTGCGACGCCATCCGCCGCCGCCAGACCGTAAACCGAACCGCCGCTGAACGTCAGCGCATCGATGGTCTGTACCAAATTGTCCTCACCGAGCGCGTCGGTTTCCCGGGTGGCGGGGCCGCCGCCGCGCACGTCCACGGCGGCAATCGCCGGGCTGTCCGGCAGGATCACCGTCGCGCCGGTGCGCACCCGGCTGTCCTGAGCCACGCCGACCTTCAGGCCGGGCACATCGGTAATCAGGTTGCGGGAGCCTGGGCGCCCGGCGGCGGAAGTTGGCATAGCGGCACCTAATGGGGTGAGAGGAGAGAATATGCCGACGGCGGCGGTCAGGCCGGCCAGCGCGTGTAAAAAGGTTCGGCGGTTGATATGCAGGGGCCGGCACAGCGGCCCCTGCGGGTGGGGAATATTACGCATCGCCGTGCGGCTGCCCGGAACGCAAACGCGCCATATGGTAGGCGTCGACCAGCACGCCATCGCGCATGGCATAGCCGCGGCTGGTGCCCTCTATCTCGAAGCCGAACTTGCGGTATAGCGCGATGGCGGCCGGGTTGTCGGTGAACACCGTCAGTTCGATGCGCTCGATGGCGGCCCAGTTGTCGCACAGGTCGATCATCGCCTGCATCAGGCGGCTGCCGACGCCTTTGCCGTGGTAGCGCGGATCGACGCCGATGCCGAAGGTGGCGACGTGGCGGCGGCGAACGCGCTGATTCAGCATCACAACCAACTGGCCGGCAAGCTGCCCGTCGATGATGGCCGCCAGGTTATGCGTGCCCGGTTCGGGATTGGCGAGTCGCTTCTGCCAGGACTCGACGGACGGTAGCGGGAGCTGCAGCGTATCGCGGTAGACGGGCGTCTGCGAATAAAGATGATGCAGGGCTTGCGCATCCGTTGTTTCCACGTGGCGTATCACGATCTCGCTCATGTCGCTGCTCCTTTTGCTTACCGGTTGAATAACCTCTGAATTTATCCGTTTACTGCCTTGAGTCAATATTATTTCAACGGGTCAAAAAAAACGCTTTACAGGTGCGAATGATAATGATTATTATTGCGATGCGTTCCGGGGAGGGCATCAACCCTTGATACTCTCGCTGCGAAGGCACGACATTGCTCACATTGCTTCCAGTGTTTACTTAGCCAGCTCGGGTGCTGGCTTTTTTTTTGCCCTTTTTCAGCCGTTTCCGCCTTCAACAAATCCGCTGCCCATCCGCTGTTTCATTCCATCGAAATTTTTGAACAGAGGCATGAGTTTTTTACGCTTTCTTATTCTGCTGGCAGGACTAGACTGTAAAAAAACATTGAGGAGAGTTGAATATGATTTATGTACGTAAAGCGGAAGACCGCGGCCACGCCAATCATGGCTGGCTGGATAGCTGGCACACCTTCTCATTTGCCGATTACTACGATCCGAACTTTATGGGATTCTCGGCGCTGCGGGTGATCAACGAAGATGTGATCGATGCAGGGCAGGGTTTCGGTACTCACCCGCATAAAGACATGGAAATCCTGACCTACGTGCTGAGCGGCACGGTGGAACATCAGGACAGCATGGGCAACAAGGAGCAGATCCAGGCCGGTGAATTCCAGATCATGAGTGCGGGCACCGGGGTGCGTCATTCTGAGTACAACGCCAATCAGGATCGTCCATTGCACCTGTACCAGATTTGGATCATCCCGGATCAGGTCGGGCTTGAGCCACGCTACGAGCAGCGCATGTTCGACGCGCCGCAGGGCCGTCAGCTGGTGCTGTCGCCGGATGCGCGTGACGGCTCGCTGAAGGTGTTCCAGGATATGACGCTGTCGCGTTGGGCGCTGAATAAAGGCGAGCAGGGGGAATGCCCGATCGCCGCCGGCCGTCGCGTTTGGATCCAGGTGGTGCGTGGCAAGGTCTCGGTCAACGGCCAGACCGCCGGCATCAGCGACGCGTTCGCGGTGTGGGATGAATCGGCGCTGACGATCCAGGCCGACGAAGAGAGCGAAATCCTGCTGTTCGATCTGCCGCCGGTGTGATTAAGCGGTAAATATCAAGGGCTCACGGTGTGAGCCCTTGAGGTGAGTGACTCGCCTGCCGACGTTGCCTGACTTAACGCCGGCAAAACATATAAAAACAAGGAAAATCAATTTATTGATTTTCGGCTGATCGTCACAAAGGGGGAGAAACCACGCTTTTTCCCCCTTTGTCTGCGTATGAAGGGCTCACGATGTGAGCCCTTTTTGCGTTGGCCGCCGCATAACCGACAATATCGGCCCGCCGTTTTTTTTGCTAAAATGACTGCCCATTCACGGTTAGTCAGTTCATTGATAATGAAGAAAAAACGGCCGGTACTCCAGGATGTGGCGGACAAGGTGGGCGTGACCAAGATGACGGTGAGCCGTTATCTGCGCAATCCCGACCAGGTTTCCGTCGCCCTGCAGCAAAAAATCGCCGTCGCGCTGGATGAGCTGGGCTACATCCCCAACCGCGCGCCGGACATCCTCTCCAACGCCACCAGCCGGGCGATTGGCGTGCTGTTGCCGTCGTTGACCAACCAGGTGTTCGCCGAAGTGCTGCGCGGCATCGAAAGCGTGACCGACGCGCACAACTACCAGACCATGCTGGCGCACTATGGCTACCTGCCGGAGCGTGAAGAAGAACGTCTGACCTCGCTGCTGTCTTACAATATCGACGGCCTGATCCTGTCTGAGCGCCATCACACGCCGCGCACCCTGAAAATGATCGAGGTGGCGGGCATTCCGGTGGTGGAGCTGATGGACTGCGTCTCGCCGTGTATCGATCTGGCGGTGGGCTTCAACAACTTCGAGGCGGCGCGCCAGATGACCCAGCAGATCATCGCGCACGGCCACCGTCACGTGGTCTATTTCGGCGCCCGTCAGGATGAACGTACCATCATCAAGCAGCAGGGGTATGAGCAGGCGATGCGTGAATCCGGCCTGGAGCCGTACAGCATCATGACCGCGCGATCTTCCTCCTATTCCGCCGGCGGTGAACTGCTGCGCGTGGCGCAGCGCGACTATCCGCAGATCGACAGTATCTTCTGCACCAACGATGACCTGGCGATCGGCGCGGCCTTCGAGTGCCAGCGGCAGGGGCTGTCGATCCCGCAGGACATGGCGATCGCCGGCTTCCACGGCCATGACATCGGCCAGGTGATGGTGCCGAAGCTGGCCAGCGTGCTGACGCCGCGTGAACGCATGGGGCAGATCGGCGCCGAGCGCTTGCTGGCCCGGCTGCGCGGTGAAACGGTGTGCCCACGCATGGTGGACGTCGGTTTCACCGTGATCCCCGGTGGCAGTATCTGAGCCATTTTAACGTTCTGTTTTAACACCCTTTCTTTTTGCAGCGCGCTCTGAGGCGCGCTGGTTATCCCGCCTGTAAGCCCGCCGCTCGTTGCCGACATAAGTTTGATCTCTGTCCCAGAACGCGAATTTTAGCCGCTTACCCGGTTCCGGCGCTTATGTTGTTACCGGTATCATGATACCGGTAACAACGAGTGTGCGGTCATCTTGCTGCAAGACTGAACCTCTGACTCAACAACACCTACAGCTCTTCTTAAACACCGGGAAAGAGCCTAAAAATAAAACAACCGCACGCTTTACGCCTATCGTAAAGAGAGTCGCGATAAAAGGTTGGAGAAAAACTATGCCATTAGTGATTGTTGCAGGCGGCGTAGCGCTGCTGCTGCTGCTGATGATCCGCTTCAAGCTGAACGGCTTTATCTCTCTGGTTCTGGTTGCCCTGGCGGTCGGGATTGCACAGGGTATGCCGGTCGATAAGGTCATCGGCTCCATCAAGGCCGGCGTGGGCGGTACGCTGGGCAGCCTGGCGCTGATCATGGGCTTCGGCGCCATGCTCGGCAAGCTGCTGGCGGACTGCGGCGGCGCACAGCGCATCGCCACCACGCTGATCGACAAGTTCGGCAGAAAACACATTCAATGGGCGGTGGTGCTGACCGGCTTCACCGTCGGCTTCGCGCTGTTCTACGAAGTGGGCTTCGTGCTGTTGCTGCCGCTGGTGTTCACCATCGCCGCCTCCGCACGCATTCCGCTGCTGTACGTCGGCGTGCCGATGGCCGCCGCGCTGTCGGTGACTCACGGCTTCCTGCCACCGCATCCAGGCCCGACCGCCATCGCCACCATCTTCCATGCTGACATGGGTAAAACCCTGTTGTACGGCACGCTGCTGGCGATCCCGACGGTGATCCTGGCCGGCCCGGTCTATGCCCGCTTCCTGAAAGGCATCGACAAGCCGGTGCCGGAAGGCCTGTACAACCCGAAAACCTTTACCGACGCGGAGATGCCGAGCTTTGGCGTCAGCGTTGCCACGTCGCTGGTGCCGGTGATCCTGATGGCGCTGCGCGCGGTGGCTGAAATGGTGCTGCCGAAGGGCCACAGCCTGCTGCGCTTCGCCGAGTTCTTCGGCGACCCGGTGATGGCGACCCTGATCGCCGTGCTGATCGCCATCTTCACCTTCGGCCTGAACCGTGGCCGCACCATGGATGAAGTGATGGGCACCATCACCGACTCGATTAAAATCATCGCGATGATGCTGTTGATCATCGGCGGTGGCGGCGCCTTTAAACAGGTGCTGGTGGACAGCGGCGTCGAGCAGTACATCGCCGGCCTGATGGAAGGCAGCAACGTTTCGCCGATTCTGATGGCCTGGTCAATCGCCGCCGCGCTGCGTCTGGCGCTGGGTTCCGCCACCGTGGCGGCAATCACCGCCGGCGGCATCGTCGCGCCGCTGATCGCCACCACCGGCGTCAGCCCTGAGCTGATGGTGATTGCGGTCGGCTCCGGCAGCGTCATCTTCTCGCACGTCAACGATCCGGGATTCTGGCTGTTCAAGGAGTATTTCAACCTGAGCATCATGGAAACCATCAAATCCTGGTCGGTGCTGGAAACCATCATCTCGGTGTGCGGCCTGGTGGGCTGTCTGCTGCTGGCGACGGTCGTATAATCTTTATCCGGCGCCCTGCGGGGCGTCGGCGTTCCAGAGTATCTTTATCAGTTGGGACGCATTTGGCGCGCTCGCGCCAGTTCCCATAGGGGCATGACACAATGAGCAATCCGCAGAATCACGTATTTATCCTGATGGGCGTATCCGGCAGCGGCAAATCCGCCGTAGCCAGCACTGTCGCCCACGAGGCCGAGGCCGCCATGCTGGACGGCGATTATCTGCATCCGCGCGCCAACATCAACAAAATGGCTGCCGGGCACGCGCTGGACGACAACGATCGCGCCCCGTGGCTGGCGGCCTTGAACGACGCCATCTTCGCCATGCAACGCACCAATCCCGTGTCGCTGCTGGTCTGCTCTGCGTTGAAAAAAAGCTATCGTGACCGCCTGCGCGAAGGGAATAGCAACCTGCATTTCCTCTACCTGAAAGGCGACAAGGCGGTGATCGAGGAGCGCCTGAAGCAGCGCAAAGGTCACTTCTTCAAACCGCAGATGCTGGTTTCGCAGTTCGCCACGTTGGAAGAGCCGGGCGAGCAGGAGCCGGATGTGCAAGCGATTGACATCAACCAGCCGCTGGACGGCGTGGTCGCCGATACGCTCGCCTATATTCGCCGCGTTACCGCCCGCTGAGCGCGGGCCGTTGTCGGCGCTGCCAGGCGCCTACAGCTTCATGTAAGCCCGCACGCCGTCCAGGAACATCTGGGTCGACAGCATCACCAGAATCAGCCCCATCAACCTCTCCAGCGCGCTGACGCCTTTGCTGCCCAGCAGGCGCAGGAACAGGTTCGACATCAGCAAAATGGCCGCAGAGAGACCCCAGGCGATCAACAGCGCTGCCACCAGATGGGGCAGCTGATGCGGATACTGGTGCGACAGCAGCATCAGCGCCGCCAGAATCGATGGCCCGGCCACCAGCGGGATCGCCAGCGGCACCAGGAACGGCTCCTCGCCGGCGGACAGCCCGGAGCTGTTCCCCTCCTGCGTGGGGAAAATCATCTTGATGGCGATCAGAAACAGGATGATGCCGCCGGAAATGGAGACGGTTTCGGTACGCAGGTTGAGGAACGCCAGAATTTTCTCGCCGGCGAACAGGAAGATCAGCATCAGCAGCAGGGCGATCAGCAGTTCGCGGATCAGCACCACCCGGCGGCGGCGCGGTTCCAGGTGCTTGAGCACCGACATGAAAATCGGCAGGTTGCCCAGCGGATCCATAATTAAAAACAGCAATACCGTAGCGGAAATCATCTCTGTCATGGTGACCTCGTGATCGGGAAAACGCCTCGGCCTTTTCGGCCGCGTCCTTGCCTATACCCTATGGATTTCAAATTGCAGCTAGGCGCCCAGCGATCGCATCCCCAGGAGCTTACTCAAGTAAGTGACTGGGGATGCGATCGTGCAGGTAACAACGCTGCAGTTTGAAAGACGACGGGTATATAAGAAGGATTGCTGAGAAATCCTCAGCCATCGAATAAATTCACTTTGCGCCCGCGCCGACATTTTGTAAGGTGAGGAGATATTGCACACAACTCGTTATCACCTACATAAGCCCTTATCCGGGCGGGATACAGATATTATGAAAAACGTTGGTTTCATCGGTTGGCGCGGAATGGTCGGCTCGGTTCTCATGCAACGCATGACGGAAGAGCGCGATTTCGACGCCATTCGCCCGGTCTTTTTCTCCACCTCGCAGCACGGTTCTGCCGCGCCGGCCTTCGGCGGCCAGCAAGGCACGCTGCAGGATGCGTATGACATCGACGCACTGAGCGCGCTCGATATCATTATTACCTGTCAGGGCGGCGATTATACCAACGAAGTCTATCCTAAGCTGCGCGCCAGCGGTTGGCAGGGTTACTGGATCGACGCGGCCTCGTCGCTGCGCATGCAGGACGACGCCATTATCATCCTGGATCCGGTCAACCACGCGGTGATCCAGCAGGGCCTGGACAAAGGCATCAAAACCTTCGTCGGCGGCAACTGCACCGTCAGCCTGATGCTGATGTCCCTCGGCGGCCTGTTCGCTAACGATCTGGTGGAGTGGGCGTCGGTCGCCACCTACCAGGCGGCCTCCGGCGGCGGCGCGCGCCACATGCGCGAACTGTTGACCCAAATGGGTATGCTGCACGCCGACGTGGCGAAAGAGCTACAGGACCCGGCTTCCGCCATTCTGGATATCGAGCGCAAGGTGACCGAAGCCACCCGCAGCGGCAAACTGCCGACCGATAACTTCGGCGTGCCGCTGGCCGGCAGCCTGATCCCATGGATCGACAAGCAGCTCGACAACGGCCAGAGCCGCGAAGAGTGGAAAGGCCAGGCGGAAACCAACAAGATTCTGAACACCGGCAGCGTGATCCCGGTCGATGGCCTGTGCGTGCGCGTGGGCGCGCTGCGCTGCCACAGCCAGGCGTTCACCCTGAAGCTGAAAAAAGACGTGTCGCTGCCGGAAATCGAGCAGATGCTGGCGACGCACAACGACTGGGTGCGCGTGATCCCGAACGACCGCGAGCTGACCATGCGCGAACTGACGCCGGCGGCGGTGACCGGCACGCTGAATACGCCGGTCGGCCGTCTGCGCAAGCTGAACATGGGGCCAGAGTACCTGTCGGCGTTCACCGTGGGCGACCAGCTGCTGTGGGGCGCGGCCGAGCCGCTGCGCCGCATGCTGCGCATCCTGTTGTAAACCCGCACTTCCTGGGGGCTGGCTGATTTCAGCCCCCTAAAGCCTTATTTTCCGCCTTTTTGTTCGCCGCGCACCGCGTCGGACAACGTCACCGCAAGCTTCGTTTCACTGGGCTCCACCCCGCATATCGCCTCGTCGGCCGCCGCATTCAGACGCCGCCGGGCTGGCAGTTTTCTTAATGAAGAATTTTCCTGAGCAATGCTGAGCAGTTTTTAACAGACATTGGCTATGCTTAACGCATGGGTGAACACTTTTTCACCATGACTGAAATATTTCAAAAAATAAGCATAAAGAGCGAAATTCAGGTCGGCAGAGTAAAGATTGGTCAATAACCGACCGCAATCACGCTTTAGAGTCCGAATGCATTGCATGATGACCAAAACGGCCAAGGAATAACCAACAAGCCGTGCTTAGATCATGCTGTTAATCTAAGGAAGAAGACTATGCCTGTACTTCCCGATCGTGACGTGATTGATCAGATCATCTCCGGCCATTACGCCGACCCTTTTGCTCTGCTTGGCATGCATGTGACCGATAACGGTCTGCAGGTGCGCGCGCTGCTGCCGGACGCCGGCGCAGTCTGGCTGGTAGAACAGCAAACCGGCCGGCGGCTGGTGCAGCTGAACTGCGACGATCCGCGCGGTTTCTTCAGCGCCGTGGTGCCGCGGCGAAAAAATCCTTTCCGCTATCAGCTGCAGGTCAGCTGGCGCGATCACCAACAGACTGTCGACGATCCCTACCGGTTTGGCCCGCTGCTGCAGGATATCGACAGTTGGCTATTGGCCGAGGGCACGCATTTGCGTCCCTATGAACGGCTGGGCGCCCACCTCGTTACGCTGGATGGCATCGACGGCGTCAGTTTTGCGGTCTGGGCGCCCAACGCCCAGCGCGTCTCGGTGGTGGGGGAGTTCAACTTCTGGGACGGCCGCCGCCATCCGATGCGTCTGCGGCGTGAGAACGGCATTTGGGAGCTGTTCCTGCCCGGCGTGCGGGCCGGCCAGCTGTACAAATATGAAATCGTCGATTGCTACGGCAATACCCAGCTGAAAGCCGATCCTTACGCCTTTGAGGCGCAGATGCGCCCGGATACCGCCTCGCTGGTGGCGCCGCTGCCGGAGGGGGTGCCGTCGACGCCGGCGCGCCGCCGCGCCAACGATTTTGACCAGCCGATCGCCATCTACGAGGTGCATCTTGGCTCATGGCGCCGCCACACCGATAATCACTTCTGGCTTAGCTATGGCGAGCTGGCGGTGCAGCTTATCGACTATGTGAAGGACATGGGGTTCACCCATATCGAGCTGTTGCCGATCAACGAGCACCCGTTCGACGGCAGCTGGGGCTATCAGCCGCTGGGGCTGTATGCGCCGACCCGTCGCTTCGGCACGCCGGCCGATTTCAGGGCGTTCGTGGCGGCGGCGCATGAGGCGGGCATCAACGTGATCCTTGACTGGGTGCCGGGGCACTTCCCGAGCGACGCCTACGGCCTGGCGAATTTCGATGGCACTGCGCTGTACGAATACGCCGATCCGCGCGAGGGCTACCACCAGGACTGGAATACGTTGATCTACAACTACGGCCGTCACGAGGTGCGCAACTACCTGGCGGGCAACGCGCTGTATTGGCTGGAGCGTTTCGGTATCGATGCGCTGCGAGTCGATGCGGTGGCGTCGATGATTTATCGCGACTACAGCCGCGCCGACGGCGAGTGGGTGCCGAATTACTACGGTGGCAACGAGAACCTGGAGGCCATCGCCTTCCTGCGTTATACCAACCAAACTATTGGCCAGGCGCAGCCGGGCGCGGTGACGCTGGCGGAGGAGTCCACCGACTATCCCGGCGTCACTCTGCCGCCGGACGCCAACGGCCTGGGGTTCCACTACAAATGGAACCTCGGCTGGATGCACGACACGCTCAATTACATGAAGTGCGATCCGGTGCACCGCAAATATCACCACAACCAGATGACCTTCGGCATGCTGTATGCCTATACCGAGAACTTCGTGTTACCTATCTCGCACGATGAAGTGGTGCACGGCAAAAAATCGGTCCTCGACCGCATGCCGGGCGACGCCTGGCAAAAGTTCGCCAACCTGCGCGCCTATTACGGGTTTATGTGGGCGCATCCGGGCAAAAAGCTGCTGTTTATGGGCTGCGAATTCGCGCAGGGGCGCGAGTGGAATTTCGATACCAGCCTCGACTGGCATTTATTGGAGGGGTTGGATAATTGGCATAACGGCGTGCAGCGGCTGGTGCGCGATCTGAACCACTGCTATCGGCAGCAGGCGCCGCTGTACGAGCGCGACTACCGGCCGGACGGCTTCGAGTGGCTGGTGGTCGACGATCACGATAACTCGGTGTTCGCCTTCGCGCGCTACGATTCGCAGGGCAATGAGCTGATCGCCATCAGCAACTTTACCCCGGTGCCGCGCTACCGCTACCGCATCGGCCTCTCGCGCGCCGGTGACTACCGCGAGATCCTCAATACCGATTCGCACCACTATCACGGCAGCAACGCCGGCAATCAGGGGCGGGTCTCTTCCGAAGCGGTCGGCAGCCACGGCCGCGACTTCTCCATCTGCGTAACGCTGCCGCCGCTGGCGACCATTTATCTGCTGCGGGAGGCGCCATGACGGAGCTGACGGCCGGCCTCGCCGCGCCGCTGGGCGCGCATTACGACGGCGAAGGCATCAACTTTACCCTGTACTCGGCGCACGCCGAGCGGGTGGAGCTGTGCCTGTTCGACGGCCAGCAGCGCGAAGTACGCCTGCCGCTGCCGGCGCGCAGCGGCGATATCTGGCATGGCTATTTGCCGGGCGGCAGGCCGGGGCAACGTTACGGTTACCGGGTCTATGGCCCGTTTGATCCGACGAACGGACAGCGTTTCAACCCCAACAAACTGGCGCTCGATCCGGCCGCGCGCGCGGTGGAAGGGCCGGTGGGGGACCACCCGCACCTGCACGGCGGTTACGAGCAGCCGGACCCGCACGACAGCGCAGAGCTAATGCCGAAATGTGTGGTGGTGGACGAACGGTATGACTGGCAGGACGATCGCCCGCCTGCCACGCCCTGGGGCCAGACGGTGATTTATGAAGCGCACGTGCGCGGCCTGACGCTGCTGCACCCGAAGATCCCGCCGGCGCTGCGCGGCAGCTTCGCCGCATTGGGGCACCCGGCGATGGTCGCCCACTTCAAACGCCTCGGCATCACCGCGCTGGAACTGCTGCCGGTGCAGCAACATACCTCCGAACCGCGCCTGCAGCGGTTGGGGCTGATCAACTATTGGGGCTATAACGTGCTGGCGCCCTATGCGCCGGACAACCGCTACGCCAGCCTGAGCACCGAGGGCACGCCGCTGAATGAATTTCGCGATGCGGTCAAGGCGCTGCACCAAGCCGGCATCGAGGTGATCCTCGACGTGGTGTTTAACCACAGCGCCGAGCTGGACAGGGACGGACCGATGCTGTCGCTGAGCGGCATCGATAACCTGAGCTACTACTGGCTGACGCCCGAAGGGGACTATGTCAACGACACCGGCTGCGGCAACACGCTGCGGTTGGATCAGCCGCAAGGCGTGGCCTGGGTGATGGATTGCCTGCGTTTTTGGGTACGGGAGTGCCACGTCGACGGCTTCCGTTTCGATCTGGGCAGCGTGCTCGGCCGCACGCCGGAGTTCGATCGCGATGCCCCGCTGTTCCAGGCGATGCTGGCGGACGATGTGCTGTCGCGCTGCAAGCTCATCGCTGAACCCTGGGACGTTGGCCCCGGCGGCTATCAGGTGGGGGCGTTTCCCGGCCGCTTCGCCGAATGGAACGACCATTACCGCGATGACATGCGCCGTTTCTGGCTACAGAGCGGCGTGTCGCTCGGCCAGTTCGCCCGGCGTTTTGCCGCTTCCAGCGATCTGTATAACCAGCGCGGGCGAGCGCCTTACGCCACCGTCAATATGCTGACCGCCCATGATGGTTTTACCCTGCAAGACGTGGTCAGCTTCAATGAGAAACACAATCAGCCCAACGGCGAGGGCAACCGCGACGGCAGCGATCGCAATTTCAGCAACAACCACGGCGTCGAAGGCCTGGTGGCCGACGACGCCATTGTACAACGCCGCAGGGCCAGCCAGCGGGCGATGCTCGCTACGCTGTTGCTGTCCCAGGGAACGCCGATGCTGCTGGCCGGCGATGAACAGGGACACAGCCAGCAGGGGAACAACAATGCCTATTGTCAGGACAACGCCACCACCTGGCTCGATTGGGCCACGGCGGACGATGCGCTAACCGATTACGTCGCGGCGCTGATCGCGCTGCGCCGCCAGATCCCCGCGCTGCAGCAGGACCGCTGGTGGCAGCAGGATGACGGCAGCGTGCAGTGGCTGAACGCGCAAGGGCAGGCGCTCGACGCGCAGCAGTGGGAGCAGGGCGAGCCGCTCATGCAGATCCTGCTGTCGCAGCGCTGGCTGCTGCTGATCAACGCCACGCCGCAAACGACGGAGATGAGGTTGCCGGAAGGCGATTGGCAGGTTGTCGCCCCGTTCACTCAGGAAGACTCACGGGCGGTATTGCCCGCCTGGCACCAGGCCGCGCGCTCGCTTTGCGTACTGGTACGGAAATAATAAAAGGAGTCCGCTATGGTTAGGTTTGAAAATAAAGACCCCCTGATGTTGGCGCGCCAGTTGCCGATTAAATCCGTAGCGCTGATCCTGGCCGGCGGCCGCGGTTCACGTCTGAAAGATTTGACCTCCACCCGCGCCAAGCCCGCCGTCCACTTTGGCGGCAAATTCCGCATCATCGACTTCGCCTTGTCGAACTGCCTGAACTCCGGCATCCGCCGCATCGGCGTGATCACCCAATACCAGTCGCACACGCTGGTGCAGCACATTCAGCGCGGCTGGTCATTCCTCAACGAGGAGATGAATGAGTTCGTCGATCTGCTGCCGGCCCAGCAGCGCCTCAGCACCGAGCATTGGTACAAGGGCACCGCAGACGCGGTGTACCAGAACCTGGATATCATCCGCCGCTACGAGGCCGAATACGTGGTGATCCTGGCGGGCGATCACATCTACAAGATGGATTATTCGCGCATGCTGATCGACCACGTCGAGAAGGGCGCTCAGTGCACTGTGGCTTGCCTGCCGGTGCCGCGCAGCGAGGCCGGTGAATTCGGCGTGATGAAGGTGGATGAAAGCGATCGCATCATCGAGTTTCTGGAAAAACCCACCGATCCGCCGGCGATGCCGGGCAACCCGGATATGTCGCTGGCCAGCATGGGCATCTATATTTTTAATGCCGCCTACCTGTTCCAGCTATTGGAGGAGGATATGTCGACCCCCGGCTCCAGCCACGACTTCGGCAAGGATCTGATCCCGAAAATCACCGCGCAGCAGGCGGCGTGGGCACATCCGTTTACCTTATCCTGCGTGACGTCCAACCCCGACTTGCCGCCGTACTGGCGCGACGTGGGCACGCTGGACGCCTACTGGCGCGCCAATCTCGATCTGGCGTCGGTGACGCCGGAGCTGGACATGTACGACCGCGCCTGGCCGATCCGCACCCACATGGAACCGCTGCCGCCGGCCAAGTTTGTGCAGGATCGCTCCGGTAGCCATGGCATGACCATGAATTCGCTGGTGTCCGGCGGTTGCATCGTGTCCGGGTCGGTGGTGGTGCATTCGGTGCTGTTCCCGCGCGTGCGAGTGAACTCGTTTTGCACCATCGACTCTACCGTATTGTTGCCGGACGTGAACGTCGGCCGTTCCTGCCGCCTGCGGCGCTGCATCATCGACCGCGCCTGCCACATTCCGGAGGGCATGGTGATCGGGGAAAACGCCGATGAGGACAGCAAGCGTTTTTATCGCTCGGAAGGCGGCATCGTGCTGGTGACGCGCGAAATGTTGTCAAAATTGTGAGTTAACGTGGGCGGCAGAACGATAGCCTGCCGCCCGATGAACGGTTCGATGGCTTGCGCAACGCGGCACACATAACAGCGGCAAGCCTGCTTTATTTCTTATCCAGAGGCCTTCGGCCGACTTTCAGGAGTGATAATGCAGGTCTTACACGTATGTTCTGAAATGTTCCCCCTGCTGAAAACGGGCGGACTCGCAGACGTGGTTGGCGCACTGCCGGCGGCGCAAATCGCCGAAGGCGCCGATGTTCGGGTGCTATTGCCCGCTTTCCCTGACGTACGCAACGGCATTCCGGACACCGTGCTGGTGGCGGAAATCGATTCGTTCGCCGGCCGGGTGGGCCTGCGTTACGGCACCTATCATGGCGTGGGCATTTACCTGATCGATGCGCCCTGGCTGTATGACCGGCCGGGCAGCCCGTACCACGATCAGTCCATGTACGCCTACCCCGACAACCACCGGCGCTTTGCGCTGCTGGGCTGGATGGCCTGCGAGCTGGCCAAGGGGCTGGATCGCTACTGGCGCCCGCAGCTGGTGCACGCCCACGACTGGCACGCCGGTCTCAGCTGCGCCTATCTGGCCGCCAACGGCCACCCGGCGCGTTCGGTGTTCACGGTGCACAACCTGGCCTACCAGGGGCTGTTCTCCGCCCATCACGTGACCGAGCTGTGGCTGCCGGCGTCGTTTTACAGCGTCTATGGCCTGGAGTTCTACGGCCAGATGTCGTTCCTCAAGGCCGGGTTGTTTTATGCCGACCACGTGACCGCCGTCAGCCCGACCTATGCGCGCGAGATCACCCGGCCGGAGTTCGGCTACGGCATGGAGGGGCTGCTGCAGGAGCGGCAGCGGCAGGGCAGGCTGAGCGGCATCCTCAACGGCGTGGACGACAAGATTTGGGATCCGACCCACGACCCGCGGCTGAGCGCCCGCTATGACGCCGACGATCTGAAAAGCAAGGTCAAAAACAAGCTGCATCTGCAAAAGGCCATGGGGCTGAAGGTGGACGAATCGCTGCCGGTGTTCGCGGTGGTGAGCCGATTGACCAGCCAGAAAGGCCTCGATCTGGTGCTGCAGGCGTTGCCCGAATTGCTGGCGCAGGGCGGGCAGTTGGCGCTGCTGGGCGCCGGCGACGCGGTGCTGCAGCAGGCGTTTCTGGCCGCCGCCGCCGACTACCCTGAGCAGGTCGGCGTGCAGATCGGTTATCACGAATCCTTCTCCCACCGCATCATCGGCGGCGCCGACGTCATTCTGGTGCCGAGCCGCTTCGAGCCCTGCGGCCTGACGCAGCTCTACGGCCTGAAATACGGCACGCTGCCGCTGGTGCGCCGTACCGGCGGGCTGGCGGACACGGTGGTGGACTGCGCCCTAGAGAACCTGGCCGACGGCACCGCCAGCGGATTTGTGTTCGACGATTGCGACGCCGTTGCGCTGGGCAACGCCATCCGCCGCGCCATGGTGCTGTGGAGCCGGCCGAAACACTGGCGCCACGTTCAGCGTCACGCCATGAGCGTGGACTTCGGCTGGCCGGTGGCGGCGAAAGAGTATTTATCGCTTTATCAACGCTTGTAGCCCGCGTTTCGCGTCTCGGGTTGACGCACGGCGGGCAGCCGTAAGGGTAGATTGTCGGGGCGCGGCGTACCGCGTCCATGTTCAGCGGAGCCCGCTATTCCGCGGCGAATGGCGGGGCTCCCTACAAGGGATTAAAAAGCCATGACTTCACCGTTTAGTTACACCTCACCTACGGTCAGTGTGGAAGCGCTGAAACACTCCATCGCCTATAAGCTGATGTTTATCGTCGGCAAGGATCCGGCTATCGCCAACCGGCACGATTGGCTGAACGCCGTGCTGTTCGCGGTGCGCGATCGCATGGTGGAGCGCTGGCTGCGTTCCAACCGCGCCCAGCTGTCTCAAGACGTGCGGCAGGTGTATTACCTGTCGATGGAGTTCCTGATCGGCCGCACCCTGTCTAACGCGCTGCTGTCGATGGGCATCTATCAGGATATCGACAATGCGCTGAATGAGATGGGGCTGAACCTGGCGGAGCTGCTGGAGGAAGAGAACGACCCCGGGCTCGGTAACGGCGGTCTGGGCCGGCTGGCGGCCTGCTTCCTCGACTCGCTGGCCACGCTGGCGCTGCCGGGGCGCGGCTATGGCATTCGCTATGAATACGGCATGTTCAAGCAGAACATCGTCAACGGCCAACAGATGGAATCGCCGGACTACTGGCTGGAGTACGGCAATCCGTGGGAGTTTCCGCGCCATAACACCCGCTACAAGGTGCGCTTCGGCGGCCGCGTGCAGCAGGAGGGCGCCAAGGCGCGTTGGCTGGAGACCGAAGAAGTCGTGGCCATTGCCTACGATCAGGTGATCCCCGGTTTTGACACTGACGCCACCAACACGCTGCGGTTATGGGGCGCGCAGGCCAGTAACGAGATCAACCTCGGCAAGTTCAACCAGGGCGATTACTTCGCGGCGGTGGAAGATAAAAACCATTCGGAGAACGTGTCGCGCGTGCTGTATCCGGACGATTCGACCTCCTCCGGGCGCGAACTGCGGCTGCGGCAGGAGTATTTCCTGGTGTCGGCCACGGTACAGGATATCCTCAATCGCCATTGGCTGATGCACAAAACCTTCGACAACCTGGCGGACAAAATCGCCATTCACCTCAACGACACCCACCCGGTATTGTCGATTCCCGAGCTGATGCACCGGCTGATCGACGAGCACAAATTCAAGTGGCTCGACGCCTGGGAAGTGGTGGAGCAGGTGTTCTCTTACACCAACCACACGCTGATGAGCGAGGCGCTGGAAACCTGGCCGCTGGACATGATAGGCCGCATCTTGCCGCGCCACCTGCAGCTGATTTTCGAAATCAACGATCACTTCCTCAAGATGGTGCAGGAAGTGGCGCCGGGCGACAACGATCTGCTGGCGCGGGTCTCGATCATCGACGAAACCAACGGCCGCCGGGTGCGCATGGCGTGGCTGGCGGTGGTGGCCAGCCACAAGGTCAACGGCGTTTCCGCTCTGCATTCTGAACTGATGGTGCAGTCGTTGTTCGCCGACTTCGCCCGGCTGTTCCCGACTCGTTTCTGCAACAAAACCAACGGGGTAACGCCGCGTCGTTGGCTGGCGCTGGCCAACCCGCCGTTGGCGGCGGTGCTGGACGACTGCATCGGCCAAACCTGGCGCACCGATCTCAGCCAGCTGAGCGAGATCCAGGCCAATATCGACTACCCGAGCTTCCTGCAGGCGGTACAGCGCGCCAAGCGGCAGAACAAGGAGCGGCTGGCGCTGTATATCGCCAAAACGCTCAACGTGGTGGTCAACCCGGATGCGTTGTTCGACGTGCAGATCAAGCGCATCCACGAGTACAAACGGCAGCTGCTCAACGTGCTGCATGTCATCACGCTGTATAACCGTTTGCTGGACGATCCGGAGATCGAGCGCGTGCCGCGGGTGGTGATCTTCGCCGGCAAGGCGGCCTCGGCCTACTATGCCGCCAAGCAGATCATCCGCTTGATCAACGACGTGGCCAAAGTGATCAACAACGATCCGCGCGTGCATACCCAGTTGAAGGTGGTGTTCATTCCGAACTACGGTGTCAGCCTGGCGCAGATCATCATCCCGGCGGCGGATCTGTCCGAACAGATCTCGCTGGCGGGCACCGAGGCCTCGGGCACCAGCAATATGAAGTTCGCGCTGAACGGCGCGCTGACCATCGGCACGCTGGACGGCGCCAACGTCGAGATGCGCGAGCATGTGGGGGAGGAGAATATCTTTATCTTCGGCAATACCGCCGAGCAGGTCGAGGAGCTGCGCCGCAACGGTTACAACCCGCGCCAGTACTATGAGCAAGACCCGGAGCTGCATCAGGCGCTGACGCAGATCGCTACCGGCGTGTTCAGCCCGGAAGAGCCGAAACGCTATGGCAATCTGTTCGACTCGCTGGTCAACCTCGGCGACCACTATCAGCTGTTGGCGGATTACCGCAGCTATGTGGACACGCAGGACAAGGTGGACGAGGTCTATCTCAATCAGGACGAATGGACGCGGCGCGCGGTGCTGAACATCGCCAACATGGGCTACTTCTCCTCCGATCGCACCATTCAGGAATACGCGGACGAAATCTGGCACATTCAGCCGGTGAAGCTGTAAAGCGGGACAGGAAAAAAGCAAAGGGCCGGATAACCGGCCCTTTTTCGTTACGCTGCGGCTCAGGAAGCCAGAGACAGCGCTTTCGTTTTCGCGTGTTCTGCCAGCCAGGCTTTCACTCGCGCCTGCTGCGCCTCGTCCAGCCACATACCCAGCTTGGTACGGCGCCAGATGGCGTCGGCCAGTTCTACGACCCACTCTTTCTCGGTCAGGTAGCGCAGCTCGGCTTCATACAGACCGTGGCCGAAATCTTCGCCCAGATCGGCGAGGCCGTTGGCGCCGGCCAGGATCAGCTCGCTCTGGCTGCCGTAGGTGCGGGCATAGCGGCGCGCGAGAGCTTCCGGCAACCAGCCGTGCGCACGGCGCAGTTTGGCCGCGTAGCCGTCGCGGTCGCCGTCGATGTCACCGCCCGGCAGCGTGGCGTTTTTGGTCCACGCCGGGCCGCAGCCTGGGTAGTAGTGGGCCAGTTTTTCCATCGCATGCTCGGCCAGCTTGCGGTAGGTGGTCAGCTTGCCGCCGAAGACCGACAGCAGCGGCGCTTTGCCCTGCTCATCGTGCACGTCCAGCGTGTAATCGCGGGTGATCGCCTGCGGTGAATCGGACTCGTCGTCGCACAGCGGACGCACGCCGGAGTAAGTCCAGACGATGTCGTCGCGGCCCAGCTGCTTCTTGAAGTGATCGTTGTACACTTTCAGCAGATAAGCGATTTCGTTCTCGTCGATCTTCACGTCCTTCGGATCGCCTTTGTACTCCACGTCGGTGGTGCCGATGATGGAGAACTCGTCATTCCACGGGATCACGAACACGATGCGGTGGTCTTCGTTCTGCAGAATGTAAGACTGCGGCTGATCGTGCACGCGCGGCACCACGATGTGGCTGCCTTTGATCAGACGGATGCCGTAAGGTGATTTCAGCTTCAGGCCGTCGTCGAAGAAGTTTTTCACCCACGGGCCGGTGGCGTTCACCAGGCCTTTGGCGCGCCAGGTGAAGGTTTTGCCGCTGTCGATATCGACCGCTTCCACCATCCACAGGCCGTTTTCACGCCATGCGCGGGTCACTTTGGTGCGGGTGCGCACTTCGCCGCCGCGTTTTTCCACTTCCTGCGCGTTCAGCACCACCAGGCGAGCATCGTCAACCCAGCAGTCGGAATATTCGAAACCGCGCTTCAGTTCAGGCTTCAGCACCGACTCTGGTCCAAAGCGCAACCCCTTGCTGCCCGGCAGGCTGGTGCGTTTGCCCAAGTGATCGTACAGGAACAGGCCGATACGGATCATCCAGGCCGGACGCAGGTGCGGCTGGTGCGGCAGGCGGAAACGCATCGGGAACGCGATGTGCGGTGCCAGCTTCAGCAGCACTTCACGCTCGGCCAGCGCTTCGCTCACCAGACGGAATTCGTAGTGTTCCAGGTAGCGCAGGCCACCGTGGATCAGTTTGGAACTGGCGGAAGACGTAGCACAGGCCAAGTCTTGCGCTTCCAGTAGCAGTACCGACAGCCCGCGCCCGGCAGCATCCGCCGCGATGCCGGCACCGTTGATGCCGCCACCGATAACGATCAAGTCTTTGGTTTCCACGTCATCTTCCTCCAGATGTTCGAAATAGCTCTTTCATGTTCGTTTTCGCTCATGATTGTAATCAAAAACCAACAAGCAAGCCAAGACTTAACCAAACAAAAACATTTAGGCGTGATAGAGGTAACAGTTTGGTGATGATAGTCACATAAATGATGTGGATATGGCGCGAGCGCGCAAACGGCTGTCGATGAAGAGGGCGGGGAGTAGGAAACGGGGCGGCGGCGCGCCCCGCAGGTTAACAGCGGATCAGCACAGCTCCAGTTGCACGTCGTACTGCTCGATGATTTTCATCACGCTCGGCGGCGGCAGCTGGTCGGTAAACAGGTAGTCGATCAGGTTCATGTTGCCCAGGTTGACCATGGCGTTGCGGCCGAATTTAGAGTGGTCGGTGACCAGCATCACGCAGCGGGAATTTTCGATAATCGCGCGTTTGGTGCGCACTTCGTGATAGTCGAATTCGAGCAGCGAGCCGTCCATATCGATGCCGCTGATGCCGAGAATGCCGTAATCGAGGCGGAATTGAGAGATAAAGTCCAGGGTGGCTTCGCCCATGATGCCGCCGTCACGGGTGCGCACTTCGCCGCCGGCCAGGATCAGGCGGAAGTCTTCCTTGGCGGTCAGCAGGGTGGCGACGTTGAGGTTGTTGGTGACCACGCGCAGGTTCTTGTGGTTCATCAGCGCATGGGCCACCGCTTCCGGCGTGGTGCCGATATCGATGAACAGCGTGGCGCCGTCCGGGATCTGGCTGGCGACGCGCTGCGCGATGCGGGCTTTCTCTTCCGACCACATCACCTTGCGATCGTTATAGGCAGCGTTGACCGAGCTGGAAGGCAGCGCCGCGCCGCCGTGGTGACGCTGGATCTTGTTCTGGTCGGCCAGGTCATTCAAATCGCGGCGAATCGTTTGCGGGCTGACGTCAAAATGTTCCACCAGCTCTTCCGTGCTGACGTAACCCTGCAGGCGCACCAGCTCGATAATTGCGTCATGACGCTGTGTTTGCTTCACGATAATCCCCTAAAACGCCCGCCATGCCCGCTGGGCACAGCTCCCGGCTGTTATTGTTCGTTGTGTGCGCGATGACGCGTATCCCAAAATGCCATCAATAACCCTAACACTAAACCGGCTACGTGTGCCGCGTTGGCGATCGACATTCCTAAAATATCGAAATATCCGGCCACCAGCCACAGCACCGAGAACACCATCAGGCCGCGCGGCAGCATCAGGCCGCGCTCCGGCGCCCGTTCCCCCGTCAGCCACACATAGCCCATCAGCGCATAGACCACGCCGGAAAGTCCGCCGAACAACGCGCCGCTGAACAGCGATTGCGCCCAGCCGCTGAAGAAGGCCGACACCACCGCCAGCACGAACAGCTTGCCGGCGCCGAGGCGTTTTTCCATCTGGCCGCCGAGATACCACCACCACATCAGGTTAAACAGGATATGCAGCAGGGAGAAGTGCAGGAACGCATGGCTGACCCAGCGCCACAGCTGCGTGTATTGGCTGCTGTCTTGCGGCCAGGAGAGCCAGTACATCACGGTATCGTCACCCAGCACCTGCATCAGGATGTAGACCGCGATGCACAGTACCATCACGCCGAGCGTCAGCGGCCCGGCCTTGCTGCGCAGGGTGTGCAGGTAGGATTCGCTCTGATAGTGCAGGCCGGCGTCGGTATGGCCGGTCTGCCAACTGGCGGCCTGATAACGGCGGTTGAGCGGATCGACCAGAAACTGCTGCAGCTCGTGTTGCACCTGCTCGAGGTGGCTGTCGTCGGCCAGCCAGATTTCCGCCGCCTCGCCGCTGTTGCGCAGCTCAAGCCGGATGCCCTGGGTCGCCATATAGTCGACAAAGGCCAGCGCCAAGCGCGGGTTGGATATGGCGATTACTCTAACCATTGCTCTTCCGTCGTAAGTGAATGATTTTGGCCGCGGCTTGCTCGCCGATGACCCTGACGGCCGATTATAACGTCGAAATCCTGAGCGCTGGCAAACGGATCTGCGAAAAACCCGCGAAAACGCGCATAAAATCGAAGGGAAAGCCCGCCGATGCGCAGCGGGCGGCGGGGATCAGGCAGAGGTTTCCACGTCTTGCGGGTACTGGCGGGCCCAGGCTTCGAAACCGCCGTCGATGCTGTAGACCGCGTCGAACCCCTGGTGCAGCAGGTATTGCGCCGCGCTGCGGCTGCTGTTGCCGTGGTAGCACATCACCATCACCGGCCGCTCGAAGTCGTTTTGCTGCATAAAGGCCGACAGGGTGGCGTTGGTGAGGTGAAAGGCGCCCGGCGTATGCCCGGCTTCAAAACTTTGCGGATCGCGGATGTCGACCAGGGCGGCGCTGCCCTCTTTCCAGCGGGTGTACGCCTGCTCAACGTTGATCGCTTCGAACTGTTCCATACTGCTGACTGCCTCGTTATTGGGGGACGCCGCTATTGTAACCAACTCGGCGGCGTTTAAGACCAGAGGGATATCAGGGTTTTTACGCGCCGTACCCCATCATCTTCAACAGCTGCTGCGCCTGCTGCACCGCCTCCTGGCGATGGGCCACGCCCAGTTTCTGATACAGGTTGCGGATGTGCGTCTTGATGGTGGTGGCCGCCACGTCCAGCTCGCCGGCGATCTGGTCGTTGCTGTAGCCGGAATAGATCAGCCCCAGCACCTGCCATTCACGCTGGGTGAGCGGGCTGGTGCGGATCAGCTCCGGCACCTGCGGGTGGGTCAGCAGCTTATCGAC
Organism: Serratia sp. OLAL2; assembly: GCF_002752475.1. NCBI lineage: Bacteria > Pseudomonadati > Pseudomonadota > Gammaproteobacteria > Enterobacterales > Yersiniaceae > Serratia > Serratia sp. OLAL2. Next base: position 86,593 of record NZ_MSTL01000004.1, on the reverse strand, counting down.
GAAGTTCTCGTCAAAATGCGCGAATTTGTGCCGATGGTGCTGGTTGATGTCGCGCAGGATGCGCTGGGCGCGATGCTGCTCCAGCTCCGGCAACGTGTTGAGCTGGATCAGCTGGCGCAGCTGCTGCGCCATCGCTTCGCCCTCGATGACGAAATGGCTGATAAAGCCGGTGCGGTTAGCCAGCGACAGCGCTTCGATCAGCGCCTGCTGCGCTTCACCCTTGCGCTCCTGCAGCCAGTAGAGCTGGTTGCTGAGCAGCAGGTTGCGGTTGAGATCGCTCACCAGCCGCAGGCGGCGGGCGTTCTCGTTCAGTTCATCCAGCACCACCCCGGCCTCTTCGTACTGGCCGAGCAGGATCTGCACCCGCGCGATGTTGCGCCATTGGCCCTGCGTGAAGTGGTTGTCCGCCATACCGGGTTTTTCGGTGTGGCGCAGCCACTGGGCGGCGGCGGCGGTGTCGCCGGTCATCTGCCAGTGGATCACCCGCGATTTGTCGGTGTTGGTCAGCCAGTCGCGATGATAATGAGCGCCGTGCAGCAGGGCTTCGCACCGCTGCAGATGGGTATTGGCGTTGTCCAGATCGCCGCGCGCCAGCGAGCATTTTGCTAACATGGCGATGCACTGCAGCTGCTGTTGCGGTTGGTAGTTCGCCAGAATTTTCAGCCCGGCGCGCGCCGCGTCTTCCGCTTCGTCCAGCCGTGACCACGACCACAGGATCTGCGCGCGAATGCGCAGCAGGAATTCGTGCATCGGCAGCTGTTCCAGGTGCTGTTCGCGGATCAGTTCGAAGGCCTTATCCTGGGTTTCGTAAGCGGCCTGCAGGTAGCCTTGGGCGATAAGAATTTCGCTCTGCTGCAGCAGCGCCCAGAGCGCGTAATGGTTGGCCTGATGACGACGCGCCATCTGTTCGGTTTGCTGCATCATCGGCAGCGCGCGCGCCAGCTCGCCCTTGCAGTGGTGCACTTCGCCGGTCACCGAGGTGGCGACGATGCGGCTGTAGTAGCTGGACAGCGGCAGGAATTTCAACGCTTCGGTCGCCAGCCGCTCGGCTTCTTCCGGTTTGCCGGCGTTGATCGCCACCTGGGCGCGCAGGGCGTCGAACTCGGCGTGCAGCGTTTGGTCTATCTCGATTTTCTGCTCGCGCATGGTGCGCTCGGCGCGCTCCAGCAGGGTATTGACCTCGCTGTAGCGGTGCTGGCTCTGCGCCAGCCAGGCCTGCAGCAGCGCCAGCTTGGGGTTTTGGATCAGGCGCTCATACGGCAGCGCGTTGAGGCACTCCTCCAGCAGGGCCAGTTCGCTGTGGTGGAACAGCGACCAGGCGTGTTGCAGCAGGATATCGCGCAGCATGCTGACGTCGCTGGCCGCCAACGCGTGGTGAATGGCCTCCGCCGGATACCCCAGCGCCAGCCAGCCCTCGGCGGCGGCGCGGTGCAACCCCGGCAGCTCCAGCGCCAGTTCCCACTGGCAACGCTGGCGCAGGAAAGAGGCGAACAGCGGGTGGAAGTTGAACCATTCGCCGGTGTCGTCCATGCGGTGGATAAACAGCCCCTGGCGCTCCAGCTCCTCCAGCCGCTGCTGGCCGTTGTCTTCGCCGGTCAGTCGCACGATCAGCGCATCGTTCATCGAACGCAGCACCGAACAGCGCAGAAGGAAAGCGCGCGCATCGGCATCGACGTGGTCCAGCACTTCGTCTACCAGGTAGTCGCACAGGTGACTGGCGTTCAGCCCCGCCAGGCGCTTGGCCGACAGCTGAGCCGACGAGGCGGACTGGCGGGCCGACAGCGCGATCAGCTGCAGCGCGGTGGCCCAGCCTTCGACTTCGTCGCACAGGCGGCTGCTGTCCTGCTGTTCCATCGGCGCCGCCAGGCGGCAGTCGAAGAACTGTTTGGCTTCCTGGTGGGTGAACGCCAGCTGCTGCGTGCCCATTTCCAGCAGCTGATCGCGCACCCGCAGGTTGGCGATGCCGAGCGGCGGCAGGGTGCGCGAGAGCAGGATCAGCGTCAGGTTTTCCGGCTGATGGCGCAGGAAGAAGCGCATGGCTTCGTGGATGGCGTCGTTGGTGATCAGGTGGTAGTCGTCGATCACCAGGTACAGCGGCTGGTGCCAGTCGGCCAGCTCGATAAACAGCTGGGCGAACAACGCCGACAGGCTGGCGTACTGGTGTTTCTGGCTCAGCACCTCGCTCTTGACGCAGCGGCCGCCGCTGGCCTGCTGCAGCGCGGCGATCAGGTAGCTGGCGAAGCGCTCCGGCTGGTTGTCGCTCTCATCCAGCGAATACCAGCCCAGATCGGCCTTGCCGGCCGCCCATTGGGCGATCAGCGTGGTTTTCCCGTATCCCGCCGGGCAATTGACCAGTGTCAGGCGATAGTTGCCCGCGCTGGCCAGTTTGGCCAGCAGGCGATCGCGGATCACGGTATTTTGCAGCCGTACCGGGCGGCTCAGTTTTGATGGGATCAGCATAGTATTCCAGGGTATAAATCGCGGTTCCCGCCGGGATTGGAGTGGCGCTAATTATTTTATGGTTCGTAATTAATAGCTCCCCCTAACTTCTGCCAACCCTAAACGTATTGCAACAAGCTTCCGCATCGGCTTGGAGTTAAGTTGCTATTGATCACACTTTTTTACGTTTGGCGCCGGCGCGCGGCGATGCGGTCGCGGATCGCATTTCCGGCCATGGACAAAACTTCAGCAGCGCGAATACTTGTGCTAACGTCATGGTTAACGTTCTCAGTGCTCGCCGCACGCGTTGGCGGGCTTTTTTGCATCGTTGCAAGGGAGTCAAACAGTGCCTGAGATCACAATTCCAGCTACGCCCCAATCCTCCTCCCCAGCTAATCCCCAGGCGGGATGATGCCGTCAGGCTTTCTCACCGGCACGATAGCGGCAATTTGACCCACTTACTGGATAGAGAGTTTTCCTTATGTCACAGCCTACGCTCAAGAAGGATGCTTTTCTGGCGGCGCTCGCCCGTCAGTGGCAACGGTTCGGCCTCAGTTCCGCACAGCAGATGACGCAACATCAATGGTGGGAAGCCGTCAGTGCGGCGCTGGCCGAGCAGCTGGCCGCACAGCCAGCGCCGCGCAAAAGCGCCAAATCTCTGCGCCACGTGAACTACATCTCGATGGAGTTTCTGATCGGCCGGCTGACGGCGAACAACCTGATCAACCTGGGCTGGTACGACACCGTCGAGCAGGCGCTGGCCGAGCAGAACGTCAAGCTGGCGGATTTGCTGGAGCAGGAAACCGATCCGGCGCTGGGCAACGGCGGGCTGGGGCGTCTGGCGGCCTGTTTCCTCGACTCGATGGCAACGGTGGAGCAACCGGCCACCGGCTATGGGCTGAATTACCAGTACGGGCTGTTCCGCCAGTCGTTCCGCGAAGGGCAACAGCAAGAGGCGCCGGATAACTGGCAACGCGAGAGCTATCCGTGGTTCCGCCACAACGCCGCGCTGGCGGTGGACGTGGGCATCGGCGGCAAGCTGGAAAAGCAGGCCGACGGCCGCGAACGGTGGCGCCCGGCCTTCACCCTGCGCGGCGAAGCCTGGGATCTGCCGGTGCTGGGGTATCGCAACGGCGTGGCGCAGCCGCTGCGCCTGTGGCAGGCGACCCATCAGCATCCGTTCAACCTGGGCGATTTCAACGACGGCAAATTCTTGCAGGCGGAGAAGCAGGGCGTAGAAGCCGACAAGCTGACCAAGGTGCTTTACCCGAACGACAACCATCAGGCCGGCAAGCGCCTGCGCCTGATGCAGCAGTATTTCCAGTGCGCCTGCTCGGTGGCGGACATTTTGCGCAAGCACCATCAGGCCGGCCGCAAGATTGAAGAGCTGCCGAAGTACGAAGTGATCCAGCTGAACGACACCCACCCGACCATCGCCATTCCGGAAATGCTGCGCATTCTGCTGGACGAGCACCAGCTGGAGTGGGAGGCGGCCTGGGCGATCACCAGCAACACTTTCGCTTATACCAACCACACCCTGATGCCGGAAGCGCTGGAGTGCTGGGATGAAAAACTGGTGCGCAGCCTGCTGCCGCGCCATTTCTCCATCATCAAACAGATCAACGCCAGGTTTAAAAAATTGGTGGATAAGCACTGGCCGGGCGACGAGGCGGTGTGGGCCAAACTGGCGGTGCACCATGACAAGCAGGTGCGCATGGCCAACCTGTGCGTGGTCAGTGGCTTTGCGGTCAATGGCGTGGCGCAGCTGCATTCGGATCTGGTGGTGAAAGATCTGTTCCCGGAATATCACCAGCTGTGGCCGAACAAATTCCATAACGTCACCAACGGCATCACGCCGCGCCGCTGGCTGAAACAGTGCAACCCGGCGCTGTCGGGCCTGATCGACGAGACGCTGAAGGTGGAGTGGGCGAGCGATCTCGACGCGCTGCGCGGGCTGGAAAAATTCGCCGACGACGCGGCGTTCCGCCAGCGTTATCAGCAGATCAAACGCGACAACAAGGTGGCGCTGGCCCATTACGTACACGGCGTAATGGGGCTGACACTTGACCCGGACGCGATCTTCGACGTGCAGATCAAGCGTCTGCACGAGTACAAACGCCAGCACCTGAACCTGCTGCACATCCTGTCGCTGTATCGTCAGCTGCGCGACAACCCCAACCTGGACATCGTGCCGCGCGTCTTCCTGTTCGGCGCCAAGGCGGCGCCGGGCTACTACCTGGCGAAGAACATCATCTACGCCATCAATCAGGCGGCCGAGAAGATCAATAACGATCCGTTGGTGAAAGATCGCCTGAAAGTGGCGTTCATCCCTGACTACCGCGTGTCGGTGGCCGAACTGATGATCCCGGCGGCGGATATCTCCGAACAGATCTCCACCGCCGGCAAAGAGGCCTCCGGCACCGGCAACATGAAGCTGGCGTTGAACGGCGCGCTGACGGTCGGCACGCTGGACGGCGCCAACGTCGAAATCGCCGAGCAGGTGGGCGAAGACAATATCTTTATCTTCGGCAATACCGTGGAGCAGGTGAAGGCGATAGTGGCGAAGGGTTACGATCCGCTCAGCTACCGCAAGAAAGACAAGCACCTGAAGGCGATTCTGGACGAGCTGGCGAGCGGCACCTTCAGCCACGGCGACAAGCACGCGTTCGACATGATGCTGCACAGCCTGCTGGAAGGCGGCGATCCCTACCTGGTGCTGGCGGACTTTGCCTCGTACTGCCAGGCGCAGCGCCGGGTCGACGAGCTGTATCGCGATCGGGACGAATGGACGCGGCGGACTATCCTTAACACCGCGCGCGTCGGCATGTTCAGCTCGGATCGCTCGATCCGCGATTACCAGCAGCGTATCTGGCAAGCCAAACGTTAAGGAGAGCGAATGGATCGCAAGCGTATCGATCAGGCGGCAGCGCAGGCGGGGATCGCCGCCGATTTCATCAATGCCCACGGCAAGCGGCAGGCGATTGAACCGCAGACCAAGCGCAAGCTGCTGGCGGCCATGAACCGAACCGATGTCGAGCAGGAAGGAGCGGCGCCGCCGTTACCGGCGGTCAAGGTGTTCTATCAGGGCGCGCCGCTGGCGCTGACCCCGGCGGGCGAAGGCGAGTACCTGTGGGCGCTGCAACGTGAAGACGGCGAATGCCTGCAGGGGCGCATCGGCGCGCGCAAGACCCTGACGCTGCCCGGCGATCTGCCGGTGGGTTACCACCAATTGACGCTGAGCCAGGGCGAGCAGCAGTGGCCATGCCGGCTGATCGTCGCGCCGAGACGCTGCTTCGAGCCGGACGCCTTGCTGACCGGTAAGAAGCTGTGGGGCGCTTGCGTTCAGCTGTATACGCTGCGCTCCGATCGCAACTGGGGCATCGGCGATTTCGGCGATCTGCGTCTGATGGTGGAGCAGGTGGGGGAGCGCGGCGGCGCCTTCGTTGGCCTCAACCCGATCCATGCGCTGTATCCGGCTAATCCGGAGAGCGCCAGCCCTTACAGTCCCTCGTCGCGCCGCTGGCTGAATCTGGCGTATATCGACGTCAACGCGGTGGAGGATTTCCAGCGCAGCGATGCGGCGCAGCGCTGGTGGCAGAAGCCGGCGACGCAGAAGCAGCTGGCCAAGGCGCGCGCCGCGGAGTGGGTGGATTACACCGCCGTGATGCAGCTGAAGCTGGCGGCGCTGAAGCTGGCGTTTCCGCTGTTTCAGGCGCGCAAGCCAAACGACGGGCAGCGTCAGGCGTTCGAACAGTTCGTCAGCGAGGGCGGCGACAGCCTGTATCAGCAGGCGGCGTTCGACGCGCTGCATGCCCATCTGGCGGCCAAAGATGCCCACCAGTGGGGCTGGCCGGCCTGGCCAGAGCGCTATCGGCAGGGGCAGAGCGAAGCTGTGCGGCTGTTCTGCACCGAACATCAGGACGCGGTCCGCTTTTACCTGTGGCTGCAGTGGCTGGCGGCCACGCAGTTCGCGCAGTGTTTTGACCAGAGCCGGCAGCAGCAGATGCCGATTGGCCTGTATCGCGATCTGGCGGTCGGGGTGGCGGAAGGCGGGGCGGAAACCTGGTGTGACCGCGAACTGTACTGCCTGAAAGCGTCGGTCGGGGCACCGCCGGATATTCTGGGGCCTCTGGGGCAAAACTGGGGCCTGCCGCCGATGGATCCGCACGTGATGGCGGCACGCGGGTACCAGCCGTTTATCGATCTTTTGCGCGCCAACATGACCAACTGCGGCGCGCTGCGCATCGATCACGTCATGGCGCTGCTGCGGCTGTGGTGGATCCCGTATGGCGAAACCGCCGATCGCGGCGCCTACGTCAAATACCCGGTGGACGATCTGCTGGCGGTGTTGGCGCTGGAAAGCCAGCGCCACCGTTGCATGGTGATCGGCGAGGATCTCGGCACGGTGCCGGTGGAAATCGTCGGCAAGCTGCGCGACAGCGGCGTCTATTCCTACAAAGTGCTCTATTTCGAAAGCGACGGTGAACACCATTTCCGCGCGCCGCAGGCCTATCCGGTGCAGGCGATGGCGACCATCACCACCCATGATCTGCCGACGCTGCGCGGCTACTGGCAAAGCGACGATCTAACGCTCGGCAACCGGCTGGGTCTTTACCCGGACGCGGAGATCCTGCGGGCGCTGTTCGCCGATCGGGAACGCGCCAAGCAGGGGCTGCTGGATGGATTGCATCGTTATGGCTGCGTGCCGCAGAAGGTGGGCAAGAAGGCAGCGCTGCTCGGCATGAGCCCGCTGCTCAACCGCGGCCTACAGCGCTATGTCGCCGACAGCGCCAGCGCCTTGCTCGGCCTGCAGCCGGAAGACTGGCTGGATATGGCCGATCCGGTCAATATTCCCGGTACCAGCGATCAGTACCCTAACTGGCGGCGCAAGCTGACCCAGACGCTGGAGGAGATGTTTGCCGACCCGCACATAAACCGCTTACTGAAGGATTTGGACAAGCGGCGCCGCAAGGTGTCGGTGGGGTGACGATGAGGTGTCGTTGTATTAGGTCAAAGGACGAGAACTTTAGTCCCATCCAAATGACGGATACCCGAATTAATTGGAGTTGCAGCTAGGCGGCAAGTGCGTAAATCCCCAGGAGCTTACTTAAGTAAGTGACTGGGGTGCGCGCATGCGGCCAACAACGCTGCAACTTCAAGTAAGAAGGGTATCAATAGTAGGAGTGCTCGCCGCGCTGGTGCTCGGTCAGGTCACGCACGCCTTTCAGCTCCGGGAATTTCTGCAGCAGCTCTTTCTCGATGCCTTCTTTCAGCGTGACGTCGACCATCGAACAACCGTTGCAACCGCCGCCGAACTGCAGGATTGCCATGTTGTCGTCGGTGATCTCCATCAGCGTTACGCGGCCGCCGTGGCCCGCCAGCTGTGGGTTGATCTGCGACTGCAGCACGTATTCCACGCGCTCCATCAGCGGCGCGTCGTCATCGACCTTGCGCATTTTGGCGTTTGGCGCTTTCAGCGTCAGCTGAGAACCCAGTTGGTCGGTCACGAAGTCGATTTCGGCGTCTTCCAGATACGGCGCGCTCAGCTCATCGACATAGGCGGACAGTTTGTCGAACTTCAGTTCGGTATCCGTCGCTTCTACCGCGTCCGGCGGGCAATAAGAGACACCGCATTCGGCCGTCGGCGTGCCCGGGTTGATCACGAATACGCGGATTTGGGTGCCTTCTTCTTGATTTGCCAGCAGTTTGGCAAAGTGTTCCTGTGCAGTATCTGTTATACGGATCATAGCATTAGCTCAATAGTTGACTTCTATAGTCGGTTATAATACGCCCATTGCCGTGGCACTACAACGTGCGGCAAATGCACCATATCTGCACCGAGGCGGCGCCTTGCCGCTGCAGCAGCGCCGCTATCTGCGCGACGGTGCTGCCGGTGGTCACCACGTCATCCACCAGGGCGATATGCCGGCCGGCGACCGATGCCACGCAAACGAACGCGCGTTGCAGATTGCGCCTGCGTACCCCGGCGCTCAGCCGCTGTTGCGGGGCGGTTTTGCGCACCCGGCGCAAGGCGGCGGGCTGATAGGTGCAGCCCAGCCAGCGCGCCAGCGGCCGGGCCAACAGATCGCTCTGGTTATAACCACGGTGCCAGCAGCGTGTTGCATACAAGGGTACCGCTAAAATCAGGTCGGGTCTGTTCAGATACTGCTCTCTGCGCGCCTGCTGCCACCGCAACAACATCAGGCGCGCTAGCGTCGGCGCCAGCTCGGGCGCGCGGTGGAACTTGAACCTTTTTACCAGTTGGCTGAGGGGCGCAACGTAGTCGCCGACGAACACCAGCCGTTGCCAGGGCGGTGGCCGTTGCAGGCAGCGGCCGCAGGGCGTTCGCGTCTTCCCGGCGGGCAATCCGCAGCACGGGCAACACGGCGGGTGGGCCGGCAGATGACGCAGGCAACAGCTGCAGATGCCATGACGGATCAGGCTCAACGGTTGTCGGCATAGCCAACAACGGCTGCGGATTGATAGCATAGCGTCTCCGTGACGGATAAGTATGAAAGGACAATAACCAATGACAGCGCTGTACTGGCAAACAATAGGCGAAGGCGAAAGCGATCTTGTGCTGCTGCACGGCTGGGGATTGAACGCCGAAGTGTGGAGTTGCATTCAGGCGCGACTGACGCCGCATTTTCGCCTGCACCTGGTCGATCTGCCGGGGTACGGCCGTAGCCAGGGGTTCGGTGCCCTGTCGCTGGAGCAGATGACGGAAATCGTGCTGGCGGCTACCCCGCCGCAGTCCTGGTGGCTTGGCTGGTCGCTCGGTGGGCTGGTGGCCAGCCAGGCGGCGCTGATGCAGCCCGAGCGAGTCAAGGGGCTTATCACCGTAGCCTCCTCGCCGTGCTTTGCCGCCCGCGATGAGTGGCCGGGGATCCGCCCGGACGTGCTGAGCGGTTTCCAGCATCAGCTGAGCCTGGATTTCCAGCGCACCGTCGAGCGTTTTCTGGCGCTGCAGACGCTGGGCACCGAGAGCGCGCGTCAGGATGCGCGCCAACTGAAAGCGGTGGTGCTCAACCAACCGACGCCGAGCGTCGAGGTGCTGAACGGTGGGCTGGAGATCTTGCGCACAGCCGATCTGCGTGCACCGCTGGCGGAGTTGACGCTGCCGCTGCTGCGGATCTACGGCTATCTGGACGGGCTGGTGCCGCGCAAGGTCGCCGAGCTGCTCGACGCCGACTGGCCGAACTCTACGTCGCAGATCGTGGCCAAAGCCGCCCATGCGCCATTTATCTCTCATCCCGATGAATTTGTGACGATGATCGAAGCGTTTATTGCAGCACATTGAATGCAGCGTGAAAACGCACGATAGAGCGCGAAAAAAAACGCCGCCGGGTGGATAAAAGACAAAGCTGTTCAATACTTAGTGAGTCAATGCGTTGGCTGCAAAATGAAAAGACCGCGTGCGGCGATTTTCATTTTGGCGTTTCGTCTCTGGGAAACAGGCCCCGTCAGGGAAAGCAACGAGGCCTGAGGATGTCGCGGCAGCCTGCGGTACTACGCATGGATCCTTGACGGCTTTCATAACAGATAAATTATCCATTGAGAGGTTAGTGTCATGAAATCATTGAAGATGATTATTGCAGCGGCAGTGCTGGGTTCGGTGTCTTTCGGCTCCATGGCGGCAACCCTGCTGACCAAGGAAGATCTGGATAAGAATCCGGGTAAATACGAGAAGATCGGCACCGTCACCACGACGGCGGAAACCACGTCACCGATGGATGCCAAGGAAGAGCTGTCCAAACTGGCAGACGAAAAGGGCGGTCAATACTACGTGATCCTGGCGGGCCGCGAACACGGTAAATTCAGCGCCATCGCCGAAGTTTACAAAGACAAGCAATAAGCCTTGAACGGCAAGGGGCGCCGCTGCGGCGCCCCTGATCGTCAGGCCTTCAGCCGGTAGAACACCGTGCTGCATCCCTGGCCCTGCGGGCAGCTTTTGCAACTGCCGCTCAGACAGGCGCCGCCATCCTGTTCGATACGTTCCACTTTCCCCATTGCCGTCAAACGATCCAGCATCGCCTGCACCAGCGGCAGCGGCGTCGCCAGCGATTGGCTGAGCTGCTGCGCCTGGGCGCTGCCGCGCAGCGCCAGCGCATCGCGCACCTGCAGCAGCCCGGCCATCAGTGACAGCTCCCTTTGGCGCTCTGGCAACAAGCCGCCGGCGTGGCGTTGCCCAGGCGCACCGTGACGCGGCTGCGCGCCCGGCGCAGGCCGAACAGCACCAGCAGGTTCACCAGCACCACCGCCAGGATCGCCGTCAGGCTGTACTGCGGGTGTTGGTTGAAGGTGGCCGCCTGATAGAACAGCGTCGCCAGCGAGTAGGCCACGTTCAGCCCCCACAGGATTGAGAAGGTCATCCAGCCGCGGCTTGATTCACGTGCGATGGCGCCCATCACCGAGACGCAAGGCACGTACAGCAACACGAAGATCAGGTAGCTGTAGGCGGAAATGCCGGAGCCGAATTTGCTGCTCATCACGCCCATCGAACCGACGCCCATCTCGCCGTCGCCCTTGCTGGCTTCGATCGGGTTGGAGAGCACGCTCAGGCTGAAGGTGTTTTTCAGGCCGTCCCAGGTTTCCTGCAGCGCGCCGCCCAGCTCATCGAGCAGGTTGAAGTTGGCGGCGTCGAATGCCTCTTTGTTGATGTGCTCGGCGGTATACAGCGTATTCAGCGTGCCGACCACCACTTCTTTCGCCATCGCGCCGGTCACCAGGCCGACGGTGGCCTGCCAGTTATCGCTGTGGACGCCCATCGGCTGCAGCAACGGCGTCAGCACCTTGGAGACCGAAGCCAGCGCGGAGTCGTTGATGTTGTCGACCGTTTTGCCGCTGAACGAGAAGCTGTTCAGGCCGCCGATGAATATGCTGGCCACCACGATCACCTTACCGGCGCGCAACACGAAGCCTTTCAACCGCTGCCAGGTTTGCAGCAGCAGGCTTTTCAGGTGCGGCACGTGGTAAACCGGCAGCTCCATGACGAACGGTGAGGCTTCGCCGCGCATGAGGGTATATTTGAGTACCAGGCCGGTCAGGATCGCCACCGCGATGCCGAGCATGTATAGCGAGAACACCACCCCAGCGCCGTCCTGGCCGAAGAAGGCGGCGGCGAACACCGCGAAGATCGCCAGACGGGCGCCGCACGACATGAACGGCGCCATCATGATGGTGATCAGGCGCTCGCGCTGGGCGTCCAGCGTACGGGCGCCCATGATGGACGGCACGTTGCAACCGAAGCCGACGATCAGCGGCACGAAGGATTTACCCGGCAGCCCGAGCGCCTGCATCAGGCGATCCATCACGAACGCCGCACGCGCCATGTAGCCGGAGTCTTCCAGGAACGACAGGAACAGGTACATCATGCCGATCTGCGGCACCAGCGGCAGCACGGTGTTGATGCCGCCGCCGACGCCCTGTGCCAGGAATACGGTCAGCCAGCCGGGGAAGTGCAGGGTGTAGCCGAGCCACTGAATGCCCTGAATGAAGATCGCCGCCGAGCCGATATCGAATATCGGCTGCAGCGCGCCGCCGATATTGATCGCCAGCAGGAACATCAGGTACATCACCAACAGGAAGATCGGCACGCCCAGCCAGCGGTTGAGGATCACTTTATCCAGCATATCGGTCAGGCGGTTGGGCATCGCCTGCTGCGAGTTGCTGACCGCGTCGCTCAGGGTGGCGATAGACTGGTAGCGCGCGTCGGCGATCACCAGCGCCGGGTCTTCTTGCTCCTGCTGTTGCAACGTCTGAATGGCCGCAGGCAGCAGCGCGACGGCGGGACCGGCCAGCCGGTGGCTGTAGATGTCGCCCTCCAGCATCTGCAATGCCAGCCAGCGGCGTTGCACTGCCGGCAGCGTTTGCGGCATGGCGTTGCTTAGCGTGGCGACCGCTTTCAGCAGCAACGGTGGGTAGTTCACCAGCGCCTGCTGTTCGTTGATGCGATGATTGTCGATCATCTGTTTCAGCACGCCGATGCCGTCGGCGCGGGTGGAGATCATCGGTACTACCGGGCAGCCGAGGTGCGCCGACAGCGCGGCGACGTCGATATCGATATGCTGGCTTTTGGCGATGTCGAGCATGTTCAGCGCCACGATGCAGGGGATGCCCAGCTCCAGCAGCTGCAGCGTCAGGTAGAGGTTGCGTTCCAGGTTGGAGGCGTCGACCACGTTGATCAGCAGATCGGCGTCGCCGCTCAAAATGTAATGGCAGGCGATCTGCTCATCGAGCGACGTTTGCTCTGAAATGGTGGTCAGGGAGTAGGTGCCGGGCAAATCGACCAGCCGCACGTCGGACTGCGGGGTGGTGAAATGGCCTTCTTTGCGTTCGACCGTCACGCCCGCCCAGTTGCCGACCCGTTGGCGTGCGCCCGTCAGCTGGTTGAACAGCGTGGTTTTGCCGGAGTTCGGGTTACCGATTAAGCCGATGGTGAGTTTTTTCATAGTTCAGCGTGTCGTCTTCAAGGAGAACAGCGCCGGCGCAAGGGCGCGTCGGCAAACGGAGGTCAGGGCTGGCCGTCGAGCTGCAGCAGCGCCAGATCCTTCTTGCGCAGCACCAGGCTGACGCGGCGAGTTTTAATTTCTATCGGATCGCCCAGTGGCGCGACGCGCACTACGTCGAATGAAGAGCCAGGCAGCATGCCGAGCGATAACAATTTCTGGCGGTAGGCCGGCGCAATTTCACCGGAAAAGCCGACGATCTTATACGTGCGTTTAGGTTGAAGCTGCATGTGATTAACCTTCCGGGTGCCGATGAACATCGGGCTGATGATAATTGGACGTTGCCGGCGAAAATGCCACGCCGTCGGCGGTATTCATCCATAAGGTCATGCAATAAAGTGAGCGCAAATAATAGTAATTATCATTATCGCGTTCAATACAAAAAGTAAGGGTATTGTAACCAATTATTATGGTGACGGCAGTTTTTAATGGCGTTGTCTTGATTAACGATGTTTTATCACTGCTTGCACTTGGGAACAAATGAGAATGGCGAGTTAAATCAGTTACGTATTTGTAGCCGAGTTTTCTCCTTTGCAAATATCGATGGCTTTTTCCCTTTATTTATTTCCGCTGAAAGGCAATTCGATAACATTATTCCACCGTAATGCGAGCGGTAACCATTTGTGTTTCTCTCACAATTCGCGAGATGAAAAATGCGTGTTAACGGAGTTGTTAATAAATGGCTGCAGAAGGCATTTTTGTTGCCTGAATAATGGGAGGGCGGTCACGCAGGAACGGGAAATAAAAAGATGATGGTTTATTGAGACGGGTCAAGAAATGCAGCAAGTTTTATTCATCAGAAAGGGCGGAGCAGGCTCCGCCCTATTGGCTCTGACTTAGCGTTTCTTGCCGAATGCCGCCGCCAGCGCGTCGCCCATGGCGCTGTTGCCGGCCGGCGCCGCATTGCGCGGTTTGGCCTTGTTGCCGCCTGCCGAACGGTTGGCGTTGTCGCGTGCCTGTGCCGGCGCGTTGCCGCCGCGGCGCGGTGAACCTTCGCCCGGTTGCTCATCCAGGCGCATGCTCAGCGCGATGCGTTTACGCTGCAGATCGACTTCCATCACCTTCACTTTGACGATGTCGCCGGCCTTCACCACGGTGTGCGGATCTTCGACGAACTTGTCCGCCAGCGAGGAGATGTGCACCAGGCCATCCTGATGCACGCCGATATCCACGAAGGCGCCGAAGTTGGTGACGTTAGTGACCGACCCTTCCAGGATCATCCCCGGCTGCAGATCGTTGAGGGTTTCCACGCCTTCGGCAAAGGTGGCGGTTTTGAACTCCGGACGCGGGTCGCGGCCCGGCTTCTCCAGCTCTTTCAGGATGTCGGTGACCGTCGGCACGCCGAACTTGTCGTCGGTGAAATCGACCGCTTTCAGGCTGCGCACCGCCGAGGCGTTGCCCATCAGGTCCTGCAGCGCCTGCTCGGTGGCGGCCAGGATGCGCTGCACCACCGGGTAGGCTTCCGGGTGAACGGTGGAGGCATCCAGCGGGTTGTCGCCGTGGTTGATGCGCAGGAAGCCGGCGCACTGTTCGAAGGCCTTCGGCCCCAGACGGCTGACTTTCAGCAGCTGTTCACGGTTGCTGAAGCGGCCGTTCTCGTCGCGCCAGTTGACGATGTTCTGCGCCATCATGCGTGTCAGGCCGGCCACGCGGGTCAGCAATGGTACCGATGCGGTGTTCAGATCGACGCCGACGGCGTTCACGCAGTCTTCCACCACCGAATCCAGCTTCTTCGCCAACTGGCTCTGGCTGACGTCGTGCTGATACTGGCCGACGCCGATGGATTTCGGGTCGATCTTCACCAGCTCTGCCAGCGGATCCTGCAGGCGACGAGCGATGGACACCGCGCCGCGCAGCGACACGTCGAGATCCGGGAATTCCAGCGCCGCCAGTTCGGACGCGGAATACACCGACGCGCCCGCTTCGCTGACGATCACTTTCTGCGCCCGGACCTCGCCGAACTGTTTTTGCAGGTCGAGATAGAAGCGCTCGGTCTCACGCGAAGCGGTGCCGTTGCCGATGGCCACCAGCTCCACGTTATGTTTGATGCACAGTGCCGCGACGATGGCGGCGGCTTTGGCCGCTTGCCCGGTGTGCGGGTAGACGGTGTCGGTGGCGACCAGCTTGCCGGTTGCGTCGACCACGGCGACTTTCACCCCGGTGCGCAGGCCCGGATCGAGGCCCATGGTGGCGCGCATGCCGGCCGGCGCGGCCATCAGCAGATCATGCATGTTGCGGGCGAACACGTTGATTGCTTCGTCTTCCGCGCGCTCGCGCACCGTGCCCATCAGCTCGGTTTCCAGGTGCAGCAGCACCTTGATGCGCCAGGTCCAGTTGACCACCGCCTTGCGCCAGGCGTCGGCCGGGGCGTTGTTCAGGCGCAGGTTGAGGTGATTGATGATGATCAGCTCCGCCTGGCTTTCGCGCGGCGCTTCCTCAAATTGCGGATCGGCGTTCAGCGCCAGCTGCAGCACGCCTTCGTTGCGGCCGCGGAACATCGCCAGCGCGCGGTGCGAAGGCACCTGAGAAATCGGTTCGTGGTGATCGAAGTAGTCGCGGAACTTGGCGCCTTCTTCTTCCTTGCCCTCGACCACCTTGGACACCAGATGGGCGTTTTTCCACAGGTAGTCGCGCACCTTGGCCAGCAGCGTGGCGTCTTCGGCGAAGCGCTCCATCAGGATATAGCGCGCGCCGTCGAGGGCGGCTTTCACGTCCGCCACGCCCTTGTCGGCGTCGACGTAGCGTTCAGCCAGCTGTTCCGGCTGCTGTTGCGGATCCTGCCACAGCGCGTCCGCCAGCGGTTCCAGACCGGCTTCGATGGCGATCTGGCCACGGGTGCGGCGCTTCGGTTTGTACGGCAGGTAGAGGTCTTCGAGTTCGGTCTTGCTCAGCGTGGCGTTGATCGCCCCCGCCAGCTGTTCGGTCAGTTTGCCCTGTTCATCGATCGACTTCAGGATGGTCTGACGACGATCTTCCAGTTCACGCAGATAACCCAGGCGGGTTTCCAGCTGGCGCAGTTGGGTGTCGTCCAGGCCCCCGGTGACTTCCTTACGATAGCGTGCAATAAAGGGCACGGTATTACCTTCATCCAGCAGACGGATGGCGGAGTCGACTTGCTCCGGCCGGGCCTGCAGTTCTGTTGCAATAATGCGGCTCAGTGGGTCATTCATAGGTCTGGTATCTGTATTGAGAACGGTGAATAAACAGGGGACAGTTATACGGATTGATCGCGGAAAATGCCAGTGGAGCGGGCCGCCGCCGCGCGGCCGCAACGTGGAGAACAGCTCAGGCGGCGGCGTTGGCGGCGGTTCGGAAAAAGCTGAAAGCTTACTTCGGGTAGTTTATCTCATTTACGTACCACTGTGCCTCGCCCAGCGGCGTATTGACGGTGGCGATGTCCCCGACCTCTTTTTTCAGCAGGGCGCGCGCCATCGGCGCATCGATGGAGATGTAATCCTTGCGGCCGAAAATCTCGTCGTAACCGACGATGCGAAAGCGTTTGGTCTCGCCGTCGTCATTCTCCACCTCCACCCAGGCACCGAAGAACACCTTGCCTTCCTGCTGCGGGGAGTAATCGACGATCTTCAACTGCTCCAGGCATTTGGTCAGATAGCGGACACGGCGGTCAATTTCGCGCAGCCGCTTCTTGTTGTACTGGTAGTCGGCGTTTTCGCTTCTGTCGCCCAGGCTGGCGGCCCAGGTCACTTTTTTGGTCACCTCGGGGCGTTCTTCACGCCAGAGGTAATCCAGCTCTTGTTTGAGCTTGTCATACCCTTCACGGGTTATCAGTTGAGTTCTCATCGTGATTTATCTTTATGGGGCCACCGCCACAGTGTACGTGAATGCGGGGGGCTTTAGAAATGGCGCGCGGGCCTGCGCCTTGTCGCACGGTTTTTATTCAGTTTGCGCAGCTTTTAACAATCGGGAGTATGCTTAGCGATAGCGGAAAAGGAATGTGACGAAGGAGGATATCTGGCGAGAGAGACAAGGAATTTTGGCGCACAACCCAACACATTGAAGGTATTACCGCATGGAATTTAAAGATTACTACGCCACGATGGGCGTTGAGCCCAACGCCGATCTGAAAACCATCAAAACGGCCTACCGCCGGCTGGCGCGTAAATATCACCCTGACGTGAGCACTGAAGACGACGCCGAGAGCAAGTTCAAGGAGCTGGCCGAAGCCTATGAGGTGCTGAAGGACGACGAGCGCCGCGCCGAGTACGATCAGATCCGGCTGCACCGCAACGATCCGAACTTTGGCCGCCAGGCGCGCGGCGATCACGGCGGCTATCAGCAGAGCGCTTCATGGCACGGCGGCGGCGCCGACGCGCAAGACTTCTCCGACTTCTTCGAGAGCATGTTCGGCGGGCGTGCGGCGGGCGGGCACCGTTCCGCTTCGCACTCGCACGGCGGGCATGGCTTCCGCGGCCAGGATCTGGAGATGGAGGTGCCGCTGTTCCTCGAGGAAACGCTGCATGGCCAAAGCCGCGAGATCTCCTATACGCTGCCGGTGTATGACGAGCTGGGGCGGCAGGTGAGCGAAGCCAACAAAACGTTGAACGTGAAAATCCCGGCCGGCGTGGGCGATGGCGAGCGCATTCGCCTCAAGGGGCAGGGCGTTGCCGGCGTGGGCGGCGGCCAAAACGGCGATCTGTATCTGGTCATCCGCCTCGCGCCGCACCCGCTGTTTGAGATAGATGGCCACAACCTGAGCATCGTGGCGCCGCTCGCTCCGTGGGAAGCGGCACTGGGTGCCAGCATCGAGGTGCCGACGCTGAGCGGAAAAATCGCGCTGACCGTGCCGGCCGGCAGCCAGAGCGGCAAACGGCTGAGGGTCAAAGGCAAAGGGCTGGCGGGCAAGAAAGAGCCCGGCGATCTGTATGTCATTCTCAAGGTGGTGATGCCGCCGAAGCCGAACGAGAAGGCCAGCGCCCTGTGGCGAGAGCTGGCTGAACAGGCGGCGTTCAACCCGCGCGCGGAATGGGAGTAAAGCACATGATGAAGAAAGAGATCACATTCACCGTGGTGGAGCTGTGTCAGCGAGTGGAGATTTCAGAGGATGAGCTGGTCGAGATCGTCGGCCTGGGCGTGATCGTGCCGTTGGAGCCGGCGCAGCCGCGCTGGGAGTTTGATTATCCGGCGCTGAGCCATCTGCAGCGCGCGCGCAGGCTGCGGGCCGAGCTGGATCTGGACTGGCCGGGGATCGCCATGGCGCTGACGCTGCTCGATCGGGTTGATGCGCTACAGCAAGAGAACCGGCAGCTGCGTAGGCAGCTGGCACGTTTCCTGCAGACCTCCTGACCCGACAGCTGAACGCCACCGGGCGCTTCCCCGGTGGCGAAATTGCACAAAATTGGGCCGTCGCCCCACATTGCGCCGATAAAGGGCGAAATTTTGACGAACCCCCGTCGACATTCACTGAAAATTGTTGATAAATGGGGAAAAGAATAAGCTTTGTAACAATTTCGTCTAGAATACATACCATTAAACGCTGTCTCAAATGGCAAGGTTTTCTAACAATATTCGAGTCAGGCAATAAAGCCTTTGGGAGTAATACCATGCAAGAGAATCATAAGATCCTGGTTGTCGATGATGACATGCGCCTGCGCGCGCTTTTAGAACGTTATTTAACCGAGCAGGGCTTCCAGGTTCGCAGCGTTGCCAACGCTGAGCAAATGGATCGCTTGCTGACCCGTGAATCCTTCCATTTGATGGTGCTCGATCTGATGTTGCCGGGCGAAGACGGCCTGTCCATCTGCCGCCGCCTGCGCAGCCAGAGCAACCCGATGCCGATCATTATGGTCACCGCGAAAGGCGAAGAGGTCGATCGCATCGTGGGCCTGGAAATCGGCGCCGACGACTACATTCCTAAACCGTTCAACCCGCGTGAGCTGTTGGCTCGTATCCGCGCGGTGCTGCGCCGCCAGGCGAACGAACTGCCGGGCGCGCCTTCGCAGGAAGAAGCGGTGATCGCTTTCGGCAAATTCAAACTGAACCTCGGCACCCGCGAGATGTTCCGCGAAGACGAGCCGATGCCGTTGACCAGCGGCGAGTTCGCGGTACTGAAGGCGCTGGTCAGCCACCCGCGTGAACCGCTGTCGCGCGATAAGCTGATGAACCTGGCGCGTGGCCGCGAATACAGCGCCATGGAACGCTCCATCGACGTGCAGATCTCTCGTCTGCGCCGTATGGTTGAAGAAGATCCGGCGCATCCGCGTTATATCCAGACCGTGTGGGGTCTCGGCTACGTCTTCGTCCCGGACGGCAGTAAGGCATGAGGCGATTGCGCTTTTCACCGCGTAGCTCGTTTGCCCGAACCCTGTTGTTGATCGTCACCTTGCTGTTCGTCAGCCTGGTGACGACCTATCTGGTGGTGCTGAACTTCGCCATCCTGCCCAGCCTGCAGCAGTTCAACAAGGTATTGGCCTACGAAGTGCGTATGCTGATGACCGATCGGCTGCAGCTGGAGGACGGCACGCTGCTGGAGGTACCGCCGGCGTTCCGTCGTGAGATCTACCGCGAGTTGGGCATTTCTCTCTACACCAACTCGGCGGCGGAGGAGAGCGGCCTGCGCTGGGCGCAGCACTACCAGTTCCTCAGCCAGCAGATGGCGCAGCAGCTCGGCGGGCCGACCGATGTGCGTGTGGAGGTGAACAAGAACTCCCCGGTGGTGTGGCTGAAAACCTGGCTGCAGCCCGATATCTGGGTGCGCGTACCGCTGACGGAAATCCATCAGGGCGACTTCTCTCCGCTGTTCCGCTATACGCTGGCGATCATGCTGCTCGCGATCGGCGGTGCCTGGCTGTTTATTCGTATTCAAAACCGCCCGCTGGTGGAGCTGGAACATGCGGCGCTGCAGGTGGGCAAAGGGATTATTCCGCCGCCGCTGCGCGAGTATGGGGCTTCCGAAGTGCGGTCGGTGACTCGCGCATTCAATCAGATGGCGTCGGGCGTCAAGCAGCTGGCGGACGATCGCACCTTGCTGATGGCCGGGGTCAGCCATGATCTGCGCACGCCGTTGACGCGTATCCGGCTGGCGACGGAGATGATGAGCGCCGAAGACGGCTATCTGGCCGAGTCGATCAATAAAGACATCGAAGAGTGCAACGCCATCATTGAGCAGTTCATCGATTATCTGCGCACCGGGCAGGAGATGCCGACCGAAAGCAGCGACCTGAACGCCATTTTGGGCGAGGTGGTTGCGGCGGAGAGCGGTTATGAGCGGGTGATTGAAACCGCGTTGTCACCGGGCGAACTGATGATGAACGTGCACCCACTGTCGATTAAGCGGGCGGCGGTGAACATGGTGGTGAACGCGGCGCGTTACGGCAACGGCTGGATCAAGGTCAGCAGCGGCCGCGAGCTGCAGCGCGGCTGGTTCCAGGTGGAAGATGACGGCCCGGGTATCAAGCCGGAAGAGTTGAAGCACCTGCTGCAGCCGTTCGTACGCGGTGACAGCGCGCGCAGCACCAGCGGCACCGGTCTGGGGCTGGCGATCGTGCAGCGTATTATCGACGCGCATGACGGCGAACTGGATATCGGCACCAGCGAGCGCGGCGGGCTGTTGATCCGCGCGTATATTCCGTTGCCGATGGAGAAAAAAGAGTCGACCAACGGTCATCAAACGGCCAGGGAAAACGCCTGACCTCTGATGTGGGCCGCGCCGCTGCGGCCCCGTCAGGACTTTCTGCTCATCACGTAGTATTCCGCCGCATCCTCATGCAACCGGCGGCCGGTCGGCGCCTGCCACGGATCGATTAATTCGATACCGCAGTGGAGGAAGTCTTTGGTATTGCGGGTGGCCAGGGCGGCACCGTAATGCAGGCAGGTGGCGGCGATTTGGGTATCCGGCACGCTCATCGCTTTACCCAGCAGCCGATTCCTTGCCGTCAATTCCGCGTATTGCATCGCGCACAGCCCATCAAACGGCAATATCTGCCCCTCGAACTTCAATTCAATGGCGTCCGCCAATTTCAGCTTGAGATCCCGCTGGCGCTTGCCGTCAGGCATGCAGGCGACGCCGCTGAACAGTTCGGCGAGGACAATGGCGCTGAGATAGAGCTCGTCATTGTCCTTTTCATTTAACCAGTTAATGACGTTGTAGTACGGGCTGGGACGCAGCGTTTCTGAAATGACGTTGGTGTCGATAATGATCATGCGTTGTCATCTTCATCATCAAAGGTGACGATGCGTGGCGGCACGGCGTCACGCGGTGGGATCTCCAGCTCAACGCCGCCGAATTCGG
Source organism: Serratia sp. OLAL2 (assembly GCF_002752475.1). Classification (NCBI taxonomy): domain Bacteria; kingdom Pseudomonadati; phylum Pseudomonadota; class Gammaproteobacteria; order Enterobacterales; family Yersiniaceae; genus Serratia; species Serratia sp. OLAL2. The sequence continues at coordinate 65,398 of NZ_MSTL01000004.1, read as the reverse complement.
CGAAGTGCTGATGCATCCAGGTACCCAATCCATAGCGCGGCGGCTTTTTCACCAGCGCCTGTTTCAGGATCATGCGCGCTTCCTCTTCCATAGAATGGCCGTTTTTCGCCGCTGAGATACGCAGCAGCTCTTTGATTTCGTCGTCCAGATTTCTGACGGTGATAGTCGCCATTTAAACCTCCTTTGCTATCAATGATTGCATTGACTTATTTTCTCGCCTTGCTGGTTAAAAAGCAATCGATGAAAATAAAAAAAGGCGCGGGATCCGCGCCTTAGCTGAAGAGGTAACGCTACCGAATTACAGCTTCGGGCCGGCGCTAACCAGCGCGGCGCCCGCAGGCGTGTCGGTGTATTTGTCGAAGTTGGTGATGAAGCGCTCGGCCAGATCCTGCGCTTTTTCCTGCCACTGCTCGAGGCTGGCGTAGGTATTGCGCGGATCGAGGATCTCTGGGTTCACGCCCGGCAGCGCGGTCGGCATCGCCAGATCGAAGATTGGCAGGGTAACGGTTTCCGCCTTGTCGATTTCACCGCTCAGGATGGCGTCGATGATGCCGCGCGTATCTTTGATCGAGATGCGTTTGCCGGTGCCGTTCCAGCCGGTGTTGACCAGGTAAGCCTGGGCGCCGGCGGCCTGCATGCGTTTCACCAACACTTCGGCGTACTGCGTCGGGTGCAGTGACAGGAACGCAGCGCCGAAGCAGGCGGAGAAGGTTGGCGTTGGCTCGGTTACGCCGCGTTCGGTGCCGGCCAATTTGGCGGTGAAACCGGACAGGAAGTGATACTGAGTCTGGTTGGCGGTCAGACGCGATACCGGCGGCAACACGCCGAAGGCGTCGGCGGTCAGGAAGATCACTTTGGTGGCGTGACCCGCTTTGGACACCGGCTTGACGATGTTTTGGATATGGTAGATCGGGTAAGAAACGCGGGTGTTCTCGGTTTTCGAACCGTCGTTGAAGTCGATGCTGCCGTCGGCCAGCACGGTGACGTTTTCCAGCAGCGCGTCGCGTTTGATGGCGTGATAGATGTCCGGCTCGGCTTCTTCAGAGAGCTTGATGGTCTTGGCGTAGCAGCCGCCTTCGAAGTTAAACACGCCGTCATCGTCCCAGCCGTGCTCGTCATCGCCGATCAGCTGACGCTTAGGATCGGTGGAAAGGGTGGTCTTGCCGGTACCGGACAGGCCGAAGAACACCGCCACGTCGCCTTTCTCGCCCACGTTGGCCGAGCAGTGCATCGAAGCGATGCCTTTCAGCGGCAGCAGGTAGTTCATCATCGAGAACATGCCTTTCTTCATTTCGCCGCCGTACCAGGTGCCGCCGATCAACTGCATGCGCTCGGTCAGGTTGAAGGCGACGAAGTTCTCCGAGTTCAGGCCTTGTTGCTGCCAGTTCGGGTTGGTGCATTTGGCGCCGTTCATCACCACGAAGTCCGGCTCGAAGTCAGCCAGCTCGTCGTCGCTCGGGCGGATGAACATGTTTTTCACGAAGTGCGCCTGCCAGGCCACCTCGGTGATGAAACGCACTTTCAGGCGCGAGTCAGCGTTGGCGCCGCAGAAGGTATCCACCACGAACAGACGTTTGCCGGAAAGCTGCTCGGTGACCAGGTGTTTCAGATCGGCCCACACTTCCGGGCTGAGAGGTTTGTTGTCGTTTTTGCCTTTGCCCTGATCGGCCCACCACACGGTATCGCGGGTGATGTCGTCGCGGACGATGTATTTGTCTTTCGGCGAACGGCCGGTGAAGATGCCGGTATCGACGGAGACGGCACCCAGCTTGGTGACTACCCCACGCTCAAAACCTTCCAGAGATGGGTCTGTTTCTTCCTTAAACAGCAGTTCATAGCTCGGGTTGTGAACGATTTCGCTAACGTCGTGAATGCCGTAAGCGGCCAGATCCTGAGGGGTTATACCTTTAACGCGCATGTTACTACTCCTTGGTCACAGAATTTCTGGCGGCAATTGTAGGGATCTAACGGTGAGTAACCGCGATGGGTATCAAATATTTAACGTTTTAGGCGGTATTTCGTTACGATCTGAGAGATAGCACACGGAAAAAAGCAAACGTGCAAACGGCGGGCGTTGGCAGGCGCCGGGGGCGCCCGCCGAAAAGGTGTTACTTAGTGCAACTGGTCGCTTTCGCCGGTGTTACCCGCATACAACGCGGCAACATCAACCGGGTCAAAGACATAGTGGCTGCCACAGTAGTCGCAGTGCATGTCGATATTACCGTCCTGCTCCAGCATGTCCGCCACTTCATCGGTCGGCAGGGTCATTAGCGCGTCGGCGCAACGCTGGCGCGAACAGGTGCAACGGAACTGCACGTCCTGCGGTTCGTACAAGGTGACCTCTTCCTGATGGTACAGGCGGTACAACACTTCGTTGGCCGGCAGGCCGAACAGCTCTTCGCTTTTGACCGTGTTGGTCAGTTGCACCAGATGATCGAAATCATCGAGGTTGCCGTCCTGCGCCGGCAGCACCTGCAGCAGCATACCGGCTGCTGCGGCATTGCCTTCCACTTCGCCGGTGCGGATGAACAGGCGGGTTGGCAGCTGCTCGGACTGGCGGAAGTAGGCTTCCAGGCATTCTGCCAGGGTTTCACCTTCCAGGCCGACCACGCCCTGATAGCGCTCGCCTTCCGTCGGGGAAATGGTGATGACCATGACGCCGTTGCCGATCATCTGATGCAGGGTGCTGTCGTCGGCGATAGGCGCCTGGGTGCGCGCAACGCCACGCATCTCCTGGCGGTTGTTGCCGTTGATCACCGCCAGCTTCAGCGGGCCGTCGCCCTGCAGCTGCACGGTGATGTCGCCGTCGAACTTCAGGGTTGCGGTCAACAGACTGGTGGCGACCAGCAGCTCGCCCAGCAGTTTTTGCACCGGTGCCGGGTAATCGTGGTTGTTCAGGATCTGCTGATAGGTTTCGCTGACGGTAACCAGCTCGCCGCGCACCGCGTAGTTTTCAAACAGGTAACGGTGCAATTGGTCATGGTTGGACATAATCTTCTCTCATTACGGTGAGGGGTTATTCCGGCTCACCAAATTTAAATTTCATCAGGTCGCGCCGCTCCTTTTTGTCCGGACGACGGTCCGGATGCGGCATGGTCAACGCGTTCATCTTGCGCGCCAGCGCCATTTTTTCGCGGTTGGCGATGCTGGCTTCGGTTTCCTGATACATTTGCTGCGCCTCGTTGGCACCGCGGCGTTGGCTGGTCAGCGCCAGCACGATCACCGTACGCTCTTCGTTGCCCTGCCGCAGCTTAAGCTCGGCATTGAGTTCGACAATCTTGCTCGGTTTGCCGCGCTGGCCGTTGTAATGCACCTTGCCGCCGTCGATCATTTCGCGCGCCAGCGCGCGAGTCTTATAGAAGCGTGCGGCCCACAGCCACTTATCCAGCCGGACCGCGTCGTCGCGCGTCGCTTTTTCCTTCATGCTTCCCCCTTGGCCAGCGCCGGTATCAGCAGACGGTAGTCGCGCATCGACGGATGGCGCTGGAAGCTTTTTTCCGCCGTGCTGGAGTCCGGGTTTTGCACGCCCAGGCAGTAACGAATGCCGAAAGTGCGCGCCGCGTCGAGGATCGGCTCGCCGTCATCGACAAACAGCGTGCGCTGTGGGTTGAACCCGGTGTGCTGTTGCACCGCCTGCCACAGACGCTGATCTTCTTTCGGATAACCAAATGTGTGGGTGGAAAACAATAAATCAAGGTGCCGATCGAGGCCGGTATGCTCGATTTTCACCGCCAGGCTGTGAGGATGGGCGTTGGTCAGCAAAATGGTTTGCAGACCGGCGTCGCGCAGCGCCCGTAAAAACGGCTCGGTGTCTTCGCGCAGCCGCGCGCGGCTACCGACTTCGCTGGTCATGCGGTAGATGTCCAGATCCAACCGCTCGCTCCAGTAATCGAAGCAATACCAGTTCATGGTGTGCTGCACCGCCTGATATTCCCGTTCAATGATATGACGGGCTTCGTCGAACGGAATGGCGCGCCTTTCGCTCAGCGCTTGCGGCACCAGGCTGAGCCAGAAGTGGCTGTCGAACTCCAGATCCAGCAAGGTGCCGTCCATATCCAGCAGCACGGTATCGATCTGCGGCCAATCAAACTCGGGAACCATAAAAACTCCATGGGCGGACCGACGGGCGGTCCGCAGATGAGAATAATAGCGTTAGCGTAGCATAAGCAGATGACAGGGCGGAGACCCCCGGCGTCAGGTTCAGGCCATCGGCCGCATTGACATCGGATTGAGCTGCGGATTGAAGCAGCTGTCGTAGTAACGCTGGATATCGGCGACGCGGTGCTGATTGATGCGCCGACGCTGTACCAGCCGCCAGGCGTTATAGCCCAGGCTGACGACCACCGCCAGCAACAGCAGGCTGGTACCGAGGTAGCGCCACAGGGTGATCATGTCCGGTTCGCTGTGCAACGCCACGTGGCGGGTGCCGTTGGCATCGACGCTGAGGCTGGTGATCACCCCCTGCGCCTGGAATGGGGTATGCAGCAGCAGAGTGGAAAGGCGCTGCAACTCATTCCACTGGTCAAGAGCGTTGTATTCGCTCTGCGGCGCTGAGGATTGCGGATGGCTGACCAACTGTCGACCTTCATCGCTGCGGATCAGGAAACCGCCCGGCGGCGGGCTGTTGAGCGCCGCGGCGGCCAGACGCGTTTCATTGAAGATGAACGACGACGTGGCCACTTTGGTCAGGCTTTCCAGCGACTCGGCGCTTACCGGGCGCAGCAGGACGTTGACGCCTTGCAGCGCGCCTGATCTGGCGCGTTTCACCAGGCCGCTCCAGTTTTTGGCGTTGCCCAGGTTGACCAGCGCGTTTTTCAGCCGCACACAGTCGTTTTCTGCCTGGCATAAATCCTGTGTTTTCAAAACGATATCAGAAAAGTCATCCAACAGGATCATGCCGGATTTCTCGATGGCGCTGGCCAGCTGCGGGTTGATCTTCTGATCGGTGCCGCTCGGATGCAGCTGGCTGTTGACCGTGGCCAGCAGGGCCGTCGCTTTGTCTATGACTTCTGATTCCGGCTGCGGCAGCGGGGCGGCGTTGTTCCAGTAAATGCCGGAGCAATCGAACGGCGCAAAATTGACGGCGCCGCCACCGTTGGCCGGCGGCGGCACATAGCACATGCCGCTGCCGCGCACCTTTAGGGTGTCGCCGATGCGCAGCGGCGTAGCTTCCAGCGCCTGTACGCTGGTCACTTCCACTTTTTGCGCGCCTTGCAGCCAGGCCATGCTGAGGGTCAGCGGCAGATTGAGCGGGATATAGATCAGCAACAACAGCAGTACCAGTGCCGAACTGGCGACCAGCACCGCGTTGCGGCCCCACTGCTGCAGCGGAAAATTCTTCACTTCGTCATGCAGCGAGAGGAAACGGCCCTGGCGCACCACCTGCCGATTGAGGTAGACGTCCACATCGGTGGTCTTGCCCAAGTCTTGCGTCAGGTACGGCTGCCAGTGCGGCGGGTAGATAAGATCGATGATGCCGAGTGAAATGTTGCTGATCTGTCCCTGGCCGGATTCGCCGAACAGGCCCCAGCGCTTCGGCGTGCCGCGCAGGCAGTGGATCTCTTTCAGCTCGCGTGACGCCGGACGGCGGAACAGGTTCCAGCATCCCCAGGCGATCATCAGCACCGCCACGAAAATCATCCACGGGATCACCAGCACCGGGCTGATCAGGCTGAAGAACAGCAGCAGCAGCGCGGCGGAGATGATGACGGCTTCACGGATGCCGTTCGGCCGGTTCAGCGCATGCTCTTCCGGCGTTTCCTTACGAATGTTCACCAGCTCGACATGTTCGCTCTCTTCCTTGCGGATGGAAGCGTTTTTGGTCGGCGCGGCGGTCACCACCGGCGGCTGCGGCTGGTCGTGAATATGATCTTTCAGCGAGTGCCCGTTGAGCGAAATCACCAGCGGCAGCGTCTGGGTTCGGATCACTTCCACATGGTTGTCGGCGGTGATGTAGGGTTCCCAAAACGGCGGCAGATGTACCTCTTCGGCATCGAGGTAATAGCGCCATTTATTGGGATCGTCGCTGGCCAGACCGTAGCGGGTGATGGCGTGCGTGACGGGATAAACGTTATCGCTTTGCGGGGTGAGCGCCAGTTTGGCTGCGGGCAGCGTAGCGCCGCCGCCGGGCAACAGTTTGTTGCTCAGCTTGTTTTGCTGATTGAGGTAGAACTCGACCGCGGCGCGCTCTTCATCGGTCAGCTTGCGGTGGGCAGGCTTGATAAACGGCAACGCGTGCGCCAGCGCCGACGGGTTGCGGGCCTTGAACCACAGGTACAGGCCGGCGGCAATCAGGCAGACAAGCACTAAGGCCAATATCAACACTATTGTGCTCATGCAATCCCCATCTCACACCCGTGAATTTCGCCAACCTGATGAAAAGCTGAATATTATACGGAGTAAACCGCCAGGAGGCACCCAGAACTAATGAGGGAACAAACAGATTCTCGCTCTGGATCTCATTCCTTCATGACGCAAGGCCATTTTATCACTGATTCTTGCCTGCGTGATACTAGCAACCGGCCTCTGCCGTCGATATCGGCATTATCCTATTTTCATGCGTGCTGTTTGCTGAATCAGTACGGAAAATCGCCCGCCGCTGGCTACGCTTGTTAAAAGAAAGTAAATTACTGTTCATGCTCGTTGCGGCGGAGCTTGCCCTTAACGCACAATGTGATCAGGATCGAATTTGGTCAGCATTTGAGCGCCAACGAGCCGTGCGTTACGCCAATCATTATTTCGGTTGCCCCGTCCACGCCTGGGTAACCTCTTTGAGGCAATCATGGATAAACACCTGCAAAAACCTAAAATTCTGAAAGTGGAAACGGTCGCGCGTTCGCGTTTGTTCAACGTCGAGTCGGTCGATTTGGAATTCAGCAACGGGGTTCGGCGGGTGTATGAGCGCATGCGGCCTTCGGATCGCGAAGCGGTGATGATCGTGCCGGTGATTGGCGATGACCTGCTGCTGATCCGCGAATATGCGGTGGGCACTGAATCCTATGAGCTGGGTTTCCCTAAAGGGTTGATCGATCCCGGAGAGGGCGTGCTGGAAGCGGCCAACCGCGAGCTGATGGAAGAGGTGGGATACGGCGCGAAGCGCTTTGATTTTCTCAGTAAGCTGACGATGGCGCCATCCTACTTTTCCAGCAAAATGAATATCGTGCTGGCCCACGATCTCTACCCGCAGAGCCTGGAAGGGGATGAACCGGAGCCCTTGCCGCAGGTGCGCTGGCCGATCGCCAACATGATGGCGTTGCTGGCGGAACCGGATTTCCGTGAGGCGCGCAACGTCAGCGCGCTGTTTCTCTCCGAGGCGTTTTTGCGCGCGTCGCGCTGATACGCTTCGCGCCGAATAAAAAAAGGGCCAGATTTCTCTGGCCCTTTTCGATCAGAACAGCTCGTGGCTTTCACCGCCCGGATCGGTCAATGTGGTGCCGGTATCGCGCGATGGGTAGTCCGTCGGCTGCGTCCCTTCGATAAAGTACTCGGAACGGCTGCCACCGCCACCGCCGGAGAGCTTGCCGCTGCTTTTGTCGATGGTGACGCTGATGATGCCTGGCGGCGGCGTGACTTTCTGCTCCGGAATGCCTTCCAGCGCGGTCTTCATGAAGTCGTCCCACGCCGGCTGGGCGCTCTTGGCTCCGCCTTCACCGCCGGAAATCTGATCCGGGATAGCGCCGGATACCGTCGAACGGCCCAGATCGCGGCGGTGATCGTCGAAACCGATCCACACCGACGTCACGGTATCCGGGCCATAGCCGGAGAACCAGGCGTCTTTGGAACTGTTGGTGGTACCGGTTTTGCCGCCGATATCATGACGTTTCAGATCGCGCCCGGCACGCCAGGCAGTGCCCATCCAACCCGGTTCGCCGAAGATGTTGCTGTTCAGCGCGTCGTGGATCAGGAAGGCCAGCGGCGTGCTGATCACGTGCGGCGCATACTGTTGGTCACCGTCCTGCTGCACCTGAGCCGGGGTAACCTGCTCCAGCTGCGGCATCGGCACCGTGCTGTTGCTGCCTTCCTGCGAGGTGGCGACGTTTTCGATGTTGTCGTCGGACAGCACCGCCGAACGGTGGGTGTCGCCGTAGATCACCGGCAGGTTGCAGCTGCTGCACACCACTTTCGGTTTAGCTTCGAACACCGTATTGCCGTTGTCGTCTTCAATCTTGGTGATGAAGTACGGGTCAACCAGGTAACCGCCGTTCGCCAGCACCGCGTAGCCGCGTACCAGCTGCATCGGGGTGAAGGAGGCGGAACCTAGCGCCAGCGATTCGGTATGCACGATGTTCTGTGCCGGGAAGCCGAAGCGCTGCAGATATTCCGCCGCGTAGTCGACGCCCATCGCACGCATTGCGCGCACCATCACCACGTTCTTCGATTGCCCCAGCCCCTGCCGCAGGCGAATCGGGCCGTCGTAGGTCGGCGGTGAGTTCTTCGGCCGCCAGTCGGTGCCGGCGCCGGCATCCCAGCGGGTGATCGGCAAATCGTTCAGGATGGTGGCCAGCGTCAGGCCTTTATCCATCGCGGCGGTGTACAGGAACGGTTTGATGTTTGACCCCACCTGACGCAGGGCCTGCGTCACGCGGTTGAACTTGCTCTGGTTGAAGTCGAAGCCGCCGACCAGCGCTTTCACCGCGCCGTCGTTCGGGTTGATCGAGACCAGCGCCGAGTTGACGTCCGGCACCTGCGACAGCCACCAGGCGTCGTTCACTTTACGCACCCATACCTGCTGACCTGTCTGCACCACGTCAGTGACGCGTTTCGGCGTTGGGCCTTGCTGAGTGTCTGAACGGTACGGCCGCGCCCAGCGCATGGTGGCCATCGGCAGGGCAATGCTGCTGCCATCGGCCAGCATCGCCGTCGCTTCCTGCGGGTTAGCAGCGGTGATGACCGCCGGCGCCAGTGGGCCGTAGCTCGGCAAGTTTTTCAGCGAGTCGACAATCTGTTTGCGATCCCAGGCCGCTTCGCCGACTTTCCACAACACGTTGGATGGGCCGCGGTAGCCGTGGCGCATGTCATAGGCCAGCACGTTGTTGCGTACCGACTCCTGCGCCGCCAGCTGCAGCCGTTTGGTGACGGTGGTGTAAACCTTGTAACCGTCGGTATAGGCGTTTTCACCGTAGCGCTTGATCATCTCCTGACGCACCATCTCGGAGAGATACGGCGCGGAGAAGCTGATTTCCGGCGCATGGTAGTTGGCGACCAGATCTTCGGCGCGCGCCTGATCGTACTGCGCCTGCGTGATGTAATGCTCGTCCAGCATGCGCGACAGCACCACGTTGCGGCGGGCAACGGCGCGATCGTGCGAATAGAGCGGGTTGAAGGTAGACGGGGCTTTCGGCAGGCCGGCGATGGTCGCCATCTCGCTCAGGGTGAGCTGGCTGACGTCTTTGCCGAAATAGACCTGTGCGGCGGCGCCCACGCCGTAGGCGCGGTAACCCAGATAGATCTTGTTCAGATACAGCTCAAGGATTTCATCCTTGGTGAGCATCTGCTCGATGCGTACCGCCAGGAAAGCTTCCTTGATTTTACGCATCAGGGTGCGTTCCGGGCTTAAGAAGAAGTTACGCGCCAGCTGTTGGGTAATGGTACTGGCCCCCTGCGAAGCGTGGCCGGAGACCAGCGCGATTGAGGCGGCGCGGAAGATGCCGACCGGATCGACGCCATGGTGATCATAGAAGCGGCTGTCTTCGGTGGCGATAAATGCGTGCACCATCACCGGCGGAATTTGTTCCAGTTTCAGCGGAATGCGGCGCTTCTCACCGTATTGGGCGATCAGTTCGCCATCGGCGCTGTAAACCTGCATCGGTATCTGCAGCCGTACGTCTTTCAGCGTTGCGACGTCGGGCAGCTGCGGCTCGACATATTTGTACAAGCCGAAAATCGAGGCTGCTCCCAGCACGATGCAACATACTGCAAGGATTAGTAAATACTTTACGAACTTCACCTGAGATTTCCCATTTCTAAGTCATTTGGGCAGTTTATAAACAACCGCGCGGTAGTATAAAGGCAAGCCTGCGACATGGATATGTTCTTTTATCATCTGATGTTATGGAGGCTTGCGAAACATGTTCCCTCAAGCATGGCAGGTGGGGCTGGATATACAAATCGACTGCGTGCGCGCGGTGGCGGCCCAACGCCGCCGCAATGGCTGGCAGTTGCGCCACTGGTGGCAGCAGGCGCTGCCGCAGGCGGTTTTACGCGATGGCTGCCTGGAACCTTCCGAATTCCTGAACCGGGCGCTGCGGCAATGGCGCGTTCAACTGCCGCGACATATTTCCTTACGCATTGCTCTGCCGGCGCAGCGCGTGTTGCAGCAGCGCATGGCGCAGCCGGACGCGCGGCTGCGCGAGCCGGAACGCAGCGACTATATCGGTGGCCACGGTTTGAAGCAGTTTCCGCTCGATGGCCAGACGCTGGCGCTCGACTATCGCACCGCGCCGGCGGATGAGGCGGCGCTGTTGCTGACCGCCGCGCGGCGGCAGGAGCTGCAGCAGTGGCTGCATTGTTTGCGTCAGGCTGGCCTGCATCCGCAAGCGGTCGATATCACCCCTTGTGCGCTGCGGATGATGGCGACGGCGGCAGGCGTACCGCCCGCTGCGGGGCTGATGCACCGTCTCGAACGAGAATGGCTGTGGGTGGCGCCGGCTGACGGCGCGTTCGCCTTTGGTCTGGCGCCGGGCGACGATGACGCGCAGGCGCTGCGGGCGCTGCAAGCCCAGATGCCGGCGGGCGACGATCGGCCGGTCTATGCCGGCAGCGTGCTGGCAGGTGCCTTGCCCACCGGTTGCCTTGCCTGGTCGCCGCTCAGCGCCTTCACGCAGTTGCGCCCACCGTTGCCTGCGCATCCTGCGGCGTTCGCATTGGCCGGTGGTCTGGCGCTGCGCGAGGAGGATCGCTGATGTATCAGGTCAACTTTCTGCCCTGGCGACAGCGCCGCGATCGGCGGCGCGGCTGTTTCTGGCTGGGTGCGCTGCTGTTGCAGGTAACGCTACTGCTGCTGGCGCTGTTTCTGGTTGCCGGCCAACTGCGTCACCAACAGGCGCAGCGGCAGGCGCGGCTAACGATGCTGGGTGAAGAGCTGGCGGCCTTGACGTTGCTCGCCCATCAGCAGCAGCAAGAGCGGGCGCAGCGAGCGCTGCACAGCGCCCGCGCCGAACGGCAGGCGCGCAACGGCCAACATAACCGGCGTTATTTGCAGTTGCTTCAGCAATTGTCCTTCAGCATTCCTCCACCGCTGTGGCTCACGGCGCTGGACAGCGATGCGACGAACGGTCTGCGGCTGCGTGGATTGAGCCGCTCTCCTGCGGCCATCACGCAGTTCGAACGGCGGCTGGCGGGGATGCCTGCGTTGCCACGGCTGCGTTTGGCTGAGGTAACGCAACGGGACGACGGTCTGTATTCCTTTCATCTGGCGGCGCAGTGGGGGCGTGATGGATAGCCGTTTGTCATCCGGGCTGCGCTTTTGGCTGAACTTGCCGGGCTGGCTATTGCTGGTGGCGCAAGGGCTGGGCATCGGCACGCTGGCGCTGTTGGGCGGCGGTTGGCTGCTGCAAGACGAATGGCGTCAGCGGGAAAACGCGGCGGAGCGGCAACAGCGCCTGTTGCAACAGATTTCCATGGTACAGCACCAACTGGACGAGGCGCCGGAAGCCCCTATGCCGCCAACGCCGATCGGTCCGACCACCGCCGGCGATCTGGCGAACGTGCTGCAACAAGCGGGGGGCGCCTTGTTGCGCTGGCAGCGGCAGGAAAAACCGCTGCGGCAAACGCTGAGTTTGCGCATTGATTATGCCGGTTTGTTGGCGCTGTTGGAGGCGCTGCCCGCCGATTTGCGTCTCGAACAATTGAGCGTGGAAACGCCGCCGCAGGGCATGACGGCGCGGTTGGTGTTGCAGGATGCCGCCGAGGAGCAGGCCGATGAGTAAAAGACCGGGCCGTTGGTGGTGGCTGCTATGGCCGTGGGCCTTGTGTGCAGAACCGCGCGATCCGTTTGCGCCGCCTCCGCTGCCTGTTTGTGCCCATAAGGAGGCATCGCCGGCGGGTTGGCGACTGAAAGGCGTCATCGGGCAACCGCCGCTGCGCTATGGCTGGGTGGTGACGCCGGCAGGGCAGTGGTTGCGCCTGCGGCCGCAGCAGTGGGTGCTGGACGAGCGTTGGCAGGTGGCGCAGGTGCGGGCGCGCAGCCTGACGTTAACGGCGCTGGCGGCCGAACCGGATTGTCCGGCGAGCCAGGGCGACATCTCGCTCATGATGGGCAACAACAAGGATGGCAAACCATGAAAGGACTCGCTGGATTGGGCGTGGCGTTGTGGTGTCTGTCGCTCGGCATCGTCCAGGCGCAGGATAAACAGCAGGTTTCCCTGGAGTTCCAGGATGCGCCAGTGACGGTCATCCTGCAGGCGCTGGCGGATTATCGGCAGATGAACCTGATCGTCGCGCCCGGCGTAAGCGGCAACCTGACGCTGCGGCTGGAGAATGTGCCCTGGCCTCAGGCGCTGGCGCTGACCCTGCGTATGGGCAAGCTGACGATGACGCGGGAGGGGTGCGTGATGCTGGTCGCCCCGGAGCCGGACGCGCAGGAAAAAAAACAGCAACGAGAAGCGCTGGCGCAGCGGCAGCCTTTGCACAGCCTGACCCTGACGTTACAAAACGGCGATGCGGCGGAGATTGCCGAAAGCCTCAATGCTCAACGCGGCGCCTTGCTCAGCGAGCGTGGCAGCGTGCTGGCGGATAAGCGCACCAATACGCTGTTACTGCGCGACACGGCGCCAATCCTGGCGCAGTTGAAAAAAAGGGTGACGGAAATGGACGCGCCGCTGGCACAGGTGCAGCTGGCGGCGCATATCGTGACCATCAACAGCGAAAGCCTGCGTGAACTTGGCGTGCGTTGGGGATTGGCGGCCGACGAAAAACCGACGCGGCCGCTGCGGCCGGGCAATCTCGGCGTTAATCTGCCGTTGGAGCGCAGCGCGGTGAGCGCCGGTTTCCATTTGGCGCGCATCAGCGGGCGTTTGCTGAGCCTCGAGCTGACGGCGCTGGAGCAGGAGAATCAGGTGGAGATCATCGCCAGCCCGCGTTTGCTGACGGCGCACCTGCAAACCGCCAGCATCAAACAGGGGACGGAGATCCCTTATGAAGTGTCGAGCGGCGCCAGCGGTGCGACCGCGATTGAGTTCAAAGAGGCGGTGCTGGGCATGGAGGTGACGCCGAAAGTGTTGCCGGACGGGCGCATCACGCTGACGTTGCACATCAGCCAAAATATGCCGGGACGCGCCATCAGCCGCGGGGCGGGGGAGGCATTGACCATCGATAAACAGGAGATTAAGACGCAGATCACGGTGAAAAGCGGTGAAACCCTGGTGCTCGGCGGTATTTTTCAACGGCATAGCGGCAAGACGGCGGACAAGGTGCCGGGATTGGGAGATGCGCCACTGCTGGGGGGCTTGTTCCGGCAAAGTGGCGTACAACAGAAAAAACGCGAGCTGGTGATCTTCATTACGCCGACCTTGATTAAGGGATAAGCGGCTGCCTGTCGGCTGGGCGGCAAATCTCCTAAAGTTGATGAGCAGATACACTTTTTTATCCCCTTGGGGGGATCTGCGTTTGACGCTGCGGCCGATTTAGCTTACAAGGGTTACCGAATTGAGCACCGAGGTTTTTTGTTAGCGTCAAGACGCCGTTAAAAACATATGGTTTCCCTCCCGCGGCGTGGATTGCGATTTATTCGGTTGCCAAACTACCAAGAGTGTTGAGATAATTTTTCGTCTGATCTCGCACTATCGCTCATGAGGTTTCAGTTTAGGTCCCGCCGCTGATTTGATTGGCGGGGCGGGTTAACATTAACGAATTGTCTTAGTAATACCGAAAAACATGGCAGAGAAACGCAATATCTTTCTGGTTGGGCCTATGGGTGCCGGCAAAAGCACTATTGGCCGTCAGTTAGCTCAGCAACTCAATATGGAGTTCTTCGACTCCGATCAAGAAATTGAGCGACGTACCGGAGCTGACGTGGGCTGGGTATTCGACGTGGAAGGGGAAGAAGGTTTCCGCGATCGTGAAGAAAAAGTCATTAATGAACTGACGGAAAAACAAGGGATTGTGTTGGCGACCGGCGGCGGTTCGGTGAAGTCGCGCGAAACGCGCAACCGTCTGTCCGCGCGCGGCGTGGTGGTCTATCTGGAAACCACGATCGAGAAGCAGCTGGCTCGCACTCAGCGTGATAAAAAACGCCCGCTGCTGCAGGTTGATTCTCCGCCGCGTGAAGTGCTGGAAGCCTTGGCGAAAGAACGTAATCCGTTGTATGAAGAGATTGCCGATGTCACCATCCGCACCGACGATCAGAGCGCTAAAGTGGTTGCTAACCAGATCATCAACATGCTGGAAAGCAACTGATTGCCAATTTTCGCGTTCGCCGTCGGCCAATGCGAAAAACTGATTTGTGTTCCCCGCTGTTGCGGGGATCAACCACCGCCGCACCATACAGAGAACTGAGCGCGACATGGAGAGAATTACTGTAACGCTTGGGGAGCGCAGCTACCCGATTACCATTGCCGCCGGATTGTTTAACGATCCGGCTTCTTTTATGCCGTTAAAGGCGGGTGAGCAAGCGATGTTGGTCACCAACCAGACCCTGGCGCCGCTCTATCTCGAGCGTGTCCGGCAGGTGCTGGAGCAGAGCGGCGTCGTGGTGGATCAGGTGATTCTTCCCGATGGTGAGCAGTACAAATCTCTGGCGGTGTTGGAGCAGGTGTTTTCGGCGCTGCTCGAAAAACCGCACGGTCGCGATACCACGCTGATCGCCCTCGGTGGCGGCGTTGTCGGCGATCTGACCGGTTTTGCCGCCGCGTGTTACCAACGCGGCGTGCGCTTCATTCAGGTTCCCACCACGCTGTTGTCGCAGGTGGACTCCTCCGTAGGCGGCAAGACCGCCGTCAACCACCCGCTCGGCAAAAACATGATCGGCGCTTTCTATCAACCCGCTTCGGTGGTGGTTGATCTGGATTGCCTGAAAACGTTGCCGATGCGTGAACTCTCTTCCGGCCTGGCCGAAGTCATCAAATACGGGATCATCCTCGATCGCGAGTTCTTCGTCTGGTTGGAAAATAACATCGATGCGCTGATGGCGTTGGATATGCAGGCGTTGGCCTACTGTATCCGCCGCTGCTGCGAACTGAAGGCCGAGGTGGTGGCCGCCGACGAACGCGAAAGCGGTCTGCGCGCCCTGCTGAATCTGGGCCATACTTACGGTCATGCTATCGAAGCCGAGATGGGCTACGGCGTGTGGCTGCACGGTGAAGCGGTGGCTGCAGGCATGGTGATGGCGGCGGAAACCGCGCACCGTCTCGGCCAGTTCTCTGTTGAAGACATCGAACGTATCAAAGCGCTGCTGCTGCGCGCCGGCTTGCCGGTCTGCGGGCCGCAGGAAATGACGCCGGAATCCTATCTGCCGCACATGTTGCGTGACAAGAAAGTGCTGGCGGGTGAACTGCGTCTGGTGCTGCCGACCATGATCGGTGCGGCGGAAGTGCGCGGCGGCGTAGGGCATGAGCTGGTGCTGGCGTCGATCGCCGCCTGCTTGCCTGAGCAGCAGCGTAATTAAATCGGACTAAGTAACAGTGGCTTAGCCGCCATTTGCATCTATATTAATACAGTGAGCAGAGCACGACGGGTGTCGCTTTGCCATCATCGGGTTAATCTGCCCGTGCCACGGTAGGTCTACGGTGGTGGGCTTTTGCCTCTAGTTGGAGGGTTTCAGATGGACGAGTTTAAACCGGAAGACGATCTCAGACCTGATAGCAGCGATCGTCGTCCTACGCGTTCGCGCAAGCCGGCCGCCGCGCCGCGCTTCGCCGTTTCGCGCCAGCATTTGATGATTGGCATCGGCATTTTGGTGCTGTTGCTGCTGATTATCGGCATCGGTTCCGCCCTGAAGGCGCCAACCAAACATGAAGCGGCTCAGGAGAGCGGCGCGCAAAACGGCGCGGCCCGCGATATCAACCTGTCCGGTTCTTCGTCGCTGACCACCGCCAATAACGGCGTGCCGGGCGGCACGACGGATACCCACGATAACAACGGCGTGAGCGCGACTCAGCCGCAGCAACCGCAGAACGGCAGCGTTCCGCCGATCTCCGGCACACCGACCGAAGCGCAAACGCAGCCTCAGCAGGGCGGCGCGCAGCAGCGCGTCGATTTGCCGGGCAACATGGCGGATGCGCTGTCGCAGCAGCAGGGGCAGGTGGATGCCGCGACTCAAGGCATGACCGGCGCAGCGTCGACGCTGCCGACCGCACCGGCGACGGTGATGAGCGGCGCCGCGGCGCGCGAAGCGACGCGTCCTGTGCAGGGCACCGCACCGCAACAGCATAAAACGCCGGCGAAAA
The DNA here is from genome assembly GCF_002752475.1 of Serratia sp. OLAL2. NCBI lineage: Bacteria > Pseudomonadati > Pseudomonadota > Gammaproteobacteria > Enterobacterales > Yersiniaceae > Serratia > Serratia sp. OLAL2. Next base: position 49,016 of record NZ_MSTL01000004.1, on the reverse strand, counting down.
CCGCCGCCACCAAACCGACCGCGACGCAGCATAAATCACCGACCACGGTGTATACGCCGCCGGCCAAGCCGTCTTCCACCGCGAAAGCGGGAGCGGTCGCCAGCAGCGGCAGTTCACTGCAGTCTGCGCCGGGCAGCCACTATACCTTGCAGCTGAGCAGCGCTTCGCGTTCCGACACGCTGAACGCCTACGCCAAACAGCAGAAGCTGCAGAACTACCTGGTGTACGCCACCAAGCGTGACGGCAAACCGTGGTACGTGCTGGTGAGCGGCAACTATGCGTCTTCTGCGGAAGCGAAGCGCGCCATTGCTTCGTTGCCGGCGGATGTGCAGGCGAAAAAACCGTGGGTCCGACCTGTACACCAAGTGCAGCAAGATCTTAAAAAATAAATCATTTAAATTTGTGCGCTGATGTGCTGTCTGAAACAGAGTACAATCCGCCGCTCTGAATTGTATAAGTAGCTAATTGACGGCATGAAGAAAAACCGCGCTTTTTTAAAATGGGCTGGTGGAAAATACCCGCTGGTAGATGAGATTCGTCGCCATCTGCCGGCGGGAGACTGCTTAATCGAGCCCTTCGTGGGTGCGGGATCCGTCTTTCTGAATACGGATTACGACGCCTACATTCTCGCCGACATCAATAGCGATCTTATCAACCTGTATAACATCGTTAAGCTGCGCACGGATGACTTCGTGCGCGATGCCCGCACGCTTTTCGCCGATGAATTCAATAACTCGGATCAGTTTTACCTGCTGCGAGAAGAGTTCAATACTAGCACCGAGCCTTACCGCCGGGCGCTGCTGTTCCTGTACCTGAACCGTCACTGCTATAACGGCCTGTGTCGCTATAACCTGCGCGGCGAGTTCAACGTGCCGTTTGGCCGGTACAAGAAACCGTACTTCCCGGAAGAAGAGCTCTACTGGTTTGCCGAAAAATCGCGCAATGCCACTTTTGTCTGCGAGCATTACCGCGATACCATGGCGAAGGCCGTGGCCGGTGCCGTGGTGTATTGCGATCCGCCTTATGCGCCGCTGTCGGCGACGGCGAATTTCACCGCTTACCACACCAACAGCTTCAGCATCGCCGATCAGCAGAGCCTGGCGCAACTGGCGCACCAGCTCTCGGTAGAGAGCCAGGTACCGGTATTGATCTCCAATCACGATACCGAGCTGACGCGCGACTGGTACCAGAATGCTGCGCTGTATGTGGTGAAAGCGCGCCGCACAATCAGCCGCAACATTCTCGGCCGCAGCAAAGTGAACGAGCTTTTGGCGCTGTATCGCTAAGCCGGGGCACCCCGGCGCATAACAACTCGACCCTACGTTTGGAGAAGCGGATGAAAAAGTTCTTGATTGCCCCGTCCATTCTGTCGGCAGATTTTGCCCGGTTAGGTGAAGATACCGCTAACGTGCTGGCTGCAGGCGGCGACGTGGTGCACTTCGACGTGATGGATAACCACTACGTGCCCAATCTGACCATCGGTCCGATGGTGTGCGAAGCGCTGCGCAACTACGGCATTACTGCGCCGATTGACGTGCACCTGATGGTCAAGCCGGTGGACCGCATCGTGCCTGATTTCGCCAAGGCAGGCGCGTCTTATATCTCTTTCCACCCTGAAGCTTCCGAGCATGTCGATCGCACCATTCAGCTAATTAAAGAGCACGGCTGTAAAGCCGGCCTGGTGTTCAACCCGGCGACGCCGCTGAGCTACCTCGATTACGTGATGGATAAAATCGACGTGATCCTGCTGATGTCGGTCAACCCGGGCTTCGGCGGCCAATCGTTCATCCACGGTACTCTGGACAAGCTGCGCCAGGTGCGCAAATTGATCGACGACAGTGGTCGCGATATCCGCCTGGAAGTCGACGGCGGTGTGAAGGTGGATAACATCGCTGAAATCGCCGCCGCGGGCGCCGATATGTTCGTCGCCGGTTCCGCCATCTTTGGCCAGCCGGACTACCGCAAGGTGATCGACGAGATGCGCAGCGAGCTGGCGAAGGTTACCCATGGCTGATTTCGGCGCGATCCGCGCATTGGCCTTCGATCTGGACGGCACGCTGGTCGACAGCGCGCCGGGTCTGGCGGCGGCCATCGATATGGCGCTGGAAGAGACGGGCCTGCCGCAAGCGGGTGAGGAACGGGTCGGCACCTGGATCGGCAACGGCGCCGACGTGCTGGTGCAACGCGCGCTGCGCTGGGCGGAAGCGGAAGGCACGCCGGCGCAGTGCAGCCGGCTGCGTGAGCGTTTCGACCATTTCTACGCGCAGACCGTTGACAGCGGCAGCCGCCTGTTCCCGCAGGTGCAAGAGACGCTGGTCCGCCTGGCCGCACACGGTTACCCGATGGCGCTGGTGACTAACAAGCCGACGCCGTTCGTGGCGCCGCTGCTGGCATCGTTGGGCATTGGCGATTATTTCTCGCTGGTGATCGGCGGCGACGACGTGACGGAAAAGAAACCGCACCCGGCACCGCTGTACCTGGTGCTCGGCAAGCTTGGGCTGCGCGCGCATGAACTGCTGTTCGTTGGCGACTCGCGCAACGATATTCAAGCCGCACAGGGCGCCGGTTGCCCGAGCGTCGGCTTTACCTACGGTTATAACTACGGTGAATCGATCGCCCTGAGCCACCCCGATCGGGTGTTGGAGCGCTTCGCCGATTTGTTGCCCGCTCTTGGGCTGTCATCTTTAGAGAATCAGGAAATTTAAACATGAGTAAGCCCATCGTATTTAGCGGCGCGCAGCCGTCCGGCGAACTGACCATCGGCAACTACATGGGTGCGCTGCGTCAGTGGGTGCAGATGCAGGACGACTACGACTGCATCTACTGCATCGTCGATCTGCATGCCATCACCGTTCGCCAGGACGCCGAGAAGCTGCGCAAGGCCACGCTGGATACGCTGGCGCTGTACCTGGCCTGCGGTATCGATCCGGAAAAAAGCACCATCTTCGTGCAGTCGCACGTGCCTGAGCACACGCAGCTGAGCTGGGTGCTGAACTGCTACACCTATTTCGGCGAACTGAGCCGCATGACGCAGTTCAAGGACAAATCCGCGCGCTACGCGGAGAACATTAACGCCGGGCTGTTCAGCTATCCGGTGCTGATGGCGGCAGACATCCTGCTGTATCAAACCAACCAGGTGCCGGTGGGCGAAGACCAGAAACAACACCTGGAGCTGAGCCGCGACGTGGGCCAGCGTTTCAACGCGCTGTACGGCGGCGTGTTCAAAGTGCCGGAGCCGTTTATTCCTAAATCCGGCGCGCGCGTGATGTCGCTGCAGGAGCCGACCAAGAAGATGTCCAAGTCGGACGACAACCGCAACAACGTGATCGGCCTGCTGGAAGATCCGAAAGCGGTGACCAAGAAGATCAAACGCGCAATGACCGACTCGGAAGAGCCGCCTGTCGTGCGTTACGACGTGGTCAACAAGGCGGGCGTCTCCAACCTGTTGGATATTCTCGCCGGTGTGACCGGCAAGAGCATCGCGCAGCTGGAAGCCGAGTTCGAAGGCCAGATGTATGGCCACCTGAAAGGCGCGGTGGCGGAAGCCGTCTCCGGCATGCTGGGTGAGCTGCAGGAGCGCTATCACCGCTTCCGCAACGATGAAGCCTACCTGCAGCAGGTGATGCGCGACGGCGCCGCCAAAGCCCGCGCACGCGCGCAGGAAACCCTGGCGAAGGTGTATCAGGCCGTCGGTTTCGTACCGCCGCAGGCATAACGCCGGCGCAAATAGAAAAAGCGGCCATAGGCCGCTTTTTTTACGTCGGTATTATGCCATTTGCGCCAGGCTGGCAGGCGATTCTTCGCTGGCGAACCAATTGAGCTTGCTGCGCAGACTGACCACGCTGCCGACGATGATCAGGCTGGGGCTGGTGGCCTGAAGGGACAAGGCGCCCAGTTGGCGGAGCTCCCCTTCGATCACCCGTTGGCGGCAAGAGGTGCCGTTTTCCACCAGTGCCACCGGCGTGGCGGCTGGCAACCCGTTAGCGATCAGCTGGCGTTGGATTTCAGCCGCTTGCGATAGCCCCATATAGAACACCAGCGTCTGTTGCCCGGCGGCCAGCGTCGCCCAATCCAATCCACCGTCGGCCTTGGCGTGGCCGGTCACCAGGCGCACGCTCTGCGCGTGGTCGCGGTGGGTGAGCGGGATGCCGCTGTAGGCGGAACAGCCCGAGGCGGCGGTAATGCCCGGCACCACCGAGAACGGCACGTTGGCGTCTGCCAGCGTCTCCAGCTCTTCGCCGCCGCGGCCGAAGATAAAGGGATCGCCCCCTTTCAGGCGCACCACGCGTTTGCCTTGCTGCGCCTGCTGCAGCAGGATTTGATTGATCTGCTCCTGCGGCACGCAGTGGTGGCCGGCGCATTTGCCGACGAAGATACGCTCGGCGTCGCGGCGCACCAGCGTCATGATCTCTTCGGAGACCAGCCGGTCGTAAACCACCACGTCGGCCTGCTGGATTTGTTGCAGCCCTTTCAGCGTAAGCAGGCCGGCATCGCCCGGCCCGGCGCCCACCAGCACCACTTCACCGCGATCTGCCGGCTGTTCGCTGAACAGCTGCTCGAGCTGGCGTTCAGCCAGCGCGGCGTCGTCGTTGGCCAGCGACTGCGCCAGCCGATCGTGAGCGAACAACCGTTCCCAGAAGCGCCGACGCGCGCCGAGGCTGCTGAAGCGTTGTTTTACCCGCTGGCGCAGCGAGCCGCCCAGTTGGGCCAGCTTGCCGAGGTGCTGTGGCAGCATCGCTTCCAGCTTCTCGCGCAGCAGCCGCGCCAACACCGGTGCTTTGCCGCCGGAGGACACCGCGACCATGATCGGCGAACGGTCGATAATCGACGGCATGATAAAGCTGGCGCGTTTCGGATCGTCCACCACGTTGCAGAACACCCGCTGCTGGTTGGCGCACTGATACACCCGTGCGTTGACCTCTAGCCGGTCGGTAGCGGCGATCACCAGCCATTTTTCCACCAGCAGGGCCGGGCTGAATTCGCCTTCGGCCAGCGTCAACCGGCCTTCTGCCGCCCACAGGCGGAACTGCGGGGTGAAGTCTACGGCGTTGACGGTCAGCGCCGCACCGGCGTCCAGCAGCAGGCGCGCCTTGCGTTCGGCGATCTCGCCGCCGCCGACCAGCAGGCAGGCTTTGTGTTGCAGTTGGCAGAAAATCGGCAGGTAGTCCATCGGCACTCCTCGGGGGTAATCAGTGTGGGGGCGAAATGCGCCCCCGAAAACTTAGGCGGTCTGACGTACGGCGGCTTTCGCCGCCTGCGGGCGTTCGGCGCGCGGCGTGGCGTACCAATACCCCAGACCCATTAGCACCGAGCCGGACAGGATGTTGCCCAGCGTCACCCACAGCAGGTTGTGGCCGATGCCGGTGAGGGTGTAGGCCTCGCTGTGGTTGCCGAACCAGGAGAGGGCAAACAGCGTCATGTTGGCGACGGAGTGTTCGTAACCCGAGGCGATAAAGGCCAGCAGACACCACCAAATGGCGATGAACTTGGCGGCGCCTTCTACGCGGATCGCCATCCAGATCGCCAGGCAAACCAGCCAGTTGCACAGCACGCCCTTGAAGAACAGCACCTCGGCCGGCGCGGTGGTTTTTGCCAATGCGGCGCTGTGCACCAGACTGGTATCCACCGGCAGCAGGCTACCGCCGCCGTAGTAATACATCAGCGCCACCAGCACCGAGCCGAGCAGGTTGCCGAACCAGGTTTGCGGCAGCACTGCCCACATCTGGCTTTGGCGGATGGTGCCGGCCTTGACGCCGAGCGTCAGGAACATCGTATGGCCGGTGAACAGTTCGGAACCGGCGATGATCACCAGCGTCAGCGCGATGCCGAAGGTGGCGCCCATCACCAGCGGCCGCACGCTTGGGTCGGCCAGGTTGCCGAGGGTGAAGATCAGGATGATGCCGAGGCCGACGTAGGCGCCCGCCATCGCCGAGCTGATCCAGAAGCCGAGCGGGCTCTCCTTCGCCAGGCGGACGATGCGCGCCGCGTTGGCGGCGCATTTGTTGATCGTGTCGGTAAACATGTTGCCTCCCGAAAGGTTATGCCGCGACTTGCACGATGCCGTCGATCACCCGGCTGGTGAAGCTGGCGACGGAACGGCTGTCATCTTCCAGACAGTGTCCGTCGTACAGGCGGAAATGCTGTTTCTTCAGCGGGCTGGCGACCCACAGTTCGCCTTGATGCTCGGCGATCAGCCCGCGTGACAGCACGCTGGCCTGGGCGAACGGGTCGATATTGCTGATGGCGAACACCTGTTCGTCGGCATAGGGGCGGAACACCGCCACCTGCCGATCGCCGATCAGGGCGCACACGCCGGTGCCGGGCAGAATGTCGGCGACGGGACAAACGGTAATCCACTGGCTCATGCGTGGCTCTCCTCGGTATCGATCAGGGTGACGGGAATGCGCTCATCAGGGCGCGCCGGGCGGTGCTGGTCGCGTTCGGCCACTACCTGCACATTCGGATCGCGCAGCGGGCTGTTGATGAAGTGAGCGAAGCGAAGCTGCGTTTCCGGATGCTCGACGGTCTCTTTCCACTCGCAGACCACCGCGTCGCGCAGGCGGGCGATCTCCGCTTCCAACTGCTCGTTGATGCCGAGCTTATCGTCGACGATCACCTTGCGTAGGTAATCGATGCCACCTTCCAGGCTCTCCAGCCATACCGAGGTACGCTGCAGCTTATCGGCGGTGCGGATATAGAACATCATGAAGCGGTCGAGGTAGCGCACTAGGGTCTCGCGATCGAGATCGGCGGCCAGCAGATCGGCGTGGCGCGGTTTCATGCCGCCGTTGCCGCAAACATACAGGTTCCAGCCGTTCTCGGTGGCAATGATGCCGACGTCCTTACCCTGCGCCTCGGCGCATTCGCGGGTGCAGCCCGAGACGCCGAACTTCATTTTGTGCGGGGTGCGGATGCCTTTGTAGCGATGTTCCAGCGTGACGCCGAAGCCGACGCTGTCGCCGACGCCGTAGCGGCACCAGGTGCTGCCGACGCAGGTTTTCGCCATGCGTAGCGCCTTGGCGTACGCGTGGCCGGTTTCAAAGCCGGCGGCGAGCAGCTTGCTCCAGATGGCCGGCAGATCGTCTTTCTGCGCCCCGAACATGCCGATACGCTGCGAGCCGGTCATTTTGGTGTAGAGATTGTACTCCTTGGCGATCTGGCCGATGGCCAGCAGGCCGTCCGGGGTGATTTCGCCGCCGGCGGAGCGCGGGATCACCGAGTAGGTGCCGTCTTTTTGGATATTGCCGAGGAAGTTGTCGTTGGTATCCTGCAGCGGCGTATGCTGCGGCTTGAGGATGTACTCGTTCCAGCATGAGGCCAGCAGCGAGCCGACGGTCGGTTTACACACTTCGCAGCCGTAGCCTTTGCCGTATTTGGCCAGCAATGCCTCGAACGACTTGATGCCTTCGACGCGGATCAGGTGGAACAGCTCCTGGCGTGAATAGGCGAAGTGTTCGCACAGGTGGTGGTTGACCTCGATGCCTTGCTTGCTCAGCTCGGCGTTCAGTACCTGGGTGAGCAGCGGGATGCAGCCGCCGCAGCCGGTGCCGGCCTTGGTTTCGGCCTTCAGCGCCGCCACGGTGTGGCAGCCTTTGTTGACCGCCTGGATGATGTCACCTTTGCTGACGTCGAAGCAGGAGCAGATCTGCGCGCTTTCCGGCAGCGAGTCCACGCCGATGGCTGGTTTGCTGCCCGCATGGGCCGGCAGGATCAGGCCGTCCGGGTTCTCCGGCAGCTCGATGCCGTTCAACGCCAGCTGCAGCAGGTTGCCGTAGTCGCTGGTGTCGCCCACCAGCACTGCGCCGAGCAGGGTTTTATTGTCGGCGCTGACCACGATGCGTTTGTAGACTTCTTTGCTTTCATCCAGATAAACGTAGCTGCGGGCGCCTTCGGTGCGGCCGTGTGCATCGCCGATGCCGCCGACGTCCACGCCCAGCAGCTTCAGCTTGGCGCTCATGTCGGCGCCCTGGAAGCCATTTTCGCGGCCCAGCAGGCGATCGACGGCCACCTGCGCCATTTTGTACCCCGGGGCCACCAGACCGAAGGTGCGATCGCGCCAGGCGGCGCACTCACCGATGGCGTACACGTCCGGATCCGACGTCTGGCAGCTGTCGTTGATGGCGATGCCGCCGCGGCGGCCGATCTCCAGCCCGCACTGGCGCGCCAGCTTGTCCTGGGCGCGGATGCCGGTGGAGAACACGATGAAATCCACTTCCAGCAGGCTGCCGTCGGCGAAATGCATGGTTTTGCGCGCCGTGCCGCCGCCGTTGACGATCTCCTGGGTATTTTTGCCGGTGTGTACCTTGACGCCCATGCGCTCGATCTTACGGCGCAGCTGGTCACCGCCCATCGGGTCGAGCTGTTCGGCCATCAGCATCGGAGCGAACTCGATCACGTGCGTTTCCACCCCCAGGCTTTTCAGCGCGCCGGCGGCTTCCAGCCCCAACAGCCCGCCTCCGACCACCGCGCCCCGTTTGCTGCGGCGCGCGCAGGCTTCGATGGCATTCAGGTCTTCGATGGTGCGGTAAACGAAGCAGTCCTGGCTATCCGAGCCTTTAATCGGCGGGATCCACGGATAGGAACCGGTGGCCATGATTAGCTTGTCGTAATAGACGGTGCGGCCGGTGTTGGAGTGGATCACTTTCTCGTCACGATTGATGGTGATAGCGCGTTCGCCGACCAGTACCTTTACGCCGTGTTTTTCGTAAAAGCCTTCGCGCACCAGCGACAGCTCTTCGGCGGTGTGGTGAGAGAAGTAGGAAGAGAGGTGCACGCGATCGTAAGCGATACGCGGCTCTTCGCAAAATACGGTGATTTCGAACTGGTCTTTGTCTGCTTTATCCAACAGATCTTCGATGAACCGGTGGCCGACCATGCCATTGCCGACGACGGCAAGTTTGACTCTGCTCATTATTGCCTCAAAATTCTGGTTTCCTAGGGTTACCTTATCCCTCCCGATGAGCAATTTATTGATGCAAATCAATCACACTCCCATATACCTCCAATGTGGTATATAAATGATTTTTCACGTTTTTTGATAAGTTGCGGATTTTATTCATCTTTAGCTGAAGCGAGTCAGTTTGCAGGTAAATTACCCCGCAGGGAGTAAACGCAAGGGGTAGGCATGGCACGGCGACTTTGTCAGCGCGATCCGCTGCCAGTATGATGAAGAAAACCAGCGCAACGGCAGAGGTGAAGGGTGGCGAAACGTCCATTGAAGTTTATCGACAACCTGCGTTTAAGCGGGCATGAAGGATTGTGGCAACTGGCAATCGAGCAGGGGCGCATCGCGCATCTGGTGCCACAGCCGGAAGGACAGGAGTGGCGCAGCGACGTGCTGGATGCGCAGGGCGGGTTGGCGTTGCCGGCGTTCGTCGAACCGCATATCCACCTGGATACCACGCAGACCGCCGGTCAGCCGGCCTGGAACCAGTCCGGCACGCTGTTCGAGGGCATTGAGCGCTGGGCTGAACGCAAAGCGCTGCTGACTCATGAAGACGTCAAACAGCGCGCCTGGCAAACGCTTAAGTGGCAGATCGCCAACGGCGTGCAGTATGTGCGTACCCACGTCGACGTTTCCGATCCCACGCTGACCGCGCTGCGCGCCATGCTGGAGGTGAAGCAGGAAGTGGCGCCTTGGGTGACGCTGCAGATTGTCGCCTTCCCGCAGGAGGGGATCCTTTCCTACCCCAACGGCGAAGCGTTGCTTGAAGAAGCGTTGCGGCTCGGGGCCGACGTGGTGGGCGCCATTCCGCACTTCGAATTCACCCGCGAGTACGGCGTGGAGTCGCTGCATAAGGCGTTCGCGCTGGCGCAAAAATACGATCGGCTGGTGGACGTGCACTGCGATGAAATCGACGACGAGCAATCGCGCTTCGTCGAGACCGTGGCGGCGCTGGCACTGAAGCTGGAGATGGGAGCGAAAGTCACCGCCAGCCACACCACGGCGATGCACTCTTACAACGGCGCTTACGCCTCGCGGCTGTTCCGTCTGTTGAAGATGTCCGGCATCAACTTCGTCGCCAATCCGCTGGTGAACATTCACCTGCAGGGCCGTTTCGACAGTTACCCGAAACGGCGCGGCGTGACCCGAGTGAAGGAGATGCTGGAGGCGGAGATCAACGTCTGTTTCGGCCATGACGACGTGTTCGATCCTTGGTACCCGCTCGGCACCGCCAACATGCTGCAGGTGCTGCACATGGGGCTGCACGTGTGCCAGCTGATGGGCTATGGCCAAATCGACGACGGACTGAAGCTGATCACCCACCATAGCGCGCGCACGCTTAACCTGAGCGACTACGGCCTGGCGGCCGGCAACAGCGCCAACCTGGTGATCCTGCCGGCGGAAAGCGGCTTCGACGCGGTGCGTCGCCAGACGCCGGTGCGTTATTCGATTCGCCAGGGTGCGGTGATCGCCGAAACGCGGCCGGCGGAAACCACGCTGCATTTGCAGCAGGATGAGACGGTGGATTTTCGGCGCTAAGGCGCAAAAAAAGGGCGCCTTGCGGGCGCCCTTGATGTATTTGATGCGAAGAAATCAGTGCGTCACGTGACCGTGGCTGCGGTGCTTGGTCACGAAGCCCAGCAGCAGACACATCACGAACACCGCCAGATACAGGCCGTTAGCGGTGGTCAGCGCCGCATGCGCGCCGCCTTTCGCCACGATCGGGCCGGTGACCACGAAGGTCAGCATGGTGCCGATGGTACCGCAGGTCAGGATAAAGTTGACCAGCTTCGGCGAGGAGACCTTAGTCTGCAGCGAGCCGAGGGTGATCAGCGTGGTGTAGATGGCGCTGGAAACGAAGCCCAGGGCCATGATGTAGTAGCCCAGGTGCTCCGGATTGTCGGTGCTGACGAACAGGTACATCGCGCCGGTAGCCAGCGCGGCCAGCACGGTGACGATGCGTTGCAGATCGAAGAAGCGCAGGATGAAGCTGAACACCCACATGCCAACCATATAAGAGGTCCAGAAGTCGCTCACCAGCTTACCGGCCTGGCCGATGTCCATGTTGAACGACTTGGTGGCGTACTCAGGCACCCACTGAATGAAGCCCAACTGGCCGAGGATGTAGCACAGCGCGGCGATCGACAGGAACAGCACGCCGATGCCCCATTTTTCTTTCTCGACTGGTTGACCGGCATCGGCGCCTTTCTTGCCCAGCACCGGGAAGTCGGAGCACAGGGTCAGCACGAAGATCCCCACGTACAGCAGGCCGATGCAGGCATAAACCCAATACCAGCCGATATGGCGGGCCAGCAGCATCGCGGCGACGATCGGGAAGATCATCCCGGCCATGCTGAAGAAGGAATCGGTGAACAACAGGCGCGAACCGCGCTGGCGGCCGGCATACATGTGGGTGATCAGGAAGGTGCCGATCGACATGGTGATGCCGCTCACCACGCCGAGGATAAACATGCACAGCGAGAACATGGTCAGGCTCTTGCCGAGCATCAGCCCTGCGACCGCCAGCACCATCAGGACAAAGCCGAAGATCAACTGACGCTTCAGCGGGATGATTTCCATCAGCCAGGCATTGAGGAAGATCGAAATCAAAATACCGGCGTTGAGGAAAGTAAAGGTGTTACTCATGCTGGAAACCGGCAGATTAAAGTATTCTGCAATGTTTCCCATCACCATCCCTGTGACGATCACTAAAGCACCGGTCAGCGCGTACGAAAAGAAGCTGATCCAGGTAAGCCGTATGCGGTTACTGTCATTCATTTTATAGGCCTGAATATGTCTGTTAGAGGTTTTAAAGCTGGCATAAGGCCGCTGGCTTTTCCTGGCAAACGCAGAAAAAAGTCCCGATCAGGCCACCAGGGGGCGGATCCTAGCACAGACAACGGGATTTTTTGTGATGGCTGTCGATTTTTTGATGCAACCCATGAAGGGATGATACGCATTATTGTGATCTATTTGCGTACCGTCACAATGGAATCACGGTTGATGATCGTCGGCTCAAACCGGTGCGCCGGGGTGGCAGGGTCGATCAGCCTGCGCGCCGCGTATTGGGCCATTTCGCTGATGGGAAAATGTACGCTGCTCAACGCCGGGCGCACGAAAGGTGCGCGTTCGCCGCTGTCGTAACAGATCAAGGAGATATCCTGCGGTACCCGCAGGCGGTGCTCGTTGATCGCCAGCAGCGCGCCGATCGCCATCTCTTCGTTGCAGCAGTAGATGGCGCTGGGCAGTGCGGTTTGCTGCAGCAGATGATCGGCGCAGCGGTAACCGCTTTCCAGATCGTAGACGCCCTCCAGACAGGCTACCGGCTCGATATTCGCCGCCTGCATCGCCTCTTCAAATCCTTGCAGCCGCAGGCGGCTCGACGGGCGCTCGCGCGGGCCGCTGATGCAGGCGATGCGCCGGTGCCCGGCGTCGAGTAACTGCTGCGTCGCCATGCGGCTGGCAAGCGGGTGATCGAAGGTGACGCAGCGGTCTTCCAGCCCCGGCACCAGACGATCGAGCAACACGAAATCACGTTGCTCCGCCGCCAGCTGGCGCAGCCGATCGTCGCTGAGAAAACGCACGTGCAGGATCACGCCGTCGCAGCGCAGGCTGAACAGCCGCTGCACCGCCTGCCATTCGTTTTCGGCACTGTTGCGGCCCTGGGTCACCAGCAGCTGCTTGCCGTGGGATTCGGCCTCGGTCTGCACGAAGTCCATCAGCGCGCCGAAGAAGCCACCGCGGTACGACGTGGTGACCAACCCGAGGGTATTGCTGTGGCTGGAAGCGAGCGCACGGGCCGCCGGGTTGGGGGTATAACCGAGCTGGGCGACGGCGCGTTCAACCTTCTCGCGGGTCGGCGCCTTGACGTTGCTGTCGCCGTTCACTACCCGCGATACGGTGGCGCGCGATACGCCCGCCAGCGCCGCGACATCTTCCAGTGTCACCATCGTCCAACTCCTGATTACGGCTAAAAAAATGGGTTCGGCGTGCCGAACCCCTGTCATACCGCGCCGGCGCTTACCTGAACTGCGGCAAGTACGGCGCGTTTATCGTCAACACCTCGTCCAGCAACGGCTGTGCCAGGTTGGCGTTGCCCACCAGCGGGTTGGCGATCAGCGCCAGCAAGCCGCTGCGGCGATCGCCGTGCACTGCCGCCTCGATGGTCAGGCGCTCGTAGGCTTTTACCTGCTGCGTCAGCGCCTGCATCGGTTCCGACAGCGGGCCGAACGTCAGCGGATGCGCGCCCTGGGCATCGACGATACAGTTGATTTCTATCACAGCATCGTCCGGCAGGCCATGGATTGCGCCGCGGTTTGCGGTGTTGACCACTAATTGCGTGCCGAGATTATTATGGATAGCACGGATCAGCTCCAGCGCAACTTCGGAATAGAAAGAACCGCCGCGGAAGCTGAGTTGCTCCGGTTTACTGTTCAACTGCGGATCGGCATACAGCTCGAACAGCTCTTTTTCTACCTGCATCACCTGCTCGGCGCGGGTGCCGCGCTCGCCGGCGGCAGCCATCTCTTCCGCCAGCATCTCGCGGGTCTGGTAAAAATAGCGGTGGTACGGGCAGGGGATGGCGCCGAGCGCGCGCAGGAAGTCCGGCTGCCAGGGCTCTTCCTTGATGTTGTTCATGGTCAGCGCCGCGCCGTCGCACAGCATGTCGATCACGTTGCCGGTGACGTCGCGCCCCTGCTGCGTGACCTGATGCACCCAGACCATGTGATTCAAACCGGCGAACCGCAGCTGCACGTCGGCGTAAGGCGCCTGCAGCATGTTGGCGATCATGTGATGCATGCTGATCGGTACGTTACACAGGCCGATGATCTTCGCTTTGGTAAAGCGGGACACCGCCTCGGTGACGATGCCGGCCGGGTTGGTGAAGTTGATGATCCAGGCGTCCGGCGCCAGCTTTTCCACCCGACGGGCGATATCCAGCATCACCGGAATGGTGCGCAGCGCCTTGGCGAAGCCGCCGACGCCGGTGGTCTCCTGGCCGAGCAGCTGGTATTTCAGGCCCAGCCGTTCATCGGCGGCGCGCGCCGGCAGTTGCCCGACGCGGAACTGGGTCAGCACGAAAGCGGCGCCGTGAATGGCGTCGTCCAGCGCGAAGTGCACGCTGACCTTCACCTGTTCCAGCCCGTGGCGCGCCAGCATGCGGCGGGTCAGGGCGGCGATGGTTTCCACTTTTTGGCGGCCTGGCTCGACGTCCACCAGCGCCAGTTCGGTGACCGGCAGCTCATCGATGCGTTGGATCAGCCCATCGACCAGTTCGGGAGTGTAGCTGCTGCCACCGCCAATCACCGCGATTTTGAGCGTGTTCATGAGCGGCCCTCCGTCTGTGACTGACGGCGATAGAGTTCGATCATGTCGTCGGCCAGATCCTGGATGACCATGGCGTTCATCAGATGATCCTGCGCATGCACGGTGATCAGGTTGATCGCCAGCTTGCCGCAGCCTTCGTCCAGGCCGATCAGCTCGGTCTGGATCAGGTGCGCCTTCTTCACCCACTCTTTGGATTCGACCATGTGTTTGGCCGCGGCGGCGAAGTCACCGGCGCGCGCTTGCCGCAACGCCATCAACGCATTACTGCGCGCGCTGCCGGAGAACACCAGCAGTTCCATGATGGTGCTTTCAAACTCGGGGCTGACTTCAGTCATCAATTCACTCACGTCATTTCTCCAGGGGTTGCGCGGCAACGCCGCCGTGGGATACCTCAGTATCCGTTCTTTTTATAATGAGAGCGCTCTCATTTATATAGGGTAACGGCAACGGGGGTGCAAACTGGGAGGTAGATCGCAAAAAACGCCCCGGGGCGGCGCTGGGCAAAAAATGCGTGACGCGGTTGGCAAAAAAGCCTTCTGCGCCCATACTTTCCGCAGCAAAATTCAGGGCCGCCTAGGATATGTCCCGTAATTGGGTAAATATAGGTAAATGGCTGGTACTTGCCGATACAGCTCTTTAGAATCAAAGCGCTTTTCCGTTGTTTGTCTCTCAGAGAAAGGACCCGTTAATGTTCAAACGTACTTTAGTGACCTTCGTCGCGCTGTGTTCCCTGACAGCGATGGCGCCAGCGGCGCTCGCTGCCGGTGAAACCCACGTCATGCTGACCACCTCGGCAGGGAATATCGAGTTGGCGCTCGACAGTCAGAAGGCACCGGTTTCCACCCAGAATTTCGTCGATTACGTGAACAGCGGGTACTACAACAACACCATTTTCCATCGCGTGATCCCGGGCTTTATGGTTCAGGGCGGCGGTTTCACCGCTGACATGCAGCAGAAATCCACCAAGGCGCCAATCAAGAACGAAGCCGACAACGGCTTGCGCAACCTGCGCGGCACCATTTCGATGGCGCGCACCGCCGACAAGGACAGCGCCACCAGCCAGTTCTTCCTGAACGTGGCGGATAACGCCTTCCTGGATCACGGCCAGCGCGATTTCGGCTACGCCGTGTTCGGCAAAGTGGTGAAAGGCATGGACGTCGTGGACAAGATCGCTCAGGTGCCGACCGGTAACGTCGGCCCTTACCAGAATGTGCCGACCAAACCGGTGGTGATTCTGTCGGCCAAGGTGTTGCCGTAAGTTTTTTGGCCGATCCCGCCGGGGTCGGCCGCCCTTCCTCACGAAGCCTTGCCTTCATCACTGTTTTCTCCCGTGCCCCATGCTCTAATCGGCAGACAATAACCAGACCGGAAATCCGGCGTTCGCCCTTTGTTGTCTCTGGATGAGTTGCTGCCATGTATGAATTTAACCAGGTGCTGTTGCTGTTGCAGCAGATGTGCGTCTATCTCGTCATCGCCTATCTGCTGAGCAAAACCCCGCTGTTTATCCCGCTGATGCAGGTGACTATTCGCCTGCCGCACAAGCTGCTGTGCTACGTGATCTTCTCGGTGTTCTGCATCATGGGCACCTATTTTGGGCTGCACATTCAGGATTCGATCGCCAACACCCGCGCGATAGGCGCGGTCCTGGGCGGGCTGCTGGGCGGGCCGTCGGTGGGCTTTCTGGTCGGGCTGACCGGCGGCCTGCACCGGTATACGCTCGGCGGCATGACCGACGTGGCCTGCGCGATTTCCACGGTGTCGGAAGGCCTGGTCGGCGGCATCGTACACAGCATCGCCATGCGCCGCGGGCGCATCGAGCTGCTGTTCAATCCGCTGTTCGTCGGCGGCGTGGCGCTGGTGGCGGAAGTGCTGCAGATGGCGATCATCCTCGCGGTGGCGCGCCCCTACGACGAAGCGTTGCAGCTGGTAGAGCACATCGCGCTGCCGATGATGATCGCCAATACCGTCGGTGCGGCGATGTTCATGCAAATCCTGCTGGATCGGCGCGCGATGTTTGAGAAATACACCAGCGCTTTCTCTTCCAAGGCGCTGAAGATCGCCGAGCGCACCGAGGGCATCCTGCGCCAGGGCTTCGATCAAGAAAACAGCATGAAGGTCGCCCGGGTGATTTATCAGGAGCTGGGTATCGGTGCAGTGGCGATCACCGATCGTGACAAGCTGCTGGCGTTTATCGGCATCGGCGACGATCACCACCTGCCGGGCACGCCGATCGCCTCGGTGCATTCGCATCGCGCCATCGACAACAACGAGGTGGTGTACGCCGACGGCAATCAGCTCTCTTACTGCTGCTCGATCAATCCGGCCTGCAAGCTGGGATCGACGCTGGTGATCCCGCTGCGCGGCGAAAACCAGCGGGTCATCGGCACCATCAAGCTGTACGAACCGAAAAGCCAGCTGTTCAGCACCATCAACCGCACGCTGGGCGAAGGCATCGCCAGCCTGCTGTCGGCGCAGATCATGGCCGGACAGTACGAGCGCCACAAGCAGCTGCTGGCACAGTCGGAGATCAAGCTGTTGCATGCGCAGGTCAATCCGCATTTCCTGTTCAATGCGTTAAATACGCTGGTGGCGGTGATCCGCCGCGATGGCGAACGCGCCTGCGATCTGGTGCAGTCCCTCTCGACTTTCTTTCGTAAAAACCTCAAACGTTCGGATGATGAAGTCAGCCTGGCGGACGAGATTGAGCATGTGAACGCCTACCTGCAGATTGAGAAAGCGCGCTTCGCCGATCGGCTGGAGATCGCGGTATCGCTGCCGGAGGCGCTGCTGGCGGCGCGGCTGCCGGCGTTTTCGCTGCAGCCGATCGTCGAGAACGCCATCAAGCACGGCACCTCGCATCTGTTGGGCGTGGGCCGCATCGAAATCGGCGCCTGCTGCGAAGGCGAGCATCTGCTGCTGCAGGTGACGGACAATGCCGGGCTGTTCCAGCCGAAGCCGAACTGCAGCGGGCTGGGGATGAACCTGGTGGATAAGCGCATTCGCGTGCGCTACGGCGAAGGCTATGGCGTGCGGGTGGATTGCCGGCCGGACGCCTATACCCGCATTACGCTCAATGTTCCCATGGAGAGGGCCGCCTGATGTTAAACGCACTGATTGTTGACGATGAGCCTTCCGCGCGCGACAACCTGCGCCATCTGCTGGAGGCCGAAGCGGGGATCGCGATCATCGGCGAATGCGCCAACGCCATCGAAGCCATCAGCCAGATCCACCGGCTGCAGCCGGACGTGGTGTTTCTCGATATTCAAATGCCGCGTATCAGCGGGCTGGAAATGGTCGGCATGCTGGATCCCAATCGGATGCCGCACATCGTGTTTCTGACCGCCTACGACGAATACGCGGTGCAGGCGTTCGAGGAGCACGCCTTCGACTATCTGCTGAAGCCGGCGGAGCCGAAGCGGCTGAGCAAGACGCTGCAACGCCTGCGGCAGCGCAGTGCGCCGCAGGACGTGACGGCGCTGGATGAGAGCGCCGGTTACCTGAAATACATTCCCTGCACCGGCCACAGCCGCATCTATCTGCTGCGGTTTGACGAGGTGTTGGCGATCCGTTCCAAACTGAGCGGGGTATTCGTGGTGCGCAGCGACGGCATGGAGTGTTTCACCGAATTGACGCTGCGCACGCTGGAAAGCCGTACGCCGCTGGTGCGCTGCCATCGGCAGTATTTGGTCAACCTGGAGCAGGTGCGCGAGATCCGCTTCGAAGAAGGCGGCGCGGCGGAGATGATCATGTCCGCCGGCGATCCGGTGCCGGTCAGCCGGCGCTATTTGAAAGCGCTGAAGGAGCAACTGGGGCTGCGGGGGTGATGCAGGTCTTAGGGGGATTCTGAAAAGACAGGCATCATGGGCGTCCCGACGGCGCCCATTTTGTTTGTCCTTGACGGGGTTACGCGGCGCTTATAGCTTTATTGCATCAACAGGCGCGTTTCGCGCCGCGTCAGCGTCAAAGGAACAGAAAATGAGTGAACCACGGATTATCGCCAAAGCGATGAAAGACGGAAAACCGGAGCAGGATCTGGTGATTTTGCCGGCGTTGGCCAACCGCCACGGGTTGATTACCGGGGCAACCGGCACCGGCAAGACGGTGACGCTGCAGAAAATGGCCGAGCAGTTCTCGCGCATCGGCGTACCGGTGTTCCTGTCGGATGTGAAGGGCGATCTGTCTGGCATCGGCGCCGAGGGCGTACCGTCCGAGAAGCTGCAGGCGCGCCTGGCGGCGATCGGCGTCACCGACTGGCAGCCGCAGGCCTGCACCATTATCCCGTGGGATATTTACGGCGAAAAGGGCCACCCGATCCGCGCCACGATTTCCGATCTCGGGCCGCTGCTGCTGGGGCGTCTGTTGGATCTGAACGAAGTGCAAAGCGGCGTGCTGCAGCTGGTGTTCAAAATTGCCGATGACAACGCGCTGCTGTTGCTGGACATGAAAGACCTGCGCGCCATGGTGCAGTTCGTCGGCGACAACGCCAAACAATTCCAAACCCAGTACGGCAATATCTCGACCGCCTCTATCGGCGCCATTCAGCGCGGATTGTTGACGCTGGAAGAGCAGGGGGCCAACCAGTTCTTCGGCGAGCCGATGCTGGACATCAACGATCTGATGAAAACCGACGCCAACGGCCACGGCGTGATCAATCTGCTGGCGGCGGACAAGCTGATCAATCAGCCAAAGCTGTATTCGGTGTTCCTGCTGTGGCTGCTGGCCGAGCTGTTTGAGCACCTGCCGGAAGTGGGCGACCCTGAACAGCCGAAGCTGGTGTTCTTCTTCGATGAAGCGCACCTGTTGTTCAACGATGCGCCGGCGGCGCTGTTGACCAAGATTGAACAGGTAGTGCGCCTGATCCGCTCCAAAGGCGTCGGCATTTACTTCGTCACCCAGAACCCGCTGGATATCCCGGACAGCGTGCTGGGCCAGTTGGGCAATCGCGTACAGCATGCGCTGCGCGCCTTCACGCCGCGCGATCAGAAGGCGGTGAAGACGGCGGCGCAAACCCTGCGCGCCAATCCGGCCTTCGATGCCGAAACGGCGATCACCGAGCTGGGCGTGGGCGAAGCGCTGGTGTCATTCCTCGACGAGAAGGGCCGGCCGAACGTGGTGGAGCGGGCGATGGTCATCGCGCCGGAATCCAAAATGGGCATGCTCGGCGCGGAAGGGCTGAACAGCGCGATCAACAAGTCGCCGCTGTATGGCCGCTATGAAGACATGATTGACCGCGAGTCCGCCTACGAGAAGCTGTCGTCGGGCGGCTTCGCCACCGTCGGCACTGCGCAGCAGGGGCAGCAACCGCAGGCGCAAGCGCAGCAACAGACGGGCGGCGGCCTGATGGACGGATTGAACGAGCTGCTGTTCGGTTCCACCGGCCCGCGCGGCGGCAAACGCGACGGCATCGTCCAGACCGCCGCCAAGAGCATGGCGCGCGATCTCGGCCGACAGATCCTGCGCGGCGTGCTGGGCTCGATCACCGGCGGCCGTAAAAAGTAAGCGGAAATTATCGTCGGCAGCGGCGGGTTAAATCAGTACACTGTGGCGGCGTTTTTCTCTGCCGGACCTAACATGCTGCTGCTGATCGATAACTACGACTCCTTTACCTATAACCTTTACCAGTACTTCTGCGAATTGGGCGCCGAGGTGCTGGTGAAGCGCAACGATGAGCTGCAGCTGGCCGATATCGAGCGACTGGCGCCGCAGCATCTGGTGATTTCCCCTGGCCCCTGTACCCCGAATGAAGCGGGTATCTCGCTGGCCGCCATTCGTCATTTCGCCGGCAAGCTGCCGATCCTCGGCGTATGCCTGGGGCATCAGGCGCTGGGGCAGGCGTTCGGCGCCGAAGTGGTGCGCGCCCGCGCGGTGATGCACGGCAAAACTTCGGCGATTCGCCATCTGGGCGTCGGCGTGTTTCGCGGCCTGAACGATCCGCTGACCGTGACCCGCTATCACTCGCTGGTGCTGAAAGCCGATACGCTGCCGGATTGCTTTGAAGTGACCGCCTGGAGCGAACGCAACGGCGTGCGCGACGAGATCATGGGCATCCGCCACCGCACGCTGGCGCTGGAAGGCGTGCAGTTCCATCCGGAAAGCGTGCTGAGCGAGCAGGGCCATCAACTGCTGGATAACTTCCTCAACCGTTAATCCCGATGCGTTTTTTTCGCTCGTCAGGCGTTTTGCGTTTGCGCTTGATTGGTTTTTTATGCATATTTCGTGATTATGTTTTCAATATAACATTACGATAGCGCTGAAAAACCTTCAGGGTGGAGCCGAAAATGACTGAAAAATCCGCAGTGAGCCGCAGTACCTTTGACCAGGTTATCCTGCCTGTTTATGCGCCTGCCCAGTTTGTGCCGGTGCGCGGCAAAGGCAGCCGGGTCTGGGATCAGCAGGGAAAAGAGTACATCGATTTTTCCGGCGGCATCGCGGTGACGGCGCTGGGACACTGCCACCCGGCGCTGGTCGAGGCGCTCAAACGTCAGGGCGAAACCCTGTGGCATACCAGCAACGTCTTCACCAATGAACCGGCGCTGCGCCTGGCGAGCAAACTGATCGACGCCACCTTCGCCGATCGGGTGTTCTTCGCCAACTCCGGCGCGGAGGCCAACGAGGCGGCGTTCAAACTGGCGCGTCATTATGCCATCACCCGCCACAGCCCGTACAAAACCAAAATCATCGCCTTCTATAACGCGTTCCACGGCCGCACGCTGTTCACCGTATCGGTGGGGGGGCAGGCCAAATATTCCGACGGATTCGGGCCGAAGCCGGCCGACATCGTACACGTGCCGTTCAACGATCTGGCGGCGGTGAAAGCGGTGATGGACGACCACACCTGCGCAGTGGTGATGGAGCCGATTCAGGGCGAGGGCGGCATTACGCCGGTCGACGCCGACTTCCTCAAAGGCGTGCGCAAACTGTGCGACCAACATCAGGCGCTGCTGGTGTTCGACGAAGTGCAAAGCGGCATGGGGCGCAGTGGCAAGCTGTTCGCCTATATGCATTATGGCGTGACGCCGGACATTCTCACCACCGCCAAGGCGCTGGGCGGCGGTTTCCCGGTCAGCGCCATGCTGACCACCGAAGAGATTGCGTCGGTGATGCAGGTGGGCACCCACGGCACCACCTACGGCGGCAACCCGCTGGCCTGCGCGGTGGCGGAGGCGGCGCTGGATGTGATCAATACGCCGGAGGTGCTGAGCGGCATCGAGCAGCGCCATGCGCTGTATGTGCAGGCTTTGCAGAATATCGGCGATAAATACGGTATTTTCACCGCCATTCGCGGCATGGGGTTGCTGATCGGCGCCGAGTTGACGCTGCATTATCACGGCAGAGCGCGCGATTTCCTCACCGCCGCCGCCGCGCGTGGGCTGATGATCCTCAACGCCGGGCCGAACGTGATCCGTTTCGCGCCGTCGCTGGTGGTGGAGCTGCAGGACATCGAGGCCGGCATGGCGCTGTTCGAGCTGGCGGTGCAGGATGTGATCAACGCCTGAAGCCCGTGTGACGAATAACGGGGCGCGGCATGCCGCGCCCTTATTGATCGCGCAGTTTGCGCTTGAGCCAAATACCGTGGTGCGGCCGTTGGCGCCAGGCCAGCGATGAAATGGTGTGCATTACGCTCAGGTGCGACAGAATGCGCCGCAAATGACGCTCCATCTCGGTAACGGGCATCTCCGGATGCAGATCCGGCGGCTGCATGATGCCGCTGCTGCCGCTGCTCGGGCCGTCGTACTCCAGGCGTTGCTGGCAGCTCTGCAGCGCAATTTCACAGGTTTGCAGATACGTTTCCGCCAGCTTCGGCGTCAGCATATAGTGCTCGCGCGCCAAAATGGTCATGGCATTCAGGTGTTCGACGATGAACTGGCTGTGAGTGACCCATAAACGCATATCCGCCAGATAGTTCGACGCGAATCCCGGCTCCTGCATCGCCTGATTGAGCGAGGTGAACAGCGCGTTGTGCGCCTGGTTGACCTGCATGCGGGCATAGGCCAACGCGGTGGCGTCCGGCTCCGGCTGTTCCAGCATCAGCCGCAGCGCGGCTTGATCGTTTTCCAGTGCCTGATGGGCATTCTTGCGCAGCAGCCCGCTTTGCCACTGCGGCCATAGCCAAATGGTGCCGCCGAACGCCAGCACGCAGCCGATCAAGGTATCAATCAGACGAGGCACCAGAAAATGCGAGCCGTTCAGCGCCAGCAGCTGCAAGGTGTAAACCGCCGTCACCGTAAAGCCAATCACCGATAGCCCGTAGTTCTTGCGTGAAACCAGGTAGGCTAGCAGCGTGATCACCAGCATGATGCTCAGCGTTTCGCCTTCCGGTAACTGCAGCTGCAGCAGCCCGGCCGCCAGCAACAGCCCGGCAATCGTGCCCAGCGCACGGTGCTGAATACGCACCCGGGTGGCGTTATACCCGTTTTGGCTCACCAGCATGATGGTGAGCAGGATCCAGTAAGGCTTCGGCAGGTTGAACACCGCCCCCAGACTGCTGCCGACCGCCAGCGTCACCCCCAGCCGCGCGGCGTTGCGCAGGGCGGTAGATTTGAACGACAGATAGCTGGCTAGCGCCGGCCAAAACGGCAGGCGGTGCTGGCCGGGCATCAGATCGCGGCGGTACAGCGGATGCTGGGTGCGCAGCAGGCGGGCGATGCGGCTGAAGTGGTAATAACAAAACTGGCCGACCGGGTTATCGGGATGCTGCGCCGCCATTTTTTCCAGCGCCGCCAGCTCGTGGGCCATGGAAAAGCGCTTCGAATGTTGATGGTAGAGTATATCGTGCGCCACCACGCGCAGCCGGCCGGCGATCACCTGAGCGTTGCGGCGAATGATCGCTTCGGCCTGGCTCTGCTCCACCAGTTTTTGCACTTCCTCCGGCAGATGCAGGCTGACGGTGATGTGCTCCTGCAGATCCATCGCCACCTGAAAGGCGCGCTGCAGTCGCTTTTGATCGAGGTTGTTGGCGTGCGGCAGGAAATTAAGCTGTTGGTACAGCAGGCTGATCAGATCCATCACCTTTTGCTGGCGCACCAGCAGTGGCGGCAGCGCGGTCTGCGGATCGGTGTGCTGAGTCAGCAGGGAGTATTTGGCTTCGAAGTAGTCCGCCAGTTCCAGATAGAGCTGGCTGAGCGTCTCGCGCATCGGTTGCTCTTTCCACAGCCGGAACCAGAACCAGGTGAATAAGCCGTACCAGACGGTGCCGATCGCGTACAGCAGCGGCGCCTGCCAGACAGGCACCGTGCCGGCCGTGCTGAGAGCGAAGATGGCGGCCACCAGCGCCGCCGGCAACAGCCGGGCGTGCAGCGGGCTGATTTCGCCGGTAACGCCGAGCAGCAGCGCCAGGCCCAGCATCAGCGCCGGCAGCGGCACGTGCCACAGCAGTGCCTGTTGCAACAGCACGCTGCTGAAGGCGAACAGCGAGCCGCCGACGATCAGCCGTTTAAAGAAGCGCTTATGCGGCGTGTCCAGACCGGCGATATTGCAGCAGGCGGGCACCAGAGAGAACATCAGGCCGAGCTGCAGCTGGCCTATCAACAAGCCAAACAGCACCGGTAGGCACAACACCAGCGTTTGTCGCAGTGCGTAGTTGATTTCCGGGTGGTAGATCAGGCGGCGCCACATGGCAGAGAGCAGACAAAAAAACGGCGCAGATTGCGCCGTTTCTTCAGGGATTAACGGGTGCCGTAGACGACAATGGTTTTGCCGTGGGCGGAAATCAGGTTTTGATCTTCCAGCATTTTCAGAATACGGCCAACGGTTTCACGCGAGCAGCCGACGATCTGGCCGATCTCCTGACGGGTGATCTTGATCTGCATGCCGTCCGGGTGAGTCATGGCGTCAGGTTGCTTCGCCAGATTCAGCAGGGTTTGCGCGATGCGGCCGGTCACGTCCAGGAAGGCGAGGTTGCCCACTTTTTCGGAGGTAACCTGCAGGCGGCTCGCCATTTGGGCGGACAGGCGCATCAGGATGTCCGGGTTCACCTGGATCAGCTGGCGGAATTTCTTGTAGGAAATTTCGGCCACTTCACAGGCGGTTTTCGCGCGAACCCAGGCGCTGCGCTCCTGGCCTTCTTCGAACAATCCGAGCTCGCCGATGAAATCCCCCTGGTTGAGGTAGGACAGGATCATCTCTTTACCTTCTTCATCCTTGATCAGCACCGCGACGGAGCCTTTCACGATGTAGTAAAGCGTTTCGGCCTTTTCACCTTGGTGAATCAGCGTACTCTTCGATGGATATTTGTGGATATGGCAATGAGACAGGAACCATTCGAGAGTAGGGTCTGTTTGCGGTTTGCCGAGAACCATTCGCTGTTATCCTCTGTTGTTATCGCTGCCTTGTGTCACAGGGGTCAGAGTTCCCTGTAAAACCCGCCTGTAGCCGCAGTCATGAGCGAGGGCTACCGGCAAGTTTTGAGGCGTGTCATAAAAATACGCTGTCGCTCTAGCATATTAACTTGCCGTAAGCGCTGCAAGCTACATTCTGTTAACATACCGGTAAAGGAGCCTTTCTCTGGGCGTTTCCCTGAAATTCAGTGTCCCGGAAAGATTTATTGCGGCTCTGTTTGTAGCACAGAGTAAGGCGGGTGTCTCGTGTTGTCTCGCTTCAGCATGATTAGCATCAGGTTACGTTGCCTGTTTCTATGCGAAAGCGTACTCTGATTTTAAGAAATTAACCGGAGTGACCAGAATGCAGGCAAGAGTTAAGTGGGTGGAAGGGTTAACGTTTTTGGGTGAATCGGCCTCCGGCCACCAGGTGCTGATGGACGGCAACGCCGGCGATAAAGCGCCGAGCCCGATGGAAATGGTGCTGATGTCGGTGGGCGGCTGCAGCGCGATTGACGTGGTGTCCATCCTGCAAAAAGGGCGCAACGACGTGCGCGACT
This sequence comes from Serratia sp. OLAL2, assembly GCF_002752475.1. Taxonomy (NCBI): domain Bacteria; kingdom Pseudomonadati; phylum Pseudomonadota; class Gammaproteobacteria; order Enterobacterales; family Yersiniaceae; genus Serratia; species Serratia sp. OLAL2. The sequence continues at coordinate 23,868 of NZ_MSTL01000004.1, read as the reverse complement.
GCGAGGTGAAGCTGACCTCCGAGCGCCGTGCAGAAGCCCCGCGGTTGTTCACCCATATCAATCTGCACTTCATCGTCACCGGTCAGGATCTGACCGACAAAATCGTAGAGCGTGCGGTGAACCTGTCGGCGGAGAAATACTGCTCGGTGGCGCTGATGCTCAACAAGGCCGCCACGGTGACCCACAGTTTCGAGATCCGCCAACCGGCGTAATCGAGACGGAGCGCGGCCCGCCGCCGCGCTCAACGCATTTATTCGATCTTCTTGCCTTCCAGCAATCGCTGCACCAGCGGCGCCATGATCAGCTCCATCGCCAGCCCCATCTTGCCGCCCGGCACCACTAACGTATTGATGTGCGAGATAAACGAGCCCTGCAGCATCGCCAGCAAATAGGGGAAGTCAATCTGATCCAGCCCGCGGAAGTGGATCACCACGAAGCTTTCATCCAGTGAGGGAATGGCTTTGGCGGCGAACGGGTTGGAAGTGTCCACCGTCGGCACGCGCTGGAAGTTGATGTGGGTGCGCGAGAACTGCGGCGTGATGTAGTTGATGTAATCTTCCATCGAACGCACCACCGAATCCATCACCGCCTCGCGGGAGTGGCCGCGCTCGCCGGTATCGCGGATCAGCTTCTGGATCCACTCCAGGTTGACGATCGGCACCACGCCGACCAGCAGATCGACGTGGCTGGCCACGTCATGGTGTTCGGTGACCACACCGCCGTGCAGCCCCTCGTAGAACAGCACGTCGGTCGGCGCCGGCAGTGGCTCCCACGGGGTGAAGGTGCCCGGCACCTGATTGTAGGGCACCGCTTCGTCGTAGGTGTGCAGGTACTTGCGCGAACGGCCGGTGCCGTTTTTGCCGTACTCGATAAAGCTCTGCTGCAGCAGGCCGAAGTCGTTGGCCTCGGGGCCGAAATAGCTGATGTGTCTGCCCAGATCGCGCGCCTTGCGGATCGCCGCGTCCATTTCCGGCCGGGTGTAGCGGTGGAAGCTGTCGCCCTCCAGTTCGGCGGCGCGAATGTTGAGCTGTTGGAAGATTTTGCGGAACGCCACGCTGGTGGTGGTGGTGCCGGCGCCGCTGGAACCGGTCACCGCGATAACGGGATGTTTGGCAGACATGGTGGTTGTCACTCCGTGTTGAATGCGCCGGCGTCAGGGGATTATTGTGGCTCTTGTTGACGCTCTCTATGTCAGGAAAAAATGGCGCTCGCTGGTTTGCAATGTCCCATTGTTACCTGATTTTTTCCGTCAGTCATAGAACCGAACGCCACTAAATTTCTTCCTGCCCGGCGCGGAACTGGCCGCGCGGCATGATGTTGACGCTCTCATGCAGTTCTGACCACACCAGCACCACTTCGCCGTTTTTCAGCTGGCGGCGCACGTCCTCCACCTTCTGTTCCAGCGATCGTTCGTGCTCGCCGTAATCGGTGCCTTCGCGCAGCACAAAGGATTCGATCAGGCTGTTCAGGGTGTCGGTTGCCAGTTCTTGCCAGGGAATGATCACGTCGGGATGTCCAGATAAGGGGAAAGCCAGGCCGGAATGCGATGCTCCAGCCACATGTGCGGTTTTTTCAGCGTGCCGCCGACAAAGCCGACGTGGCCGCCGAACTCGGTCAGCTGATATTCGATATTGCGCGGCAGGCCAGCGACGTCGGGGATCACCTCATGGGTCATGAAGGGATCGTCCTTCGCATGGATGATCAGCAGCGGCGTTTGGATCGCCGGCAACAGCGGCAGAGCGCTGCAGCGGCGATAATAGTCGGTGGCGTCGCTGAAGCCGTGAATGCGCGAGGTGATGGCGTCGTCGAACTCGCGGATGCGCCGCAAACCGTTCAGCTGTGACAGCTTGAGCGGCAGGGTGTCCGGGTAGTGCAACAGTTTGCGGGTGGCGTTTTGTTTCAGTTGCCCCAGCAAATAGCGCTGATAGACACGGGAGAAGCCTTGCTCCATGCGGTAGGCGCAGGGTTCCAGCATCAGCGGCGCTGAGACCACCACCGCCGCCTGCAGCAGGCTGTCGGCGCCTTGCTGCGCCAGATAGCAGGCCAGCATGTTGCCGCCGAGCGAAACGCCTACCGCCGCGGTTGGCACCTCGCCGTAGCGGTCGCGCAGCCAGCGCAGGAAGAAGCGCGCGTCTTCGGTTTCACCGGAGTGGTAGATGCGCTGCTTGCGGTTGGGCACGCCGCTGCAGCCGCGAAAGTGCATCACCACGCCGAGCCAGCCGCGCTCACGCCAGGCGTTGAGCAGGCCATGCGCGTAGGGGCTGTAGAAGCTGCCTTCCAGGCCGTGGAACAGCACCGCGCGCGGTTTGTCGCGCGCCTGCGCCGGATCCTCGCTCCAGGCAAGATCGACGAAGTCGCCGTCGGGCAATTCCAGCCGTTGCCAATGCGGTTTCAATAACACGCGGCGGCGCACCAGCCGCGGCAACAGCGTTTGCAGGTGCGGGTTACTGGCCCCGGTCAGGGGGCGAAAGGTGTTAGGCATAGGCTGAGTAAAATGTTGTGGGCGGCTATTGTGAGATCCCTAGCGCACTGTTAGCTTCAATACCAAGAATTAACAATGATACTGCAAAAAAGCGCCTTGGGTGAGGAGCACCCGTGCCATGGAACCGAGTTTATTCCTTTCGATGCTGGGCTTCCTGTGGGTCGCCGCCATCACGCCAGGCCCCAATAACCTGCTGCTGACCACCTCCGGTGCTAACTTCGGCTTTATGCGTTCGCTGTGGCTGATGATTGGCATCATGCTCGGCATGCAAAGCATTTTGCTGCTGGTGGCCTTCGGCGTCGGCAGCCTGATCCTGGTTTACCCGTCGCTGCACCTGATCCTGAAAATCCTCGGCAGTTTGTACCTGCTGTGGCTGGCGTGGAAAGTCGCCACCGCCGCCTATGAAAAGCTGGAAACCGACGTGGCGCCGCCGCAGCCGGTGCGGCTGTATCAGGGCTGGCTGCTGCAGTTCCTCAACCCGAAAGCCTGGCTGATGGCGCTGGGCGCGGTGGCGAGCTTCAGCCTGGCGGGCGATAAGTACAACGGTTCCATCGCGGCGATCGCGCTGGGCATTTTGGCGGTAAACATCGTCGCCGGCGTTATCTGGCTGGCGTTCGGTACCCTGATCGGCCGCCTGCTGCGCAGCAAAAAGGCCTGGGTTATCTTCAACGTTTCCATGGGGTTGTTGACCGCAGCCTGTGTGTTACTGATCTGGCATTAAGGAGTGAACGATGGCGGAAAATTATTATCACGTGGTTGCTTTTACCGGCAAAGGGCTGCGCGGCAACCCGGCCGGGGTTTGCCTGCTGACGCAGCCGCTGCCGGCGGAGCGGTTGCAGGCGATCGCCAACGAGATCGGCCTGCCGGAAACCAGCTTTGTTTGGGATGACGGCGACATGACCGCCATTCGCTGGTTTACCCCGGAGCGTGAGGTCGATCTTTGCGGCCACGGCACGCTGGCGGCGGCGCATGTGATGTTCAGCGCGGTTAACCCGGCGCTGAAGGATATTCGCTTCCGTTCGGCCGGCGGCGAGCTGTTCGTCAAGCGCGATGAGCGGGACGGGGAGCGGCTGGTGCTTGATTTCCCCGCCAGGCCGCCGCAAAAAGTCGCCGAACCGGCGGGCCTCGCGGCGCTGCTGGGCGTGCAGCCGCAGGAAGTGTGGCAGGCGAAAGCGCTGCTGGTGGTGGTGGAAAATGAGGCGCAGGTGCGCGCTCTGCGCCCGGACATCCCGGCGCTGATCGCATTGGCCGGCCGCGCGGTGATCGTCACCGCGCCGGGTGACACCGTGGACTTCGTTTCGCGCTATTTCACGCTCGACGGCGGCGAGGATCCGGTGACCGGCTCCGCGCATTGCACGTTGATGCCTTACTGGACGGCGCGCCTCGGCCGCCATCGGCTGCATGCGCAGCAGATCTCGGCACGCGGCGGCGAACTGTTCTGCGAACTGCAAGAGGATCGCACGCTGCTCGGCGGCTATGCTCATGTGTTCCTGCACGGAAGTATCGCGCTGTAATCTGCGGTTATATTACTCAAGGTAATAAAGAAGACTTTTTTATTCTTTTATCGCCCGTCATCGCTCAGATAAAACTGTCAGCAACTGAACAGATTTTTATCAACGGAGCGGAACATGGCGGGCAAACTCTTTTCCTTACGTAACGTGGCGCTGCTGGCGTTGTCGCTCAGCGCGGCCAGCGCCTACGCGGTGGACGTGACCGTGGCGTACCAGACGTCGGCAGAGCCGGCCAAGGTGGCGCAGGCGGAAAACAGCTTCGCCAAACAGTCCGGTGCGACCGTCGACTGGCGTAAGTTCGACAGCGGCTCCAGCGTGCTGCGTGCGCTGGCCTCCGGCGACGTGCAGATCGGCAATATCGGCTCCAGCCCACTGGCGGTGGCCGCCAGCCAGAAACTCCCCATCGAAGTGTTCCTCATCGCCTCGCAGCTCGGCAGTTCTGAAGCGCTGGTGGTGAAGAATGACATCAAAAGCCCGCAGGATTTGATCGGCAAGCGCATTGCGGTGCCGTTTATTTCTACGACTCATTACAGCCTGCTGGCCTCGCTCAAACATTGGGGCATCAAGCCTGAACAGGTGAAGATCCTCAATCTGCAGCCGCCGGCCATCGCCGCCGCCTGGCAGCGCGGCGACATCGACGGCGCCTACGTCTGGGCGCCGGTGGTCAACGAACTGGCCAAACAGGGCAAGGTGCTGACCGACTCCGCGCAGGTGGGCGAGTGGGGTTCACCGACGCTGGACGTGTGGGTGGTGCGCAAAGACTTCGCCGAGAAACATCCCGACGTGGTGACCGCCTTTGCCGCCAGCGCTCTGCAGGCGCAAAAGGCCTACCTGACGGCGCCGGAACAGTGGCTGAAAGATCCGAGCCATCTTAGCACCTTGGCGCGCTTGAGCGGCGTACCGGAAGCGCAGGTGCCGGAACTGGTGAAGGGGAACCGTTATCTGCCGGTGGCCGATCAGGTTGCCCAGCTCGGCCAGCCGGTGGACAAGGCAATCCGCGATACCGCCGAATTCCTCAAGCAGCAGGGCAAGATCCCGCAGGTCGACAGCGACTACAGCGCTTACGTCACCGACCGTTTTGTGAAACAGGTGCAGGCTGCGCCGCAGTCGTAAGGAAGCAGGATGCTAAACGTCAATCATCTTTCAGCAGAGTATCAGGGGCGGCCCGCGCTGCGTGACGTGTCGTTCCAGATCGCCGCCGGGCAACTGGTGGTGGTGCTCGGCCCATCGGGCTGCGGCAAGACCACGCTGCTGAATTTGATCGCCGGGTTTATCGAGCCTTCAGCTGGCAGCATCACGCTGGATGGAACGCCTGTTCACGGCCCGGGCGCTGAACGGGGCGTGGTGTTCCAGCATGAGGGTTTACTGCCGTGGCGTAACGTGGTGGACAACGTCGAGTTCGGTCTGCAGCTGGCCGGCGTCGGCAAGGCGCAGCGCCGCCAGGTGGCGGAGCAGATGCTGCAGCGCGTCGGTCTGGCCGGTTACGAGCGGCATTTCATCTGGCAGCTTTCCGGCGGCATGCGCCAACGCGTCGGCATCGCCCGCGCCCTGGCCGCGGATCCGCGCCTGCTGTTGCTGGATGAACCGTTCGGCGCGCTGGACGCGTTTACTCGCGAGCAGATGCAGGAGCTGTTGCTGACTATTTGGCGCGATACCGGCAAGCAGGTGCTGCTGATCACCCACGATATCGAAGAGGCGGTGTTCCTCGCCAGCGAGCTGCTGCTGCTGTCGCCGGGGCCGGGGCAGGTGGTAGAGCGATTGTCGCTGAACTTCGGCCAACGCTATGCCGACGGCGAAGCCTGCCGCTCGATTAAGTCCGATCCTGAATTTATCGCGCAGCGCGAATACGTGCTGGGCAAAGTTTTCCAACAGCGCGAGGCCTTGCTATGAGCCTGCATTCCACGTTAAAGGCCGCGGCGCAGCCGCAGGGCAAAGCGGCGCGCCGTTTCAGCGTGCCGCGCAACGTTTGGTTGAGCGGCGCCACGCTGTTGACGGTGTTGATCGTCTGGTGGGGCGTGACGGCGCTGCAGCTGATCAGCCCGCTGTTCCTGCCGGCGCCGCAGCAGGTGCTGCATCAACTGATCACCATCGCCAGCCCGCAAGGCTTTATGGACGCCACGCTGTGGCAGCATCTGGCGGCAAGCCTGGGGCGCATTTTGGTGGCGCTGCTGGCGGCGGTGATCGTCGGCATTCCGGTGGGCATCGCCATGGGGCTGAACGACACGGTGCGCGGCATCCTCGATCCGCTGATTGAGATCTATCGTCCGGTGCCGCCGTTGGCGTATTTACCGCTGATGGTAATTTGGTTCGGCATCGGCGAGACCTCGAAAATCTTGTTGATTTATCTGGCGATTTTCGCGCCGGTGACGCTGTCCGCTGTGGCCGGTGTGCGCAGCGTGGCGCAGGTGCGGGTGCGCGCCGCCCGCGCGCTGGGCGCCACGCGTTGGCAGGTGCTGCGTTTCGTGGTGCTGCCGAGCGCGCTGCCGGAGATCCTGACCGGCATCCGCATCGGGCTGGGCGTCGGCTGGTCGACGCTGGTGGCTGCCGAACTGATCGCCGCCACGCGCGGCCTGGGATTTATGGTGCAATCCGCCGGTGAGTTTCTGGCGACCGACGTGGTGCTGGCCGGCATCGGCGTGATTGCGGTGATTGCATTTGGGTTGGAGCTGGGGCTGCGCGCCCTGCAGCGCCGATTGACCCCGTGGCATGGAGTACAGCAATGAACGAACGTCTGAATATCACCCCGCTGGGGCCTTACATCGGGGCGCTGGTGGAAAACGTCGAGTTGGCCCGGCCGTTGGGCGATGGCCAGTTTGAACAGCTTTATCATGCGCTGCTCAAGCATCAGGTGCTGTTCTTCCGCAACCAGCCGATCACGCCGCTGCAGCAGCGCGATCTGGCCGGCCGCTTCGGCGATCTGCACATCCATCCGGTCTATCCGCACGCCACCGACGTGGAAGAGATCATCGTGCTCGATACCCACGACGACAACCCGCCGGACAACGACAACTGGCATACCGACGTGACCTTTATCGAGAACCCGCCGCTGGGGGCGATTCTGGCGGCCAAGACCTTGCCTTCCACCGGCGGCGATACGCTGTGGGCCAGTGGCATCGCGGCCTACGAGGCGCTGTCGGCGCCGTTCAGAACGCTGCTCGCGGGGCTGCGCGCGGAACATGACTTCACCAAGTCGTTCCCGGAGTACAAGCATCGCGGCAGTGAAGAAGAACACCAGCGTTGGCAACTGGCGGTGCAGAAAAATCCGCCGCTGCTGCATCCGGTGGTGCGTACTCATCCGGTCAGCGGCCGGCAGGCGCTGTTCGTCAATGAAGGGTTCACCACGCGGATCGTGGATGTGGCGCCGAAGGAGAGCGACGCTTTACTGAACTTCCTGTTTGCTCACATCACCAAACCGGAGTTTCAGGTGCGCTGGCGCTGGCAGGAAAATGACGTGGCGATCTGGGATAACCGCGTGACGCAGCACTACGCCAACGCGGATTATCTGCCGCAGCGGCGCATCATGCACCGCGCGACCATTCTGGGGGATAGGCCTTTTTACAAGGACTGAGGCTTAGGCTTCGAACGCCTGCGTTAACTGCTCCAGCTGTTCCTGTGCATCCAGCCAGGTCATTTCCGTCTCTTCGAGCGCGGATTTGGCCTGGCTTTGCTTTTGCAGGCAGTCGGTCAGTTCGGCCTTGCGGCTGATGTCGTACAGTGCGGGATCCGCCAACTGCTCTTCCACCGCCGCCAGTTCGGCGCCCAGTTTTTCCATCTGCTGTTCCAGCTTGGCGATCTGCTTGCGCAGCGGTTGGGTCTGCGTACGGAACTCCGCCTCGCGGCGTTTTTGGTCCTTGCGCGCCTGCGCGCTGTTGCCGCCGCTCTCTTTTTCCGGTGCATCCTGCTGGTTTTCCTGGCGCTGCAGGTCGACAAGCCACTGCTGGTAGTCGTCGAGATCGCCCTCGAAAGGCTCGACCTGGCCGTCATGCACCAAGTACAGATCGTCGGTGGTGGAGCGCAGCAGGTGACGGTCGTGCGAGACCACCACCAACGCGCCTTCGAAATCGATCAGCGCCTCGGTCAGCGCCTGACGCATGTCGAGATCCAGGTGGTTGGTCGGTTCATCGAGCAGCAGCAGGTTCGGGCGTTGCCAGACGATCAGTGCCAGCACCAGCCGCGCCTTCTCGCCGCCGGAGAAACGTTCGGTCACTTCGCTGACCTTGTCGCCCTGGAACCCGAAACCGCCCAGGTAATCTCGCAGCTGCTGCTCCAGCACCCGTGGCGCGATGCGGCTCAGATGCTGCAACGGCGATTCGTCGGCGCGCAGGAATTCCAGCTGGTGCTGGGCGAAGTAACCCAGCTTGATGCCTTTCGCCAGGCCGATCTCGCCGCTCAGCGGTTCCAGGGTGCCGGCCAGCAGTTTGATCAACGTCGATTTACCGGCGCCGTTGCGGCCGAGCAGGCCAATGCGTGAACCGGGTACCAGGTTCAGCTTGATTGACTTCAAGATCACTTTATCGCCATATCCGGCGCTGACTTTTTCCATGCGCAGCAGCGGGTTCGGCAGGCTTTCCGGCGGGCGGAAGCTGAAGGTGAACGGGTTGTCGACGTGCGCCGGGGCGATCAGCTCCATGCGCTCCAGCATCTTGATGCGGCTCTGCGCCTGCTTGGCCTTGGAGGCCTTCGCCCGAAAACGGTCGATATAACTTTGCAGGTGCGCCACTTTTTCTTGCTGATGCTGATACAGCGACTGTTGCTGCGCCAATTTGGTGGCGCGCTGGCGTTCGAACGACGAGTAGTTGCCGGTGTATTCGTTCAGGGTCTGCTGTTCGATATGCAGGATCTTGTCGACAATCGGATCGAGGAAGTCGCGGTCATGCGAGATCAGCACCAGCGTGCCGGGGTAGCTTTTCAGCCAGCGCTCCAGCCAGATCACCGCATCGAGATCCAGGTGGTTGGTCGGTTCGTCGAGCAGCAGCAGGTCGGAACGGCACACCAGCGCCTGCGCCAGGTTGAGACGCATGCGCCAGCCGCCGGAAAAGTCGCGCACCGGGCTTTGCAGCTGTTCGTTGGAGAAGCCTAGGCCGTGCAGCAGGCTGGCGGCGCGGGAACGGATGGTCCAGGCGTCGATGGCGTCCAGCTTACCGTGCAGGGTGGCGATGGCGTGGCCGTCGTTGCGGTCGTTGGCGGCCTGCAGTTCGGCTTCGAGCTGGCGAAACTCGCGGTCGCCGTCGATAACATACTCGATCGCCGGCACGTCCAGCGCCGGCGTCTCCTGGTTGACCCAGGCCAGCGCCCAGTTGCCGGGGAAGGTAAAGCTGCCGCCATCCGCCGCGATCTCGCCCTTCAGCAGCGACAGCAGCGTGGATTTGCCGCAGCCATTTTTGCCCACCAGGCCGACCTTCTGACCTGGATTAACCGTCGCCGTGGCGTTGTCCAGCAGGACGCGGATGCCGCGTCGGATTTGTAGCGAGGAGAATACAATCATAAAGCGCCGTATGTTCAGAGTATGTTAAATTATCATTAAGGTAACAGAACGCGCACCGCGCGCTGTTTTTGTCTTTGCGATGCATGGTAGCGGAAAACCGCTACTCTGACGACGCTTTGGAGGGGAATGATGTCGCAGCCGCCCAAGGTCTTGCTGCTGTATGCCCATCCGGAATCCCATGACTCGGTGGCGAACCGGGTTTTGCTTCGACCGGCGCAGCAGTTGGAACATGTCACCGTGCACGATCTCTACGCGCACTACCCTGATTTTTTTATCGATATTCATCACGAACAACAGCTGCTGCGTGAGCATCAGGTCATCGTGTTTCAGCACCCTCTGTATACCTACAGCTGTCCGGCGCTGCTGAAGGAGTGGCTGGATCGCGTGCTGTCGCGCGGCTTCGCCAGCGGGGTGGGCGGCAATGCGCTGGCGGGCAAATACTGGCGCTCGGTGATCACCACCGGTGAGCCGGAAGGCGCCTACCGCACCGGCGGTTATAACCACTATCCGATGGAAGATATCCTGCGGCCGTTCGAGCTGACCGCCGGGATGTGCCATATGCACTGGCTGACGCCGTTCGTGGTCTATTGGGCGCGGCGGCAGAAGCCGGAGGTGTTGCGCAGCCATGCAGACGCCTACGGCGAGTGGCTGAGCCACCCGCTGCCGCACGGAGGGCGGTGACCATGGAAGGATCGACCTTACTGACCGCCATTTTGCTGTTCCTGTTTGCCGCGGTGGTGACGGTGCCGATCGCCCGTCGCCTGGGGATCGGCGCGGTGCTGGGCTATCTGATCGCCGGCATTGCCATCGGCCCTTGGGGATTGGGCTTCATCCGCGACGTTGACGAGATCCTGCACTTCTCCGAGCTGGGCGTGGTGTTCCTGATGTTCATCATCGGTCTGGAGCTGAACCCCAGCAAGCTGTGGGAACTGAGGCGCTCGATTTTCGGCGCCGGCGCCGGCCAGGTGTTGCTCACCGCGGCGGTGCTGGGCGCGTTGCTGTACCTGACGCACTTCGCCTGGCAGGCGGCGGTGATCGGCGGTATCGGCCTGGCGATGTCTTCCACCGCCATGGCGCTGCAGCTGATGCGCGAAAAGGGCATGAACCGCAACGAAGGGGGGCAGCTCGGTTTCTCGGTGCTGCTGTTCCAGGATATGGCGGTGATCCCGGCGTTGGCGTTGATCCCCATTCTGGCCGGCGCCGGCGGCACCAGCGACGACTGGGCGAAGATCGCGCTCAAGGTCGCGGCGTTCGGCGGTATGCTGATCGGCGGACGCTTTCTGCTGCGGCCGCTGTTCCGCTATATCGCCGCCTCCGGCGTGCGCGAGATTTTCACCGCCGCGGCGCTGTTGTTGGTGCTCGGCTCGGCGCTGTTTATGGAGGCGCTCGGCCTGTCGATGGCGCTCGGCACCTTCATCGCCGGGGTGCTGTTGGCGGAGAGCGAATATCGCCACGAACTGGAGATCTCCATCGAGCCGTTTAAAGGGCTGCTGCTGGGGCTGTTCTTTATCTCGGTGGGCATGGTGTTGAATATCGGCGTGCTCTACACCCACCTGGCCGAGGTGTTGATCGGCGTACTGGCGCTGGTGGCGGTCAAATCCGGCGTGCTCTATGGCGTGTCGCGTCTGTTCGGCCTGCGTAGCTCGGTGCGGCTGCAGTTTGCCGGGGTGCTCAGCCAGGGCGGTGAGTTTGCCTTCGTGCTGTTTTCGGCGGCGGGGGCGCAAAAGGTGCTGCAGCCGGATCAACTCTCTTTGCTGCTGGTGGTGGTGACGCTGTCGATGATGACCACGCCGCTGCTGATGCAGGCCATCGACCGCATTTTGGCGCGCCGCTATAACGCTAAAGGCGAAGACGAGGAAACGCCGTACGTAGAGGATGACGATCCGCAGGTGATCATCGTCGGCTTCGGGCGTTTCGGCCAGGTGATCGGCCGCCTGTTGATGGCCAACAAAATGCGCATTACCGTACTGGAGCGCGACGTCAGCGCCGTCGGCGTGCTGCGGCGTTACGGTTACCAGGTTTATTACGGCGACGCCACCGAGCTGGAACTGTTGCGCGCGGCGGGCGCCGAAAAGGCCAAGTCGATCGTGATCACCTGCAATGAGCCGGAAGACACCATGGAGATCGTGCGGCTGTGCCAACAGCACTTCCCGAACCTGAGCATTCTGGCGCGCGCGCGCGGCCGCGTGGAGGCGCATGAGCTGCTGCAGGCGGGCGTGAAACAGTTCAGCCGCGAAACCTTCTCCAGCGCGCTGGAACTGGGGCGCAAGGCGCTGATGGAGTTGGGCATGCACCCGCATCAGGCTTTCCGCGCCCAGCAGCATTTCCGCCGCCTGGATATGCGCATGCTGCGTGAGCTGATGCCGCCGCATCAGGGCGACGTGGCGCAAATTTCCCGCGTGAAAGAGGCGCGGCGCGAGCTGGAAGAGCTGTTCCATCGCGAAATGCAAAAAGAAAGTCGCCAGTTCGACGGCTGGGACGAATACGAATAAGCGGGAGCATAACGATGTCTGCAACACGTAAGAGATTTATCGCCGGGGCGGTGTGCCCGAGCTGTAGCGCTATGGATACGTTGGCGGTATGGCGGGAGGATCAGGTGGAAGTGGTGGAGTGCGTCAAGTGCGGACACCATCAGCGCCAGACCGAACAACAGGTGGAAAAACACGTTCGCCCGCAAGAGCAGGTGATCGGCATTTTCCAGCCGAAGTAGCGTTTTTTTATCCCGGAGGGTACAGCGAGGCAGATTTCCGTTACAATCTGTCCGGAAAAGGCGCGCATCCCGATAACGGTGCGCGTCCTAGTAGCCAACGGTAGGAGATATCATGAAAGTAGCAAAAGACTTGGTGGTCAGCCTGGCTTACCAAGTACGTACAGAAGACGGTGTTTTGGTTGATGAGTCTCCGGTGAGCGCACCGCTGGACTATCTGCACGGGCATGGTTCTCTGATCGCAGGTCTGGAAAAAGCACTCGAAGGCCACGACGTTGGCGATCGTTTTGACGTTCACGTCGGCGCGAACGACGCGTACGGCAACTACGACGAAAACCTGGTGCAGCGCGTACCGAAAGACGTCTTCATGGGCGTTGACGAACTGCAGGTCGGCATGCGTTTTCTGGCTGACACCGATCAGGGCCCGGTACCGGTTGAAATCACCGAAGTTGACGGTGACCACGTCGTGGTTGACGGCAACCACATGCTGGCCGGCCAAAACCTGAACTTCAACGTGGAAGTTGTCGCGATCCGCGAAGCGACCGCAGAAGAGCTGGCGCACGGTCACGTACACGGCGAGCACGACCATCACCACGAGCACGGTGAAGGTTGCTGCGGCGGTCACGGCCACAGCCACGATCACGACCATGGTCACGACCACGGTAAAGGCGGTTGCGGTAACGGTGGTTGCGGCTGCCACTAAGCAGAACGCAATCCCGAGACAAGAGGGCGGCCATTGGCTGCCCTTTTTTATGCGCGGCGCACCAGGCGCCGAACGGCAAAACAGGACATGCCATGGCCACCATGAAAGACGTTGCGCGCCGCGCCGGCGTTTCCACGGCCACCGTCAGCCGGGTGATCAATAATACCGCCTACGTTGAACCGGTGACCCGCGAACGCGTCGAGAAAGCGATGCGCGAGTTCAATTACCACCGCAACGCCGCCGCGCTGGCACTGGCGAAAAGAAGCGGCAATATGCTGGGGTTGCTGACCGGCAACCTCGACGATCCGTTTTTCTCGCGCCTGGCGCGGGGCGTGGAAGACATCACGCGGCAGGCCGGCGTGCGTTTGATGTTGTGCAGCGGCGGGCATCAGGCCGAACTGGAAAAAAGCGGCCTCGACTTTCTCATCAATCAGGGATGCGAAGCCATTGTGGCGCACGTCACGCGCATGGGAGAAGAGGAGCTGCTGCGCTACGCCGCCCACACGCCCGCGTTGGTGCTGGTCAATCGCTACCTGCCGGCCATCGCCAATCGTTGTATTTGGCTCGACAATGCCAAGGCGGCACAGGCGGCGACCGAGCTACTCATTCGTCAGGGGCATCGGAGAATCGCCTGCGTGACGGCGGATTTGCCGATCGACGACCGCGCACAGCGGTTAGCGGGTTACCGCAAGGCCATGGCCGCCGCTGGTATTGAGGTGCCCGGAGCCTGGATCATCAGCGTGCCCTTCAACGAGAAAGGGGGCGAGTTAGCGGCCGAGCGCGTGCTGGCCAGCGACCCACGCTTCACCGCCGCAGTGACGTTCAACGACGTGATGGCCGCCGGCATGATGCGCACCTGCCATCAACGGCACATTCAGTTGCCCGAGGCGCTGTCGATCGTTGGCTTTGACGACATTGCCCTGGCGAAATATCTCCACCCTTCGCTGACCACTGTGCATTACCCCATCGAGAAAATGGCCCGACGCGCCGCGCGCCTCGCGCTGCAGATCCACAGCGGCAGCGACGTCGCGCCGCAGAACAACCGCTTTTCGGCCGAGCTTATCCTGCGAGACTCTGTCACCGATGGCGAGCCGCATGAGCAAAGCAAGCGCGGCGAATGAGAGACAAGTCACACAATGTGAGCGCATGAAACCGATTACATGGCCGGTTGCCTGCGCTCACATCCTCCGATTATCGAAGCCATTACGCTGTTGCAGTACCCCATCTTCAACAGGAGCCGTATATGGATAATAAGAAAACGCTCAACCTTGGGTTGGCGACGCTGCCGATTGTGGCCATGCTGTTGCTGCTCATCATCGGCTATGGCCAGTTTGGCCTGCGCATTGAACCGCTTCTGCTGGTTTCCGCCGCCATCACCGCCGCGCTGGCCTGGTGGCAAGGTTACCGCTGGGACGACATCATCGAGGCCATCGTGGCCAAGCTGGCGAAGGCCATGCCGGTGATCATGATCCTGATCTGCGTAGGTGGCCTGATCGGCACCTGGATGATCAGCGGTACAATCCCTTACATGGTGTATTGGGGGCTGAAGCTGATCAGTCCGCAATATATTCTGATTGCCGCGTTCTTCATCACCAGCGTGATCTCGGTGTGCACCGGCACCTCGTGGGGGGCAGCCGGCACCGTGGGCGTGGCGCTGATGGGCGTGGCCGCCGGTTTAGACGTGCCGCTGGCCGCCGCGGCTGGGGCGGTGGTGTCCGGCGCCTACTTCGGCGACAAAATTTCGCCGTTGTCCGATTCGACGAACTTCGCGGCTATCGTTGCGGATACCGATCTCTACAGCCATATCCAGCATCTGATGTACACGACGTTGCCGAGCTTCATCCTGGCCGCCGTGGTGTACCTGATCGCCGGCCACACCGGCGCGGTGGGCAGCGTGGCAACGCCGGAAAAAGTGACCGAAATCGTCAGCGCGCTTGAGGGGCTGTACCATTTCAACCTGCTGTTGATCCTGCCACCGGTGCTGGTGCTGTGGGGCGCGGTGACCAAACGGCCGGTGATCCCTGTCATGCTGGCCGCCTGCGCGCTGGCGATTGCCATCGGCGTCGCGCTGCAGGGTTTTAGCCTGCAACAGGGGCTGAATGCGTTGATGGACGGTTTCAATCTGTCGATGTTCGCCAGCCAGGGCCATAACGTCGAAGGGATCGTCGCCGATGTGCCGCGCCTGCTGAACCGCGGCGGCATGTTCTCGATGATGAGTACGATCCTGCTGGTGTTCTGCGCCTTTTCCTTCGCCGGCGCCCTGACGCTGACCGGCGCCCTGACGGTGATCATCAGCCGGCTGCTGCACGTGGTGCACACCACCGGCCAACTGATCGCCGCCACCGTTGCCACCACGATCCTGGTGACCGGCGCGACCAGCGACGGCAAGCTGGCGCTGCTGATCCCAGCGGAGCTGTTCAAAGGGGCCTATCGGCGCATGGGGCTGGACAACAAAAACCTGTCGCGCACCGTCGAGGATGCGGGCACCGTTATCGAGCCGCTGATCCCGTGGACGGCCGCCGGTATTTACATGGCGACCACGCTGGGGGTCAGCACGCTCGATCTGCTGCCGTGGGTGATCCAATGTTATGCCGCGGTGGTGTTCGCCCTGATTTATGGGTTCACCGGCTTCGGTATCGCCAAACTTCAACCTCAGAACGATTTGCAGCGTAAGGAAGCCTGACATGACGAGTCATTTCAACGCCATCATCGATCGCCACAACACCAGCTCCGTGAAGTGGGACTTCATCGACCGCTATCTGCAACTGGATGGCAGCGAACTGTTGCCGATGTGGGTGTCCGATTTCGATTTTCCATGTCCGCCAGAGGTGCAACAGGCGCTGCATCAGCGGGTGGACCACGGGGTCTTTGGCTACAGCGAACGTGACGACGCCTACTATCAGGCGGCGATCGACTGGTTCGCCAAACGGCACGACTTGCCGCTGCGGCGTGAGTGGTTTACGTCGATTGAGGGGGTGGTGCCCGGATTGGCGATGCTGATCCAACTGCTCAGCAAGCCGGGGGACGGTGTGGTGGTGCAGGGGCCGTATTATGGCTCGTTCGCCAAGATAGTCACCATGAATGGCAGAGAGGTGCTTGAGAATCCTCTGTTGAAAACTCCGCAGGGATATCGGATCGATTTCGACCAGTTGGCTGCCTGTCTGGCACAGCGTAAACCGCCGCTGTTGTTGCTGTGCAATCCGCACAATCCGACAGGCCGTTGCTGGCGCCGCGATGAACTGGAGCGGCTCATGGCGCTTTGCCATACCCACGACGTTACGGTGATCTCCGATGAGATCTGGGCCGATCTGCTGCTGCCCGGCGAGACGTTTACGTCGGTGTTGCATCTGGACAAGAAATATCGCGAGCGAGCGATTGCGGCGACGTCCGCCAGCAAAACGTTCGGCCTTTCCTCGCTGCGCATTTCGAATTTCCTGATCCCCAACGCTCGGCTTCGGCAGGCGTTTGTCGATCGGCTGAATGCCCACGGGCTGGATGTGTTCAACGCGCTATCGATGACGGCGGCGACCGCGGCCTATCAACGGGGTGCTGTCTGGCTTGATGAGCTGCTCGGCTACCTGGCGGAGAATCGGCGTTGGTTTGAACGGGCGCTGGCGGCCGCCGCGCCCTGGTGCACGATGACCCAGGCAGAAGGGACCTATCTCGCCTGGCTGGATTGCCGTGCACTGGGTTTGAGCGATGCTGACTTACAGCAGGCGCTGGTAGCGGTGGCAAAGCTGGCTCCGTCGATGGGCAGCGGTTTCGGCCCGCAGGGGAGCGGTTTTATCCGCATCAACCTGGGGTGCCCGCGCCGGTATCTCGAGCGTGCCGTCGATGGGTTGGCACGCCTGAAATAACCGCGCAACGGACCCTCAATAGTGCGGCGGAGGGGTTTCTTCCGATTGCGAGGCGATCATTGAGGTTTGGGTCGAGCGCAGCTTGTCGGTCAACATGCGCAGGTGTTCGCGCATCTTCAGCATTTCCATTTGATGCTGGGTAACGGTCTGGTTGAGCTCTTCGATGGTGAGCTCTTGGAAAGCCTGACGGCTCTCCAGTTCTTCAAGCCGCTGTAGCAGGCGTTGAATGTCGGCGTTGTGCATGAGGCTACCTCTGACGCGATAAAATCCTGATTCGGCGCTATGGTAACAGCTGGCGCCGGGTTTGCTCGCGCTATTTCTTCAGACGGCGCGCAACGTTGCGATCGGCAGTGTAAAGTGCTGAAAAGTTGCGCGCCCGATACGCCGTTTTTTGCTAACCTCGCCGAATATTCTGCAAGAAAAATCTGATTTATCATACGAGTAGCACGCAGGGGGAAACTTCTCGGCAAAGTGGGAGTCACACTTTGACTCGATTGGTTACCTGTGCGACTGTTTTGTTTTGTTTCAGGCAGCTATAGTAGCCCGGTTATCTTACCTAATGATTGTTTGGGGCATTGCTTCAGACACTGGAGAAATGGATGAAATCTTTGTTTAAAGTCACGCTTCTGGCAACCACCATGGCTTTTGCTCTGAATGCGACCCAGGTCATGGCAGCCGATGCCGCCAAACCGGCAGAAGCCGCTAAACCAGCGGACGCGGCAGCAGCGCCAAGCACCGGCAAGTTCAAAAACGACGACGAGCAAGCGGCCTACGCACTGGGCGCCTCTCTCGGCCGTTACATGGACAACTCTCTGAAAGAGCAAGAGAAGCTGGGCATCAAGCTGGACAAAGATCAGCTGATCGCCGGCGTTCAGGACGCGTTCGCCAACAAGAGCAAGCTGAACGATGCCGACATCGAGAAGACCCTGCAGGGCTTCGAAGCGCGCGTGAAGGCTTCCGCTCAGGCGAAGATGGAGCAGGACGCCAAGGACAACGAAACCAAAGGCGCCAAGTATCGCGACAGCTTTGCTAAAGAAAAAGGCGTGAAGAAAACTGAATCCGGCCTGCTGTATCAGGTAGAGAAACCGGGCGCGGGTGAAGCGCCGAAAGACAGCGACACCGTGGTGGTGAACTACAAAGGCACCCTGACCGACGGCACCGAGTTTGATAACTCCTATACCCGCGGCGAGCCGCTGTCGTTCCGTCTGGACGGCGTGATCCCTGGCTGGACCGAAGGTCTGAAGCACATCAAGAAAGGCGGCAAAATCAAGCTGGTGATCCCACCGGCGCTGGCCTACGGCAAAACCGGCGTTCCGGGCATCCCAGCTAACTCCACGCTGGTCTTCGACGTTGAGCTGCTGGACGTGAAAGCGGCGCCGAAAGCCGACGCTAAAGCCGAAAAACCGGCTGACGCGAAAGCCGATACCAAAGCGAAATAATCTCGTCGCTTTGTTTGCCACCGCCGCGGATGCCCTCCGCGGCGGTTTTCATTTTGGCCGCCGCCGCCTCTCTCGCCATTGAACGCTTGACGCCTGCCGGGCATCGGGCTTAACGTCAATACCACGCGCAAACGCAAGGACTTTGCTCCGGCCGCTTTGCTAGACTAATAATTCTGACTTATCAGTCATGCGTCTGCCCCTTAGGGCGTGTACCTAAAATTGTTCCCGGCCGCCTCGCCCGCGGATGTCATCGTGCCGTTTTATGCGGCTCTCAGCCAGCCGCGCGGCGGCATGCCGACGACGGCAGCGATCCGGTCCGAGCGGTTTTAGCTGCGCCCCCTGGCACAGGCGATCTATGAGGGTGGTATCTTCGATGTCGAATTCGCTTTTATCCAGCGAAGCCAGCGAACTTGATTTGCTGAATGAACGTCCGTTTACTCAAACGGATCATGAAATCCTGAAATCCTATGAAGCGGTGGTCGACGGGCTGGCGATGTTGATCGGCGGCCACTGTGAGATCGTATTGCACGCGCTGGAAGACCTGAACAGCTCGGCGGTGCGCATCGCCAACGGGGAACACACCGGGCGCAAAATCGGCTCGCCGATCACCGACCTGGCGCTGCGCATGCTGCACGACATGGCCGGCGACGACAGCAGCGTGTCGAAAGCCTACTTTACCCGCGCCAAGAGCGGCGTGTTGATGAAATCGGTGACCATTGCCATTCGCAATCGCGAGCAGCGGGTGATCGGTTTGCTGTGCATCAACATGAACCTCGACGTGCCGTTCTCGCAGATCATGCAGACTTTTATGCCGCCGGCCACGCAGGACGTGCCGTCGTCGGTGAATTTCGCCTCTTCCGTCGACGATCTGGTGGCGCAGACGCTGGAGTTCACCATCGAAGAGGTGAACGCCGACCGCTCGGTGTCCAATAACGCCAAGAATCGCCAGGTGGTGCTCAACCTCTATGAGAAAGGCATCTTCGATATCAAGGATGCGATCAATCAGGTGGCGGATCGCCTGAATATCTCCAAACACACCGTGTATCTGTACATCCGCCAGTTCAAGAGTGGCGATCTGTTGGGAAGCGACCGTTGATGCTCGATTATTGTCTGTTGGTCACCGGCCCGGCTTACGGCACGCAGCAGGCCAGCAGCGCCTATCAGTTCGCTCAGGCTTTGCTGGCGAAAGGGCACCGGCTTTCCAGCGTTTTTTTCTACCGTGAAGGGGTGTTGAACGCCAACCAACTGACCGCGCCGGCCAGCGACGAATTCGACCTGGTGCGCGGCTGGACGCAGCTGGCGCAGCAACACGGCGTGGCGCTCAACGTCTGCGTTGCTGCCGCGCTGCGCCGTGGCGTCACCGACGAGCAGGAGGCGGCGCAACAGGGGCTGGCAAGCGCCAACCTGCAGCCCGGCTTTACCCTGAGCGGGCTGGGTTCCCTGGCCGAAGCGTCGCTGAGTTGCGACCGTCTGGTGCAGTTCTGAGGATATGATGAAACGAGTCGCTTTTGTTTTCACCCACGGGCCGCACGGCGGTGCCGGCGGCAGGGAAGGGCTGGATGCGCTGCTTGCCACATCGGCGCTCAGTGAGGATTTGGGGGTGTTTTTTGTCGGCGATGGCGTATTGCAGCTGTTGCCGGGCCAGCAACCGGAAAAAATCTTGGCGCGCAATTACATCGCCACCTTCGGCGTGCTGCCGTTGTATGACGTGGAGCGCTGCTATCTATGCCAGGCTTCGCTGCAGGAGCGTGGGCTGAGTCAGGTGACCGATTGGGTGCTGGATGCCGAGGTGCTGGCGCCGGATGAATTGCGCCGCCAATTGACCGGTTACGACGCCGTGATGACGTTTTAGGATCTTCTGATGCTGTATACCCTGAGCCATTCGCCAAACCAATGTGACTTACCTGCGCTGCTGCGCCTGGCGGCGGAGGGCGACGCGCTGTTGCTGCTACAGGACGGCGTGCTTGCAGGCCTTGCCGGCAGCGCTCATCTTGAATTGCTGCTCGCCGCCCCCATATCCCTTTATGCGCTGCAGGATGACCTGGAAGCCCGGGGATTGGTTGGTCATTTTTCGCACAAAATCACTGTCATCGGCTATAATCACTTCGTTGAATTAACCGAACAACACCGCAGCCAAATGGCCTGGTAATGAGAGTGATGTTGTATATTTCTTGACACCCATACTGGTCAGCCCTAAAATTCTGCGTCCTCGTACTCTGCCAATAGTGCATACGAGGGGATTTATCACATGTTTACGAAGCTAGTACGAAGCAAAAACCAGGAGCTTTTTTAATGGCAACAATTAACCAGCTGGTTCGCAAACCACGCTCTGTGAAGGCTGCTAAAAGCAACGTTCCAGCGCTGGAAGCCTGCCCGCAGAAACGTGGCGTATGCACCCGCGTATATACCACTACCCCGAAAAAACCAAACTCCGCACTGCGTAAAGTTTGCCGTGTGCGTTTGACCAACGGTTTCGAAGTGACTTCCTACATCGGTGGCGAAGGCCACAACCTGCAGGAACACTCCGTAATCCTGATCCGTGGCGGTCGTGTAAAAGACCTGCCAGGTGTGCGTTACCACACCGTCCGTGGTGCACTTGACTGCTCCGGTGTTAAAGACCGTAAGCAAGCTCGTTCCAAGTACGGCGTGAAGAAGCCAAAGGCTTAATGGTTCTCCGTTAAGTAAGGCCAAACGTTTTAACTTTAATGTCAAAATAAACTCGTAGAGTTTTGGACAATCCTGAATTAACAACGGAGTATTTCCATGCCACGTCGTCGCGTAATCGGCCAACGTAAAATTCTGCCAGATCCTAAGTTCGGATCTGAGCTGCTGGCCAAATTTGTAAATATCCTGATGGTAGACGGTAAAAAATCTACTGCAGAAGCAATCGTCTATACCGCGCTGGAGACCCTGGCTCAGCGTTCTGGTAAAGATCACCTGGAAGCTTTCGAAGTCGCTCTCGACAACGTTCGCCCGACTGTAGAAGTTAAGTCGCGTCGCGTTGGCGGTTCTACTTATCAGGTACCAGTTGAAGTCCGCCCGGTTCGTCGTAATGCTCTGGCAATGCGTTGGATCGTTGATGCTGCACGTAAACGCGGTGATAAATCCATGGCTCTGCGCCTGGCGAACGAGCTGTCTGACGCAGCAGAGAACAAAGGTTCTGCTGTTAAGAAGCGTGAAGACGTTCACCGTATGGCCGAAGCCAACAAGGCGTTCGCCCACTACCGCTGGTAATCACCTGGCTGTAGTCATGCTAACCAAGCGGGCGCGTCAAATCGGCCCGCTTGGGTTAACTGAACTTGAACGCCCTAGGAATAGAGGAATCAAATGGCTCGTACAACACCCATTGCACGCTACCGTAACATCGGTATCAGTGCTCACATCGACGCCGGTAAAACCACCACTACCGAACGTATTCTGTTCTACACCGGTGTAAACCACAAAATCGGTGAAGTTCATGACGGCGCTGCCACCATGGACTGGATGGAACAGGAGCAGGAGCGTGGTATTACCATCACTTCTGCAGCGACTACTGCTTTCTGGTCTGGTATGGCCAAGCAGTTCGAACCGCATCGCGTAAACATCATCGACACCCCAGGGCACGTTGACTTCACCATCGAAGTAGAACGTTCCATGCGTGTGCTGGATGGCGCGGTAATGGTTTACTGTGCTGTTGGTGGTGTTCAGCCACAGTCTGAAACCGTATGGCGTCAGGCTAACAAATACAAAGTGCCACGTATCGCGTTCGTTAACAAAATGGACCGTATGGGCGCTAACTTCCTGAAAGTTGTTGGCCAGATCAAATCTCGTCTGGGCGCTAACCCTGTTCCTCTGCAGCTGGCTATCGGCGCAGAAGACAAATTCACCGGCGTTATCGACCTGGTGAAAATGAAGGCGATCAACTGGAACGAAGAAGACGCAGGCGTAACCTTCGAATACGAAGACGTCCCGGCTGACATGATGGATCTGGCTGAAGAATGGCGCCAGAACCTGATCGAGTCCGCTGCGGAAGCTTCCGAAGAGCTGATGGAAAAATACCTGGGCGGCGAAGAGCTGACCGAGGAAGAAATCAAAGCAGCTCTGCGTCAGCGCGTACTGAACAACGAAATCATCCTGGTTACCTGTGGTTCTGCGTTCAAGAACAAGGGCGTGCAGGCGATGCTGGATGCGGTAATCGAATACCTGCCGGCACCAACTGACGTTCCTGCGATCAACGGTATCCTGGACGACGGTAAAGACACTCCGGCTGAGCGTCACGCAAGTGATGACGAGCCGTTCTCTGCGCTGGCGTTCAAAATCGCTACCGACCCGTTCGTAGGTAACTTGACCTTCTTCCGCGTGTACTCCGGCGTTGTTAACTCCGGCGACACCGTGCTGAACTCCGTTAAGTCTGCGCGCGAGCGTTTTGGCCGTATCGTTCAGATGCACGCCAACAAGCGTGAAGAGATCAAAGAAGTTCGCGCAGGCGACATCGCCGCTGCGATCGGTCTGAAAGACGTGACCACCGGGGACACCCTGTGTGATCCAGACTCTCCAATCATCCTGGAGCGTATGGAATTCCCTGAGCCGGTAATCTCTATCGCCGTTGAACCGAAAACCAAAGCTGACCAAGAAAAAATGGGTCTGGCTCTGGGCCGTCTGGCTAAAGAAGACCCGTCGTTCCGCGTATGGACTGACGAAGAGTCTAACCAGACCATCATCGCCGGTATGGGTGAACTGCACCTCGACATCATCGTTGACCGCATGAAGCGTGAATTCAACGTTGAAGCTAACGTGGGCAAACCTCAGGTAGCTTACCGCGAAGCGATTCGCGCGAAGATTACCGACGTTGAAGGTAAGCACGCCAAGCAGTCTGGTGGTCGCGGTCAGTACGGTCACGTTGTGATCGACATGTACCCACTGGAGCCGGGCTCTAACCCGAAAGGTTACGAGTTCGTCAACGACATCAAAGGTGGTGTAATTCCTGGCGAATACATCCCTGCCGTTGATAAAGGCATCCAGGAGCAGCTGAAGTCTGGTCCGTTGGCTGGTTACCCGGTAGTAGACATGGGTATTCGTCTGCACTTCGGTTCTTACCACGACGTTGACTCCTCTGAACTGGCGTTTAAACTGGCCGCGTCTATCGCCTTTAAAGAAGGCTTTAAGAAAGCGAAACCAGTTCTGCTTGAGCCTATCATGAAGGTTGAAGTTGAGACTCCAGAAGAGAACACCGGTGACGTTATCGGTGACTTGAGCCGTCGTCGCGGCATGCTGCGCGGTCAGGAATCTGAAGTGACTGGCGTTAAGATCCACGCTGAAGTACCGTTGTCCGAAATGTTCGGCTACGCAACTCAGCTGCGTTCTCTGACTAAAGGTCGCGCATCATACACCATGGAATTCCTGAAGTATGATGATGCACCGAACAACGTCGCTCAGGCCGTAATCGAAGCCCGTGGCAAATAAGCCGCAGGGTTAAAACCAAAGTCCCGTGCTCTCTCCAGAAGGGGAGAGCGCTATAGTAAGGAATATAGCCGTGTCTAAAGAAAAATTTGAACGTACAAAACCGCACGTTAACGTTGGTACTATCGGCCACGTTGACCACGGTAAAACTACCCTGACTGCAGCGATCACCACCGTTCTGGCTAAAACCTACGGCGGTTCTGCACGTGCTTTCGACCAGATCGATAACGCGCCAGAAGAAAAAG